>JAYFNU010000006.1:0-168014 GCA_034933305.1 Oscillospiraceae bacterium | reverse complement strand
GGCAAAGCGGCCTTCCCGCCGCGGAATCCTGCATTGTAATCTGCGCGCCGCGCGGTGACAATAGAAGCGGACGGGGAACAAACGCTCCGGCCGCGCGCTGCGCGCGGCCGGAGCGCCATGGCAGACCCGCGTTTACTGCGCGGCCGTCTGCGTTTTTTTCAGTTCTTCCTCTTCGAGCTTGCGGTAATCGACCTTGCCGACGAGCGTCTTGGGCAGCTGCTCCCGGAATTCGATGTCGCACGGCATCGCGTACTTCGCGATGTTCTTGCTGCAGTAGGCGAGCAGGATGTCCCTGTTCTCCTGCGAGGGGGCGACGCCCGGCCGCAGCATGACGAAGGCCTTGACCTTCTGCATCTTGTAGTCGTCGGGGATGCCGATGACGCAGCTCATCTGCACGAGCTCGTGCGCGTCGAGGATGTTCTCGAGCTGGGACGGATAGACGTTGTAGCCGCTCGTGACGATCATGCGCTTGATGCGCTGGCGGAAGTAGATGAAGCCGTCCGCGTCCATTATGCCGAGGTCGCCCGTGTGCACCCAGACGCGCCCGTCGGGGTGCGTCTGCAGCGTCGCGGCGGTCTCCTCCGGGTTGTCGACGTACCCCATCATGACCGTCGGGCCCGACAGGCAGATCTCCCCTTCCTTGCCGTAGGGCACCTCCCGCTGCGTCCCCGGTTTGACGATCTTGTAGAACGTGTCGGGGAACGGCAGGCCGATGCTGCCCTCGCGGAAGGTGGTCGGCGGCGTCAGGCAGCTCGCCGTGACGCACTCCGTCGTGCCGTAGCCCTCGCGGATCTGGATCGTCGCGTTGTGCGCGTAGAGGAATTTATCGAATTTCTTTTTGAGCTCGACGGACAGCGAATCGCCGCCGCTGAAGACGCCCTTGAGGAAGGACAGGTCCGCCTTCTCCATCGAGTCCAGCCGCAGCAGCGCCTCGTAGAGCGTCGGCACGCCGGCGATGAAATTGCATTTGTACTTGACGAGCAGCTTCGCATAGCTCTCCGCCGTAAAGCGCGGCACGAGCACGCAGCGCCCGCCGTTCGCGAGCATCGAATGGATCGTCACGCCGAGGCCGAAGCCGTGGAAAATGGGCATGACCGACAGCATGCGGTCGCCGGCGCGGAACATCGGATTGACGGCGACGATCTGCGCGGCGAGGGCGTTGAAGTTGAGATTCGACAGCAGGATGCCCTTCGTCGTGCCCGTCGTGCCGCCGCTGTACAGGATGACGGCCGGGTCGTTCGCCGCCTTGTCGGCGCGGTATTTCCAGTGATAGGCGCGCCCGAGCGACAGGAAGCGGTCCCACTGGATGACGGGCGCGTCCTTCGGGATCTTTTTGATCTTGCGGCCTTCGGTGAGCATGTAGCCGACCTTGACGGGGCGCGACAGCTCGTCGCGGATGCGCGCAATGATGATGTTCGAGACGTCGATGCTCTGGCGGATCGCCTCGAATTTGTTGTAGAACTGGTCGAGCGTGATGACGGCGATGCTGTGCGACTTTTTCACATAGAACGCGAGCTCGTTCTCGCTCGAAAGCGGGTGCACCATGTTGCAGACCGCGCCCACCATGTTGACCGCGTAGAACATGACCACGGCCTGCGGGCAGTTGGGCATGCAGATCGTGACCCGGTCGTCGGCGCGGATGCCGATGGCCCTGAGCGAGCGCGCGCACAGCTCGATGTCCTGAACGAGCTTTTTGTAGGTCGTCGAGCGGCCCATGAAATCGAAGGCCACGTAGTTGGGGTATTTCCGGGCGATCGCCTCGACCGCGCCGACCATCGAATCCTCCCTGTACTGCAGGGACGCCGGCAGGTCGCCGATGCTGCCCAGCCACGGCGCGCGGACTTCCGCTTTCTGCGCGCGCAGCGGTTTGAGGATGGGGGCGGCGCAAGCCGTCTCGATCTTCTTCCCCGTCACGGTCTCACTCATAGTCCACTTCCTCCGACGCCGGCCGCTCGAGCAGCTCGGGGTTCTGCAGCAGATGCTTGAGCAGGCGGACCGTTTTGGAATAATAGTAGCCGTCGGCGATGCGCTCGTCGAGCGTCAGGCCGATGTCGACGACCTCGCGCATCGTCACGGCGCCCCTCTCGTCGTACTGCGGCGCAAGGTGCGTCTTGCCGATGATGACGAAGACCGACGTCGTGCCCCAGTTCGACAGATGGTGATAGCCGGCCTTGAGCCCGATGGAGCCGAGGTTCGTCAGAAAGACCGTCGAATAGTTCGGGTCGGATTTGACGAGCGAATAGGGCACGCGGCCGTAAAAGTCGAGCCGCCGCAGGATCCACATGACCAGCCGCAGGATGGAGCGCGGCAGCTTGCACAGCATGTCCATGCCGGCCGTCGAGTTGTCGAGCCCGCCGCCGCGGCAGGTCGTGATCTCCTCGACGATGCGCTCGTGGACGCTGTCGATGGTCGACTCGGGGCCGAACTTGATGTACGCGAGCGCCTCGGAGCCCTCGTCCGCGAATTCCTTCTTGACGACGAAGCCCGCCGTCAGGTCGTGGCGCTGGTAGATGCGCATGCCCTGGATGAAACGGTTCATCTTGGGGCGCAGCGTGACCGTCTTCACCATCGCCGCGAGGATGACGTGGAACAGCGTGTACTTGTGCTCGGTGAGCCCCGCGTTTTTCTTCTCGAGATAGGCGTTGAGGTTGGTCAGGTCGATCGTCTCGCTGATGAACGCCTCGTTGTCCGCCCTGTTCACATATAAATAGGGCATGAAAGTGTGCAGCGCGTCGAGATCGCTCAGCCAGCGGCCGTCGCGGCGATCCCCGTGCCTGCGCTTGTATTCTTCCGCCATAAGATTATCTCTCCTCTCTGTTTTCCCTGTTTCTCTCTTTTTTTCCGTACCCCGGACTTCAATGTAGCATGTTTTTCGCAAAAATAAAAGACATATCCCGCGCCGGCGCGGCCGGCGCCCGCCTGTTTTCACCTCAGCGCGACAAAAAGCGGCTGTCCGTGTCGATGAAGCGCCACGGCTCGCCCCGGCATTTTTCGGCGTAATCGACGCCGATGCGGGGCGTCGCGGCGATGTGCGGCGGCGGCGCGCCGTATTCGACGAACAGCTGCCCGCTCTCGCAGAGGTCCTCGCCGTACAGCGAGCGGTCGACCGCCATCGCCCGGCACAGGCGGCCGGGCCCCGCGCACAGCAGCCGCGCCTCCTGCGCGCCGCGGCGCTGCGCCATCAGCGGCAGCCCCCCGACCGGCTCGAGCGCCCGCAGCAGCACCATCTCCGGCACGCCCGGCGCCCCCGCCGTGATATTGAGGCAGCAGTGCAGCCCGTAGACGAGATAGACGTATGCGCAGCCGCTGTCGCCGTAGGCGACGCGCGTGCGCTCGCTCGGGCCCCGATAGGTGTGCGCCGCGTCGTCGAGCTCGCCGAGATACGCCTCCGTCTCGACGATGACGCCGCGCGTCTCGCCCTGCGCCGTCACCCGCACGAGCGTCTGCCCGAGCAGCGCCCGCGCCACCGTCAGCGCTCCGCGCTCGAAAAATTCCCGCCCGATCCTCTGCGGCATGTGCAGCCCCCGTTTTTGCCCAATTTCGCCCCGATGGGCAAAATCATTGCAAATTCATTACAAGTTCGCTATTATAGTAGCATAAAGGAATGCCAAAGGAAAGGAGTATGCTTCATGAAACTCACACCTCCGAAGAAAGTCACTTTCTTCATCAGCGTCGCGCTGCTCGTCGTCGGCCTCGTGCTGACCATCGCGGGCCAGGCCGCGATCGGCTTCTGGATCACCTTTGTCGGCGGCGCGCTCCTCGCGCTGGGCAACTGCATGAAAGGTTTTTGACCCCGAAAAAGCGCCCTTCGGCCTCGAAGGGCGCTTTTTTTGTTTATTTTTGATGGTTTTTCGGTTTTTTTACGTCATATTGCACTATTTTTCTTTTTTCGTGCAGAGCATGGTTGTCCATTATGGATAGTTTTGTCTTGAAATATGCGGTGTTTGTTGCTATGATAAATAGAGAGAAAAACCGAATCGGAACACAGTTAGGAGTAGGGCTTTGAAGCAGACGAAAAGCGGGGATGTTCCGGCCTATCTTTTCCACCAGGGAACGAATTTCGAGAGCTACAGCTTCCTCGGGGCGCATTTCGGGCAGCGGGACGGCGTGGACGGCGCGGTGTTCCGCGTCTGGGCGCCCAACGCGCGCGGCGTCGCCGTGGCGGGCGATTTCAACGGCTGGGACGCGGACTGCGCGATGGAGCGCGTTTCCGACGGGGGCCTGTACGAGGGCTTCGTCGCCGGCGCGCGGCAGTACGACGCCTACAAATTCGTCGTGACGTCGGCCGACGGCCGGCTGCTCTACAAGGCCGACCCCTATGCGTTCCACTGCGAGACCCGCCCCGCCGACGCCTCCAAGCTGTACGAGCTCGGGGGATTCGCATGGTCGGACGCCGGCTACATGGCGGCGCGTGGCGCGGTCTACGACCGCCCGGTGAACATCTATGAGGTCCACGCCGGCTCCTGGCGCCGCAACGGCGACGGCACCTTCCTCAACTACAGGGAGCTCGCCGACAATCTCGCCGCCTACGCCGCGGACATGGGCTACACCCATGTCGAGCTCATGCCCGTCATGGAGTACCCCTTCGACGGCTCGTGGGGATACCAGGTCACCGGCTACTACGCGCCGACGTCGCGCTACGGCACGCCGCACGATTTCATGTACCTCGTCGACACGCTGCACAAGGCGGGCCTCGGCGTCATCCTCGACTGGGTGCCGGCGCATTTCCCGAAGGACGCCTTCGGGCTGTGCGAGTACGACGGCGGATACTGCTACGAGAGCCAGGATCCGCTGCGCATGGAGCACAAGGAATGGGGAACGCGCGTGTTCGACTACGGCCGGCCCGAGGTGCAGAGCTTCCTCGTGAGCAACGCGCTGTTCTGGCTGTCGCAGTACCACATCGACGGGCTGCGCGTCGACGCCGTCGCGTCGATGCTCTACCTCGATTACGGGCGCAAGGCCGGCGAGTGGCGGCCCAACAGCAAGGGCGGCCGGGAAAATCTCGAGGCCGTCGCCTTCCTGCAGAAGCTCAACCGCGCCGTCTTCGAGCGGTTCCCGTCGGCGCTCATGATCGCGGAGGAATCGACGGCGTGGCCGCTCGTCACAAGGCCCGCCGAACAGGGCGGGCTCGGCTTCAACTTCAAATGGAACATGGGCTGGATGAACGACGTGCTGACCTACTTTTCGCTCAACCCGTTCTTCCGCAAGGACAACCACGACAAGATCACCTTCTCCATGTTCTACGCCTTTTCGGAGAATTTTATCCTGCCCATCTCGCACGACGAGGTCGTGCACGGCAAATGCTCGCTCATCAACAAGATGCCGGGCAGCTACGAGGAGAAATTCGCGGGCCTGCGGATGTTCTTCGCCTACATGTATGCGCACCCCGGCAAAAAGCATATGTTCATGGGACAGGAGTTCGCGCAGTTCATCGAATGGAACTACGCGCAGCAGCTTGACTGGCTGCTGCTCGACTACGACATGCACCGGCGCTTCCGTTCGTTCGTGCGCACGCTCAACCGCCTGTACCTCGCGACGCCCGCGCTGTACGAGATCGAGGACAGCTGGGACGGCTTCCGCTGGATCGGCGCCGACGACAAAGCGCAGAACGTCATTTCCTTCGTGCGCAGCGACAAGCGGGGGGACGGCGTCGTCGTCGTGTGCAACTTCTCCCCCGTCGAGCGCACGCGCTACCGCATCGGCGCGCCGCGCCCGGGCGTCTATGAGACGATCCTCGACACGTCCGCGGCGGCCTTCGCCGGCGGCGGGGGCGGCCCCGCGCGCGCCGTGAGCGAGCCGACGCCGAGCCACGGCTTCGGCGACTCCCTCGAGCTGACGCTGCCGCCGCTGAGCGTGCTTTACCTCAGGGTCCCCGAAAAGAAGAGACAGAAGGAGCTTACCCAATGAAACAGTGTGTCGCCATGATCCTCGCCGGCGGCCAGGGCAGCCGCCTGTACGCGCTCACCGCCAAGGTCGCGAAGCCCGCCGTGCCCTACGGCGGCAAATACCGCATCATCGACTTTCCGCTGTCAAACTGCATCAACTCGGGGATCGACACGGTCGGCGTGCTCACGCAGTACCAGCCGCTCGAGCTCAACGACTACATCGGCGACGGCCGCCCCTGGGACCTCGACCGCATGGGCGGCGGCGTCCATGTGCTGCCGCCCTACCAGAAGGCGAGCGGCAGCGACTGGTATCTCGGCACCGCCAACGCCATCTATCAGAACATGAATTTCATCGAGCGCTACGCGCCCGAGTACGTGCTCGTCCTGTCGGGCGACCACATCTATAAAATGGACTATTCCAAGCTCATCGCCGAGCACCGCGCGCACGACGCGGCCTGCACCATCTCGGTGCTCGAGGTGCCCATGGACGAGGCGTCCCGCTTCGGCATCATGAACGCGCGCGAGGACGGGTCGGTCTACGAATTCGAGGAGAAGCCGAAGCATCCGAAGAGCAACCTCGCTTCGATGGGCATCTACGTTTTTACCTGGAGCAAGCTGCGCGAATATCTCGAAAAGGACGCGGCCGACGCGGCGAGCACCCACGACTTCGGCAAGGACGTCATCCCCGCCATGCTCGCGGGCGGCGAGCGGATGTTCACCTACCGCTTCGACGGCTACTGGAAGGACGTCGGCACCATCGACAGCCTGTGGGATTCCAACATGGATCTCATCAACCCGAACGTCCCGTTCGATCTGTGGGAGAACAACTTCAAGATCTACAGCCGGAACCCCTGCAAGCCGCCGCACTACGTCGCGTCCAGCGCGGAGATCCAGAATTCCATCGTGACCGAGGGCTGTTTCATCGAGGGCAAGGTCGACTTCTCCGTGCTGTTCGAGGGCGTCCACATCTGCAGGAACGCCGTCGTGCGCGACAGCATCGTCATGCCGGGCTCCGTCATCGGGGAGGGCGCGGTCGTCCAGTACGCCATCGTCGCGGAAAACACCGTCGTCGGGCCCGGCGCGGTCGTCGGCGAGCGGCCCGAACTCATCGACGACATCGGCCGCTGGGGCGTGACCGTGCTGGGCAGCGGCGTGAAGATCGGCGCCGACGCAAAGATCAAGGCAAAGGCCATGATATACAGCGACGTAGCACAGGGGGCGGACGTATGACGACGAAAAAAGCGCTGGGCATCCTCTTCGCGAACATGCACGACAGCAATATGGGCGAGCTGACCAAGGCCCGCTCGATGGGCTCCCTGCCCTTCGGCGGCCGCTACCGCCTCATCGACTTCAGCCTGTCGTCGCTCGTCGGCGCGGGCGTGACGAAGGTCGGCGTCATCGCGAAAAGCAACTATCACTCCCTCATGGATCACCTCGGCAACGGCCGCGAATGGGACCTCGCGCGCAAGAACGAGGGCCTGTCGATCCTGCCGCCCTACCGCGGCGCGCAGGAGTCGGAGACGCTCTACCACGGGCGCATCCAGGCGCTGCACAACGCGCTGTACTACATCCGCTCCTCGGCGGTCAGCTACGTCGTGCTCAGCGACTGCGACCACGTCGCGAACGTCGACCTGAGCGCCGCGCTCGATTTCCACGAGAGCACCGGCGCCGACGTGACCATGATCTGCTACGACAGGCCGCCCGACGCGGGCGAGCCGATGAAATCCTGCGTCGTCCTGCGCCCCGACGCCGACGGCCGCGTGCGCGACATGATGATCGACCGCTACGAAGAGGGCTGCGTGCTGAGCATGAACATGTTCATCGTCGGCAAAGACAAGCTCGTCGAAATGATCGAAGAGGCCATGAGCCGCATGCTCGTCTTTTTCGAGCGCGACGTGCTGCTCAAAAACATCGACACGCTCGACATCCGCTGCTTCCTGCACAAAGGCTTCGTGCGCCGCATCTACTCGCTGCGCAGCTACCGCGAGGCCAACATGGCGCTGCTCGATCGAAACAACCTGCAGGAGCTGTTCGACCCGCGGCATCCCGTTTATACGAAGGTTCGCGACGAGGCGCCCGTCCGCTACGGGCTCAACGCGAGCGTCAGGAACTGCCTCGTGGCCGACGGCTGCGTCATCGAGGGCACCGTCGAAAACTGCGTGCTGTTCCGCGGCGCGCGCATCGCCGCGGGGGCGCACGTCGAGAATTCCATCCTCATGCAGGGCACCGAGATCGGCGACGGCGCGTCGCTCGACTGCGTCATCACCGACAAGACGGTGCGCGTGAGTCCCGGCCGCACGCTGTGCGGCCACAGCACCTATCCGCTGTATATCGCAAAAGCGAGCGTTGTTTGACGAGGTGATCGAATGAACGTGCTGTTTGTCACAAGCGAATGCTACCCCTTCGCGACGTCGGGCGGGCTCGGCGACGTATCGGCCGCGCTGCCGAAGGCGCTCTGCAAAAAAGGCGTCGACTGCCGCGTCGTGCTGCCGCTGTACGGCGACATCAAGCCGCAGTACCGGCAGAACATGACCTTCCTGTGCAGCTTCTACGTGCCGCTCGCCTGGCGCAGCCAGTACTGCGGCGTCTTCATGCTCAAGCACGAGGGCGTCACCTGCTATTTCCTCGACAACGAGCAGTATTTCAAGCGCACCGGCCTGTACGGCTATTTTGACGACGGCGAGCGCTTCGCCTTCTTCTCCCGCGCGGTGCTCGAGATGCTGCGGCACGTCGACTTCACGCCGCAGATCCTGCACACCAACGACTGGCAGACGGCCCTGACGGACGTCTACATCAACAAATTCTACCGGGACGACCCGAAATTTTACGGCATCAAGACGCTCGCGACCATCCACAACATCCAGTACCAGGGCAAATACGGCAGGGAGATCCTGTCCGACGTCGTGGGCATCGACCCCGCCGACGCGGCCGTGCTCGAATACGCGGGCTGCGTCAACTTCCTCAAGGGCGCGCTCGAGAGCGCCGACAAGATCAGCACCGTCAGCCCGACGTACGCAAAGGAGCTGCTCGACCCCTGGTTCGCCCACGGTCTCGACGGCATCCTGCGCGACAAGCAGTACAAGCTGTGCGGCATCCTCAACGGCATCGACACCGACGTCTACGACCCGCACACCGATCCCTACATCGCCGCGAACTATTCGGCGCGCTACCCGCAGAAAAAGGCCGCCTGCAAAAAGGCGCTGCTCGGGGCGTTCGGCCTCGAGGACAACGGGGCGCCCGTCATCGGTCTCGTCTCCCGTCTCGTCTCCCACAAGGGCATCGACCTCGTCAAGCACGTGCTGGAATACATCCTGCTCGCGGGCATCCAGGTCGTCGTGCTCGGCTCGGGCGACTACATGTACGAGAACTGCTTCCTCGATTTCCACAACAAATACCCGACGATGTGCGGCGTGAAGATCGGCTTCGTGCCGGAACTCGCGCGGCGCATCTACGCGGGCGCCGACATGTTCCTCATGCCGTCGAAATCGGAGCCCTGCGGTCTCGCGCAGATGATCGCGCTGCGCTACGGCACGGTCCCCATCGTGCGCCTGACGGGCGGGCTGCGCGATACCGTGAGCGACAGCGGCGACGGCGCCGGCAACGGCTTCACCTTCTCGAGCTACAACGCCCACGACATGCTCGACGCCTGCCTGCGCGCCAAGGCCGTCTACGAGGACAAGGCCGCCTGGGACGTGCTCGTGCGGCGCGCGCTGCGGTGCGATTTCAGCTGGGGCCGCTCGGCCGACAGCTATATCGGGCTGTATGACGAGATGCTGACGCTCTGGTGAGAAAGGGCTGCTTTTTGGCAATTTAACGGGGATTTTCGCGGGGTTTTGCGGAGATCCCCGCTTTTTCATGCCTTTATTGGGGAATATTGCACAGACAAAAAGAATGAATTTTGTGTAAAAATGTTGCAAATTCCATTTGTTTTGTGTAATATGGATATATATTTCGGAGAAATGTAAATGAATTGACGATTGTTGAAAATGACGAACGCGGGCGCCGCACGGAATAAGAAAAAGATAAGGGGAAAACGAGATGTCTAACAAGCTGTTTCAGGGGATCGTCACCCAGATGAAAGACGTCATCGACCGCGAGGTCGGCGTGCTCGACGAGGGCTCGTCGGTCTGCGCATGCAGCGATCAGCTGAAGATCGGCACCGTGCGCGCGGGGATCATGGAATCCGCGCCGGCGGACGGCGTGCTGCGCGCCGACGGCTGCACCTACTGCTTCATCGGCCAGAACCGCAAATACGAATACGCCGTGTTCGTGGACGGCACCGACGATCAGGCGGCGCGCTACGCCGAGATGATCGCCGTCACGGCGCAGAACGTGCGCCAGTATTTCGACGAGAAATACGACAAGGTCAATTTTATCAAGAACGTCGTGCTCGACAACATCCTGCCGGGCGACGTCTACGCCAAGGCGCGCGAGCTGCGCTTCTCGGCGGAGGCGGTGCGCGTCGTGCTGCTCGTGCGCGTGACGTCGGACAAGGAGATCTCCGCGCTCGACATCATCTCCGAGCTCTTCCCCGACAAGCAGAAGGACTTCGTCTTCAACATCAACGAATCCGACACCGTCATCGTCAAGGAGGTCAAGCCCGGCATCGACCTGCGCGACGTCGAAAAGCTCGCGGGCTCCATCGTCGACACGCTCGAGAGCGAGCATTACATCAAATCCGTCGTCGGCATCGGCACGGAGGTCTCGGGCATCAAGGACCTCGCGAACTCCTTCAAGGAGGCGCAGGTGGCGCTCGAGGTCGGCAAGGTGTTCGACACCGAGCACTCCATCATCAGCTACGACAATCTCGGCATCGCGCGGCTCATCTACCAGCTGCCGACGACGATGTGCGAGATGTTCCTCAAGGAGGTCTTCAAGAAGGGCTCGATCGACAGCCTCGACCAGGAGACGCTCTTCACCATCCAGCGCTTCTTCGAGAACAACCTCAATGTTTCCGAGACCTCGCGCGGGCTGTTCGTCCACCGCAACACGCTCGTCTACCGCCTCGAGAAGATCAAGAAGCTCACGGGGCTGGATCTGCGCGAATTCGACCACGCGATCGTCTTCAAGGTCGCGCTCATGGTGCGCAAATATCTCGACAGCAACCCGACCAAATATTGACGGAAGATATTGCCGGCAACAGCTCGCTGCCGGCATTCCACTTATTCTGGGGCGGGATCTTGCGGCGGTTCCGTCTACAGCGATCCAAGGAGTTTGTATATGATTGAATTTGATGGTGTCACGAAGGTCTATCCGAACGGCACCGTTGCGCTCGACAATGTGGATCTCTACATAGAGAAGGGCGAGTTCGTGTTCATCCTCGGCCATTCCGGCGCGGGCAAGAGCACGCTGCTCAAACTGATGCTGCGTGAAGAGACCCCCACCAAGGGAAAGATCTACGTCGCCGACTACGATCTCGTCAAGATGCGCCAGCGCGACGTGCCCTATCTCCGCCGCAACCTCGGCGTGGTGTTCCAGGACTTCCGGCTCATCCCGACCATGACGGCCTACGAGAACGTCGCCTTCGCCATGCGGGTGACCAACATCCCGACAAAAGAGATCCGCAAGCGCGTTCCCTATATCCTGCATCTCGTGGGCCTCACGAACAAGGCGAAGGTCTATCCGGACCAGCTCTCCGGCGGCGAGCAGCAGCGCGTCGCGCTCGCGCGCGCGCTCGTGCACAATCCGCCCATCATCATCGCGGACGAGCCGACGGGCAACATCGACCCCGAGCTCAGCTATGAGATCATGGAGCTGCTCATGGAGATCAACCGCCTCGGCACCACCGTCGTCGTCGTGACGCACGAGCAGGCGATGGTGCGCAGCTTCAACCGGCGCACGCTGCTGCTCAAGAACGGGCGCATCGTCGCGGACACCGGCAGAAAGGAGGCCGCGCAATGAACAGCGGAAGCTTCGGCTATCTCGTCCGGCAGGGCGTCACCAATTCGTGGCTCAACCGGGTCATGACGCTCGCCTCCGTCGGCATCCTCACCGCCTGCCTCATCATCATCGGCGGCGCGGGGCTGCTGTCGCTCAACGTGCGCGATCTGTTCAAGTCCATCGAAAACCAGAACGAGCTCGTCGTCTACGTGGCCGACGACGCCGACCAGGCGCAGATCGACACGCTCGGCGACACGCTCGGCAAGCTCGACCACGTCTCCGAGGTCACCTTTGTGTCCAAGGAGGAGGCGCTCGAGGAACAGAAAAAGACCATGGGCGACAAGGGGTATCTGCTCGACAATCTCGAGGACGACAATCCCCTGCCCGCGTCCTTCCGGCTCAAGCTCGATGACATCCAGTACATGAGCGACGTGCAGACGAAGATCACGGGGCTGCCGTCGATCGATTCGGTCGCGGCGCCCACCAACATCGCGGAGACGCTCACCGGCATCGAGCGCACGATGGTCGTGCTCGGCGCGATCATCATCGGCATCCTGCTCATCGCCTCCATCGTCGTCATCAGCAACACCATCAAGCTCACCGTTTTCGCCCGCCGGCGCGAGATCAACATCATGAAATACGTCGGCGCGACCAACGGCTTCATCAAATTCCCCTTCGTGGTGGAGGGCCTGACGATCGGCTTCATTTCGGCGGCGCTTGCGTTCGGGGTCATCTGCGGTGTATACTCGAGTCTCGCGCAGATGCTCGCGGGCTCGTCCGTCGCGTGGATCAGCTCCATGTCCGGCAGCCTCGTCGATTTCTGGGACGTCTGGTACTACGTCCTCGGCGGGTTCTTCCTCAGCGGCATGTTCATCGGCGCGTTCGGCAGTTCGTCGGCCATGCGCAAATATCTGAAGGTCTGACGCCGCGGGCGGCCGCCCGCATCTCCCTTTTTTTCAGCTTGTGCGAAGCTGCGGCAAAAAAGAGGTGACACACATGAAAAAGCACAGAAGACTCACGGCGCTCGCGCTCATCGTCGCGTTCGTCGTCGCGCTGCTGCCCACGACCGCGGGCGCCCTGACGCTCGCGGAGGCGCAGGCACAGAAGGAACAGCTCCAGCAGCAGCTCATCGCGATCAACAAAAAGCTCGCCGAGATCAAGGACGACGTCTCGAAAGCCCAGGCGAAGGCCGATACCTACGCCGACCGCAAGGCCATCGTCCAGCAGCAGATCAACGTGCTCAAGCAGTCCATCGACCTCAAGCAGGAGGAGCTCAACGTCCGCCAGCAGGAGCTCGAGGCCAAGATCGCCGAGCGCGAGGCGACCTACGAGCTGTTCAAGGAACGGCTGCGCGCAATGTACATGACGAGCGACACGTCGACGCTTTCGGCCATCCTCAGCGCGTCGTCCTTCTCCGAATTCCTCGTCAATGCGGACGCGCTCAAGCGCATCTCCGCGCACGACACCGAGCTCATCGAAAAGCTCGAAGCGGAGGAGAAGGAGATCGAGGCCGCGAAAAAGGCCATCGAAGACGAGCTCTCGTCGCTCGAAAGCGACAAGGCGGAACTCGACACAAAATACAACGAGCTCGCCTCATTGTATAAAGAGGCGAACGAGCAGCTCACGAGCTCGCAGGCGCTGCAGGCGGCGACGCAGGACGACTACGACGCCATCATCGCGCAGTTCAACGCGATGAACGCCCAGTGGGAAGCGCTCATGGGCACCGGCAATCCCACGTACGTGGGCAGCTACTACACGTGGCCCGTTCCCGGCTACTCCCGCATCTCGTCCGGCTTCGGCTACCGCTGGCTGTACGGCGTGTACGGCTTCCACGGCGGCATCGACATCTGCGGCAGCAACATCTACGGCAAGCCCATCATCGCCTCCGATACGGGGCAGGTGCGCACCGCCACCTACAGCAGCTACGGCTACGGCAACTACGTCATCATCGACCACGGCGGCAACAACTGGACGGTCTACGGCCATATGAGCAGCATCGCCGTGTCGTCGGGCGAATGGGTCTCGCAGGGACAGGTCATCGGCTATGTCGGCAGCACCGGCAATTCGACCGGCCCGCATCTGCACTTTGAGATCCGCATCAACGGCACGAAGGTCAATCCGCTCGATTATGTCAAGAATCGCGGCTGACCTCACCTGAGGAACATACATGAATAAAAAAATCTCGGTCGGCATCGCGATCTCCTTCGTGCTCATCGCGGTCACGATCACGTTCACGGCGGCCATGATCTTCTCCATGAAGCTGTTCGACAGCAAGGTTTCGAGCGCGCAGGAGCGCGCGTCGATGTATGAAAAGCTCTCGGAGATCGACAACGTGGTCCGCCAGAATTTCTACAAATCCATCGACTCCGAAACGCTGTCCGACAGCCTCGCGCGCGGCTATATCGCGGGCCTGCTCGACGACGACTCCGCCTACCTGACGGCCGAAGAGGTCGCCGCGCGCGAGGCGTCGGCGTCCGGCACGAAGATCACGCTGGGCTTCGAGACCGAAAAGGACAAGAGCGGCTACATGCTCATCAACAAGGTCTACACCGATTCCTCGGCGCAGAAGATGGGCCTCGAAGTCGGCGACATCGTCAAATCCATCGGCGGGCAGGACGTGCTCGCCGCGGGGTACGACGCGTCGCTGCTGCTGCTCGAGGGCGCGGAAGGCTCCAAGGTCAAGGTGACCTACAACCACAGCGGCGAGGAGAACACGGCGGAGCTGACCCGCTCGGCGGTCGAGGCGCAGTCCGTGGAGTACACGCAGATCGACGACATCTACTACATCCGCATCAATCTCTTCTGCAACACGACGGCCAACCAGTTCGCGAGCGCGCTGACCGCGGCCCAGTCGGCGGAGAACGTCGTAGGGCTCATCATCGACGTGCGCGACCTGCACGGCGGCTATGACATCGGCGTCGCCGCGAGCATGCTCGACATGCTGCTGCCCACGGGCAAGCTCATCACGGGCGTCTACAGCGGCAACGAGCGCAAGGTGCTGTACACCTCCGACGAGAACTGCGTCACGCTGCCCATCGCCGTCATCGTCAACGAGAACACGGTCGGCTTCTCCGAGCTGTTCGCCGCGGTGCTCGCCGACAGCGACACCTGCCGCATCGTCGGCAAGACGACGGCCGGCAAGGGCACGCTGCAGCAGCTCGTCAAGCTCAACGACGGCTCGGCCGTCGACATCACCATCGCCGAGCTCGAGACCCCCGGCGGCACCGCCTTTAACGGGACGGGGCTCAAGCCCGATTTCGACGTCGACCCGCTCGAGGGCTTCGTGCGCACCAACATCCCCGACGCCTCGACCGACGCGCAGTACAAGAAAGCGCTCGAGGTCGTGCGGTCGATCGCGTGACGCGCCTTCCCTTCATTTTTCCATCCGGCAGGCTTCATGGACCGCTGCGGCGATCCATGAAGCTTTTTCTGCCCCGCGCAAACTCCATTTTTTCAGGAGGACGGCTGTGAAAAAGCAGACAGCGGGCCAGTGGGCCCTCGACCTCGTCATTCTCACGCTCGGCAGCGCCTTCGTCGCGGCCGGGCTCGTGCTGTTCACCATCCCCAACAACATCGCGCCGGGCGGCGTGTCCGGCCTCGCGACCGCGCTCGCGAGCATCACGCCGCTGTCGGTCGGCGTCTGGACGATCCTGTTCAACGTTCCGCTCGTCGCCGCCGCGTGGCGCATGCTCGGTCTGCGGCCCATCCTCAAGACCGTCATCGCGACGCTGCTGCTGTCGCTGTTCATCGACCTGTTCTCGCTGTGGCTGCCGGGCTATACGGAGAATGTGCTGCTCGCGTCGCTGTTCGGCGGCGTGCTCACCGGCGCCGGTATGGGCGTCATTTTCGCGCGCGGCGCCTCGACAGGCGGCACCGATCTCGTCTCGCTGCTGCTCAACCGCGCCATCCCCTACATGTCCGTCGGCAGCCTGCTGCTGTGCGTCGACGCGCTCGTCGTGATCTTCGCCGCGCTCGTCTTCGGCAATATCGACGTCGTGCTCTATTCCGCCATCACGCTGTACGTCTCGACCAAAGTGATCGACAGCATCCTCGACGGGCTCAACTACGCAAAGGTCGTCTTCGTCATCACCGAAAAGGGCGAGGAGATGCGCAGCGCGCTCAACGAGGAGCAGGAGCGCGGCGTCACCATCCTCGAAGCGCAGGGCGGCTATACCCGGCGCGGCAAGCACATGCTCGTCATCGTCGCGCGCCGCACCGAGCTCGCGCAGGTGCTGCGCATCGCGAAATCGGTCGATAAGGGCGTCTTCGCCTTCGTCACCAATGCGACGGAGGTCCACGGCGAGGGCTTCAGGATCGAATGAGCGCGCGCCGCGCGCCCCGAAAAAGCTTGACACCCATCCGATTATCCCATATAATTTAACATTGTATAAAAACGTAAAGGAAGGCTGCTGCATGTCTAAAGAAGCGCTGATGAGCAAAACGAAGCTCCACGAGTATGAGCAGGAGCTCGAATATCTGAAGACCGTCAAGCGCAAGGAAATTGCGGAGGTCATCAAAGAGGCGCGCTCGCACGGCGATCTCTCCGAGAACAGCGAGTACGACGAGGCCAAGAACAACCAGGCCATGGTCGAAAGCCGCATCGTCGAGATCGAAAAAATGCTGCAGAACGCGAAGGTCCTCGACGAGGACGAGCTGACGACGGACAAAGTCAGCGTCGGCAGCGTCGTGCACGTGGAATATCTCGACGACGGCGAGGCCGAGGTTTACTCGATCGTCAGCTCGGGCGAGGCCGACGCCATCCATAACAAAATAAGCGACGAATCCCCCGTGGGGAACGCTCTCATCGGCCACCGCGCGGGCGAGACCGTCGAAGCGCTCACGCCGGGCGGCACGACGCGGCTGAAGATCAAAAAAATAGACAAACAGAGTCTGAACTGAGTCTTTACCGATCCTGCGCGCTCCGCTGCGAAGGATCGGTTTTTATTTCCTAAAATCAGGACAGGGGTGCGACAACAGATGAACGAACAACCGAATGTGAACGAAACGCCTGTGGTCAGCGAGAACGAGCTGATCGCCATCCGCAAGGACAAGCTGAAGAAACTGCGCGAGGACGGCTGCGACCCGTTCCTCATCACCTCCTACGACGCCGCCGAGCGCGCCGCCGACATCAAAGCGCACTTCGAGGGCGGCTACGAGGGCAAGGACGTCAGCGTCGCCGGGCGCATCACCAGCTGGCGCGACATGGGAAAGGCGAATTTCATCGATCTGTACGATTCGACGGGCAAGATCCAGGTCTATGTCCGCCGCGACGACATCGGCGAGGAGGCCTTCGCCGCCTTCAAAACCTGGGACATCGGCGACATCATCGGCGTTCGGGGCTTCGTGTTCATGACGAAGCGCGGCGAGGTGTCCGTGCACGCAAAGCAGCTTGTGCTGCTGTCGAAATCGCTGCGCCCGCTGCCGGAGAAATATCACGGCCTCAAGGACACCGATCTTCGCTACCGCCAGCGCTACGTAGACCTCATCGTCAACCCGGAGGTCCGGGACGTCTTCCTGAAGCGCTCCCGCATCATCCGGGAGATCCGCAGCTACCTCGACGCGCGCGGCTATCTCGAGGTGGAGACGCCCGTGCTGCACACCATCGCGGGCGGCGCGGCGGCGCGCCCCTTCGTCACGCATCACAACACGCTCGACATCGACATGTACCTGCGCATCGCGCTCGAGCTGCATCTCAAGCGCCTCATCGTCGGCGGCTTCGACAAGGTCTACGAGATCGGCCGCGTCTTCCGCAACGAGGGCATGGATGTTCGCCACAACCCCGAATTCACGATGCTCGAGCTCTATGAGGCCTTCGCCGATTACGAGGACATCATGGATCTCACGGAGGATCTCATCCGCTTCGTCGCGCGCGCGGTGCTCGGCGAGGAGGCGAAGACGTCGCTCGACGGCGTCGAATACGACCTCAACAAGCCCTTCCTGCGCCTTTCCATGACGGACGCCGTCAAGCGGGACGCGGGCGTCGATTTCGACGCCGTCGCAACGCTCGACGAGGCGAAGGCGCTCGCGAAGCAGCACGGCATCGAGGTGCTCGACCGCCACGGCAAGGGCGACGTGCTGAATCTCTTCTTTGAAAAATACTGCGAGGACAAGCTCATCGAGCCGACCTTCATCACCGGCCACCCGGTCGAGATCTCCCCGCTCGCGAAGAAAGACCCGAAGCACCCCGGCTACACCGAGCGCTTTGAGCTGTTCATCGGCGGCCGCGAATACGCGAACGCCTTCTCGGAGCTCAACGACCCCATCGACCAGCGCGAGCGCTTCACGCGGCAGGCCCAGCTCAAGGCGATGGGCGACGACGAGGCCTGCGATATCGACGAGGATTTCCTCACCGCGCTCGAGTACGGCATGCCGCCGACGGGCGGCCTCGGCATCGGCGTCGACCGCCTCGTGATGCTGCTCACCGGCGCGCCCTCCATCCGCGACGTGCTGCTGTTCCCGACGATGAAGCCCATAGAGTAATAAAGGGTTTCGTAGAGTTTCAAAGACTTTTAAAGGTTCCGTTTTTCATGGTTAGTACCACATTGGTATACCATGTTTGGACAACCGTTTATAACACCATATACCAGGATAGTAAAAGAGGCTTTGGCCGGTCGATGGCCAAAGCCTCTTTTTCGTGCAGAATCAGCGGTGCGGAAGGGGGAAAAAGCACCGGGGAGACACTATATGAAAGCAGATGGAATGTATAAATTACCACTGCAGCTGTTTGAAAAGCACTTCTCCCTTTGTGCTGCGGCGCCTGTTCTTTTGAATATAGAATTAACTGAATGGACCTCAGAAACTGCGCAGCGTCCGCAGCATCAGAAAGCCGCTGTACACCGTCAGGAGCCGCCTTTATATACTCTGACGTTGTTAGAATGTACTGTAACCTACGATTTTTTCATATTACTTCTTCCCGGCGAAAAGCGTTCCCACTGCCTTGCCATTGACAATTTCATACAGGGCTTCGGGGTGCTTCCCGTTTGTGATGATTGTTTCAGTGCCCTGCGAGGTGGCAAGCTCCGCCGCCTGCAGCTTCGTCCGCATCCCGCCGGTGCCGCGGCGGGAGCCCGCGCCGCCCGCAAGCGCGTAAACGCTCTCATCAATTGTTTCAATCCGAGAGATTTTCTTTGCGTGGGGATAAAGCCGAGGATCGGCCTCGAACAAGCCGTCGATGTCCGAGAGGATCACCAGCCTGCCCGCGCTGCACAGCACCGCCACCACGGCGGAAAGGCGGTCGTTGTCCCCAAACAGCCGCTCCTCCGACTCGATCTCTGTATAGCTCACGGAGTCGTTTTCGTTGACGATCGGGATAATACCCATCTCCAGCAGCGCGTTAAAGGTGTTGGTCAGATTTTCCCTCTTTTCCTCCTGCCGGATGTCCTCGGCGTTGAGCAGAATCTGCCCGATGGTCTTGTCGTAGTCGCCGAAAAATTTGTCGTACAGGAACATCATGCTGCATTGGCCAACGGCGGCGGCCGCCTGCTTTTGCTTCATGCCGGCGGGGCGGGTCTTCCAGCCGAACTTGTTCATCCCCACCGCGATCGCGCCGGAGGACACCAGAATGACCTCGTAACCCATGTTCTGAATGTCCGACAGGACGCAGGCCAGGCGGTCGAAGCTGCGCAGGTCGCTTTTCCCCAATTCGTTTGTCAGGGTGGATGTGCCGACCTTGACGACGATCCGATTCTGATACAGTCCCATGTCACACCTCCGCGGTCAGCGCCGCGTGATGCGTGAAGGGCAAAAACACGCGGAGAATGTCGTCTGTGCGAACCTTCATATAGCCGGTTGTCGTGCCGTCGCTGCAGCCGTACCATTGTTCCGCCAGCACGTCCCGGTCAAAGACAATCTGCACGCGGCTGCCGGTATCCAGCAAAGCGCTGAACACTGTGGCCGCGCCGATTTTTGTGCCCAGCAAGGTCCGCATCATTTCAGACGGTGCGAAGGATACGCGGGAGATCCCCAGCGATGAGCTGAAGTTCTTGGAACTGAATGGCTTGTCGCCGGCAGTGATAAAAAGATAGTATGCGGTCTGCTGCCGATTGCAGAGGAACAGTGTCTTGACCATTTTCATCTGCAGCTTTGCGTCGATCTGAACGCAGTCCTCCATCGTGATCGCCTCGTCGGTATCCACCCGCTCGAAAGGAATGTGCAGATCGCGCAGCGTGTGATACACCTTCTCCTGCAAGGGCGTTCGGAATCGCTCCGGCGCCGCGGTTCTGATTTCACTCACAAAAAACATTTACTTTGCGACCTTTCTGCTTGAAAACTCACTGAAAGCAGTTTATCATCAGACTATAAATTATAAAAGCGAATGTTTATCATGTATTGCATCACAAAACCGGATTTAAGGGGGAGCCGTGATGGACGCAAATCTCTTAAAATACATGGCCTTTGTCAAGACAGTCGAATACGGCAGTTTTACCAAGGCGGCAGAGATGCTGCACTATTCTCAGTCTGGTATCAGCCGCATGATCGCCGACCTCGAAAAAGAATGGCGCGTTTCGCTTTTGGAGCGCAGCCGTTCCGGCGTGCGGCTCACCTCCGACGGCATGGAGCTGCTGCCGAGGGCGAAGAGCCTTTGCGAAGAATACCAAAAGCTGCAGATGCAGGTGGATGAGCTGAACGGCCTGCAATCGGGGCTGATCCGCATCGGCACATTTTCCAGTGTGGCAACACACTGGCTGCCGAAGATCATCAAAGAGTTTCAAAAGAGCTATCCCAACATTGACTATGAGCTGCTGCTCGGCGACTACACGGAGATTGAGGAATGGATTGCCGATGGACGAGTGGACTGCGGCTTTTTGCGGCTGCCGACGCGCCCGGAGTTTGAGACGATTTTTCTGGAGCAGGACAAGCTGCTCGCCATCCTGCCGGAAGATCATCCTCTTGCAAAGCAGGAAAAGATTCCGGTATCGGCCCTCTGCGATGAGCCGTTCATGCTTTTGGAAAAAGGCGCCAAAGCGGAAATCTCCGAGATCTTTGAACGCGCCGGTTTGATCCCGCGTGTGCGCTTTACCACCTGGGACGACTACGCTGTAATGTCCATGGTGGAAAGCGGCCTCGGCGTCAGCATTTTGCCGCAGCTGATTCTCAAGCGTATTCCGTACCGTATCGCTGCGAAAGAACTGGATGTGCCAGCCTACCGCAACATCGGCCTCGCCCTGCGAGACAAAAAAACGGCCTCCATCGCAGTTAAACGTTTTCTGGAGTATCTCCCTTACAGATCATAGCTTTATTTGTAAAGTTTTGATCTGCCGCCGAAAGAGTATAAAGAATGGGCAGAAAAAAAGAAAACCCAATCTGATGAAAGCTCCGAAAACCCTCAATAATGGACGATATTAGAACGTATTGTAACCTAAGGCTTACACCATAAAGTCAATAGAAACGGTGTGATGCAGATGTTTACACCTCTTACACCACACCTTACACCATGGCCCTAAACCCAAAGCAGAGAGAGATAGAGTATCGTAGGGAGGGTGGCTAACCGGAAAGAATAAAAGTAGGGATTTGAATAGTATTGAATTCGACTGAATGTTCCGCCGCAAAAATCCCGACGATGAAGCCCTTGACTGACCGCCGGGGGCGGTTGTGATCAGCTGTCCGCGGGCCCCTGCGGGGGGGCCTGCACCGCGATTCGCGCCAAAAGCGCGGCATTTCTGCGCCCGCCGGGAGACCGGCGGGCCTTTTGAATTTCCGGCGCGGCGGGGTCCGAAGATCCTCCCGGCTGTTGATAAATCCGCCGCCGTGTGCTATATAGAAAATACGGGGCACGGCGCGGGCGGAAAGCCCGCGCCGCATCGGCCCGGATCGTTGACGCGGACCTGCCGTCGGGCGGAGGTGCTGAGTGAATCCGAGAAAACTCTCCGTGCTTGCTTTTTGTTTCTTTGACGCATGGCTGCTCTCCTTCGCCTACGAGGGGCAGATCCTGTATGCGCTCCTCGGGGCGCAGGCGGTCGAGGCGTCGGGCCTCGTCCGGGGCGCGATCCTGGCGCACGCGCTGGGCCTGTTTGCGTGCGGCTTTTTCGTGAAGACGCTGAAGGCCGCGCGGAAAACCATGGTCGTCTGCGCGGCCCTTTGCTTTGTGGGCAGCGGACTGTTTTTCTTCCCCGCTCCGTCCGCGTGGGCGGTCTGCCTGCCGGTCGTCTCGTTCGCCGCGGGCCTCTGGAACGCGTCGTGGGGCTTTCTGTACCGCTCCTTTTCTCCGGCTTCGGAACGCATGGCCACGGCCGCGGCCGCGATCGCAAGCGGCACCACGCTCATGGCGGCGCTGAATCTGGCCGCCGTCTGGCTGCACCCCTTCGCGGGCCTGATCCCGTCCATGCTGTGTCTCGCCGCCTCCTGCGTCTGCGTGCCGGGCTGCCGTCAGGGCGCCGCACAGGAGAGGGCCTCCCGGGACAACGCGGCCCCGCAGGCGCCGCTGGGCAGGCCGCTGGCGCTGCTGTGCGGCTTTATTCTCGCCGTGACGGTGACCTCCGGGCTCATGTTCCAGGTCGTCAACCCCGCCTTTGAACCGCTCGGCCTTCTGCCGGCGCTGTACTGGGCCGTGCCGTATATCGCGGCGATGATCATCGTCGCCCGGCTGCCGCGGCGCCTTAACCGAAGCTACATCCTTTACACGGCGCTCGCCATGATCGGGCTCGGCTTTCTCGCGTTCATGGTGCTCGACCGTTCGGCTTTGAGCTACCTGGCCGTCGACACGCTGCTGCTGGGCGCTTTCGGCATCACCGATCTGTTCTGGTGGAGCATCCTCGGCGAGATGCTGGAGCTGCACGGCAATCCCGCCCGGGTAATGGGCACCGGGCTTTCCGTCAACGTCGCCGGCGTGCTGCTGGGCGAGAGCATTTCCGGCCTGGTCCGCAGGTCCGACGGGCCGGACGCGTGCGTCACCGTCGCCCTCGCGTCCGTCTGCGTCGCCGTCGTCATCCTGCCGATCCTCTACAACAGGCTGAGCCTGCTGCTGAAAAACAGCACCTTTTTGCAGACGTTTGAGACCATGCCCCCCGAAAAGCAGAAGCAGGCCATCGACAGCCTGCCCGGAGCGCCGCAGCTGACCGCCCGCGAGCGCGAGATCGCCGCGCTTCTTCTGAAGGGCTTTACCTACCGGCTGATCTCGCAGGAATTGTACATCAGCGAGAGCACGGTGAAGACGCACATCCAGAATCTGTATTCCAAGCTCGACGTGCGCAGCAAGGCCGAGCTTATCCGGCAGCTCAGAAAGCAGTGACCGCGCGGCGATGCGCCGTGTCCCCCGCCTTTATCCGGCGGGGATTTTTTTATGCAAATCATACTTTTCGGTGGATAGCAGCGCGCCGCCGCCGTGGTAGGATCTACTTGAAGTATAAAAGGGGGGATCCATCATGAGAAAGAGTCTGCTTCCGCTGATCCTTTCGCTCGCGATCCTGTTCACGGCCTGCGGCGCGGCGCAGAATGCGCCGGGGGCGGACGCTGCGGCGGATCCGTCCGCGCAGGATGCCTCCGCGGACGCCCCCGCCGGGACGGCGCCGGTCTTTGCCCTCACGGGCCGGATCGAACAGCAGGTCATCTTCGAGCAGGACGGCGTGTCCGTCACGGCGCTGTCGCTGGAAGCGGCGCAGCGCGAGGGCAGCGACGGCGTGAACAGCGGCGTCCTCACGCTGAACGTGCACGTCGAAAACAGGAGCAGCCGGGAGCTGCTCGTCAAGCCCTTCGAATTCACCGTCAACGGGATCACCACGTACGGGTACGACCCGGCGGGGTATGCCGCCGCCGGCTACTCCGGCGACGGATATTTTATCCTCGGCTATACGGACAACCCGCCCGAATGGTTCAAATTTCACACGCTGCCGGCACTGGGCATAACCGACGTGGCGGAGGTCCGCTTCGAGATGGTGCTCATCGACGCCGAATCCGGCGAGACCTATTCCCACGCGCCCGTCCGCATCCGGACGGACCTCGCCGCTTCGGACACGGCGCCGCAGGCGGAAGCCGCCGAAATCGTTTACGACGGGAACGGTCTTCGCATCGCCTGCCTCGGTCTCACGGACGACGTCGCCTATCCCGGCGAAAAGGCCGCGCGCATCCGGCTCCTGATGGAGAACAATACCGAGCAGATCATCGCGGTGACGCTTTTCGGGGAGAACGGCTTCGATGCGGACGTGACCGTGAACGGGACGGCGTACCGCATGGACCGGGCCTCGCTCACGACCTTTCCGTCGCCGCTCTATGAGATCCTCCCGGGGGCCGCGCTGTACACGGATATCTACATCGGCAGGGACGATTTCGCGCAGTTCGGGCTTGCCTCCGTTTTTGACATCCGGAGCTTCTCCTGCCGCTTCCAGGTGAACGCCGCCGATTTCCGCTACAACGAAGAAAATCTCTTTATCACGCCGGACGTGCACTTCGCGTTCTGAGCGCGGCGCCCTGCGGCGCAGGCCGGCAGAGGCGCGCGCCGGGCAACTATAACATCCGAGGATCCGGGAGGGCGCTATGGGGCTGCTGTTGATTTTATACGGGCTGTTCGCGATCGGTCTCGTCCTTTGGGCCGTGATCTGCGTCTCCGGGGACAAGCGCCGCAAAAAAGAGCTGCTGCAGCAGTTTGAGAGCCTGTGCAGCGAGGCGAACGCCGCGCGGGCGCAGCATCAGTCGAATGCGGATTCCCTCGGCCGCATCGGCTTCCGCACCGACCGGCGGGCGCAGATCGGCGACCGTTATTTCTACTTCGATCACGGAAAAAAGCTCGCGGCCTGCGAGCAGTACCGCATCGCCGACATCGCGCCGGATCCCGCGCAGCCGAACGGCCTGGCGGCGGCCGGATACTCCGCCCTGCCCCGCTCTTACTGCACGCAGCAGACGGTCTTTGCCTACGACAGGATCACGGAGTGCGTTCTGGTGCAGGACGGCGCGGCGGTCAAAAGCAGCAGCGGCACGGCCGTTCTTGCGGGGACGAGCGTTCCCTTCTTCGGCGTCGTGCAGGGCAAGGCCGTCTCGTCGGGCGACGAACACCAGACGGGGCTGCTGTCGGTGCGCCTCACGCTCGACGACATCCGGACGCCCTCGCTCGTGTTCCATTTCACCGGCGGCGGCGTGGACAAAAGCTCGGCGCAGTACGCCGCGGCGTTTCAGCAAGCGCAGGAGGTCTTCGGCATCTTCGACGCCATCGTGCGCATCAACCTGCGGGAAAAAGCGCAGGCGCCCCAAACCGCCGCCCCCGCGGCAGCGGCGCCGGGCGCTTCCGATGCGCCCGGGCGGGACGACGTCTTCGAAAAGATCCGGCAGCTCGGCAGGCTGCGGGACGAGGCTCTGCTGACGGAAGAAGAATTTGCGCAAAAGAAGAAAGCCCTCATGGAACAGATCCAGTAGCGCCCGCCCCCGCGCGCCCGCGGCGCCGAACGCCGCAGGCATTTTTCAATAAGGGCAGCGCCATCGGCCCGCCGGGAGACCGGCGGGCCTTTTCGCGCGGATTTCCGCCCGGACCGGGCCGCGGGCGGCCGTATTCCGCGCCGGATAATTGTCTTTTTTTCGCCGGCATGCTATGATAAAGTGAACTATATTCATATGAATGCGCTCTTGTGCGGAGGTGAACCGGTGTGCTGCAAAAAATCGAGAACGGCCGCGCGAATCTCCTCTCCCGGGGCAAAAAAGCGCTCCTGCAAAAAGGGTACGGCGGCGTCGTCATCGCGGAGCTGACGGCGCAGTGCGGCATGGCCACGGGCACCTTCTACAACTACTTCCGCAGCAAGGACGCCCTCATCGACCAGATCGTCTCCGACGACTGGGCGGCGCTGCTCAAAAAGATCAGGCGCCGCATGGAGCGCTCCGACGACGCGCGCGCGAACCTCGAATTTCTCTACGCGCATCTCGCGGACTTTCAGCGCAGATACACATTTTTTGCGGCCGGCTCCGCCGTCAGGCGCGGGCCGGTCATCCACAGCGAACAAGAGAATCTGCAGGCGCTGTACGACATCATGGCGGACAAGTTCAGGCGCGCGGGCGCCGCGGGCGCGCTCGTCTTCGGCATGAGCCCGGAAAACGCGGCCTACATGATCGTACAGACCTGCATGGTGGCCGGGCGAAACCCGGCGATGGATTTCGGCGACCTCTGGGCTTTCCTGCATATGACAGGGCGCACCCCCGCGGAATAGGCCGCGCCGCGGCAGAGCGGCCGGCGCGCGGCGGCGCGGACATCCGACACGGAAATCACGGGAAAGGCGGAATCACCGCATGAACAGCAGATCGAAAAAAGCATGGCTCTCCATCGTTCTCGCGGGGCTCCTCGCGCTTTCGGCCGCGTGTCCGGCCTTTGCGGCGGACGGCGGGGACGCGCGCGTCGTGCGCGCCGCCGTGTACAACAATTCGAACCTCGCCTATCAGGATGCGGACGGCGTCTGGCGCGGCTCGGACATCGAGTGCCTCATCAATATCGCACAGCGCGCCGGATTCAGCGTCGAATTCGTCGATTCCGCCAACGATCCCGATTTTCTCGACAATCTGGACAACGGGACCTACGACATCGTGTGCGACGTCGTCAGGACGCCCGAGCGCGATGCGCAGTACGCCTTCAGCGACATGGCGCTGGGCACCATGAACAACATCCTGACAGTGCGCGCGGATGACAGCCGGTGGGACTACGGCGACATCGGGCAGATCTCCTCGATGCGCATCGGCATCCTGCGGACCTATGCGAACAACGGCGAGTTCCGGAACTGGTGCGTGCGGCGCGGCGTGACCCCGCAGATCACCGAGTACGAGGGCATCGACGGGCTGACGGCCGGGCTGAAGAGCGGCGAGGTCGACGGCATCCTGTACAGCATGATGTACGGGACGGATTACGCCAAAAACTTCCGCACGATCCTCCAGCTTCTGCCGGAAGCGTACTGCTTCGCTTTCCGCAAGGACGACACGGCGCTGAAAAACGCCGTCGACGAAGCCCTTGCGCAGATCATTATCGAGGATCCGGATTACCTCACCAACCTCAACGACCGGTATACCAAACAGTTTGGCCAGAGCATGCTGCCGCTCTCGCAGGAGGAGATCGATTACATCGCGCAGCACCCGACGATCAGCGTCGCCGTGCTGGAGAACGACGAGCCGTACTTTTCGCGGGGCAAAAACGGCGCGGCGCGGGGGATCATCCCCGACTATTACGCGCTGCTCAGCGGCTATTCCGGGCTGCAGTTCGTGTATACCGTCTATCCGACGCAGGCGGCGGCCGCCGCGGCCGTGCGCAGCGGCGAAGCCGATGTCCTGGGGATCTTCAGCGGCGGGATCATCGCCGCCCATCAGAACAGCCTTGCCCTGACGGAGAAGATCATGACCGTCAGCAACTTCCTGGTGACGAAAAGCGGCACGGATATGGCCGACGTCTCCGTCGTCGCGGTGAAAAACCGGGCGATGGTCGCGCTCGAAAACATGGG
Organism: Oscillospiraceae bacterium; assembly: GCA_034933305.1. GTDB lineage: Bacteria > Bacillota > Clostridia > Oscillospirales > Ruminococcaceae > JAYFNU01. The sequence goes on along the minus strand of JAYFNU010000006.1, from coordinate 140,854 downwards.
CACCGGCGCGCTGCTGTCCGGCGCGCAGCTGCAGGGCTATGAGAGCGCCCGGGATTGCTTTAAGGCCTTGCGCGACGGAGATGCGGACGGCGCCGTGCTGGGGATGCCCAGCGCGACATGGCTCCTCAACCAGACGAATTCCTCCCTGTACAGCCTCACGTCCCTGCCCGGCATAACGCTCGACCACTGCAGCGCCGTGCGGGAGGACGACAGGACGCTGTGCTCCATTTTGAACAAGAGCATCGCCGCCACCAGAGAAAACGTCGACGGCATCGTCTCCAGCGACACGCTCCCCGAAAACAGCCTCGTCAACTATCTCAACCGCGTCCCGTCGTTCACGGTCGCGCTCATCGCGGCCGCCCTGCTGCTGCTCGTGGTGGGGCTCGTGTGGACGCTGATCCTGCTCAAGCGGCGGCAGGACGAACACGCGGCGATGCTCGCCGGGCAGGCGGAGACCGAGCGCAAACGGCTGCAGGTTGAGGCCATGCAGAAAAGCGCCGAGGAACAGAACCGCTTCTTCTCCAATATCAGTCACGACATGCGCACGCCCCTCAACGCCGTCCTCGGGTTCATCCGCCTCGCGCGGAAGGACGGCCTGCCGGAGCGTCAGCGCCGGGAATATCTCGTCAAAGCCGAATCGTCCGGCGCGCTCATGCTCGATCTCATCAACGACACCCTGACCATGTCCAAGGCCAGCAGCGGGAAACTGGATCTGCATCTCGAGCCGGTCGACACGCAGGCCGTCGGCGAGTCCATCACCACGCCCATACACACCCTCGCGGCGCAGAAGAACATCACGTTCGTCCTGGACAAATCGGGCTATCGCCCGCGGACCGTCCTGGCGGACCGCCTTGCGCTGCAGAAGATCTTCCTCAATATCCTCAACAACGCGGTCAAGTACACGCCGGCCGGCGGCCATGTCTGGGCCACGGTGTACGACGACCCGAAGGATTCGCCCTCGCCGGATCTCGTCTTCGTCATCCGGGACGACGGCATCGGCATCTCGGCCGATTTCCTGCCGCACCTTTTCGAACCCTTCCGCCAGGAAAGGCGCCGGGGCTATGAATACGTCGGCACGGGGCTCGGTCTGTCCATCGTCAAAAAGCTGGTCGACCGCATGGGCGGCACCATCGGCGTCGAGAGCGAAAAGGACAAGGGCACCTGCTTTACCGTCCGCCTGCATCTGCCGGAGGTCGAAAAGGGCGCCGACAGGCAGGACGGGCCGGCGCCGGCCGCCGGCGACATCGCCGGCATGAGGGTGCTCCTGTGCGAGGACAACGAGCTCAACCGCCAGATCGCCGTCGCGCTGCTTAAGGACAGGGGCGTCGAGGTCGACGTCGCTGCGGACGGGCGGGCGGGACTGGAGATTTTCTCCGGCAGCCCGGACGGCTGCTACGGCGCGATCCTCATGGATATCCGCATGCCGGTCATGGACGGCATCGAAGCGACGAAGGCGATCCGCGCCCTCGGGCGGGACGACGCCAAAACGGTGCCCATCATCGCCATGACGGCCGACGCCTTCGCCGACGACGTGCAGCGGTGCCTCGACGCGGGCATGAACGCCCACCTCGCTAAGCCCATCGAGCCCCAGGCGCTGTACCTGGCGCTGTCGCAGGCCGCGGCGCCGCCGCAATAACGGGTGTTTTCGGAACGAACTCATCGTATGGAAGGCTGAAAAATGGAACTGTCACAACAGGATCTGGAGCTGCTCGAAAAAACGCTGCCGGGGTGCGCTGCGCTGTACAGCCTGAACGGCGACCGGGTGGAAACGCTTTGGATCTCCGATTCCATCCCGGCGCTCAACGGGCTGACGAGGGAGGAATACGACAAAATGACGGGGGAGAACGCCGCCGCCATCGTATACCCCGACGACCTGCCCGCGCTGATGGAGACCGTGCGGCAATGCGTGCTCTCGCGCGGCTCCTTCGAGTGTTACTACCGCGTTTTCCACAAGCAGCGGGGCATCGACTGGACGCACGCCGGCGCGAAATACTGCGGCGAGTTCGGCGGCCGCCCCCTCCTGTCGGCGGTCTATGCGAACGCCTCGCTCGAGACGGACATCTATCAGCGCATCATCGACAACACCGGGCGCCGGATCTATGTGTACGACTGCGACACCTACGAGATCCTCTTCGCGAACAAGGCGGCGCGTGAATTCCGGCACGGCGGCGGCGAGCAATACGCGGGCAGAAAGTGCTACGAATACCTCTTCGGCCGCAGCGCCCCGTGCGGGGACTGCTACATGCAGCAGATGCTGCGCGGCGATCATGCCGCGGCGGACCGCTACCGCGCCGACAAGGACGCCTGGGAGCATCTGACGGGCAGCTTTTCCAACTGGTGCGGACACACGGCCTTCATCCACTACGCGGACGACGTGACCGAAGCGCGCGCGCGGCAAAAGGAGCTGCAGAATCTCGTGGACAGCCACGAATGCCAGCTGCAGGCGACGCGGATACTCAACGAGGAGCTGCCGATCGACGAGCGGATGAACCGCACGATGCAGGCCATGCTGGAGTACTACGAGGCCGACCGCACCTATGTCTTTCTCGTCGACGAGGGCGGCAAGACCGAGAGCAACCTCTACGAGCGCTGCCGCGAGGGCGTCCAGCCCGAGATCGACACGCTGCAGAAAATGGACATCCATCTGATCGACCGGTGGATGGCCCTGTTCGCCCACCGCGAGGTCGTGTCGCAGTCCGACATCGAAACGATCCGCGAGAGCGATCCCGTCGAGTACGCGGTCATGTCGCGGCAGGGCATTCGTTCCTACATGGAAGCGCCCATCATCGCGAGCGGCCGCTTCATCGGCTTTATCGGCGCGGACAACCCCGCGGCCGCCAAAATGGCGCATACGGGCGATCTTCTGCTGTCCTTCGCCTACTCCGTCGGCGACGCCATTTTAAAGGAGCAGAGCGCGGAAAAGCTCCGCCGCCACTCCGACGAGCTGGAGGCGATCGTCAACAACATCCCGGTCGGCATCAGCATGATCCGCGTCCGGAACGGGAAAGCCGTCTCAAAGCTCGTCAACCCGCTGCTGTGCGAGCTGTACGGGATCACCCGGGAGCAGTCGGGGGACGCCGACCAGATCGCGATGAGCCGCATCCGCGAGCCCTATCGCTCGCAGGTGCGGGAAAACATGGCGCGCCTGCTGACGCCGGGGACGTCCGTCCGCCTGGAATTCCCCTATCTCCTGACGGACGGCGGGGAGCCCCGCTGGTACCAGATGAACGCGCGCTCGGTCGCCTACGGGGAGGAGCTGCTCTACTTTTCCTGCCTGAGCGACATGACGGCCGAAAAAACGGCGCAGCGCGAGCTGCTCAGCTCCCAGCGCCGCTATCAGCTCGCCGTGGACGGCGCGGGGCTCGGCGTGTGGGAATACGACATCGCGAACCACCGCATCACCAGCCCCAGCGGCAGCTTCCGCAAATTCGGCGTGCCCGACGTCATTGAGAACGTCCCCGCCTCCATCCTGCCGCTCCTGCGGCAGGACGACCGGCCGCGGCTCACGGAGATGTTCCGGCGCATCGAGCAGGGCGATCCGCGCGTCGAGGACTATTTCTGGATGCGCTGGCGCGAGGATATCCCCCTGCGGTGCGAGCATGTCATCTATTCCGTCGCGCGGGACGCGGACGGACGGCCGAGCGTCGCCTACGGCATCGGCATGGACGCGACGATGCAGAAAAACGCGGAGGAGCAGTACGAGCGCGAGCTCGCCGAGCTGCGCTCGACGGACGCCGTCAACCTGATCGCCAAGGGGCGCCACAACCTGAGCAAAAACAGCATCATCGAATATGTGCCGATGAACAAAAAGGCATTCAATATTCCGGCGGGGCTGACCTACGACGACGCCTGCGCCGCGTTCGTGCGCATGCCGGTCAACGACGACGACAAGAAAGCGCTCGCCGCGCTCATCAGCCGCGAGAATCTCATCCGCGCCTTCCGCGCGGGGGAAACGCATTTTACCTTCCGCTACGCGCGCTCGAAGGAGCAGCTGGGCATGCGCTGGGTCACCACGGTCATCAACACCTACGAGTCGCCCTCCAACGGCGACGTCGAGTGCTTCATGTATTCCTACGATACGACGGAGAACATGCTCCGGGAGCATATCCTCGGCAAGCTCTCGGAATTCGGCTTCGTCGAGATCGGTCTCATCGACACCGCGACGCAGATCTGCACATCCTACCTCACCGGCGCGCAGGGGCCCGCCCCCGCCGCGGAATCCATATCCCCCTACGGCGAAAAGACGAAAAAGTACGCGGCGGACATGGCGCCGCCCGCACAGCCGCAGTCGGCGGTCCGCGCGCTGTCGCTCGCGAACATCCTCGAGACCCTCAGCCGCGAAGAAGCGTTCATTTACACGGCGAGCATCAGGGACGGCGCGCGCATCCGCCGCGACCGGATCGTCTTTTCCTGGCTCGACGACCGCCGCGAGACGGTGTTCTACTGCAGAAGCGACATCACGAAGGATGTGGAAAAGGAAGAGCAGCGCATCTTTGAACTCAGCGCCGCAAAGCTGGAGGCCGACCGGGCGAACGAAGCGAAATCGGCATTCCTTTCCAGCATGAGCCACGACATCCGCACGCCGCTCAACGGCATCATCGGCTTCACCGACATCGCCCTGCGCGAGACGGAGCCCGCGAAAAAGCAGGCGTATCTCGAGAAGATCCGGGCCTCCGGCGATATCCTCATCAACCTCGTCAACGACACGCTCGAGCTCTCCCGCATCGAGAGCGGAAAAGTCGCGCCGGAGTACGACGCCGTGCCGGCGCAGGAATGCACCGTCGCGGTCGTCGACGCGCTGCGCCCGGCCGCCGAGCTCAAGGGCGTGCGGCTGGTCACCGAGCTGCCGCAGAACGTCGGCATGATCTGGATGGACAAGCTGAAGCTGCAGAAGATCCTCCTGAACCTGCTGTCGAACGCCATCAAATTCACGCCCCCGGGCGGCACCGTGACGGTGTCCGCCGGCATGATCGATCCCCCCGAAAACGGGCGCAACCGCCGCATCACCGTGGAGGACACCGGCATCGGCATCAGTCCGGCGTTCCTGCCGCAGATCTACGAGCCGTTCTCCCAGGAGCACAGCGGCGAAAACGTCAGCGGCACGGGGCTGGGCCTGTCCATCGTAAAGCGCTATGTCGACATGCTCGGCGGGACCATCTGCGCGAAGAGCGAACCCGGCAAGGGCACCCGCTTCATCGTCGATCTGCCCATCAGGATCCTCGGCCCCGGCGCGCCGGGGCCGCAAAAGGACGGCGCCCGCGCGCAGGACGATCTTTCGCTGCTGTCCGGCAGGCGCGTCCTGCTGTGCGAGGACAACGCGATCAACACGGAGATCGCCCTCCTGCTGCTGCGGGAAAAGGGCGTCGCCGCGGACTGCGCAAAAAACGGCAGAGAGGCCGTCGAAATGTTCAGGACGTCCCCCGTGGACCGCTACGGCGCGATCCTCATGGACATCCGCATGCCGGTGATGAACGGCTACGACGCCGCCCGCGCCATCCGCGCGCTCGACCGGCCGGACGCCGCCCGCGTCCCCATCCTCGCGATGACGGCGGACGCCTTCGAGGAGAGCGTGCTGGCTTCGAAGGAAGCGGGCATGGACGGCCATATCGCAAAGCCCATCGATTCGGCGCAGTTCTACAGAACGCTCGCCGCGCAGTTCCGCAAAGGCGCAAAGCAGAACAGCTGACGGCGGCCGCCGCCGGGCCGGAGGGACAAAAAATCGCGCCGGCGCATTGAATCCGCCGCGGATGTGTGTTATACATATAACTGCGGCGCTGTTTCGGCGCCCGCCGTTCCGCGCGCCCTGTCCGGCGGGAACGGCGCATCTTTTTCGGCAAGCAGGAGGCCCAGTATGTCCGTCCGCGTATGCGCGCGTCTCTTCGGAATGCCCGCGCGCCGTCTTTCGGGAGCGATATATGCTTGAAGCACAGACGCGCCGGGAAGCCTTTTTGAGCAGAGCGTTCAACGTGCTGTGCGCGCTGACGTTCCTGTTCCTTTTGCTGCTGTGCTTTTGCAGGACGGGCGTCGACTCGGTGAATTCCTTCCCCGACGAGACGATCGGACTCCTCAGCGATTCCGTTTGTGTCAATCTTCTCTGGCTCGGCGGCGTCGCCCTGTTCGCCGCCGGGCTGTATCGGACCTGCGCCCGGCTGTCGGCGGCGCATCTGCGCCGCCTTGCCGCCGCAGTCTGTTTTTTTTGCTTTGCCGGGGCGGTGGCGTGGATCCTCGTCTCCGGCACGGTCCCCCAGGCAGACCAGCAACTCGTCTGCGAGTGCGCGTCGGCCTTCAACCGCGGCGATTTCAGCAGCCTGCAGCGGGGGCAATACGCGGCGATCTACCGGCAGCAGCTGGGGCTCATCACCCTGCTGCGCGGCGTTTTCCTCCTGTTCGGCGACGGGAATTTCCGGGCGTTCCGGCTGCTGTCGGCACTGATGATCCCCGTTCTCGTGTGGTCGGGCTTCCGGATCACGGCGCGGCTGTCCGACGGCGATCCCGCCGCGCAGCTGCTCTACTTGCTGTTCATGGTCCTGTGCGTGCCGCTGTACGGCTATGCGCCGTATGTTTACGGCGAGATCTGCTCGACGGCCCTGTGCATGCTGGCCGTGTGGCTGCTCTTTTTGTGCCTTGAGCGCTGTACGCCCCTGCGGTGCGCGGCCCTCGGCGGCAGCATCGGTCTCGCCGTCTGCCTGCGGGAAAACAGCCTCATCCTCGCGATCGCGATGCTGCTGGTTCTGTGCATCAAGCTGCTTTCCTCGTTTTCTGTGAAACGGCTCGCGGCCGCCGGCGCGGTCATCTGCGGCGTACTGCTCTTTCAGCTGGGGATCCCCGCGGCCTACCGCAGCGTAACTCCCGCCGACAGCACGTCGATGCCCGCCGTCTGCTGGGTGGCGATGGGCACCCACGACAGAGGAGACGGCTGGGCGGGCTGGTACGACGCCTCCAATGTGAAAATCTTTGCCGAGAACGGCTTTGACCCCGCGAAGACGAGCGCCGCCGCGAAGGCCGAGCTGCGCGCATATGCGCACAGCTGTCTCGAGGATCCCGCGGGCACGGCGAAGTTCTATTACCGCAAGATCGCGGGGCAGTGGTGCACGCCCATGTACCAGTGCACCGTGATGAACTCCAAATTTGCGGAGAAGCCCTCGCCCTTTGTCGACAGCGTCTGCAGCGGGGCGATCAACAAGGGGCTCGTTGCGTTCATGAACATCCACCAGATGCTCGTCTTCGCCGGCGTGCTGTTCCTGCTCGCGGCGCGGTTCCGGAAATGGACGGCCGTCGAGAATTATCTCCCGCTGATCTGCGTTTTCGGCGGATTCCTGTTCAGCATCCTCTGGGAGGGAAAGACGCGCTACGTCTTCCCCTACTTCATCCTCATGATCCCCTGCGCCGCCGCGGGCCTGTGCGCGCTCGCGCGGTTCCTTTCCTCCCTTTGCGAAAAAACGATCCGCACATTCCGCGCTCAGAGGTCCGCCAAATGAAGACAGAATTATCCTCTTCCGGCCGGATCCTGTGCCGGCTCTTTCATGCTTTCTGGTTCCTTGCCTTTTTCGGTCTGTTCGTCTGCACCCTGTCCTTCATGAAAAATCAGTGGCTTTCGCTGGCGGCCGCCGTCCTTGCCTTCGCGCTGCTTCTCGCGTTCGTCTGTCGTTTTCGCGAGCGCCTGGATTCGCTGCCGGCCCGCACTTTCCGATGGATCTGCGCGGCGGTCTGCCTTTTTATCGCGGCGGCGATGGCGTTTACCGGCTACAGGATGTGCACCGCGCCCTTCAACGACGCCGGCACGGTCTATTATTCCGTCGCGGAGATCCTTCGCGACGGGCACATCTCGACGGAGATCGGCCGGTACACGTCCTGTGCGTGGTGGTCCGGCCTGTCCAACAACGATTACTTTCTGGCCTATAAAAACAACATTTTTCTTCCGGCCTACCTGCTGCCGTATTACAGGGTGCTGACATTTTTCGGGCTCGACATGTATTCCTTCTCCGGGTATTATGCGGGAGTTGTGCTCGACGCGGTCCATGTGGCGGGCTCGGTGTTTTTCGGGGCGTGCGCGGCCGAAAAAGCGAAGGACAAGACGGCCGCGTTTCTGTTCCTCTTTCTGTGCGCGGCCTTCGTTCCCTATTACGTCCACGCGTATACCGGATACTCCGATACGCTGAGTCTGCCCTACGTCTCGCTCTCCCTGCTGCTGTATTTTACGGCCGTTCAAAAGCGCGCCGGCGGGAACAGTCGCGGCGCCGCCTTGTATTTCGCGCTGACCGGATCCGCGCTGGCCGTCGGCACGCTGCTCAAGCCCAACGTCGCGATATTGTTCGTTGCGATGGTCATCTGCGAAGCGGTCACCGGCCCGAATCTCCGGCGCGCCGCCGAAGCGTCGGCGTGCATTTTCCTCGCGCTATTTCTCCTGATGGGCGTATGGCGCGCCTGCCGGCTGGAGCTTCCGTGGCTGGACGCGGACAAAGCGCAGGACTATGCGCTGCCGGTCCTGCAGTGGGTCATGATGGCGTCGAAGGGCGACGGCGGCTTCCGCCGGCAGGATTTTGAATTTGTCATGCACACTCCCCCCGACCAGCGCGGGCGGGTCGTCCTCCGGGAGCTCGGCAGGCGCATCAGAAGCTACGGCTCGGCGGGAAACTATCTGAACTTTGAGGTGCACAAGGTCGCGGCCGTTTTGGCCGACGGAAAATACGCGCAGGCGGGGCATCTGGTAAACGCCTGCACGTCGCGACCCACGCTGGCAAAGATCCTCCTCCCCGACGGCGAATACTACGGGCTCTTTTATGCGTACGTAACGGCCTTTCAGTGCTTTTTGCTGCTCTGCTTCCTGGCGTCTGCGGGGATGTGCATCTTCGGAAAGCACCTCGCCGGTCTTCCGCTGCTGAACATTTTTATCTTCGGCACGCTGCTTTTTTTCTCTTTCTGGGAATTCAAATCCCGCTATTTATTGAACGCGACGTCCGCTTTTCTGCTCTGCGCCGCCCTTTGCGTCAGCGAAGGGGCTGACGTTTGGCGGGACAGCGGCACTGCGCGCCGACTTGCCAAAGGGAGGCTGTCATGAAAATACTCGCAGTGGATTACGGCGACGCGCGCACGGGTCTCGCGATGTGCGACCGGTTCGAAACGCTCGCTTCCCCGCTCGGCGTCATCGCCGAAAAGAGTCTCGGCAAAACCGTCGAAAAGATCGTCTACGCCGCGCAGGATTACGAGGCGAAGATGATCGTCATCGGTCTGCCGCTCAACATGGACGGCAGCGAGGGGCCGCGCGCAGAGAAATGCCGCAAGGTCGCGTCGCTCGTGCAGAATATCCTGCCGGACGTCCCCGTGCGGCTGTGGGACGAGCGCTCGACGACGAAGACGGCGATCATGTACATGAACGAGACCGACACGCGCGGCAAAAAGCGCAAGCAGACCATCGACGCCGCCGCGGCCGCCATCATTCTCGAGAGCTTCCTCGCCTGGCGCGCGAACCATCCCGACGAAGCATAAAAAAGGCGCCCCGCCGTCCGGCGGGGCGCTTCTTTCTTTATGTCGTCCGTTCCGTCTGCGCGACCACGCGGCAGGGAAGGCCGGTGATGCCCCGCCAGCGCACCGGGAAGGTGTACACGGCGAAGGGCTCCTGCGGCAGCGCGCCGAGACCGCACAGGTTCTCGACGATGAACGCGCCCCGCTGCGCGCACCGCTCGTCCGCCGGGGTGTGCTCGGCGCCGCGGCGCGCGCCCGCGAAGTCGAGCCCGATGAGCGCCGCGCCCCGGTCGAGCAGCGCGCCGAGCAGCGCGTCCGAAAGCTGCGGATGCTCTTTGCGGTAGCGGACGGTGCCGTACGGCTCGGCGTCGGCAAAGCCGCTGTAAAACAGCGCGAAGCAGCCCGGCCGCACCCGCGCAAGATCGACGTCGCCGACGCCGGTCTCTCCCTGGCCGGCCGCACGCACGTCGAACACAACGCCGGGCAGCCGCAGGCAGCGGAGCGGGAATTCCCGTCCCATGCCGTCGAAATGCGTCCCCCAGTGCCCGTCGCCGCCCCGTCCCCCGCCGGACGCGCCGGCCGCCTGCCAGTCAAGCTCCATCGTGAGATCAAAAAGCATATCCGCGCCTCCTTTTTTTCTCAGTCTACCACAGCGCGCGCGCTTTGTCAGGTGTATTCGCGGCGCCCGTGTGCTATAATGACAGCAGAAAAATGAAAGGGACGATTCCTATGAGTCTTCTGTACGCGCTCGAAAGCATTCGAACGCCCTTCCTCAACGAGGTGTTCCTTCTGTTCACCCGCTTCGGCGAGGAAACGATCGTCGTCGTGGTGTTCTGCGCGCTCTACTGGTGCATCGACAAGTCGCTCGCCTACTGCGTCGGCGTCGGCTATTTCTTTTCCTCCCTGCTCGTGCAGATGCTGAAGATCAGCTTCCGCATCGAGCGCCCGTGGGTGCTCGACCCCAATTTCAAGCCCGTCGAGGGCGCGCTCGCCCAGGCGACGGGGTATTCTTTCCCGAGCGGCCACACCAACAGCGCGACCGCCCTGTATGGCTCGCTCGCCATGCGCGCAGGCCGCAAATGGCAGCGTGCCGTCTGCATCGCCCTGATCGTCCTCGTCGGCTTTTCGCGCATGTATCTCGGCGTCCACACGCCGCTCGACGTCGTCGTCGCGCTGCTGCTGACGCTGCTGGTGTGCGCCGCGGCCTATGCCTTTGACCGGCATTACGGCGCCGCCCGCTTCTACGACGCCGCCGTCGCCGCCGCGATGCTGCTCATCGCCGCGGCCGCCTTCCTTCTGTCCCTTTGCATCTACCACAGCGGACTCATCACCATCGACAACGTCGCCGACTGCTTCAAGGCCGCCGGCGCCGCGCTCGGCTTCGCGGCCGGGTATTATATCGAGCGCCGCTGGATCCGCTTCAGCGTCAAATGCGACAGGCTCTGGAAACAGGCCGTCAAATTCGCGCTCGGCATCGGGGGTCTGCTCGCATGCAAGCAGGGCCTCAAGCCGCTGCTGGGCACGGCGCCCGTCGCCTCGGCCGTCCGCTATTTCATCGTGATCCTCTGGGCGACGGTGCTCTTCCCGCTCATCATCCGCCGCTTCTTTGCGGCCAAAGACAATGACGTCGCTTAAGCATCGCGCCTACGTCGGCGCCGGCGGCAGCTTCGGCTCGAGCCAGATGTGGTTCCCGGCGCAGGGCAGCGCGCTGCGCGCCGACGGCTGCGGCGCGGTCGCCGCAGCCGACACGCTCGCCTACCTCGCCGCGAGCGGCGCGCTCGGCGGGCGCGCGGGCGCGCAGGGCTTTGAGTCCGGCCGCGAAGCCGCGATGGCGCGCGTCGTCGAAGCCGACCGCACCGTCGCGCGCGTGCGCCATGTCCTGGGCGTCACGGGGACGGCGATCGCGCGCGGTCTGCGGCGGCGGTTCCGGGCCCTCGGCGCGCCGTTCACGGCGCGTTGGTACTGCCCGCGGGACACCGCGTCGCTGCGCGCCGCGGCGGAGTCGATGCTCGCGCGCGACATTCCGGCGATCCTGTCCATCCCGCCGCGCCCGTGGGGGAACGAAGCGCTGTGGCTGTATCCTTCCGCAGACGACGCGAAAGCGCGCCGCCGCGCAGGCGCCGAGGAGTTCAGGGGCCGCTTCGGACATTACGTCACCGCGACGGCCTGTGAAGACACGGCCGCCGAGATCTCCTCCTGGGGGCGCCGGTATTATCTGCGCTGGGATGAATACGCGGCGCTGCGCAGGACGCTGTTCGGGCGCATCACGGGGGGCCTTGTGCGCATCTCGCCGGCGGCGCCCGAAACAGGCGGCCGCCGCGCGGGCCCGCAGGATCCCCGCGCCTGAAAAAGCACTGAAAATAACAGGGGGGAGAGCCGCGCTGCGGCTCTCCCCCCTTGTTTGATGCCCGCCGTTATCGCAGCGGGCTGTTCCTGCGCGTATACCCGAGCACGGCGTTGTACAGCGCGCGCAGACCCGCCGACAGCAGCTTTTCGCACAGCAGGCTGATGAGCACGACGGCGACGGTATACGAAAAAAGGGCCGGGATGTCGAGATAGATCTTCGACTCGTACAGCTTTTCCCCCACGGTGCCCGACGCGATGCCGATGACCTCCGCCGCGACGCCCGCCTTCCACGACATGCCCAGCGCAATGGCGCAGGCCGCGCGGAAATAGGGGAACACCTCGGGAAAATAGATGTGGTGCAGGCGCGTCGCCCGCGTCATGCCGAAGACGTTCGCGGCGTCGAACATCGTGCGGTCGATGCTCTCGACGCCCGTGAGCGTGTTCGTGTAGATGACCGGCAGCGCCATCAGAAAGGCGATGAGCGTCGACAGCCGCGCCGAGGTGACGAGGATAAGCGCGAGAATGATGAAGGACGCGACGGGCGTCGCCTTGACGACGCTCATGAGCGGCGCGAGCAGCGCCTTTGCCGTCCTGAAACGCGCCGCGAGCGCCGCGAGCAGCACGCCCGCCGCGACCGCGAGCAGGAACCCGAGCGTTATGCGCGCGAAGGAATTGCCCACCGCCGCATAAAACGCGGGCTGCGCGAGCAGCGACGCGAAGGTCTTCGCGACGTCCGCGGGGGACGGCAGAAAAAGCGGCTCGCCGACCCAAAGGGCGGCGAGCTGCCAGACGGCGAGCCAGAAGATCCCGGCCGCCGCCGCTGTCAAAATTTTGTTTCTCTTTTTATGCCCCGTAGTAGAATCCGTCATCGGGCAAAGCGCCTCCGATCGAGCTCATGTTCTGCTCGGACAGGACGGTCAGGTAATTCTCCAGCAGCGCGCGCATGTCGCTGCCCTCGATAAAGGTGATGTTGCAGTAGGGCAGCGCCTTCTCGGCGACGGCCGCCTTCGCGACGATGCCGTACTTCTCGATGAGCGCGGCCGCGTCGGCGGGATTGGCGTTGACGTATTCGGTCGAGGCCTTGTAATCCGCGAGGAACTGCGTGAACGCGCCGGGATTGCTGTCGAGGTAATCGCTGCGCACCACGAGCACGCCCGTGACGAGCTCCTTGCCCGAGGCGTTCTTCCATTCCTCGGTGAGATCGAGCGCGATGCGCACCTTCGGATTTTGCAGGAGGACCGTCGTGACGTACGGCTGCGGCAGCATGGCGATCGCTTCGCCGGCGTTTTCGTCCGTGAGCATGGCGGCGACTTCCGTCGCCTCCGACTTATATTCTATCGTAACATCGGTGTCCGGGTCAATCCCGTTCCATGTCAGCACGCTGCGCAGCGCATACTCCGGCGTCGTGCCCTTGCCCGTCGCATAGATCGTCTTGCCCTTCAAGTCGGCGACGGACTGGATCGTCTCGCCGTTCTCGACGATGTACAGCACGCCGAGCGTGTTGATCGCCGCGACCTTGATGGCGCCCTTCGTCTTGTTGTAGAGCACCGAAGCGAGGTTCGCCGGAATGGCGGCCGCGTCGATGTCGCCGTTGACGAGCAGGCCCGTCAGCTCGTCGGCCGTGCCGTAGATGGTGCTGTCGACGGTGTAGCCGAGCGTCCCGGCCTCCGCATCGGACAGCAGCTTGACGAGTCCCATCGTCGTCGGCCCCTTGAGCGACGCGAGGCGCAGCACGGCGCCCTCTTCGACCGCCGGGGTCTGCGGCTGCTCGGTCTCGGGCTTCGTTTCCGTCTTCGCGCAGGCGGCGAATGCGCCGAGCACGAGCGCGAGCACGAGGAGGATCGATATTATTTTCTTCATTTTTCTCTGTTCCTTTCTTGCTTTTCCTCTGGAAGTATAGTATCTTTACAGGGAAAAGTATGTTGCAGATGCAACGAAACAGGTGATTTTGTGAAATATTTAACGGATTTTGCGACAGATGCGGTCCTGCGCAGCGCGCTGTTCGCGGGCGCGGAGCCCGCGGCGGCGCGGACGCTGCTGCGGGCGATGGGCGCGCGCGAGGAGCGATTCGCCGACGGCGAGACGATCCTGCGGCAGGGCGAGCGCAACGACAGCGTCTACATCGTCGCGGCGGGCGGCGCCGTCGGCGAGCACATCGGCGCGGACGGGCGGGCGGTCATCGTCAACGAGATGGCGGCCGGCGACGTCTTCGGCGACGTGCTGTCGGGCTCGAGCGTGCGCAGCCCCGTGGAGGTCGCGGCGCGCGGCGAAACGCGCGTGGTCGCATTTCCCCTCTCGGGGATGTTCTCCCCCTGCGCGGAGTGCCGCGGGGCGCAGGAGGCGCTGCTGCGCAATCTCATCGCCGCCATCTCCGACAAATATTTCGCGCTCAGCCGCCGCGTCGAGCTGCTGCTCAAGGGGACGCTGCGCGCGCGCATCGCGGCTTATCTCGCCGCATACGACAGCGGGGACTGGTTCAGGATCCCCCACACGCGCGAGGAACAGTCGCGCTATCTCGGCAGCGACCGCAGCGCGCTGTCGCGGGAGCTGTCGAACATGCGCCGCGACGGCCTCATCGAGTACAGGAAGGACCGCTTCCGCGTGCTGCGCCCCGACGCGCTGCGCGCGCTCGCACAGTGAACAAAACAAAAGGCTCCGGTCCCGGGGGATCGGAGCTTTTTTCTTTGCGCAGGTCAGGCGTCCCGCCCGCCGGCCTTGTCCCGGCGCCGCGCGCGCAGATATTTCGCGCCGGCGAGCGCGAGCAGAAGGACGCCGCCGAGCAAAAACAGATACCCGACCGGCACCAGATAGAAATTTTCATGCAGCGTTCCGGTCCCGTCGATATATTCCACCGAATTCGCCTTGATCAGGAAACAGAGCAGCCCCGTGCCCATCAGCCCCGCGCCGATGACCGCCGAGATCATGTCCATCCTTGCCCGCCTCGTCTCGCTGCCGTCCCGGATCAGCTTTTCCGCCATGCCGTTCCCTCCCAGAATCATTTGATCGAGGGGGACGCCGAACATGCGGGACATGCGGATGAGCATTTCGATGTCCGGAAGATTGCGGTCGTTTTCCCAGTTCGAAACAGCCTGGCGCGTGACGCTCAGCCGCTCGGCAAACTGCTCCTGCGTGAGGCCCCGCTCTCTTCTGAGCTGCCGGATCTGTTCTGCAAAGCCCATGCGTTCGCCCCCCTCTGTTCCCAGCATAGCCGAAAACGGCCGATAAGCAAGCAAGCATCCCTTGCGCGGCACCGAAAGAGCGACAGCGCCGCTTGCCGGGGGAAAAAGCCGCGCCCGCCGCTCACAGATCCCGCAGCCGGCCGATGAGCTCCCCGAGGCTGTCCTCAAAGCGCACGCCGAAGCGCGCGTCGCCGCCCGCCGCTGCCGTGCGGCCGGCGCACAGCGCCGTAAAATCGCAGGCGGCGCGCACCGACGTC
Organism: Oscillospiraceae bacterium; assembly: GCA_034933305.1. GTDB lineage: Bacteria > Bacillota > Clostridia > Oscillospirales > Ruminococcaceae > JAYFNU01. Next base: position 125,610 of record JAYFNU010000006.1, on the reverse strand, counting down.
TCAAAGGACGCGCCGCGCGCGAGCGCCGCCGTCAGCACCGCCGCAAACAGGTCTCCGGTCCCGAAAAAAGAGCGCGGCACGCGCGGCGTGTCGCAGGTGAACGCCCGCTGCCCGTCCCGCGCCGCGACGGCGATCCTGCCCTCGTCGAAGCAAAGGCCCGTGACGGCGACGCGCCGGGGCCCCAGCGCGCACAGACCGCCGAGCAGCGCCGACGTCTGCGCGCGCCCGGGCGCGGGGTCGGGCGCGCTGCCGAGCAGCAGCGCCGCTTCCGTCGCGTTCGGCAGCAGCACGTCCGCGCGCGCGGCGAGCCGCGCGAGCCGCGCGGGATAATCGGCTGTGTACCCGCCGTACAGCCTGCCGCCGTCGCCCATCGCGGGGTCGACGACGAGCAGCGTGTCGTCCGTCCGAAAGTCGGCGACAAATCCTTCCGCGGCCTCCAGGGCCTCCGGCGCGCCGAGATAGCCGACGAGGATGATGTCGAACGTCAGGCCGAGCGCCTTCCAGTGGGCCGCCGTGCGGCGCATGAAGTCCGCCTCGGGCTGTTTGACCGCCCCGGGAAAGCCGGTGTGCGCCGACAGCAGCATCGTCGGCAGCAGCGCGCATTCGAGGCCCGCCGCCGACAGCACCGGCAGCGCGGCGCTCGCCGAGCAGCGCCCGGCGCAGGAAAGGTCGCACAGCAGCGCCGCGCGCTTCTGCCGTTCGCCCGTCATCTGTGGACGCCCGTCACGGCGTATTCGACCCACTCGGCGATGTTCGTCGCGTGGTCGCCGATGCGCTCGAAATACTTCGCGACCATCAGCACGTCGACGGCCCGCTCGCCGCTGTTGTTGTCGCGGCGGACCATCTCGATGACGTCTTTTTTGACCTCGTCGAAGAGATTGTCGACGACGTCGTCGTAGTCGATGACCGAGCGCGCCATCGCGACGTCCTCGTGCACGTAGGCTTCGATGCTGTCGGTGACCATCTTGATGACGGCGCGCGCCATGTCGGCGATGTGGTCGTCATCCTCGTTCCTGCGGTAATTCTCCAGCTTCGTGATCTCGGAGATGTCCGCCGACTGGTCGCCGATGCGCTCCATGTCGGTGATCATCTTGAGCGCCGACGAAATGCGCCGCAGGTCGCTCGCCACGGGCTGCTGCTGCAGCAGCAGCTTGAGGCACAGCGCCTCGATGTCGCGCTCCATCTTGTCGATGTTCAGATCGATCTCGATGGCCTGCACGGCGAGCTCCAGGTCGCCGTCGATGAAGGCCTTCGCCGCGCGCGCGATGACGCTTTCGCACAGCGCGCCCATCGTCTGCATCTCTTCGGAGAGCTGTTTGAGCTGTTCTTCATATTTGAGCCGCATCAGCCGAACCTCCCTGTGATGTAATCCTCGGTGCGTTTGTCCTTCGGCATGGAGAAGATCGTCTCCGTGTCGCCGTATTCGATCACCTCGCCCAGCAGGAAGAAGACGGTCTTGTCGGAGATGCGCACCGCCTGCTGCATGTTGTGGGTGACCATCACGATGGTGTAATCCTCCTTGAGCTGGACGCACAGGTCCTCGATCTTCGACGTCGAAATCGGGTCGAGCGCCGACGTCGGCTCATCCATGAGGATGACCTCCGGCTTCACCGCGAGCGCCCGCGCGATGCAAAGGCGCTGCTGCTGGCCGCCGGAGAGGCCGAGCGCGTTTTTATGGAGGCGGTCCTTCAGATCGTCCCAGATGGCCGCGCTGCGCAGCGACGACTCGACGATCTCGTCGAGCTGCGCCTTCGCGCGTATGCCGTGGGTGCGCGGGCCGTACGCCACGTTGTCGTAAATGCTCATCGGAAAGGGATTGGGCTTCTGAAAGACCATGCCGACGCGGCGGCGCAGCACGTTGACGTCGATGTCCCGATTGACGTCCTGCCCGTCGAGCTCGATGTCGCCCTCGACGCGGCAGCCCTCGACGAGGTCGTTCATGCGGTTGAGACACTTGAGCAGGGTGGACTTTCCGCAGCCGGACGGGCCGATGAACGCGGAGATCTCCCGCTCATACAGCTTGAGGCCGACGTCCTTGATGGCGTGGTAATCGCCGTAGTAGACATTGAGGTCCTCGATCTTGAATTTGCACATCAGCGCTGTTGTCCTTTCGCGAGCTTTTTGGCGACCGCCGCCGACAGCGCGTTGATGCCGACGACCAGCACCAGCAGCACGACCGCCGTCGCGTAAGACTCGTTGATATAGATGCCCTCGCTCGACAGCGCGTACATGTGCACCGCGAGCGTGCGCCCCGACGAGAGCAGATCCGGCGGCACCTGGGCGACGGTGCCGGCCGTGTAGATGAGCGCCGCCGTCTCGCCGACGATGCGCCCGACCGCGAGGATGACCCCCGCGAGAATGCCGGGCACGGCGCTGGGCAGGACGACGCGGAAGATGGTCCGCAGCCGCCCCGCGCCGAGGCCGTAGCTCCCCTCGCGGTAGCTGTCGGGGACCGCCTTGAGCGCCTCCTCGGCCGTGCGCAGGATGAGCGGCAGGATCATGATGGCGAGCGTAAACGCGCCCGCGAGCATCGAATAGCCCCAGCCGAGCGCCGTGACGAACAGCAGCAGGCCGAACAGGCCGTAGATGATCGACGGGATGCCCGACAGCGTTTCCGCCGTCGTGCGCACGAGCTTCACGAATTTGTTGCCGCGCTTCGCGTATTCCGTCAAAAAGATCGCCGCGCCGAGACCCAGCGGCACCGCGAGCAGCAGCGAGAGCAGCGTCATCACGACCGTGTTGACGAGCGCGGGCATGAGCGAGACGTTCTCGCTCGTGTATTTCCAGGCGAACAGGCTCCACGACAGGTTGGGGACGCCCTTGACGAGGATATAGCCGATGAGCACGACCACCGACGCGACGCTCACGAGCGCCGCGAGCAGCACGAGCAGGCACACGAGCAGCGAGCCCGGCGTGCGGGCGTACTGCCGCAGCAGCGCCCGCAGAGAAAGCTTTTTCATCGCGCATCCCTCCCCTTGATCGCCGAGAAGCAAAGGTTGATGAGCAGAATAAAGACGAACAGCACGACGCCGGTGGCGATGAGCGCCTCGCGGTGGAGATCCGCCGCATAGCCCATCTCGATGACGATGTTCGCCGTCAGCGTGCGCACGCCGCGGAACAGTCCGTCGGGCATGCGCGCCTGGTTGCCGGCGACCATGATGACGGCCATCGTCTCGCCGACGGCGCGCCCGATGCCGAGCACGACCGCCGACAGCACGCCCGACTGCGCCGCTTTGAGGTCGATGAGAAAAATGCTGCGCTCATGCGTCGCGCCCAGCGCCCGTCCGCCCTCATAATAATACGGCGGGACGGCGCGCAGAGACGACGCCGAGACGCTGACGATCGTCGGCAGGATCATGATGCCCAGCAGCACCGACGCCGTCAGGATGCTGCTGCCGGAGCCGCCGAACAGCTGCCGCGACAGCGGCACGAGCACGATGATGCCGAAAAAGCCGTAGACGACGGACGGGATGCCCGCGAGCAGCTGCACGAGCGGATCGATGAGCTTCGCGAGCCCCTTCGGGCAATAATACACGAGAAAAACGGCCGTCAGCAGGCCGAGCGGCACGCCGATGGCGCAGGCGCCCGCCGTGACGTAGATGCTGCCGAGGATCATCGGCAGGATGCCGTAGAGATCGTTCGACGGCCGCCACTGCGTGCCCAGCAGGAATTTGAAAACGCCGATCTTCGCGATGCCGGGGATGCCGTTCGCGAACAGGAAAACGCAGATGAGCGCGACGGCGAGGATCGAAGCGCACGCCGCGGCCGCGAAAAGGATCTTCATCAGCTTCTCTTTTGCAGCCGTCATCGCGCACCCTCCGCTTCTTCGACCTGCATCCAGGTCGTGAGTTCGCCCTCGTAGATGCGCCGCACGGTGTCGGCGCGAAGACCGTTGAACGGATTGTCGTTGTTGACGACGACGGCGATGCCGTCGAGCGCCACGGAGAGCGGCTCGAGTCCCTCGGCAAGCTCGCTGTCCTTGAGCGGGCGCGACGACATGCCGATGTCGCAGATGCCCTCGGCCGCGGCCGTAAGGCCGGTGGAGGAATCGCTCTGCTGGATCTCTATTTCCACGCCCGGATTGCGGGCGATATACGCTTCTTTGAGTTTTTCCATCACGGGCGTGACGGACGAGGAGCCCGCGATGACGAGCTTTCCGCCGTGCGGCGCGCCCGCATAGGCGGCCGCGCCGTCGGCGACGGACACGTAGCCGTCCGCCTCGACGACCGCCTGCCCCTCGGCGCTGAGCACAAAGGCGAGAAAATCCGCCGCGAGCCCCTGCGGCGCGCCCTTCGTCGCGACGTAGAAGGCGCGGGAGACGGGGTAGCTTCCGTCCTTGACGCTCGCCGCGGCGGGATAGACGCCGTCGATCGACAGCGCCTTGACCATGCCGCTCAGCGAGCCGAGCGAGATATAACCGACGGCGTGGGGGTTGAGCGACACCGACAGCATGACGTTCGACGTGCTGTTGGTGACGAGCGCCTCCTCGGTCGTATAGTCCCACGCCCCGCCGTCCGGGAGCTTGCGCCGGATCCCGAGCAGGTCGACGAAAGCGCCGCGCGTGCCCGAGCCGTCCTCGCGCGTGATGACGGTGACGGCCGCCGACGCGTCGAAGCGCTGCTCGCCGGCGCAGCCGCACAGCGGCAGCGCGCACAGCGCGAGCGCGAGAATGATCGCAGTGATCCGCTTCAAGCGTTTTCTCCTTTGACTGTTCTATTCGAGCGCATCCGACAGCGCACAGTACTGGGCGAGCGTCAGCCGCTCGGCGCGCGCGCCGGGATCGACGCCCGCCTTCCCCATGGCCGCGGCGACGGCCTCCCGGTCGAGGCCCATGCCGGCGGCCACGGCGTTGAGCGCCGTTTTCCGGCGCATGGAAAAAGCCGCGCGGATGACGGCGAACATCTTCTTTTCGTCGCGCGGGCTGACCGCGGGCGTCCCGCGCACGCGAAGGCGCAGCACGGTGCTCGTCACCTTCGGCGCGGGATAAAAGCTGCCGGGCGACACATCGAAGAGCATGCGCGGCTCGGCGTAATAGCGAACCGCGAGCGTGACGGCCCCGCATTCCCGCGAGCCCTCGGGCGCGCACAGGCGCCGGGCCGCCTCCTTCTGCACCATCACGACGATCTCCTCGAGCGGCAGGCGGCTTTCGAGCAGCGCCATGACGATGGGGCTCGTGATGTAATACGGCAGATTGCCCGCCGCGCGCACGCGAAGGCCCGGAAAGCGCGTCTCGATGAGCGCGCGCAGGTCGACGGTCAGCACGTCGGCGCGGATGATCTCCACATTGCCGAAGCCGGCGAGATTCTCGCGCAGCTGCGGCAGCACGTCGGCGTCGAGCTCGATCGCGACGAGCTTTTCCGCGCGCGCGGCAAGCTTTTTTGTCAGCGCGCCGAGCCCGGGGCCGATCTCAATGACCCCGAGCCCGGCGTCGCCGACAACGGCGTCCGCGATCTTCTCGCACACGCCGTCGTTGATGAGAAAATTTTGTCCCAGCGCCTTCTTCGGGCGCACGTTCTGCGGCGCCAACGCTTATTTCTTGTCCGGCGGCAGACTGCCCGGCATGCAGGGCAGCGGCGCGATCTCGCGCAGCGTGTGCTCGAAAACGCCCTTGTTCGGCGTCGCCATGAACACGGGGATGTCGAGCGAAGAGCAGAACTCGGTCATGACCTGGCGGCAGGCGAGGCAGGGCGCGCCGTCCTCGTTGAGCTCCGTCGCGATGGCGATGCCGAGATATTTGCGGCAGCCCGCGGCGACCATCGTGAACAGCGCGCAGCGCTCGCCGCAGATGGTGGCGCCGTAGCTCATGTTCTCGATGTTCGCGCCGGTGTAGATCCGGCCGTCTTCGCCCAGCACGGCGGCGCCGACTTTGAACTTCGAATAGGGGGAATAGGAATTCTCGCGCGCCTTCCATGCGGCGGCGACCAGCTGATCTCTCTTGGAATTGTCCATGATACCCTCCCGAAAATATAGTCTGCTGTTATTGTATCACATCCGCCGAAATTCTTGAATAATTCCCGCAAATATACTATGATAAAACATGGAACAAGGAGGTAGCGGCCATGGAACGCAGAGATAAGATCAATCATTACCTCGACATCGCCGAGACTGTCAGCCGCCGCGGGACCTGCCTCAAGGCAAACTACGGCGCCATCATCGTAAAGAACGACGAGATCATTTCGACCGGCTATACGGGCGCGCCGCGCGGGCGCCGCAACTGCACGGATCTCGGCTACTGCCGCCTCGACCGCCACGCGGGCGAGCACGGCAGACACGCGGGCCTTTGCCGCGCCGTCCACGCCGAGGCCAACGCCATCGTCAGCTGCGCGCGCCGCGACGTCATCGGCGGCACGCTGTACCTCGCGGGGCTCAGCGCCTCGACGGGCGACTACGAGGCCGAGCCCGACTGCTGCACGCTGTGCCGCATGCTCATCATCAACGCCGGCGTGCGCACCGTCTTCATCCGCACGTCCCGCAATGAATACCGGGTCGTCGACGTCGACGCCGAATGGGTCGCGAACGACGACACGCTTGATTAAAAGGGAGAGCCCATGATCCTTTGCATCGATATCGGCAACACCAACGTCGTGCTCGGCTGTTACGACAAGGGCACGCTCGTCATGGCGTCGCGCGTCTCCACCGACCGCAGCCGCATGAGCGACCAGTACGCCGTCGAGCTGCGGGACATCCTCGCGCTGTACGGCATCGAGCCGAAGCGCATCACGGGGGCGATGGTCAGCTCGGTCATCCCCTCGCTCACCGAGCCGATGGCCGACGCGGTGCGGCTCGCCGTCGACGTCGAGCCGAAGGTCCTCAGCCGGGCGCTGTACGAAAAGCTGCTCGACATCCGGCTCGACAATCCGCTCGAGATCGGCGCCGACCTTGTGGCCGCCGCCGTGGGCGCGAAGCAGAAATACCCCCTGCCCTGCATCATCATCGACATGGGCACGGCGACCAAGATCACGGCCCTGTCGGCCGACGGCGCGTTTCTCGGCGGGGCGATCCTGCCGGGCCTTCGCATCTCGACCGACGCGCTCGTCCAGCGCACCTCGACGCTCACCGACATCTCGCTCGACGCCCCCGCGAAGGTGCTGTCGACCAACACCGCCGACTGCATGAAATCCGGCGCCGTCTACGGCACGGCCGCCATGCTCGACGGCATGTGCGCGCGCATGGCGCGGGAACTCGGCGCGGCCGCGCCGACGGTCGTCGCGACGGGCGGCCTCGCGCCGCGCGTCACCCCCTACTGCGAGACGTCGGTCATCAGCGACCCGATGCTGCTGCTCGACGGCCTCAAATACATCTACGAAGCGAACGCCTGACTTGGCGGAAAGGAATTTGTTGCCATGAAAGAAGAAAATAAAACGATCGCCGCGCCGGCTGCGGAAGCCGCGCCGGGCGAACAGGCCGGGCTCACCGAAGAACAACAGCCCGCCGCCGTGCAGCCCGCCGCGGAAGCGGCCGAAGCGCCGCAGGAGCCGCGCAAGGGCGGCTCGCAGCTGAGCGCCAAGGTCCTGTATATGGTGCGGCTCGCCGTGCTCATCGCCCTCATCGTCGTCATGTCGATGACGCCCATCGGCTATCTCAAGATCGGGACCATCGAGGTCTCCTTCCTGACGCTGCCGGTCATCATCGGCGCCATCCTGCTCGGGCCGGGCGGCGGCGCGCTGCTCGGCGCGGCGTTCGGCATCTCGAGCTTCGTGCAGTGCTTCGGCATGTCGGCGTTCGGCGCCGCGCTGCTCGCCATCAACCCCTTCTACACCTTTGTCGTCTGCTTCTTCCCGCGCCTGCTCATGGGATGGCTGACCGGGGTCGTCTTCAAGACGCTGCGCTTCCTGCGCATGCGCTTTGCGGCCTACTCCATCACGAGCTTCCTCGGCGCGTTCTTCAACACGGGCTTCTTCATGGTCGCCCTGCTCGGCCTGTTCGGCAACACGGACTACATGATCAACCTGCAGCAGAGCCTCGGCGCGACGTCTCTCGCGTCCTTCGTCTTCGCGCTCGTGGGCATCAACGGTCTGCTCGAGATGGCCGTCTGCCTCATCTTCGGCATGGTCATCAGCCGCATCCTGTCGGCGGTCGAGCGCGGCTCCCTCAAGCGCGCCCAGAAGCGCTCCGAGAAGGAGGCGCAGAAGCTCGGCGCCGAAAATCAGCAGCTCAAGACCGACAAGGATTCGCTGTCCGAGGCGACGCACCTGCTCAACGACAACCTCAAGGCCGTCCAGCAGGACAAGCAGGCGCTCGAGGATGAGAACAAGAGCCTCAAGGCCCGCCTGATGGCGCAGCTCGACAAGGACAACAACGGCCGGCTCGACATCCTCGACAGCCTCGACAAGGACGACAACGGCAAGATCGACCTCTTTGAGCGCAAGCCGAAGGCGGACGAACCCGAAGCCGGAAAGAAAGACTGAGGAGCCCGCATTTGAGCTATCGATACATACTGTTCGACATGGACGGCGTGCTCGTCGACTCCGAGCGCGTTTCCTTTGAGATCTGGAAAGATTATTTCGCGCGCGACGGCATCGACCTGCCGCTCGACATGTACATCCTGATGTGCGGGCGCAGCAACGAGGACATCCCTCCCATCATCCGCGAGAACTATCCCGCCGCCGACAGCGACGGTCTGCCGAAATACTGGGAGGCCGCCTTCGGGCGGCTCGTCGGCGCAGGCCAGCTGCCCGTCAAAAAGGGCGCGGCGGCGCTGTTCGACGCGATGGACGAAAAGGGCACGCGGCGCGCGGTCGCCTCGTCAAACGCCCGCGTCTGGGTCGAAAAGAACCTGCGCTCGGCGGGTCTGCTCGATCGCATCGAAGCGTTCGCCTGCGACGGCGATGTCGCCGCCTGCAAGCCGGCGCCCGACCTGTTTCTCAAGGCCGCCGAACTGCTCGGCGCGCGCCCGCAGGACTGCCTCGTCGTCGAGGATTCGGTGTCCGGCATCGTCGCGGGCAAGGCCGCCGGCTGCGACGTGGCGCTCATCCCCGACCTCAAGATGCCGCCGGACGACATCCTCGCGCAGTGCGACTACGTGCTGGACGACCTCACCGGCGTGATCCCGCTTTTATAAAAAGACAAAAAACGCTGCGGCGGACTGCCGCAGCGTTTTTATTTTAAGGGGCGGCGGGATCTTCGGATCCAACCGCGCGTCCCCGCAAAGCGCCCGCGCACGGCTTCCCCGCCTGACGAAAGAGCGCCCGTCCTGCCGAACGGCAGGGCGGGCGCTCTTCTTTTGTCTCAGAGTCCGAGGATCGCCGTTGCGACCCGGAAATAGATGAACAGCGACATGGCGTCGACGATCGTCGTCAGGATGGGCGCCGCCACGGCCGCAGGGTCGAGGCCGATCTTCTTCGCGAGGATCGGCAGCAGACAGCCGACGGTCTTGGCCGCGATGATGGTGCAGACGAGCGTCGCGCAGACGGTCAGGGCGATCGGGAAGGCATAGCCATCGACGAGGATGATCTTGACGAGCATGCACGCGGCGAGCGTCACGCCGCAAAGCACCGCCACGCGCGCCTCCTTCCACAGCACGCGCAGCCAGTCGCCGTAGCCGATCTCCCCGAGCGACAGACCGCGGATGGCGGTGACCGTCGCCTGGGAGCCGGAGTTTCCGCCCGTATCCATGAGCATGGGGATGAAGGTCGTCAGGGCGATCTGCGCGGCGAGCGCCGATTCGAAATGCTGCAGGATGAGCCCGTTGAAGGTGCCGGAGATCATCAGGATGAGCAGCCACGGGATGCGGGACTTGTAGACGTCGAAAACGCGCAGCTTCAGGTACGGTTTGTCCGAGGACGGCCGGATGGCGGCCATCACTTCCATGTCTTCGGTATATTCCTCCTGCATGACGTCGATGACGTCGTCGACGGTGATGATGCCGACGAGGCGCTGCTCCTTGTCGACGACGGGCATCGCCATGAAGCCGTATTTCGCGAAACGGTTGGCGACCTCCTCCTGGTCGTCGTGGGTGCCGACGCTGATGACGTTGTCCTCCATGATGTCGCCGACGATCTCGTCGTAGCCCGCGAGCAGCAGATCCTTGACGGTGATGAGGCCGAGCAGCTTGCGGTTGCGGTCCGTCACGTAGCAGGTGTAGATCGTCTCCTTGTCGACGCCGATGGCGCGGATGCGCGCAAAGGCGTCGCGGACCGTCATTTCCTTCTTGAGGTCGACGAATTCGATGGTCATGATGCTGCCCGCGCTGTCTTCGGGGTAATCGAGCAGCTGGTTGATGTTCTTGCGGGTGTCGGCGTCGACGCTCTTGAGAATGCGCATGACGACGTTCGCGGGCATCTCTTCGATGATGTCGACCGTATCGTCGAGATAGATGTCGTCGAGCACGTCGCGCAGCTCCTTGTCGCTGAAGGCCTTGATGAGGACCTCCTGCGTCTCGGGGCTCATTTCGACGAAGACGTCGGCGGCCGAATCCTTCGGCAGGATGCGATAGAGAAGCAGCAGTTCTTCGCGGGCGAGATCGTCGCCCTCCATGAGCTCCTCGATCCACGACGCGATATCCGCCGGGTTCTGGTCGGCCAGAAATCGCTTGAGTTCGACCTTGTTCTTTTTCTCCAAAAGGTCGCGGATCACCTGAGTCATCGCGCGCACCCCCTTTCAGCTGTAACAAAAAAACCGCGCCGCCCGAAGGGTGGCGCGGAATTTCCGCTTTCTGCGGGGCCGCGATGGCCCGCCACCGTTCGAGCTTCAGCTTCGCAGGGCAGTGAAGTTGCATTAGGTTATGCCTTGTTTTCGACATACCCTGCTGACCTGCTCAAGGTGTCTCCACCCTTTCGCGGCAGCAACCCGTATCCCCGTGGTAGCCTTGCCTACCGGATATTCTGTTCTCTATCAGTTTATTCACTCATGCGGCGTTTGTCAACACTCTTTTTAAATAAAAAACGCCCGCGCGCGGCGGACGTTTTCGCTTCATTTTCCGAGCAGTTTCCGGACCGCCCAGCCCGCGAGCAGATACCCCGCGACGGGCGGCACAAAGGAGACGCTGCCGGGCGTTCGCTGCCCCGTTTCGAGGGGCGCCTCGGTCGAGTAGAGCACCGGCACGCCGGCGATATTCCGCTTTTTGAGCTCGCGGCGCATCACCCGGGCGAGCGCGCAGCCGCACCCCGCCGTGTCGGCGATGTCGCCGACGGCGAACGAGGCCGTCAGGCGGTTCCCCGTGCCCATCGAGGAGATGATCGCGATGCCGTTGTCCCGGCACAGGCCGATGAGCAGCAGCTTCGCCGAGACCATGTCGATGGCGTCGATGACGACGTCGGGCCGGAACGCCAGCACGTCGGCCGCCGTCTCTTCCCCGAGCCGCTCGTCGAGCGCCAGCACGTCGGCCGACGGGTCGATGCTCAGCGCCCGCTCGCGGGCGACCTCGGCCTTCGGGCGGCCGATACACGCGCGCGTCGCGAGCAGCTGGCGGTTTAAGTTGGTCTCGTCGAAAACATCGCAGTCCATCGCGAGCAGATGCCCGACGCCCGCGCGCACGAGCGCCTCGAAGGCCGCGCCGCCGACGCCGCCGAGCCCGATGACCGCGGCGCGCGCGTTCTTCAGTTGAGCGCAGCCGCCGTCGCCGAGGAGCATCCGCTGCCGCGCGAGCCAATCGCCCATTTCCCTCTCCTTTGGAAAACAATATCCCCGCCTTGCCGTCTGCAGCCGGTTTAGAACCCGTCGTGAAAGACGGTGGGTACATCCGCCCGGCGGGTTCACGCTTCCTCCGTCAAAAAGGGAGGCCTGCAATCCGCCGTCGGAGCCGGAAGCCCGATTCTAAGCTTGTCGGATTAAAAAAGGCTGCAACAAATCGCACAAAGCAGGGATGTGTCTTTCCGCGCAGACGACTATTTCTTGTCTTCGCTCTCGTCGTCGCCGTCCTCGAACTCGTACATGTCGGACAGGCGGTCCATAAAGATGTCGCTGATCTCGTCGAATTCTTCGTCGTCCTCGATGAGTTCGAGGACTTCCTCGCCGTTTTCTTCGCTGACGATCTTCATGACGACGAGGTCGCCGTCGTCCTCGAGATACTCGTTCGCGCCGTCCTCGATGGCCGCGATGAGGGCCACGTAGTTGTTGCCGTTGTGCTCGAGCGTGTCGGCGAGCTCGAAAGTATGCTCCACGCCGTCCTCGTCCGTCAGGGTGATGAGGTCGACATCGTATTCGCCGCTGTCCTGTTCGGTCTCGGGCGTCTGGTTGATCTTATCGTTGTCCATGGGGATCCTCCGTTGATTTGATAGTATGATTTTATCCCTTTGCGGGCACAAAGTCAATTTCCCTGTCGCGCACTTTTAGTGTATAATAGATAATATGATTTTTTTATCAAATGAAAGGAGCTTTCCCCGATGGAAAATAAAATCCTCGATGCGATCCTTCGCCGCAGCAGCATCCGCAAGTTCGAGGCGACGCCCCTGACGGACGAGCAGCTCGACGCGCTCAAAAAGGCCGCGCTTGCATCGCCGACCGCGCGCAACGCCCAGGAGCAGCGCTTCGTCTTCGTCACCGACAGGGACGTCATCGAGCGCTTCGACGGCATGCTCGTCGACATCATCACCGCCGAGGGCAACAAAGAGCGCACCGAGCGCATCAATTCCCGCGGCCGCACGGTCCTCTACCACCCGGCGCTGCTCGTCGTCATCTCCGGCAGTCCCGAAAACTTCTACAGCGGCATCGACGCGGGCATCGCGGCCGACAACATCGCCCTCACGGCGCTGTCGCTGGGGCTCGGCTCGGTCTTCCTCGGCATGCCGCGCAGCGCCTTCCTGAGCGACCGCTGTGAAGAGGCGATGCAGCTGCTGCACATGGAGCCCGATACCAAGTTCCAGCTCGCGCTGAGCGTGGGCGTGCCCGCGATACAGAAAACGCCGCACACATGGGACGAGGCCCACATCACGGAGATCCGCTGAACAGAAAAAGCCGCCCGGCCGGGCGGCTTTTTTTCAGTCCGAGGGATAGGCCGAAGCCGGAACCTCCGCCTGCTCCGCCTGCGTCTCGTCCGCGGCCTCATCGACGGGCAGGATGGTCTGCGCGGTGTCGGCGAGCGCATGGATCTTCCCGCCGTTCACGTCGAGCAGATGGCCGCCCACGATGTCCCCGTCGTACACGAGCAGCACGGCCTGCACGTCGAGCCCGAGATCGCCCCGGTTGAGGACGGTATAGGTGCACTTTTTGACCGTCTTGCCCCTGAGCGGCTCGAGGTCGAAGCCGTTCGTCTTGAGCAGTTCGTTGTAGCCGGCAAACCGCTCGTCGAATTCCTCCGGAACGCCCACGTCCGCGACGGAGCTCGTGTCGCCGAGCTCCAGCCCGAGCGCGGCGAGATAGGCCCGGCGCAGCTCCTCCGTCGAGCCGTCGGCGCGTTCCGCGCCCGCGCCGCCCCGCAGCTTTCCGATGAAAAAGATCATCGCGATCACCGCCACGACGGCGGCGAGGATGAGCAGCATCCCTTTTCCCACTTGTTTTTTCCCGACTGAAGCCGCAACCATATCAAATCAACACCCCTTCAAAGATTGTCGTGTTTTATCTATATGCGGCCCGGCGGGCGGCGATGCCCAAAAAGAAAAGCGCCCGACGGCGCTTTTTTTATTTGTGATATTTGACGTTGTGCAGGATCGTCTGCGCCCTGTAGAGCTGCTCGAGCAGCAGCAGGCGCAGCAGCTGGTGCGGAAAGGTCATCGGCGACACCGACATGCGCACGTCGGCGCGCGCCTTGACGGCCTCGGACAGGCCGAGCGATCCGCCGATGACGAAGACGATGTGCGAACAGGTCTGCTGCTTGCGGGCGATGAGCTCGGCGAGCGCCGGCGAGGAGTACATCGCGCCCTCGACGCACATCGCGACGACCGCCGCGCCCTTGCGCCGGTCGAGGGCCGCGCACAGCCGCTCGCCCTCGCTTTCGACGACCTTCGCCTGCCCCGCGGGCGTCTCGTCGGCGAGCCGCGTCTCCGGCAGCTCCGTGACGGTCATTCTGACAAAGGCCCCGAGCCGCTTTTCGTATTCCGCGCAGCCGTCGCGGCAGAAGGCCGCGCTGAGGCGGCCGATGCACAGTATCTCGAGCGTCAGCATTGGGCCCTCCTACAGCTCGATGAGCTCCCCGACGTCGAAGCGCGGGGCGACCGAAACGCGGAAGCTGTCCTCGGGGACGCCGTAGTTCTCGAGCGCCGAGAGGCAGTCCGTGAGCGCCACGTCGGGGGTGTTGTTGTCGCGGCTCAAATGCATGAGCACCAGCCGGCGCGTGCCCGTCTGGGCGAGGCGCGCGGCGCACGCGGCGCATTCCGCGTTGCTCAGATGCCCGCTGCGCGACCGGATGCGGGCCTTGAGGTAATACGGATACCGGCCGCCGATGAGCATCTCATCCTCATAGTTCGATTCGAGCGCCACGAGCTCGCAGCCGCACAGCGAGCCGTACACGTCGTCCGTCACACAGCCGAGGTCGGTCGCGACGGCCATGCTGGCGCCGTTGCCGAAGGAAAAGCGGTAGCCGAAGCAGTCCTCGCTGTCGTGGCTCGTCCGGAAGCCCTCCGCGCCGATGTCGCCGACGGCGAAGCCCTCGTGGGCCTCGACGGGCACGAGCGCGGCGCCCGCGGGCACAAGGCTGCGGCGGCGCAGATAGTCGAGCGTGCGCGCGCTGCCGTAGACGGGCACGGGGTAATTCTTGAGAAATATGTAGAGCCCCGCGACATGGTCGGAGTGCTCGTGCGTCACGAGGATGCCGCGGATGTCGCGGGCCGCGCACCCGAGCGAATACAGCGCGTCGAGCGTGCGCTTGCAGCTGCCGCCCATATCGACGAGCAGCGCCGTATCCTGCGTGCGGATAAGGGTGCTGTTGCCGGAGCTCCCCGAGTAGAGCGTCGCAAATGCAGGCATGTGTTTCCTTCCTTTCGATGGAAAAGGCGCAGGCATGGGCCTGCGCCGCGGGATCCTTTCGTTCAGGCGAGCTCCGCCTCGTCGTCGGGAACGGTGACGCGCCGGATGTCGGCGCCGAGCGCCTGAAGCTTCGCGACGATGTCCTCGTAGCCGCGGTCGATGTGGTAGATGTCCTCGATCTCGGTGACGCCGTCGGCGACGAGCCCCGCGATGACCATCGCGGCGCCCGCGCGCAGATCCGTCGCGCGCACAGGCGCGCCGGTGAATTTCTCGATGCCCTCGACGATCGCGACCTTGCCGTCGACCTGGATGTTCGCGCCCATGCGGCGCAGCTCGTCGACATATTTGAAGCGGTTGTCCCAAATGCTCTCGGTGACGATGGACGTCCCCTTCGCGAGCGACAGCAGCGTCGCCATCTGCGGCTGCATATCCGTCGGGAAGCCGGGGTGCGGCATCGTCTTGACGTTCGTCGCATGCACCTCGCCGGTGCGGCGGATGCGCAGCGATTCCTCGTATTCCTCGATCTCCGCGCCCGCGCGCAGCAGCAGCGAGGAGATCGACTCGAGGTGCTTCGGCGTGATCTTTTCGATGATCACGTCGCCGCCCGTCGCCGCCGCGGCCGCCATGTAGGTGCCCGCTTCGATCTGGTCGGGGATGATGGAGTAGGTCGTGCCGCGCAGGAAGGACACGCCGTTGATCTTGATGACGTCGGTGCCCGCGCCGCGGATGTCCGCCCCCATGGAGTTGAGGAAGTTCGCGACGTCGACGATGTGCGGCTCCTTCGCCGCGTTTTCGAGCACCGTCTGCCCCTCGACCTTGACCGACGCGAGGATCGCGTTGATCGTCGCGCCGACCGACACCGTATCAAAGAAGATCCGCGCCCCCTGCAGCCGGTCGTGCAGACAGTCGACATTGACCATGCCGTATTCGACGTTGACCGAACAGCCGAGGGCCGCGAAGGCCTTCAGGTGCTGGTCGATGGGCCGCGCGCCGAGATTGCAGCCGCCCGGCAGCGACACGCGCGCCTTGCGGAATTTCGTCAGCAGCGCGCCGAGGAAATAGTAGGACGCGCGCATGTGGCGCGAGAGATCGTGCGGGACCTCGCAGGTCTCGACATGGCGCGCGTCGATGCGCAGCGTGTGCTCGTCGAGCAGCTCCACACGGGCGCCCATGCCGGACAGGATCTGCGTGATGATCGCGACGTCGCTGATCTTCGGCACGTTTTCGACCGTGCAGACGCCGTCGCAGACGAGCACCGCCGGCAGAATCGCCACCGCCGCATTTTTGGCCCCGCTGATGGGGACGCGCCCTACGAGGCGTTTTCCGCCCCTGATTACAATTTTCTCCAAAACCGCTACCCCTTCAAGGTTTTAGTCGGCACTGTCAATACAGGCCGTAGAGATAGATCGCCGGATCCATTTTCACGCCGTCGATGCGCGTCTCGAAGTGCAGATGGCTGCCCGTCGAGTTGCCCGTCGAGCCCATGAGCCCGATGAGGTCGCCGCGCGACACGACGTCGCCCGTTTCCACGAGCAGCGCGGACAGGTGGCCGTACACCGTCTGCATGCCGTTCTGGTGGTCGATGATGATGTAGATGCCGTAGCCGACGTCGGTGATCGCCGTGTAGGTCACGACGCCGTTGTCCGCCGCGTAGATCGGGGTGCCGTAGACGTTCGCGATGTCGATGCCGAAGTGATAGGAGGAGAAGCCGCGGCTGATCTTGTAGCCCTCGCCCGTCGGCCACGTGAGCGTGCCCGTGCCGACCGAGACGGTCGCGCCGTCCGAGCCGGGCTTGGAGCCGACGATGACCTCCTGGCTGACAGGCTGCTTGGTGACTTCCTCGGAAACGACCGTCGTCGACGTCTCGACGCCGTCGGTGTACTCGATCTCCTCCGTGATCGTCTTCTCGCCCGATTCGCCCTGGGTGACGATCCAGTAATAGCCCTCGTTGAAGCGCGAGTCGCGCGTGATGGTCGTCGTAAAGGCGACGGCCTCGGTATAGGTGGAGTACTTGACCGTTTTGACGCTCAGCAGCGGCTCGCCCGTCGCGACGAGCAGCGTTTCGCCGTCGCTGAGGGCCTCGAGATTCACGCCCGCGTTGAGCTCGGTGAGGCGGTCCGTCGAGATGCCGTTCTCCTTGGCGATGGCCGCGGCGGTGTCGCCCGCCGAGACCTTGTAATAGATATCGCGGGCCTCGCCGGAGGTCACGCTGTCGCGCAGCTGTTCATACGGCAGGATGCTCGCGACGGGATAGATGCCGTCGACCAGCTCGACGTCGCGCGCGAATTTGACGGTGACGTCGCCGCCCAGCGAGCTCGCCTGCGACAGATAGGGCTGCAGCACGGCGTTGAGGTCCTCCTCGAGCAGCGTGCGGGCCGTCGTCGCGCCGTAGAACGTGCCGCCGACGTAAAGGCCGGTCGCCTCGGCAATCTCCGTGCCGGATACCGACAGCAGCGATTCGGCCATGATGTCCTCGGTCGACAGCTCGCTCTTTTCGACGACCGCGATATTGAGCGAGGCGCCGCGGTCCCAGTTGGTGTCGTCGGTGGTCGTGACCATGCGGCTCTTGATGATCTTTTTCGCGGAATCAAAGACCGCCTCGTCGGTGACGTAGCCGATCATTTCGCCGTTATAATTGACCTCGAGCGCATAGTTGAGGTTGACCATCGACAGGATGACGGTGACGCACACGACAAGGCACGCCGCCGGCAGCAGATAGTTGCACAGGCGGAATACGAGGTGCTTGTTCCACAGCCAGCCGTACTTGAAGAACATCCGCAGACGGTGCATGCGCTGCGAGAAGCTCCTGTCGCTCGTGCTCTTCATGACGACCGACAGGCTCTTGAAGCTCCGGTTGGCCTTCTCGAAGGGAGTCGCGACATCCGACGCGGCGCTCTCCATGGCGCGGCCGACGGTCTTGCCGAAGCGGCGAAGCGAGCGGGAAAAGCCTAAGGCGGCGCCCTTCGCCCAGCGGCGCAGCGCGCGCAGCGCGTTGCGCTGGGCGCGGATCGTGATGCAGCCGAGATAATAGAGCCGGTCGCCGATGCCGCGGATGTAGTAGGTCAGAAGAAGGCTGGGGCATATCCTGGTCCGTCTGTGCCCGCGCGGCCATGAGCCGAGCGCCGACGGGGTCTTCGCGTATTTTTTGATCATGTGAATTCCCTTTGATAACTGTACTGCGCCCGGCTGTCCCGGGCGCAAGATAAAGCTATTATAAACGAAAGCTGTGTCTATTTCAAGTTTTCTGCATTTCGGGCACAACTTCCCAGTCGGCGGCCTGCGTGAGCGCGAGCATATCGGCCGGCGGCGGACAGCGCAGCGCGACGCGCTCCCCCGTGCGCGGCTCGTCGAACCACAGCCGCGCGCAGTGCAGCGCATGGCGCGCGATGAGCGGCGACGCTTCGCCGTACAGCGAATCCCCGAGCAGCGGATGGCCGATATACTGCATATGCACGCGGATCTGGTGCGTGCGTCCGGTGCGCGTCTCGACGTACAAAAGGGAATAGCCGTCATACCGGCGCACGACGGCGTAATCGGTGACGCTCGGCGCGCCGTCGGCGCGCACGCAGCGGCCGATGATGGTGCCGTCGGCGAGGCCGACGGGGGCGTCGATGCGGCCCGTCTGCGCTGCGGGGCAGCCCTGCACGAGCGCAAAGTAGGCCTTGCGGGCGCCCGCGGCGAGGCGAGGCGCGGCGAGGCGCCCCTTCGCCGCGAGCACGAGCCCGGACGTGTTCCGGTCGAGCCGGTTGACCGGCCGGAAGGTCCCCGCGGTCCCGCGCTCGAGCAGCACCCGCGCCCAGACGTTCGCGAGCGTGCCGTCGGGATAGTTGAGCGTGGGGTGGGTCGCCATGCCCGCCGGCTTGTTGAAGACGACGGCGTCGTCCGACTCGTAAAGGATCGGCACATCGGCGGCGCACGGCGAAAGGTGCACGGGCTCTTCCTCCACGCGCACCTCCACGACGTCGCCCGCCCTGAGCAGCGCGTCGGTCTTTGCGCGCGCGCCGTTGACGCGCAGGCCCAGCGGCTCGTATTTCACGCTGCGCACCAGCGACGAGGAAAGCCCCGCGCCCGCGCGCAGAAAGGCCCCCAGCTTTTTGCCGCCGAACGCGGGCGGCACGAGATATGTGTAATCCATCACCAAATAAGAAGGCGGGCCTTGTGGGGGTCCGCCTTTCGGTTTCCTTCAGATTTTTTGCGTCCAGCCGAACGTGTCCGGGATCTTTCCCCACTGGATGCCCGTGAGGGTGTCGTACAGCTTCTGGGAGACGGGGCCGATCTTTCCGCCGTTGATGGTCATCCTGACGTCGTTGACCTTCAGCTCGCCGATGGGCGAGATGACGGCCGCGGTGCCGGTGCCGAACGCCTCTTCAAAGCGCCCGTCGGCGTAAGCCTTCTCGAGATCCTCGACGGAGATTCGGCACTCCTTCACGGGGATGCCCCAGCTCTTGAGCAGCTCGATGGAGCTCTTGCGGGTGATGCCGGGCAGGATGCTGCCGACGGAGAGCGTCGGCGTGAGGACCTCGCCGCCGATCTTGAAGAAGACGTTCATCGCGCCGACTTCCTCGATGTACTTGCGCTCGATGCCGTCGAGCCACAGGACCTGCGAATAGTTTTCGCCGTTCGCGACCTCCTGCGCCTTGAGCGACGCGGCGTAGTTGCCGCCGGTCTTGGCCATGCCCATGCCGCCGGGGACCGCGCGGACGTATTTCGTCTCAATGTAGATCTTGACGGGATTGAGTCCCTCTTTATAATACGCGCCGACCGGGGAAAGAATGATGAGGAAGAGATAATTCTTCGCGGTGTGCACGCCGAGCTGGGCGTCCGTCGCAAAGATGAAGGGGCGGATGTACAGCGAGCAGCCGTCGAGATGCGGGACCCAGCGCTCCTCGAGCCGCACGAGCTGCTTGAGCGCGTCGAGCATGAACGCCTCGTCGATGCGCGGGATGCAAAGGCGGTCGTTGCTGTTGTTGAGGCGCTTGAAGTTCTCCTCGGGGCGGAAAAGCTGGATGGAACCGTCCTTCGTCCGGTAGGCCTTCATGCCCTCGAAGACCTCCTGGCCGTAATGCAGGACCATCGCGGCCGGGTCGAGCTCCACCGGGCCGTAGGGCACGATGCGCGCGTCATGCCATCCCTGGCCGTCGGTATAATTCATGGCGAACATGTGGTCGGTGAAAATGCTGCCGAAGCCGAGCTTGCTCTCATCCGCGGGCAGCGGCTTGAGCGCCGCCGCTTTGTGTATCTTCAGTTCCATTGCTTTCTCTCTTTTCCTATTGTATTATGTTTATTAGTATTATAATACCCGAATCCGACGTGTCAAGAAGAACGCACCGCGCTTTTTTCAAAAAAAGCCCCGAAAGAGTTTCATTTGCGGGGAAAAAACAATATAATAGAGAAAAGTCTTTGATCCGAGGAGCTGCGTATGGCCTGCGACGTTGCATCGCTTTTGAAGCATATCAAACACATCCATTTCATCGGTATCGGCGGTTCGGGCATGTTCCCGCTCGTCGAGATCCTGCTCGCCGAGGGCTATACGATCACCGGCAGCGACAACAACGAGAGCAGCATCGTCGAGCTCGAGCGCAAGCACGGCATCGACGTGCACATCGGGCACAACGCCGCAAACGTCGCCGGCGCGGAAGCCGTCGTCGTGACGGCGGCGCTGCTCGCGGGCAATCCGGAGGTCGAATACGCGCAGGCCCACGGCATCCCCATCATCCAGCGCGCCGAACTGCTGGGCTGGGCGACGTCGATCTATCAAAGCGCCTTCTGTGTCAGCGGGACACACGGCAAAACGACGACGACGTCCATGCTGACGTCGGTCTTCCTCGACGCGGGGCTCGATCCCGGCGCCGTCATCGGCGGCAAGTTGCCGCGCATCGGCGGCTACGGGCGGCGCGGCGGCGACGCCCTCATGGTCTGCGAGGCCTGCGAATTCAAGGACACGTTCCTGCATCTTTCGCCCGACTACGCCGTCATCCTGAACATCGACGCCGACCACCTCGATTATTTCGGCACGCTCGACGGCGTCAAGCGCTCCTTCCGGAAATTCGCGCAGATGGCGCGCACGGCGGTCGTCGCGAACGGCGACGACGCCAACACGCGCGAGGCCCTCGCGGGGATCGACAAAAAGATCTGGTGGTTCGGCGAGCGCGAAGACTGCGATTTCCGCATCGGCAACATACAGAATTACGCCCGCGCGTTTTATTCCTTCGAGCTGACGTGGGCGGCCGGCGGCGTCACCGCCGCTTTCCGGCTGTCCGTGCCGGGGAAGCACAACGTCCACAACGCGGCCGCGGCCGCGGCGTGCGCGCTGCTGCGCGGCGTCAGCCCGGCGGACATCCACAAGGGGCTCGACAGCTTCCGGGGCGCGGCGCGGCGCTTCGAGATCCTCGGCGAATACGGCGGGATCACCTTTGCGGACGACTACGCCCATCACCCGACCGAGCTCGCCGCGACGCTCGGCGCGGCGAAGCAGATGGGCTACGACCGCGTCATCGCGGTCTTCCAGCCCTTCACCTTCTCCCGCACGAAGCTGCTGCTGCACGAATTCGCGGCGGCTCTCCAGACGGCGGACGTCGTCGTCATGACCGCGATCATGGGATCGCGCGAGATCAACACCTTCGGCATCTCGACGGCGGATCTCGCGGCGGAGATCCCCGGCAGCGTCTGGTTCGAGACCTTCGACGAGGTCGTCGAACACTGCCTTTCGATCGCCCGCAGCGGCGACCTCATCATAACGCTCGGCTGCGGCGACATCTACAAGGCCGCGAACAGGATGGTAGAACTATGCAGGAACAAATCACAGCGGTAGCCAAACTCTTTACGGGGGAGGATCCCGTCTCGGTGCGCCCGTTCGGGCGCGGCCATGTCAACGAGACCTATCTCGTGCAGCGGCAGAACGGGACGGCGGTCATCCTGCAGAAGATCAACACAAAGGTCTTCCGCGACCCCGTCGAGCTGACCGTCAACGCGGTCTTCGTGAGCAATTATCTGCTGCACGGCACCAGCGCGGACGCGCCGCGCTATCTCACCGCGGGCGACAACAAATATCTCGTCGGGGAGCACGGGAATTACTGGCGCGCCTATGAATTCATCGGCGGCGCGCACACGCCCAAGCTGTCCGGCGACGACGCCGAGATCGAGGAATTCGGCCGCGTGCTCGGGGATTTCCACGCGCGCACCGCCGACTTCCCCGCGGACAAGCTCTATTTCACGATCCCCGATTACCACAATACGCCCGCGCATTACCTCGACTTCAAAAGCGCCGCCGAAGCCGCCCCCTCCAAACTGCTCACGACGGCGCGCAACGAGATCATTTTCGCGGAAAAGCGCAAGTCGAGCTGCTCGCTGCTGTTCAACATGGAGCTTCCCAGCCGCGTGACCCACAACGACGCGCGCATCGAAAACGTCATGTTCGACGACGACACCGACAAGGCGCTGTGCCTCATCGACTACGACACCCTCATGCCCGGGGTCTATGCGTTCGATTTCGGCGCGGCCGTCGGCAGCGTCTGCTTCGGCTGCGACCCCGACGAGCGCGATCTGTCGAAGGTCGCGTTCGACGCCGTGCGCTTCGAACGCTTCACCCGCGGCTACCTCTCCCGCGCCTTCCCCGAGCTCGTCGGCGACGAGCTCAAATCCCTCGCCATGGGCGTGCGCATGATGTCCTTCGAGGCGGGGCTGGGCTACCTCACCGATTATCTCGCCGACATGCCCGGGCCCGCCGAGCTGTCGCCGCTGCACAATCTCGTGCGCGCGCGCGTCGCCTTCACGCAGTGCTCGCTCGCCGAAACGCACTACAAGCAGATGTGCCAGATCCTCATCCGCTGCGCAAAGCAGGCCGCAAAGGCCGAGCAGCCCCAGCCGGACGCGCAGGCGTGACCATCCTGAAATGACAAATCCGCCGGTTTTACGCCGGCGGATTTTTTGCTGCATTATTACTTTCCGTATAGACTGAGTAAACTCACATGATATCGCCCGAAAGACCGAAGCTGACCGACAGCGCCTCGTTGATCTTCCCCATGGCGCTGTCGTTGACGGCGCCCATGCGCTCGCGGAGCCGCCGCTTGTCGATGGTCCGGATCTGTTCGAGCAGCACGATGCTGTCGCGGGACAGGCCGCATTCGCCCGCGCGCAGACGGATATGGGTCGGCAGATCCGTCTTGTCGCTTTTGCTCGTGATGGCGGCGGCGATGACGGTCGGGCTGTAGCGGTTGCCGACATCGTTTTGTACGATGAGCACGGGGCGCACGCCGCCCTGCTCCGAGCCGACGACCGGGCTCAGGTCGGCATAAAAGACCTCGCCTCTCCTGACGTTCACACTGATCAACTCCGCATTCTGGTTTCATCTCTATTTTGGCCAGAACCGCGCAGATTAAAACGTCGAACGGCGACAATCCGAAAATTTTTCGGGGCCGCGCCCGGCCGGCTATTCCCCCGCGTCGAAGCCTGTCACGGTCAGATGGAGATCGGCCGCGGGGATGTCGATCGATTTCGGGACGCCCGCGTAGGCCGTGACGGACGCCCCGTCCGCGAACGTGTACAGCACGTCGCCGTTCTTCAGGGCCTGCGCGGCGCCGCCGGCGGCGTCGGCCTGCAGAAAAAGCGCCGCGAGCGCCCGCGCGGGATGGTCCCGCGGCAGCTCGCCGGCGCCGCGTTGATCCGTCATGCCGGCAAAGGACAGCGACGCCGCATCCCCGTCGAGCACGGCGCACAGACCGGCGAGATCGGCGGGCGAGGTGAACGTCAGCTCGAGGCGCTGCGCGGCGGGGCGCGCGAGCGACAGCGCGCCTTCGAGCGAGCCGCAGGTATAGTCGGCGCTCAGCGTGAACGGCGGCCGGAAGATATCCGGGGCCGCCTCGCCGCGGGCGGCGGCCCCGCACGCGGCGAGCACCGCCAGCAGCAAAAAAACGACCCCCGCGCAGACGCCGCAGGCCATGCGGCGCAGCACGGAAAGGCCGTTTCTTTTTTTCAGGCGCGGATCCTTCAGATCGATCAGCTCTTTTCGTCGCTTTGGAGCTCGGCGACGGCGGCGGGCAGAAAATCGGCGACGAGGCTCGGCGACATCGAATGCTCGGGGATGCGCGCCGCGCAGAGGTCGGCCGCGCGGGAGTGGAGATACACCCCCAGCAGCGCCGCGTCGCGCGCGCCGATGCCCATCGCCGCGAGCGATGCGACGGCGCCGCACAGCAGATCGCCGCTGCCGCCCTTCGCAAGCCCCGCGTTGCCGAGCGCATTGACGAAGACCTCGCCGTCCGGAAACGCTACGACCGTCCGGTCGCTCTTCAGCACGACCGTCCAGCCGCTTTCGGCGGCGTACCGCGCCGCTGCCGCGGCGCGGTACGCGGCGACCGCCGCGACGGTCGTGCCCGTCAGCCGGGCGAATTCGCCGAGATGCGGCGTGAGGATGACCTCCCGCCCGCAGAGCTCCTTGCGCAATTCTATGCGCGCGGCGAGCAGGTTTATGCCGTCCGCGTCGAGCACGAGCGGGCACCGCGACGCGCGCAGCGCCGTTTCGAGCAGCGCGAGCGCCTCGTCGCTCTGCGACAGACCGCAGCCCGCGGCGACCGCCGTCGACGCGGCGAGGGACTGCGCGAGATAGCCGCGGTCGGTCTGCGCGTCGATGAGGATAGCCTCGGGGACATGCGCGGCGACGGCGGCGAGCGCCTTTTCGGTCGATGCGACGCAGATGAGCCCCGCGCCGCACGCGAGCGCGCCGCGCGCGCACAGCACGGCCGCCCCGCGGTAGCGGTCACAGCCCGCGGCGATCGTCAGCCGCCCGAAGGTCCCTTTGTGCGAGGACTCGGCGCGCGGCGGCAGCAGCCCCCGCACGGCGTCCCTGTCAAGCTTCCGGATCGTCATTCCTCCGCCTCCAGCACGACGTTCGCGAGCGCGTATTCCCGCGTGTTCGTGAGCGTCACGAGCGCGCGCAGGCCTTTTTCCCGCACGATGGCGGCCGCGCGGCCCGCGAAAGCGAAATAGGGCTTGCCGAGCGCGTCGCGCAGCACCGACACTTCGCTGAGAGCAAAGCTGCGCACGCCCGTGCCGAGCGCCTTGCCGAAGGCTTCCTTGGCGGCGAAGCAGCCTGCGAGCCGCCTGGCGTCGCCCGCGAAAGCGGCGCGCTCCCGCGGCGAATAGACGAACGCCGCAAAGCGCTCGTTCCCGATGCTGCGCCGGATGCGCGCGATCTCGATCATGTCGATGCCGATGCCGTAGATCATGAAAACCTCCCGGCCCGCGGGCCCGTTCTGACTTCTGAAAATATTATAGCATGGATAAAACCACTTGCAAGGCGGCGGGAAAAATGGTATCATAATTGCATTCAAACGCGATGAACGGGAAAAGTAACGTTTTCTCCCCCGACGAAGAGACGGCCGCCATGGCTGCAAGCGGCCGAACGGGCAGGGAAAGCGCGAAGTTCGCCCGCGAGCGGCGCGCCTCAAAGGCAACGAGTAGGGCGCGACGGCCTGCCGCCGTTACGGGGCATGAGAGTGTTGGCTCAAAGCTGAAATCAGGGTGGTACCGCGGAGCATGGCTTCGTCCCTTTTGCCGGGGCGGGGTCTTTTCTTTTTGGCGCGGGCGCGCCGATGCACAAACGATTCGATTTTGAGGTGATTGGTTATGAAAGAGCTTCTCAACTCCATCCGCGCGGAGGCGGAAAAGCGCATCGCGGGCGCGCAGGACGCCGCCGCCATCGAAGAGCTGCGCGTGCGCTTCCTCGGAAAAAAGGGCGAGCTGACGGCGATCCTCAAGCAGATGGGCTCGCTGTCGGCGGAGGAGCGCCCGAAAATGGGCCAGATGGCGAACGAGGTGCGCGCGTCGATCGAAAAGATGATCGCGGAGCGCGCGTCGGCGCTGGGCGAAGCGGCGCTCGAGCTCAAACTGAAGGCGGAAACGCTCGACGTGACGCTGCCCGGCGAGGCGCCGGTCATCGGCCGCCGGCACCCGCTCAATCTCGTGCTCGACGAGGTCAAGGAGATCTTCCTCGGCATGGGCTTCGACCTCGCCGAGGGCCCGGAGGTCGAGTACGACCACTACAACTTCGAGATGCTCAACATCCCGAAGGGGCATCCCTCCCGCGACACGCAGGACACCTTCTACATCAACGACAAGGTGCTCCTGCGCACGCAGACGTCGCCCGTCCAGGTCCGCACGATGCTCGCGCACAAGCCGCCCATCCGCATCATCTCGCCGGGGCGCGTCTATCGCTCCGACGCGGTCGACGCGACGCATTCGCCCATCTTCCACCAGATCGAGGGCCTCGTCGTCGACGAGGGCATCACGATGTCCGACCTCAAGGGAACGCTCGACATCTTTGCAAAGAAGCTGTACGGCGACGACATCACGACGCGCTTCCGCCCGCACCACTTCCCCTTCACCGAGCCGTCCGCCGAGATGGACGCGACCTGCTTCGCCTGCAAGGGCGAGGGCTGCCGGCTGTGCAAGGGCGAGGGCTACATCGAGATCCTCGGCTGCGGCATGGTGCACCCGAAGGTGCTCGAAAACTGCGGCATCGACCCGAACGTCTATTCCGGCTACGCCTTCGGGCTCGGGCTCGACCGCATCGTCATGATGCGCTACGGCATCGACGATCTGCGGCTGCTGTTCGAAAACGACATGCGCTTCCTGTCGCAGTTTTAAGGAGGGAAGAAAGATGAATTTACCGATCAAATGGCTCCAGGACTACGCGAAGATCGACGTGCCCTCCCGTGAGTTCGCCCACCGCATGACGATGACGGGCAGCAAGGTCGAGGGATGGTCCTGCGAAGCGGACAATATCAAAAACGTGGTCGCGGCGCGCGTGCTGTCGATGGAGCGGCATCCCGACAGCGATCACCTCTGGGTCTGCCAGACCGACGCCGGCGGCGGCCGCCGGCTGCAGATCGTCACAGGCGCACAGAACGTCACCGCCGGCGCGATGGTTCCGCTGGCGCTCGACGGCGCCGTGCTGCCGGGCGGCAAGGAGATCCGCACCGGCAAGCTGCGCGGCGTCGAAAGCGAGGGCATGATGTGCTCGCTGGGCGAGCTGGGTCTGACGATCCACGACTTCCCCGACTGCATCGAAAACGGCATCATGATCCTGCCCGAGGACACTGAGCCGGGCGAGGACATCACGAAAACGCTCGGCCTCGACGACGTCGTCTTCGAGTTCGAGATCACCTCCAACCGCCCCGACTGCATGTGCGTGACGGGCCTCGCGCGGGAAGCCGCGGCGACATTCGGCGTGCCGCTCACCATCGCGCAGCCGAAGGTCACGCGCACGCACGGCGACGTGAGCGCCATGCTCAGCGTCGACAACCAGACGCCGCAGAACTGCCTGCGCTACACGGGCGCGATCGTCGAGAACGTGCGCGTCAAGCCGTCGCCGCAGTGGATGCGCGAGCGCCTGCGCGAAATGGGCGTGCGCCCCATCAACAATATCGTCGACATCACGAACTACGTGATGCTCGAATACAACCAGCCGATGCACGCCTTCGATTACCGCAACGTCAGGGATCACCGCATCATCGTGCGCCAGGCGCGCGAGGGCGAGCGCATCGTCACGCTCGACGAGGTCGAGCGCACGCTCACGCCGTCCATGATGGTCATCGCGGACAGCGAAAAGCCCATCGCCGTCGCCGGCGTGATGGGCGGCGAATACAGCGGCATCGCGGACGACACGACGGCCATCGTCTTCGAGTCCGCCTGCTTCAACGGCATCAACGTGCGCGCGACGGCGCGCGGCCTCGGTCTGCGCACGGAGGCGTCCGCGCGCTATGAGAAGGGCCTCGATCCCCACAACACCGTCCCCGCGCTCACCCGCGCGCTCGAGCTCATCGAGCTGCTCGACGCCGGCGATATCGTCGGCGGCATGGTCGACGCCGTCGGCGCGATGCGCGAGGCGCCCGTCATCCCGCTGCAGCCGGAGCGCATCAACGCCTTCCTCGGGACCGACATCCCCGCCGGCGACATGGCCGGATATCTGCGCAAGATCGACTTCACGGTCGACGACGGGCTCTATGTGACCCCGCCCACCTTCCGCGCCGACATCGAGGGCTTTGCGGACGTCGCGGAGGAGGTCGCGCGCTTCTACGGCTACGACCGGATCCCCAACACCGTCATGAAATCGGTCGCCGCCGCGCGGCCGACCGAGCGCCAGCGCTTTGAGCGCGGCGTCGTCGACGTGTGCGTCGCGAGCGGCCTGTACGAGATCAACACCTACTCGTTCATGAGCATGAAGCAGCTCGACATGATCCGCGTGCCGAAGGACAGCAGCCTGCGCCGCGCCGTCGTCATCAGCAACCCCTTCGGCGAGGACACCAGCTGCATGCGCACGACCGCCGTGCCTTCGATGCTCGACACGCTCGCGCGCAACTACAACGGCCGCGTGCCGTCGGCTGCGCTGTTCGAGCTCGCGGTCGAGTTCATCCCCGACGCCGACCCCGAAAAGCTGCCCCGGGAGCCGCGCAAGCTCATCATCGGCAGCTATGCGAAGCTCGATTTCTTCGGCGTCAAGGGCATCCTGGAAGCGCTGGCCGCGCGCTTCAACATCGCCGGCCTCGCTTTTAAGGCCGAAAAGAGCGATCCGACCTACCATCCCGGCCGCTGCGCGGCGGTCTTTGTCGGCGGCGAACGCGTCGGCATCGTCGGCGAGGTGCACCCGCTCGTCGCCGACGCATACGGCATCCGCGAGCGCGTCGTCGTCGCCGACGTGAGCCTCGACAGGCTCTTCGAGCTGCGCGGCGGCACCAAGCGCTACAAGCAGCTGCCGAAGTTCCCCGCCGTCACGCGCGACGTCGCGCTTGTGTGCGACATCGGCACCGAGAGCGCCGCGCTCGAAAAGAAGATCCGCGAGGGCTGCGGCGATATCCTCGAGGCGGTGCGCGTGTTCGACGTCTATACCGGCGACAAGGTCCCGGCGGGCAAAAAGAGCATCGCCTACAGCCTCGTGCTGCGCGACCGCGAAAAGACGCTGACCGACGAGCATGCGGACGAAGCCATCCGCAAAACGCTCGCGCTGCTCGCCTGCGACGGCGTCACGCTCCGTTCATGAGCCGCGTCTTGTAAAAAGCGCCGGTTTGGTGTATCCTGTTTCTATAAGGTTCTCGAAAGGAGAAGGATCATGTACGAACCCACCGTAACTTTCAACGTCCCCAACGAGCGCGATCTCGAGATCAAGAGCGTTCTGAAGACAGTCTACGACGCGCTCAAGGAAAAGGGCTACAACCCGGTCAATCAGATCGTCGGCTACATCCTCTCCGAGGACCCGACGTACATAACGACCCACAACAACGCCCGCTCGCTCATGCGGCAATTCGACCGCGACGATCTGCTGCAGGCGCTTGTCCGCTCGTTTGTGAACGACTGATTATTTCCCGAAAGGATGATATCCATGGCAGAAACAACGCCGCTGACCTATAAAGGGCGCCCGCTCGTGCGCTGCAACAACGAGATCTATTACGGCAACCCCGCCGATTCGCACGTCGTCTTCCTGCAGATCCTCGGCACGCAGGAAAAGGACGGCGCGGAGCTTGCGACGAAGGTCCATGTCTCGCTGCTGTCGAACGATCCGACGCTCGGCCCCAACGCCCGCATCATCAAGCAAAGCGACAAGAATTCGCTGTACAGCGCGCTCGACATCGGCGCCATCTGGCTCGAACGCGCGCTGTCGGAGGGCTGAGCCCTCTCCCCCCTGTGCGCAAGGCCGCCCGTGATCCGGGCGGCCTTTTTATTTTTCCCGCGCCCTTCTTGCGCGGCGCCGCGCGATCCCCTATAATTAGAGCAAATGAAGCAAAGGTGGGCGACCGATGGACATTCAGGAGATCGTGCGCGAACAGCGCGCATTTTATGAAACCGGGGCGACGCGCTCCCTCGCGTTCCGGCTCGACGCGCTCAAGAAGCTGCAGGCGGCGCTCAGAGCGAACGAGGATGCGCTCGCCGGGGCGCTGCGCGCCGATCTCGGCAAACAGCCCTTCGAGAGCTACATGTGCGAGACGGGCATCGTCCTCGACGAGCTGCGCTATCACATCCGGCACCTCGCGCGCTGGATGCGCCCGCGCGCCGTCGCGACGCCGCTCGCCCAGTTTTCGGCGAAAAGCTTCACGAGCCCCGAGCCCTACGGCGTCGCGCTCATCATGGCGCCCTGGAACTACCCCGTCCAGCTCTGCCTCGACCCGCTCGTGGGCGCCATTTCCGGCGGCAACTGCGCCGTCGTCAAGCCGTCCGCCTACGCGCCAAACGTCAGCCGCGCGCTCGCGAAGCTCCTCGCCGACACCTTTCCGCCGTCCTATATCGCCGCCGTGGAGGGCGGGCGCGAGCAGAATACGGCGCTGCTCTCGCAGCGGTTCGACTACATCTTTTTCACCGGCTCCGTCGCCGTCGGCAAGGTCGTCATGGAAGCGGCGTCGAAGTATCTGACGCCCGTCACGCTCGAGCTCGGCGGCAAGAGCCCCGTCATCATCGACGCCACGGCCGACCTGCGGCTCGCCGCGCGCCGCGTCGCCTTCGGCAAGGTGCTCAACGCCGGGCAGACCTGCGTCGGCCCCGACTACGTGCTCATCGACGAGCGCGTGCGCGACGCCTTCATCGGCCATTACAAGGAAGCGCTCGACGCCTTTTTCCCCGGCGGCGACCGCGCCGGGATGGTCACCATCGTCTCCGAAAAGCACTACGCCGAAAAGAAGGCGCTGCTTGAAGGACAGCGCGCGGTCATCGGCGGCGGCTGCGACGACGCGCGGCGGTTCATCGAGCCGACGGTGCTCGTCGACGTCGATCCCGCCTCCCCCGTCATGCAGCAGGAGATCTTCGGGCCCATCCTGCCCGTGCTGACATGGAAGACGCTCGACGAGGCGATCGGATTCGTGCGCGGGCGCGAGAAGCCGCTCGCGCTGTACCTCTTCACCGCCGACCGGGAGACCGAGCGCCGCGTGCTGGACCGCTGCTCCTTCGGCGGCGGCTGCATCAACGACACCATCATCCATCTCGCGACTTCGAACATGGGCTTCGGCGGGGTCGGCATGTCGGGCATGGGCCAGTACCACGGCAAGCTGAGCTTCGACACCTTTACCCATTCCCGCAGCATCGTGCGCAAGGCGACGTGGATCGACCTGCCGATGCGCTACTTCCCCTATACGGAAAAGAACTTCCGCCTGCTGCGGAAGTTCCTCAAATAGCGGCGAAGACGCCGCCCTGCGCGTTCAAAAAAGCCCGTCCGCCTGCGGTCTGCAGGCGGACGGGCCTCTTTTTATTCTCTTCGCGCGCGGCCGGCGCTTTCGCCGGATCACTCGAGCGCCCAGGTGAACAGCGCGCCGTCCTCCAGGCTGATGTCCTGCGGCGACAGCTTGGGCGCCGCCGCGCGCGCCATCAGGACGGCGCCGTCGGCGTTCATGCGCGACATCGACCGGAAGACGGGCGCGCCGCCGTCGTACTCGATGTGCAGCAGCTGGCCGAGCTTTGCGTCCGAGGCGGAAGCGAGCGTCTGCGCGCGGCGCTTCGCGTCGGCGCAGGCCGCCGCGAGCAGCTGCAGACCCGCCGTCTGTTCGTCGGCGGCGGTGAAGGCGATATCGAAGCGGGGCTTCGCCTTGCACGACGCGAGCGCGTCGAGGACCCGCTGCAGACACCCGTCGCCGAGCCCGAACTTCAGCACCAGCGCATGGGAACAGACATAGCCGACAAACACGCTGCGGGTCGTGCCGTCGGCGGCGCGCCGCTGCTCGCTGTGCACGGACACGTTGTAGCTCTCGGTGCGCAGCGCGTCGGCGTCGAGCCCCGCGTCCGCAGCCGCCTGCCGCAGCAGCTTTTCATCCTGCGCCGCCTTCTCCGACGCCGCCTCATAGGTGCGCGCCTCGCTTTCGAGATACAGCGACAGCTCCGCGAGGTCCGGTTTTACCGATGCGGCGGCCGTGCCGCGCACCGTGATCGTGCGTTCCATCATTGCGCCTCCGGCTGGGAGAGCTCCGTGACCGCGATCTGCGATCGGAAGCTGTTGATCTTTTCGACCGGCGGGGGCGTATTCCCCGCGCAGGTGACTTTCGCCGTCGCCGTCGCCATCGAGAGCACGATGGCGTCGCGCCACGACTGGTTGCGGTTGAGGGCGTAGACGAGCGCCGCCGTCATCGCGTCGCCCGCGCCGACGGTGCTCTTCGCCTTCTGCAGCGGCGCCTTCGCAAAGACCGCCTGCTTGCCGTTGACGAACAGCGCGCCCTGCGGGCCGAGCGATACGACCACGTTGCGCACACCGCGCGAGACGAGCCGCCGGGCCGCCGCCGTGAGCGAGGGCAGCGTCGTGTCCGCGAGGCGGCACAGCCGCTGGAACTCCGCAAGGTTCGGCTTGATGAGGAAGGGCCGCGCGGCCGTCTCCTGCCGCAGCAGCTCGCCGTCGAGGTCGGCGACCACCCGCGCGCCGAGCTCGTTGAGCCGCCGCGTCCAGTTGGCGACGGTGCTGTCGGGCACGCCGATGGGCGCGCCGCCCGCAAAGACGACGTAATCGCCCTTCTTCGCGTAATAGAACAGTTTCGTCTCGATCTCCGTCAGGCGCACGTCCGGCAGGGCGAAGCCCGGCTCGTTGATGTCCGTATAGACCTGCGACGCCGGATCGTAGATCTTGAGGTTGGTGCGCGTCTCGGACTGGACGTGGACGAAATCGTGCGGAATCTGCATCCGGTTGAGGCTGCTCATGATATATTCGCCGATCGTGCCCCCGAGCACCCCCAGCGCGAGCGTGTCCCCGCCGAGCGTATGGACGACCTTCGACACGTTGATGCCCTTGCCGCCGGCGTCGAAGCGCATGTCGGTGATGCGGTTGACCTTGTCCGTCCCGAAATTTTCGATCACGACCGATTTGTCGAGCGCCGGATTGAGCGTTACGGTGATGATCATGCTGTTTTCCCTCCGTTGCGTATACTACACAACAAGCTGCCCACCGTCGGCGGGCAGCTTGCTTTTTTCAGTTCTTCGCTTTCTGCATGACGTTCCGGATGCCCCATTTGGCGATCTCCAGCCGCGTCTTTGCCGTGCCGATCTCCACGATGACCGTGTCCTCGAGCAGCTCGGTGACCTTCCCCTTCACGCCGGCATCGGTGAAAATCGTATCGCCGGGCGCGAGCTCCTCCAGCATCTTTTTGCGCTTGATCCTGCCGCGGACCGACGGCACGATGACCATGAAGATGATCAGCAGGAGCAGCACCGCGAGGGTGATCAGCTGGACCTGTATCTCTTTGCTCATGTCGTTCTCCTTATTGCTGCATATTCTTCGCGACGTAAGCGACCGCATCGTCCAGCAGTCCCCTGTCGTTCAGGTATCTGATAATAGTATAGCGCTTTTTCGGCGAAGCGCAAGAGCGGATCATCGCGGCGAGCGCGTCCTTCGAGGGCAGGAAGCCGCCGACGCGCGACCCGATGCCGCTCACGTCGAGCATGCGCGCGACGTCGCCCGGCGCGTACAGATAGGCCGCCATCTCCCCGCGGAAGCCCGCGATGTCCCGCGGCGCCGCCGCGAGCAGGTACTCGTACAGCAGGGCCGACACCAGCGAGCCAAAGCCCACCGTCTCGCCGTGCGACGGGATATACGCCCGCTTTTCGTCGATGGCCGCCTCGACGAGATAATGGGAAAAGATATGCTCGCTGCCCGACGCCGGGCGCGTGTCCTGCGCGAGCGCCATCGCGACGCCCGCGTCGCACAGCGCGTTCGTCAGCGTGCCGATGGCCGTGCGCTCGCGCGCGACGATGCCGTCGAGGCAGTCGATGCAGGCTTTGGAGGCCTGCTCGATGAGCGCCGCCGTGTAGGCGCAGAAATATTCGCCCGTCAGTTCGCGCGAGAGCACCCAGTCGGCGAGCGCCGTGCGCTTGCCGAGCATGTCGCCGAAGCCGGATTTGATCATATCCGCGGGCGCGGCGCACAGCACGTCGAGATCGCCGTACACCGCCTTCGGGAATTCGCAGTCCTTGTATATCTTTTTCTGTCCGCCGACGACGAGGCCCGCGACGTCCGACGCGTAGCCGTCCATCGACGGCGCCGTCATGACGTGCACGAAGGGCTTGTGCGTGCGGCTGCCGACATAGCGCCCGAGGTCGGTGATGGTGCCGGAGCCGATGCAGAGGATGCCGTCGAGCTTCGGCGCGTTCGCGATGACCGCCGCGCCGACGACCGCCTCCGTATTGAACAGCACGCCGCCGGTGTCGTATTCCTGCCGCGTGATCTCAAAGCCCGCGCTCTCGAGCGACGCGCACAGGCGGTCGTTGATCTGCCCCTTCGTGTGGGCGTCGCAGACGACGAGTATCTTTTTTCCGCCGAACAGCGCCTCGAGGCGCTTCGGCAGGTCGATCTTCGCGAGGTCGATCCCGATCTCCTCGATGGGGACCTCGTGGGTGCGCCCGCAGGCGCACGCGAACGGCCGGCCCAGGATATCCTTTACTTCTTTCATGCCGCGCTCCTTATTCTATCTTGCCGTGATTGTTCCGGAATTTTCCGGGCGAGACGCCCACCTGCTTCCGGAAGCATTTCGTAAAATAACTCTGATCGACGAAACCGACAAGATAGGCGACGTCCGCGAGCTTGATGGAGCCGTCGAGCAGAAGCTGTTTGCTCTTTTCGATGCGCACGTTGATGATGTAATTGGAGAAGGTCGTGCCGGTCTCCTCCGCGAACAGTTTGGAAAAATAGGATTTGCTGAGGAAGACCATCTTCGCGGTCTCCTCGAGGGTGATCTTCTGGGCGTAGTTCTGCTTGATGTGGTTGATCGCTTTGAAGACGGCGTAGGAATGCTTGGCGCTCGGGAATTCGAGCACGTACGACGCGTAGGTCTGCACCGCCACGGCGAGCCACACGCCCAGGTCGTCGACCTTCGTGCATTCCTGCATCTCCCGGAAATACTTCTCGTTGAGCAGGAAGATGGCGTTCGCCTCGGCGCCGCCGTCGATGGCCGCGCGCGACACGAGCGTCAGCAGCTCGATCATGCGCGACTTGATGCTCTCGAGATTGCCGGACGAGGACAGATAGATGTAGCTGATGAGGATGTTGATCTGCTGCAGCGCGCCGTCCTTGTCGCCCTCCTGGATGACATACTGCAGCCGGCGCTCCAGCTCGATGGGATAGCCGGTCTTGAGATTGCTGTCGCCGGCGGTCGCGAACTCGAACATCTTGTTGATGAGGTCCCAGCGGTTCTCCGTCGGGGAGAAGCCGCGGTCGCGGATGCCGCAGCACGTCAGCAGCGCGGCGAGCGTTTCGCCGACATGGTAGGCGCGCGAGGTCGACATCGTCGCGACGTCGCCGAGCACCTTCTGCAGTTCCTCGTCGCCGCCCAGCAGGTTGCTGCGATCCATTTCGTCGAGGATGATGGGCCCCGTGACGACGCCCACGGGGATGCCCGTGCTGCTCACGTTGTGGGCGGACATGAACATGAGGTCCGCCGGGCAATAATAGGTGTAGCGGCCGTCCCACTGCTCCGCTTCAAGGCAGTTGCGCAGGTGGATCTGCAGAAAGTCGCAGTTCCCCCGCTTGTAGGCCGGACATTTGTTGACGCAGAAGGAGGGCGGGTCGGAATAAAAGCATTTTCCGCGGATCGACAGCACGCTGGCCGACAGGCCGCTCGTCTGCTCGAAATGCTTCGCATATTTTTCTGCTCTTGTCAGAAGCTTGTCTTCCATTGTAACCCCCGCTTTCTCAAAAGAGGTCAGGGCCGGCTGCGCCGGCCTTGACCTTCTTTGTACTCAGTCCTTCAGTTCGTTGGCCACGAGATTGACGAGGTCGTCCACGGCGGCCTGCTCGTCCTCGCCCTCGGCGCTGATCTTCGCCTGCTCGCCCTTGCTCAGGCCGAGCGACAGCAGCATGATGATGGACTTCGCGTTGTATTTTTCCGCTTCGTCCGCGCGCTGGATCGTGATCTTCGAGGTGTATTTCGCGGCGCGTTTGACGAAATCGGACGCCGGGCGCGCGTGCAGCCCGGTCTCGTTCTGGATCGTTACATTCTTCTGATACATTCTATCATTGCGCCTTTCAGATGTCGAGCGTGTAGCCCGGGCTGAAGAGATAGATGGCGCGGGAGCCCTTGATCGGCACGCCTTCCGGATTGAGCGTCACGCGGAAGCGGATGAGCACCGGCACGCCGGCGTCCATGCCGAACAGCGCGGCCTCGCGCGGCTCGAGCGTCGCGACGGCGAGCTCGTCCACGGCCTTGGCGGAGATGTGGCCGAACTTCTCCATGACGGCGAAGGTGGACTTGCCGCCCTCGAACATCTCGCGGGTCACGCCGGGATAGAACTTCGTGGGCATATAGGAGAATTCGAGGCCGACGACGTGGTCGTCCGCGAACAGCAGGCGCTCCATGACGTTGACTTCGTCGCCCTCTTCGAGCTGCAGGCGCTTCGCGACCTGCGGCCACGCCGGGCGCTTCTCAAAGGTCAGGATCTTGTTGCCCGGCTTCTGGCCGCGCTTTTTCGCTTCGCCCGTGAAGCTGTGGTTGCCCGTCACAAGGCCCCAGAGGGACTGCTTGCGCACGCGGACCTGATCCGCATGGCCGGGGACGCGCTCGAGCGCGCCTTCATAGATGAGGTCGCCGATGCCGGCGCGGACGTCGTCCTCGCTGCCGCCGTATTTCTTTACGAGCGCGGCGACGTCGGGAAACAGGTCGTTCTCCTTGTATTCGCCCTTGCGGATAGAATCGTACATCTTGACTGCGATTCTGTTCATTTTTCTTCTTCTCCTTCTGTTTTTGCGTTGTATGACAGCCCCGGAAACGGGGATCATCTTCTGTTTAAAGTCGGGGACGGGGATTGCCCCCCTCCCCGACACTCAACCGCCGTTACCGGCGGGCGCGCTGTATGGAATTGTCACGATAGGCGTTTTTCGAAGTTTTGCCCGAATGAATTTTATTTATTTTGCAGCGGCTTCGTTCATCGCGAGATACTGGTCGACGAATTCTTCCGAGGCGCCAAACGCCATGAACCATTTCTTGCGGTTCTTCTTGAACGCAAGCAGGCAGACGACGTAGACGGCGACAAGAACAGCCATCAGGATGTACTTGAGCGCGCCTTCAGCGGAGAAGCACTTGTAGAACAGCCAGAGCGGCGGCTGGGCGGAAACGCACCAGCTGTTGATGAACGTCTGGCCGGCTTCAAGCGTGACACCCGCCTTCTGGGCGACCTGCGTGAAGAGTTCGGCCGTGTCAGAAGCGATGTAATGGACGAGCGAATACCAGATGGTACCGGTGATCGTGGCGTTCAGGATGTTGCCCTGGAAGACCGCGATGGCGCCGATGGCCATGAACGGCATGGCGGGGATGTCAGCGAGCGGGATGCAGCGGTTGCCCGGCAGGATGACGGCCGTGATGATCAGGATCGGGATGAGGAGCAGACCGGTGGTCAGCGTCGCGGTCTCGCCGAAATAGACGGCGGGGTCGATGCCGATGTTGAAGATCTTTCTCTTCATCTCACCACTGCGGATACGGGCGTTCATCGTCTGGGAGACCGGGATCAGGCCCTTGACGAACATACCGGAAACTGCGGGGTAGATAACGAGCATGGCGGCGAGCGTCAGCGCGAAGCTGAGGATCCCGGACCAGGTCTTGGCTTCGCCAAGGCCCTGCCAGTAGGCGACGATGCCCATCAGGAGGCCCATGATAAGGCCGATGATGGCGGGCTCGCCGAGCAGGCCGAGTCTCTTCTGGATGGACTCAGGATCGAGCTGGACTTCCTTGAACTTGCACTTCTTGATGATCCAGCGGACCAACACCGCGAGAATACTGACGTTGGTGACGCAGATGCAAGTGCAGGTCAGGCCTTCGTAGCCGTAGTACTCCTGGAGCGACGGCGCAAGGACGTCGGCGATGAACAGGACGAACAGGTTGTTGAACAGGCAGGTGAGGATGCCGAGGAACAGGCTGCCGGTCGCAAACTGAACGAGGATGCCCCACACCACGAAGTAGTAATAGTTCCAGATATCGGTCGGCTCAAATGTATCCGTCACCTTCGTCGCGAACAGAAGGATGTTCCACGCGAGGCCGATGATGAAATACATCATGCCGAGGGAGTTGTTGTACACGATGGCGGCAGCAGCCGGCCAGCCGATATCAACAACGTCAAAGGTTTTGCCGACATTCTGGGAGATGAGCGTCATAACGCCGTTGAGCTGTCCCCACAGGATGCCGAGGATCAGGTTGAATGCGGTCAGGCCGACCGCCATGTACAGTGCCGCGCGCAGCGCTTTCTTGAACTCGACCTTGATCGCGAGGCTGAGAAGGAAAATCACGATCGGGACGAGGACAGTCACGCCGAAGGTATCAAGGAACGCTTTGAACCCGGTACCTAACTGCGTCAGGAAATTAAGCATAATTACCTCCCTACAATTTCTTCGATTTTTTCGAGCAGAGCCTTCGAAAACTCTTCTTTGCCTACACCCGTAAACATGGGTAAACCAATCATGACCGGGGTACCTTCCGCATTCTTCGCCTGGGTCTTCCCTGTGGCAACGATAATGTCGGCTCCGGTGAGCGAGGGGATTTCCGTGATCTTATGAGGGCTGATATCGTACGGCACATTCTCCTTCTGCAGGAGCTTTTCGATCTCTTCAGTCACAACCGTGGTCGTAAAGATACCGCCGCCGCAGCACACGCAAATTCTGATGGGTCTTGCCATTTCAGTTTATCTCCTTTCATAAGATTTGCCGGAACAACTGAAGCGACCACTCAGTTGATGACGAGGAAACCTTCCATGATCGCATCGAGTCCTTTGAGAAACTCCTCCGGCGTCTGCTTCGCGAGCAGCCCGTTGAGGGCGTCCGGGTCGGCAAACGTAGCCGCAAATTTCCGGAGGATGGCGAGCTGGTCCTTCGGGTTGATGATACCGAACAGGAACACGACGCGCACTTTGACGTCGTCCCCCGACTGGTCCATCGACTTGAAGTTGACCGGCTCCCTGAGCGTCGCCACGCTCACGAACGGGGTCTTGCAGCCATCCTCGATGTGGGGGATGGCGAGCGGGACGGGCATATCGAGCCCCGTCGGGTAATCTACCTCGCGCTTTTTGATGGCTGTGATGAAGCTCTCATCGACGAACCCCTGCTTGAGCGCGAGATTCGCGAGCTCGTCGATGGCGTCCTGATCGCTCGCGTACGTCCTGTTGAGCAGAACGAGCTCCGCATTGGTCTGCATGATCGGACCCATAGCCGGTCCCTCCTTTATATCAGTCGTACCAGCCCACGTCGTTGACGGCCTTGACCATCATGCGGACGTTCTCTTCGGGCGTTCCGGGTCCGACCTCGCAGCCGGCCATAAACTCGAAGCGGTACTTGAGCAGGGCCTTGCCCTCCTCGATGATCTCGCAGCTCTTCTTGTAAACTTCCTCGGGCGTTCCGTTCATGAGCAGCGCCGGGTCGATGTTGCCGCAGATCGCGTGCTCCGGGAAATACTTCGCCGCATCCGCGAGCGACGTCTCCTTGCCGACGCTGATCATGCCGGCCTTGCCGGGCTTCGAGAAGGGAACTTCCGCCCAGTAGGGCAGGTTGAGGTTGTGATCGCCGCACATGTGGATGTAGCAGGACTTTGCGCCCATGTCGAGCACCTTCTGGTTGAGCTCCTTGACATAGGGCATCGAGAACTCCTGCAGGATCTTCGGGGAGATGAGGGCGTTGCTTTCGGTCGGGGAGACGGCGCGCGCGAGCACGCGGTCCGGGCCGAACGTCCCGATGAAATACTCCGCGACCTGCAGGATGTGGTCGGTCATTTTGCGCAGCGCCGCATGGGCCATGTCCGGGTCGATGAGCACGCACTCAAGAAAGCTCGGCACGCCGAAGAGGTTGGCCGTATGGGTGAAGGGCGTTCCGCAGATGAAGGCGATCTCGCTGCCCTCCTTCTCCTGCATGTGGGCGAACTCCATCTCGTGGGGGATGCAGCCCGCCGTTTTGGGATCGGGCAGCGCGAGGGAGTCGATGTCGAAATCCTCCCAGTCCTTGATGGGGCGCTCGGACACTTCCGGCCCGAAGGAATTGGGATCCTTCTTGTATTCGATCTTGCCGCCGAACTCGCCGGCGCCGTACGCGATGAAGGTATAGAACGGGCCGCCGTCAAAACCGAAGTCGGCGTAGGTCTGTTTCTGGCACTCGAAGCTGGCCTTCGGATCCTTGTAGACGTCCGCTACCGGGATCCCGACGTGCTTCGCGCAGAAAGCGTAGCCCTTGTGCACGACCGGCACGCGGTCGGTCGGCTTCTTGGAATACAGGGCCTCGACTCTCTCGTGGCCGGTCATCTCAGCTTTTCTCATAGCAAATCTCCAAACTTTATATTCGCTTATTCCGCCCAGGGCTTCAGAACGACCTTGATCGCGTCGCCGGCCTGGATGGCCTTAACGCCGTCGACCATCTTGGACAGCGGCAGGGTGTGCGTGATGATCTTCGTGTCGATCTTGCCGGCCTTCAGCAGCTCATAGCCCTTCGCGAACTCGGCCGCGCTGTAGGAATAAGCGCCGATGACGGACAGACGTTTGTAGTGGATGAGGTTCGCGTCCATATTGGACCACGGATTGTTCTTGTTGAGTCCGCCGAAAATGGACAGGCGGCCTTCCTTGCGCAGCATCTGCAGGCCCTGCTGATGCGGCTCGGTCGCCGGGCACGCGACGATGACGACGTCGGCGCCGCGGCCGTCCGTCAGCTCGAGGACGCGCTTGACGATATCCTCCTCGGAGGAGACGATGAAATCGGTGCCGCCGAAGCCGTGGCACTTGTCGAGGCGCTGCTTGTTGAGGTCGGCCATGATGATCTTCGTCGCGCCGTGCAGCTTCGCGATCTGCGCGTGCAGGCAGCCGATGGGGCCGGAACCGACGATGACGACCGTCTCGCCCATGCTGACTTTGAGGCAATCCTGCGCCTTGATGACGGAAGCGAGCAGCTCGGAGAGGATCATCGGCTCAAGGTTGGTGTCCGCGGGGACCTTGATGATCTGGCCCTTGCGCAGCATCGTGCCGGGGAAGACCATGTACTGGGCGAAGCCGCCCGGGAAGCTGGTGCCGGCGACCTCGAGGTTCTCGCACAGGCCGGGCATCTTGTTGACGCAGTAATAGCACTTGCCGCAGGGGATCGCGGGGTTCGCGACGACCTTGTCGCCG
This sequence comes from Oscillospiraceae bacterium, assembly GCA_034933305.1. Lineage (GTDB taxonomy): Bacteria > Bacillota > Clostridia > Oscillospirales > Ruminococcaceae > JAYFNU01. The sequence continues at coordinate 84,699 of JAYFNU010000006.1, read as the reverse complement.
ACCTTCCAGTTGCCCTCGGCGTTTTTGCCGACCTTTTCGACGATACCGGCATTCTCATGGCCGAGGATGACCGGGTAGGTGATCTTCGGATGGCCGACCATGTAGGTGCGGACATCGCTGCCGCACAGGCCGACGGAGTCGATCTTGATGAGCAGGCCGTCGTCGGGGCATTCCGGCGTCGGAATCTCTTTGTATTCTACCTGCTGTACGCCCGTTAAAAATAGTGCTTTCATTTTACAATCCTTTCTTTATCGAAAAAACAATAATCGGATCCGATGCCCTCGATCACCAGCCGCGCTTGACCGCTTCGTCGACGATCTCGGCCGCCGCGCGCGTTCCCTGACGGGTGACGCCGGCGTCGTAATACGCCATGAAGTCATCGAGCGTGCGGATGCCGCCGGCCGCCTTGACCTGAATCTCCGGCTTCGCATACTTGCGCATGATCTTGACGTCCTCGAGCTTCGCGCCCGTCGGGGTGTAGCCCGTGGAGGTCTTGACGAAGTCGACGCCCGCGTCGTTGCTGATCTCGCAGCACTTGATGATCTCGTCCTGGGTGAGGAAATAGTTCTCGAAGATGACCTTGACGATGACGTTCTTCTTGTGGCACGCCTCGGCGATCTGGTAGATCTCGTTGCGCGCGTAGTCGTACATGCCCGAGCGTACGAGGCCGATGGGCAGCACGGTGTCGAGCTCCTCGGCGCCGTCCTCGATGTTCTTGAGCGCCTCGAAGATCTTGACTTCGGTGGTGGAGTTGCCGTGCGGGAAGGCGGCGGAGCCGCCGACCTTGACGCCGCTGCCCTGCAGCCGCTTCGCGCAGTAGGCGACGTCGTAGCCCTTCGCGCAGACGGACGCCATCTTGTATTTGATGGCGGTGTCGATCATGCGGTCGATCTCGTCGCGCGTGAACTGCGGCTGGAGAAGGGATATGTCCATCATGCCCGCGATCTGGGCAGGTGTGAGTTTGCTCATGGGATTTGCCTCCGTTCGTTTCGTTCGATCAATATACTCAAATTTATAATGCGCAGATCAGAATTTGTTGCCCCAGAACTTGGGCTGCTTTTTGTCGACGATGTAATCGTAGACCTCGCTGACGGCGATGGAAGCGCCGATCTTGGCCGCCTGCACCGACGCGCCGCCGAGATGGGGCGTCGCCGTGACGTTCTCGAGCTCATACAGCTTCGAGGTGGGCTTCGGCGGCTCGTCCTCGAACACGTCGAGGCCGGCGCCGGCGATCTTTTTCTCCTTGAGCGCCTTGTACAGCGCGTCGTAGTCGACGAGCTGCGGGCGGGCGGTGTTGATGAAAATGGCGTTGGGCTTCATGAGGCCGATCTCGCGCGCGCCGATCATGCCGGCGTTATCCTTCGTGTACTTGACATGCAGCGAGACGAAATCGGAATTCTTGAGCAGTGTGTCGAGGTCGCAGAAGGTGTAGTCGGGATACTGCGCCTTGACCTCGTCGCTGATGAACGGATCGTAGGCCATGACCTTGCTGCCGAAGCCGTCGTGGACCATCTTCGCGACCTTGCGGCCGATGGCGCCGAAGCCGACGAGGCCGACGGTGCAGTAGCCGAGCTCGTTGCCGACGCACTCGCGGGCATACAGGTCGCCGCGCCACTCGTTCTTATAGCGCAGATAGTAATGGCTCAGCGCGATATTGCGGGACTGCGCGAGCATCATCGCGACGGTGAAATCCGCCACGGCGCCGGAATTGCGTCCCGGCGCATAGATGACGGGGATCTTCCGGGCGGTGCAGGCGTCGAGGTTGACGTTGACGAGGCTGCCGCGGCCGAGCGCAAGGACTTTCAGCTTTTTCGCCGCGTCGATGGCTTTTTTCGTCATGCAGCCGGTGTGCGTGAGGATGATGTCGGCGTCCGCCACGAGCGGAATGATCTCGTCGTCCGTTCCGCTGAACTCGCGGACCTCGTCGTTCGACGACATCGGGACGACGGGCCACTGGAGCTGGTATTCCGCGTATTCATACTCCTTCGCGCGCGGGCCGAATTTGGCCTCGAAGGCCTCCTTCAGGATCTCCGGCGTGATGAAGCGGTCGCCCAAAAACAGTACTTTCATCTTTTAACAACTCCCATCTCTGTTTTATAATTATTTAATTATTTTTTAAAAACTTTTTTACCGGTGCCCCTATTTTAGTTGATCGGACTGTTTTTATTATAGAAGGATTTTTTACTTTTTTGTAAAAACGCTAATTTTGCCCCGATTCCCCTCACAAATTATGGGCACATTAATTGTCTAAATTGACAATAACCCCTTCCCTGCCTGTCATCGCCATTTTTGTAATATCTTGCGCTTTTTGTGCCGGAGATGCCTTTTATTGTATTTTACCCCTTTTCCTATAACCGTATATGACTTTTTCATGAATGGCCGGGATGAAAAATATTCCCGGCCGCCCGCCTGTCCGGGGCCCGCTTTTGTCTGATTTTTCGATTGTTTGGAAAAAAGAAAAAACGCGCCCCCGCGCGGGGCGCGCCAAAGCAATAAAATCAAAATTCGGACAGCTTGACGTAGGACGCCCTGCGGTTGCGGAATGTCGCGAAATAGCGGAAGCCCGCGCTCTTGAGCAGCTCGACGCCGTGGTCGAGCCACGTCCCGATGTCCTGCGGCTTGTGGGCGTCGGAGCCGATGGTCACGGTCTCGCCGCCGAGGGCCCGGTAGGTCTCGAGCATCCGCCTGGTCGGCAGCGAGATGTCGGCGCGGCCGTAGCGCATGTTCGAGGTGTTGATCTCGAGGCCCTTGCCGTTTTCCGCGAGCAGGCGCAGGATGCGCTCGACGAGCTCCCAGTATTCGTCGACGGGCGGTTTTTCGTCGTAGTAGCGCTCCAGCACGTTGAGGTGCCCGAGCACGTCGAAGTCGCGGTAGGCGGACAGCGCCTCGAAAATGTAAGTATAATAATACGCATAGGTCTCGGAGACCGTGCGGCCGTCGAAAAAGCGGTGGTCGCTCAGCGGGCAGCCGCCCATGCTGTGGAAGGACGCCATGACGAAGTCGTAGGCGTGCAGGCGCGCCGCGGACTCGTTCTCGGCGCGCGCGTCGGTCAGCACGCCGTTTTCGATGCCCTTGACGAGGCGGACCTTCCCTTTGTATTTCTCCTCGAACTCGCACATGCGCGCGAAGTCCGCGTCGCTCAGCGGCTCGTTGATGAATTTCGGATCCGGATACTTCGGGTTATAATGATCGGTGAGGGCGATCTCCCGCAGCCCAAGCGCCGCCGCGCGCTCCATCACGTCGGCGATGTCCGCATGGGAATCGGGAGAAAAACTGGTGTGCACATGATAATCGTACAAAGCTGCTAACCTTCTTCCAAAAAATCGCACTTGTTATTTTACTCAGTTTGCGCCGAATTGCAAGCGCCGGCGGGCTTGCAAAGCCGGGGGCGCGTATGCTACAATCAAAACACAAATTCCGGGAGGCATCATCGAATGTTTCTGACCACGATCGACACCGACATCAATACCGTTTATATAATGCTCTTCCTTCTGCCGTTCGTTCTGCTGGCGTATTTCGCCATCGTGCGCCCGCAGCGCAAGAAGGCGAACAGCACCGCCATCAAGCTCAACAGCGTCCGCGTCGGCCAGACGGTCTACACCGTCAGCGGCATCAAGGGGACCGTCAAGAGCCTCAACGGCGCGAACGTCAAGCTCGTCTGTCCGCCGGACGGCACCGAACTCGAGTGCGATCTGACTGCCGTCAAGGAGATCGAGAATTACGACGAGGCCGCCGCAAAGGCCCTCATGAAGCAGAAGATCACCACGGGAAAATCCCGCCTCATCGACCGCAAACACTGAACAGCAGCGAAAAAGCTCCGCCGTCCGGCGGAGCTTTTTTTGTGCCTTTTACGGGCGGATGCCGACGCCGCAGTCTGGATACCAGCGCATCGCCTCGGCGAGCGCCGATTTCGCGCGCAGGCCGTTGCCGTAGAGCACGGTCAGCGCGCCGACGTTTTCGGCGGCGCCGTCCCACGGCGTCACCTTGACGAGCGGCCCGACGCAGTCGGCGAGAAAGAGCTCCCCGCCCAGGCGGACGAACCCCTTCATGCGGTAGGTCTCCTCGGCGAACATCGCGAGGAATTTGGAAAACGTCTCGCGCGTAAAGCCCTCCCCGATGTCGAGCGTCAGCTTCTGCAGCGTGACGTCCTCGATGTGCGGCAGCGAGGGCCCCTGCGCGGGCGCCGGCGCGAGCAGCCTGCCGACGATCTCCGGCCCGATCTTTCCGAAGCTCGTGCGGAAGACCGCCATGTCCGGCTTCATTGCGCGCAGCTCCCGCTCGATGAAGGCGATCTCCGCTTCGTCCGCGAGGTCGGTCTTGTTGATGACGGCCGCGTCGCTGACGGCGATCTGGCGCTTCACGATCCGGGCCGTCTCATAGACCTTGCGGAAGCGCGCCGCGTCGATGAGACAGATCGCGCCCGCGTAGTCGGCGCCGGGGAATCTCTGCCGGTCGCCGAGGATGCCGCCGACGCTCGTCGGGTCGGCGAGGCCCGAGGCCTCGACCACGATGACGTCGGGCTGCGCCGCCAGCTGTTCGCCGAGCGTGCGCTCGAACGCGGGCAGCTGGCAGACGCAGAAGATGGAGCCGTTCGCGATCTCCGCGAGCGTCAGCCCGAGCTCGGCGAGCAGCGCGCCGTCGACGCCCGCCTTGCCGAACTCATTGACGATGACGCTGATGCGCTGATCCCTGAACAGCCGGACGAATTCCTTGAGGAAGGTGGTCTTCCCCGCCCCGAGGAACCCGGTGATGAGATAGATGCGGGTCAATGGTTGGCCTTGACGGCGGCGATGGCCGCGTCGATGGCGGCGTACAGCTCTTCGCGGGGCGGGACGAGGGAGCGGAACTTCAGCTCGCCGTTGATGTACATGGACGGCAGATTCGGCACGCCGACCTTCTTGCAGCGCGCGATGTTCTCGCGGATCGTGTACTTGTACTCGATCATGTCGATCGCGTCGCCGTAATGGGCCTTCGCCTCGTTCGCGGCGCCCATCATGTAGGTGCACGCGGCGCACGTCGCGGAATCGAGCGTGAAGACCTCGACGAGCGGCTTTTTAAGATGCGCGTAGTCGGGCAGGATGACTTCGATGTCGTCCTCGACCGCGACGTAATTCCGGACGATCTCCCGCACGGCGTCGGGGTCGATGACCGCCTGCGCGACGCCGATGGTGTTCTCGACGGGCACGTCGTACGGCATGTCGCAGCCCGGCGCGAGGATGAAGTTGGTCTTGTCCGGGATGGCGTCGAGCATGTCGATGACGCACTTCATGTTGTCCTGCTGCGTGCCGTGCAGCATGACCGTCGTCAGCGGGATGTTGCCGCCGATGCAGATATTGTATTTGTCGGTGATGGCCTTCGCCGCGACCAGGTTGACGTTCTCGTCGACGGAAATGGAGTCGGGGCCGGTCTTGCACATGACCTCGATATTGCGCGTCGCGTCGCCGCACACGAAGAAGGAGGAATAGGCGCCGAGGGCGCGGACCTTGTCGAAGAACGCCTTGAACGGCTCGTGCATGAACTCCTCGAAATGCGCCGCCGAGATCTGGGAGATGAGCGGGTCGACGACCGCGATGACGTCCATGCCCGCTTCGATATACATTTCGGCGACCTTGATCGCGACCTTGTTGCAGAACGCGAGCAGGTTGTGAACGTACTCGTCGTCGTCGAACATGTCCATGAAGATGTCGTTGCCGCGCAGATGGGCCGCGAGCGTGAACGGGCCGGTCACAAGGCCGTACAGCAGCGTGTCGCCGCCGACTTCCTTCTTCATGCGGCGCATCGTGTCGAGCACCAGCGGGAAGCGGCCGCTCTCGGCGGTCGGGATCTTGCATTCGCACGGCACGATCATGTCGTCGCCCTCCAGCGGATGCGACGCGACGGACGGCGGGCCGTCCTTCGTCCAGCGCAGCTCGCAGCCGAGGCACTCCGCCTCGAGCTGCAGATCGAAGACGACCGGCTGGCCGTTGGGTTTGTAGAGCTTGTTGACCTCCAGCAGCGCCTTCATGAGCTTCTCCTCGTCGGTGAGGACCTCCGTCGCGTCATAGCCGACGAGCTTGCCCGCGTGCACGCCCGCGAAGGGCACCCACGGGGTCTTGCCGGAAAAGGGCTTGTGCTGCAGCGTGTCAATCAGTAACTGTTTGTTCGCCATGCCTGTTCTCCTTTTATCTCAACTGTATTTTTGAATCAGCTTTATTGGGACCGCGCCTTTATTTTACAGAACCGCGCGGGCCGCTTATAGAAAAATAACGCCCATTTTGTGATTTTGATTGTCTGCGGTTTCCACAAAAATCGGATTGCGCCTTTGTCTAAAACGCGCTGCGGCTCAAAAAAGACGCTTTGGGCCGCCTGCGCGACCATCATACCGCAATTTTATAAATTAAGTCAACACAAGCGCTTTCGAATGATATAATATTCCCATAAAACAAAATAATCCTACAAATTTGCGCCCGCCGGGGGGAACGGCGCCCTTTTTGGATTATTTTTTGATTTTTGTGAGATGAAATTTATATACACCCTTTTTCCGCGCAAATATAATGTAGCTATAATAATATCCCTGGGGGCAGACCGGCGCATGGATTTTACCTTTACGGTCCTCACGGACGCAACAGAACGGCTTGTGAGCGCCGGGCGGGGGGACACCCTGCTCGACGCTCTTCGGCGCGCCGACATCTTCGTCGAGGCTCCCTGCGGGGGGCACGGGGTGTGCGGTAAGTGCCGCGTGACGCTCGAGGACGCGCAGGGCGCCCGCGAGGTCCTCGCCTGCCAGACGCCGGCGGCGCCGGGTCTTCGCGTGCGCACGGGGGGCGAGGCGGCCATGCACATCGAGGAATTCGGGCGCGCGGGCGCGGTGCAGGCGGACGGCGAGCAGGGGCTCGGCGTCGCCGTCGACATCGGCACCACGACGGTCGTCGTCCATCTGTTCGAGCTTTCCACGGGCCGCCGCCTCGGGACAAAGAGCGGGGCGAACGACCAGCGCCCGTACGGCGCAGACGTCATCTCCCGCATCAGCTATGCCGCCGAAAACGGAACGGAGGCCCTCCGCGAGGCCATCGCGGGCCAGCTTGCGGGCTACATCCGCGCGCTGTGCGCGGCCGCGGGGGCCGACGACGCCGACGTGCGCCGCATCGTCATCGCGGGCAACACCGTGATGGAGCATCTCTTCGCAGGGCTCGACCCGACGCCCATCGGCGTCGCGCCCTTCAGGCCGGCGACGCTCTTCCGCGAAAGCGAGGGGACGGACAGGCGCTTCGGCGCCTTCCCCGGCGCCCGGCTGCTGCTGTGCCCGTGCGTCGCGGGCTACGTCGGCGGCGACATCACGGCGGGTCTGCTCGCGTGCGGCGCGCAGCGGGAGGAGAAGCCCTGCCTGTTTCTCGACGTGGGCACCAACGGCGAGATGGCGCTGTGCCGCGGCGGGCGGTTCGACTGCTGCGCGACGGCGGCGGGGCCGGCGTTCGAAGGCGCCGAGATCACCTGCGGCATGGCGGGAGTCACCGGCGCGATCAACGCCGTGCGCTTTGAGGACGGGGCGCTGCGATGCTCGGTCATCGGCGGCGGGGACGCGAAGGGCGTCTGCGGCTCGGGGCTCATCGACGCGGTCGCGGTCATGCTGCGGCTGGGCGTCGTCGACGAGACGGGGCGCCTGTGTGCGGACGCAGCGGCGACGCCGCTGCTCGGCGAGAACGAGAACGGGACCGTCTTTTTCCTCACGGAAGACCGCGGCGTGTTTATCACGCAGAACGATATCCGCCAGGTGCAGCTCGCGAAGGCCGCCGTCGCGGCGGGGCTGCGCATCCTCATCGACAGGGCGGGCCTGCGCTTCGCCGACATCGACAAGCTGTTCCTTGCGGGCGGCTTCGGCAGTTACATCGACAAGACCTCCGCGGTGGAGATCGGGCTGCTGCCGCGCGAGCTGCTCGGGCGCATCGAGGTCGTTGGCAACTCGGCGGGCGACGGCGCGTGCGCGTCGCTGCTGCGCGCGGACGCGCGGCGCACGCTCGCGGGCATCGCCGACAGCTGCACCTACGTCGAGCTGTCCTCGTGCGCCGCGTTCATGGACGCCTATGTGGACGAAATGAGTTTCGAACCGTAAAGGAGAGACGATATGCTGGATTATGACAAGCTCTTTGCCGACGCCGAAGCGTGCGGCTTCACCAACTGGGGAAAGCTCGACGCCTCGACGCTCGAATTCCTCGACGACATCCGCGTCATGTGCACCGCCGACCGGTGCCGGCGCTACGGCAAGACCTGGTCCTGCCCGCCCGCCTGCGGAACGCTCGAGGAGATCCGCGCGAAGATGGCACCCTACAAGGAGGGCATCCTCGTGCAGACGGTCGGCTCGCTCGAGGACGAATTCGACTACGACTCGATGGTCGCCGCCGAAAAGGCCCACAAGGAGCACTTCGACAAGCTGCTCAGGCTGCTGCGGCCGCTTTACCCGAACATGGTCCCCATGGCCGCCGGCTCATGCACGCGCTGCGAGACCTGCACCTATCCCGACGCGCCCTGCCGCTTTCCCGAGCTGATGGCGCCGTCGATGGAATCCTACGGGCTGTTCGTCAGCCAGGTGTGCGAGCGCAACGGCCTGCGCTACAATTACGGGAAAAACACCATCGCCTACACGAGCTGTTTCCTGCTCGTCTGACCCATTGCGCACCGCCGGAATACAGGTATAATCATTTCCGGATGATCATATAAAAACAGAAATTTTCACGGAGGAAAAACAATATGTCTGAGATTCTCAGCGAAATCAATGCCAATATGCAGGCCGGCAAGGCCAAGATCGTCAAGACGCTCGTGTCCGACGCGCTCTCGCAGGGCGTGGCCCCCACGGACATCCTCAATAAGGCGCTGCTGTCCGGCATGACCGAGATCGGTGAAAAATTCAAAAACGGCGACATCTTCGTCCCCGAAGTCCTTGTCGCGGCGCGCGCGATGAACGCGGGCATCGACCTCATCCGCCCCTACCTCGTCGCCGAGGGCGTCGAGTCCAAGGGCACGGCCGTCATCGGCACCATCAAGGGCGATCTGCACGACATCGGAAAAAACCTCGTGCGCATGATGATGGAAGGCCGCGGCATCAACGTCGTCGACCTCGGCAGCGACGTCGAGCCCCAGCGCTTCTTCGACGAGGCGAAGGCGCACAACGCGCAACTCGTCTGCTGCTCCGCGCTTCTGACCACGACGATGAACGGCATGCGCGACGTCGTCAAGCTCTTCGAGGACGCCGGCATGCGCGACAAGGTCAAGATCATGGTGGGCGGCGCGCCGGTCAACCAGGCGTTCTGCGACTCCATCAAGGCCGACTGCTACACCCCCGACGCCGCGAGCGCCGCGGATGCGGCACTCTCCTATCTCGCCGGCTGAACAGCCGCCATCCGATAAAAACGGGCCGGTACGACCGGCCCGTTTTTTATAAAGGCGGGCCTTTCACCCGCCCTGCGAAAATATGAAAGGACACAAACATGAAGAAAGACATCGTACTTCTCGACGGGGCCGTCGGCACCACGCTGTGGGAAAAGACCGACAACAAGGTCGCGGTCTGGCGCTACAACATCGAGCAGCCGGACATCGTGCGCTCGCTGCACGACGACTTCGTCGGCGCGGGCGCGGAGATCATCCTCGCCAACACCTTCGGCGCCAACCGCATCAGCATGAAGAACACCGGCTACAACGTTCCGCAGATCGTCTCGCGCGCGATGGAGCTCGCGCACGAGCGCATCGACGGGCACGCGAAGATCGCGCTCGCGGTCGGGCCGCTGTCGATGCTGCTCGAGCCCTACGGCGACCTCAGCTGCGACGAGGCCTACGAGATTTTTGACGAGCAGATCTCCGCGGGCGCCGCGGGCAGGCCCGATCTCGTTTTCATCCAGACCTTCATGGACATCGAGATGGTCAAGCTCGCGGTGAAGGCGGCGAACAGGCACGACCTGCCGGTCTTCTGCTCGATGACCTTCGACGAGCGCGGCCGCACGATGATGGGCAATTCCGTGCAGGACATGATCAGCGGTCTCGCCGGATTCAAAAATATCGCCGCCGTCGGCCTCAACTGCTCGCTGGGGCCCGACGCGGCCGTGCCGGTCATGAAGAAGTTCCGCGAATACACCGACCTTCCGCTGCTGTTCAAGCCCAACGCCGGCAAGCCGACCGTCGACGAGAAGGGCGGGGTCCGCATGCAGTTCGACATCGACACCTTTGTCGACGACGCGCTGCCCGCGCTCGACTGCGGCGTCAAATATATCGGCGGCTGCTGCGGCTGCAACGGGGCGTACATCGCCCGCCTGCACGAGCGCCTGACCGAGAAATACGGCTACAAGGCATAGCGCCGGCCGGGCCGGACGGCCGCAGAACAGCATCGCCGCGGATGGATGCGCATCCGCGGCGATTTTTTCCTTCCGTTCGTCCGCCGCGCATGGTATACTCGACAAAGACGGGCTGCGCCGCGGGCAGGGATCCGCACAGGGCGCCGGACGGGCGCGGCGATTTCCGCGCCCCGGATCTTTCCGTCATGGGAGGTTGCAATGGCTTATCTTCTGGAGCTCGAGCAGGGCGAACGCCGCAGCATCATCGGCGTCGTCGAGAAGGAAAAGGATGCGAAAAAGTTCCTCGCCGGGATCCCCTTCGTGAAGAGGACGAGGTCGGCCGGATATTACCGGATCCGTTTTGCGGACATGCCGGATCTGTACGACGCGTCGTACGGGAACTGGCACTACGCGTTCAGCCGCTTTTCCTGGCGGCCGAAGGAGAACGGCGGGGAGATCGACCTGTACATGTCCGAGGTGAGCGCGCTCGACGCGGACTGCCCGGCGCCGAGGAGCGTCGCCGGCCAGACCGTCGTGGACGGCTATTCCTATGCGAATGAGGACGTCGCGCAGGCCGTGCAGAAGCGCGAGCAGCTTTACGGCGAGGCCCGGGATTTTTATCGGAAGAAGGGCCTGGAGACGTCCCGGAGCGGTCTCGGCTCGGAGGACGGCGAGTATGTCCTCGCCGCCGGACATTTCGCCTTCCATCTCGACCCCGACACGGTCGCGGCACGGGAGAGCGCGGACAGCTTCGAAGACTTCCTGAAAGCGAACGCGCCCGAGACGGCGCGGTAAAAGTGCCGCCCCGCGGACGCGGGGCGCGAAAAAGGCGCCCGCCTGCAGGACAGCAGACGGGCGCTTTTTTCGGTTTTATGGGTGCCGGCCGCAAACGCGGCCGGCGTTTTTCGATCCTTCAGCGGACAAAGCCGCCGACATGCGGGAGCGCCATCGGGACATCGTCGCCGGTCGCCCGGCGCAGGGCGTCCGCCACGGCGGACAGATCCGCCTGCTGCGCATCTTCGCTGTCCGGCGACGCAAAGCGCGCAAGCGCCTGCCGCGTCCCCGCGTAGGGGGAATCCTCGGTGAAGACCGTCCGCTCCCCGTCCGCCGTCCGCACGCGCACGAGGCGCGGCCAGTCGGCGTCGTCGAGCAGGACACTGCCGCCGTCGAAGTCGAGCTGCGCGCCGCGGCCGAGCGCCTCGGTCCGGGAGCAGTCGATGCGCACCTGCGCGTCCCCGAAGCGCAGCACGGCGCACAGGCGCGTCTCAAAATTGTCCGCCCGCCGGCGCAGCTCTCCCTCCACGGCGTCCGGCGCGCCGAACAGCGCGATCGCCGTGCGCGCGCCCGCGCACGCGAGCTCCCACAGCGGCGCCGCCGTTCGCTCCGGAGCGGCGGCGGCCGGCCGGCCGTTGTCGTCCGCGCCGAAGAGGAAATGCGCCCCGCGCAGCGCTCCGAGCGGCGCGCAGGCCGTCTTGACCGCCGCGAAGCCCGGCGTGCACAGCGCGCGCGCCGCCTCGGCGAACCGCGCGCCGGACGCGGCAGCCGCCGCGGCAAGGCGCCGGTAATCGTCGCCGCACGGCGCGGCCGGCAGCTCCGCGAGCACCGGCTTCCCCGCCGCGAGCAGCGCCATGACCTCGTCGAAGCGCGCGGGCAGCGGCGCGCCGACATAGGCGGCGTCGACCGATGCATCCGCCGCGACCGCCGCAAGCTCGCGCACGACGGGCGCGTCCGCGCCGACGGACGCGAGCATCTCCCGCGCCCGCTTTTCGGAACGCGCGCAGACGCAGGCCAGCTCAAAATCCCCGTTTTCACGCCCCGCGGCGATCACGTCGGCGCTCAGCGCGCCCGTGCCGATAACTGCAAACCGCATTTTTTCCTCACATCCTGTCGCCGAACGCGGCGCCGATGATGCCCGCGTCGTTGCCGAGCGTCGCGCGCTGGATGGGCGGCACGCCGATGGCGCTGCTGGCAAAAACATATTTCGCGACCTTCTCGTTGAGCGGATCGAAGAGATATTCGCGCTCGTTGCTGATCGCGCCCGCGACGAGCACGATATCCGGCCGGAAGGTGCACACGAGCCCGCCGATGCCCGCGGCGACGTATTCGATATACTGGTCGACGACGGCGAGCGCCGCCGCATCGTTCTTTTTCGCGCAGTCGAAAGAGGTCCGCCCGTCGACCTTGCCCTGCTGGGCGGCGTAGGTGTTCATGAGCGACTCGGGGTGCGCCTGCATGGCGCGCGTCGTCTGGCGGATGAGGGCCGTCACGGACGCGTAGGCCTCGAGACAGCCGCGCAGCCCGCAGGTGCAGGGCTCGCCGCCGTACACGAGCGGCGTGTGGCCGAGCTCGGTGCCCATGCCGTCGCCGCCGCAGAACATCTTTCCGTCGATGACGACGCCGCCGCCGACGCCCGTGCCGAGCGTGATGAGCACGACGTTGCTGCGCCCGCGCGCGGCGCCCGCGAGCGTCTCGCCGATGACGGCGCAGTTGGCGTCGTTGCCGACGAAGACGGGCACGGGGACGTAGTTCCCGAGCTCCTCGCGCAGCGGCACATTGTGCCAGTTGAGGTTCCCCGCGAAGGCGATGCGGTCGGTCTTGCAGTTGACGAAGCCGGGCGTCCCGACGCCCACGCACGCGCAATCGCGCAGCTCGACGCCCGCCTGCTGCGCCGCGGCCGCCGCGGCCGCCGCCATGTCGCGCACGACCTCCGGATAGGGGCGCTGGGCCAGCGTCGGCTGGCTGAACTTTGCAGCGATGCTGAAGTTTTCGTCGACGACGCCCGCCTTGATGTCGGTGCCGCCGAGATCGATGCCGATCCTGTACTGCATGGTGCACCTCCTGCGATCCTGTTTGTCCCCATTATATCGGAAAAGCCCCGCAAAAACAACCGCTGCGGGGCAAGTCCCGCGCGGAAAACGGCCTTTTCGGCCGCGGCGGCGGGGCCGGGAAAAGCCGCCGCGCGATGTCGTTCCGAATTGCAGCGGCAGGGCCCCGCCTGCGCTGCGCAAGGGGGCCCTGCCGTCCGTGTCCGCCGGGCAAAACCGGCGGCTGTATTCCTTTGTTCCCGCAGTTCCGCGCCGCTCAGGAAAAGCTGTCGTAAAGCACGCGCACGGCCCGGGTGAAATCGGCGTCGGCGACGCCGAATATGATGCTGCGCTCCGCGGCGCCCTGCTCGATGATGCGGATGTTGATACCCGCGGCGCCCAGCGCGCCGAACAGGCGGCCGGCGACGCCGGGATGCTGCGCCATGCGCGCGCCGACGATGGCGACGAGGCTCATGCCGTGGGCGACGTCGACGAGGTCGGGCTCGCACTGGGTCTTGATGTCGGCGAGCAGTCCGTCAAGACAGCCGCGCAGCGAAGCCCCGGAGACGACGAGCGCGAAATCGTCGATCCCCTTCGGGATGTGCTCGACGTTGACCCCGCGCTTTTCGCAGGCCTCGAGCGCCCGGCGGACATATTTCGAGTGGCCGGACATGCCGTTTTTGTAGATCGAAAGGATCGAATAATCCTGCTTGCCCGCGATGCCCGTCACGAAATCGCCGTCGCTGTCGGGCGGGCACTCGTCGACGCGCGTGCCGGGGGCCGCGGGGTCGTTCGTGTTGAGAATGTGCAGCGGGATGCCGTTCGTCAGCAGCGGGAAGACGGTCTCGGCGTGGACGACCACGGCGCCCATGTAGGAGAGCTCCCGCAGCTCGTCGTAGGTCATGTGCGCGATGGGCTTGGGCGCGTCGACGATCTTGGGATCGGCCATGAGGATGCCCGGCACATCGGTCCAGTTTTCATACATGTCCGCGCGCAGCGCCGCCGCGGCGTAGGCCCCGGTGAGGTCGGAGCCGCCGCGGGGGAAAAGATGGATCTCCCCGCTGGGCAGCACGCCGTAAAAGCCGGGCGTGACGATGTGGTCGCATTTTGCCGCGGCCTCGCGGAATTTTTTGGAGGAGAGGTGGACGTCGACCTTCTTGTCGAAGTCGAAGCACAGCCAGTCGGCCGCGTCGACAAAGGCATAGCCGAGCGCGGCGGCGACAAGCCGCGCGGTCAGGTATTCGCCGCGCGACACGAGCCAGCTCGGCGAAAAATCCTCGGCGCATTTTGCGCGGATGGCGGCGAATTCCCCGCCGAGGTCGACGTCGAGCGACAGCGCGTCGCGGATCTCTTCAAAGCGCGCGCGCACCACGTCGAACGCGGCGTTGAAGCTCTCGACATCGTTGACGCTGTCGCAGCAGCGATAGAGCAAGTCGGTGATCTTCCTGTCGTGCGACGCGTCCCTGCCGGGCGCGGAGACGACGACGGCGCGGATATCCCGGTCGCCCCAGACGATCGAGCGCACCTTGCCGAGCTGTTCCGCGTTCGCGAGGGAGGAGCCGCCGAATTTTGCAACCTTTATCACACTGTCTCTCGCTTTCGGTCATAAAGTTCATAATGCCGGATTATTATAGCATACCGCGGGCGCGATTACAAAATATATATGCCGAAATCGCCGCCGGATGTAGCAAAATCCGCCGTTTTGTTTTATAATGATGCATGAATCACATGACAAGGAGATCTTCCAATGGGCAGCACATCAAAACTGGCGCGCGCCGCAGCGCGGCTGGCAATACCGCTGCTCGCGGTCCTTCTGGCGTTCGCGCTGGCGGGATGCGAGAAAAAGACGGCGTACGACTACATAGAAGACGGCGAGGCACAGCTCAGCAGCAAGGACTACGACAAGGCGATCGACAGCTTCGCCTACGCGCTCGAGATGGAGCCGGAAAACACCCAGGCGCTCGCGGGCCTCGCGGACGCGTACATCGGCGCCGGCCAGCCGCAGAACGCCGCGGACGTCTACGTCGCGCTCGGCCGCAGGGATGAGGCGGCGGCGCTGTACGAGGGCCTCAAGATGGACGACAAGGCCGCCGAGCTGTACCTCGATGATTACCTCGCGACCTACGACGAGGCGAGCTACGACAAATACCTTGCGCTGACGGATTACGAGGTCGATTTTGCCGATCCCGCCGTCGAGAGCATGGTGCGCGAATATCTCGGGCGCCCCGAGGGCGCCATCATGCGCAACGAGCTCAACGACATCACCGACATCCGCATCTACGGAAAATCCTGGCTCTTCTCCACGGACGCGACCCTGAGCGACGACAAGACCGCCTTTTACGACAACTACAAGGGCTCGAAATATTCCGGCGTCGGCTCCGTCAAGTCGCTGTCCGATTTCCGCCACTTCGCGAAGGTCGACTTCCTGCTCGTGTATTACAACTCCGTCACGGAGATCGACCCGGCGCTGGCCGAATGCCCCCGCCTGCACGGGCTCTATATCAACTACAACTACGTCTCTGATCTGTCCCCGCTGCGGGATTTCAAATATCTCACGAAGCTGGGGCTCAGCGGCAACGGCATCAGCGATCTCGGCCCGCTCAAGGATCTCACGCAGCTCAAGCTGCTGTATCTGCAGAACAACGACATCACCGACCTCGCGCCGCTCGCGGATCTCACGAATCTCGAGACGCTGCTGCTCAGCCGCAACGACATCACCGACGTCTCCCCGCTCGCGGGCCTCACGCAGCTGCGCAACCTGTATCTCGACGGCAACAGCGGCCTGACCGACGCGAGCGTGCTCAAGGATCTCACGAAAATGGAGATCCTCACGCTCGGGCGCACGGGCGTCAAGGATTATTCCTTCTCGATCTACATGCCCAATCTCGACGAGGGCTACCTCAAGCGCCGCACGGCGTGAGCCCTCGCCCGCACGCACAAGCACATGAAAAAGCCCCCGGCCTTGCGCCGGGGGCTTTCCTGTTTCATCGGTTCATGAAGCGCGCGAGGAATTCGCGCGTTTTTTCGTTCTCGGGCGCGGTGAAGATCTTTTCCGGCGTGCCGCGCTCGCAGATGACGCCGTCGCTCATGTACACGACCTCGCCCGCGACGTCGCGCGCGAACGCCATCTCGTGGGTGACGACGAGCATCGTGAGGCCTTCGCCCGCGAGCGCGCGCATGACCTCGAGCACCTCGCCGACCATCTGCGGATCGAGCGCCGACGTCGGCTCGTCGAACAGCAGCACCTCGGGGCCCATCGCGAGGGCGCGGGCGATCGCGACGCGCTGCTTCTGGCCGCCCGACAGCTGGCGCGGCTTGGCGTTGATGTAGGGCCCCATGCCCACCTTGTCGAGATAGAACAGCGCCGCCGCGCGGGCGTCCGCCCGGCTCTTCTTGAGCACGCGGACCTGCCCGACGATGCAGTTGTCGAGCGCGTTGAGATTGTTGAAGAGGTTGAAGCTCTGGAACACCATGCCGACCTTCGCGCGGTAGGCGGGGATGTTGACGCGCCCGCCCGTGACGCTCTCACCGTGGAAGAGGATCTCGCCGCCCGAGGGCGTCTCGAGCAGGTTGATGCAGCGCAGCAGCGTCGATTTGCCCGAGCCCGACGCGCCGATGATGCACGTCACGTCGCCCTTGCGCACCGAGAAGTCGATGTCGCGCAGCACCTCGTGCTGCCCGAAGCTTTTGTTGAGGTGGTCGACCTGCAGAATGAGCTCGTTCATCGCCGCACGCTCTCCTTTTCCTTCTTCATATGCCGCACGTCGAGGTTCTGGCTCTCCTTTTCCGTGTCCGGATAGTTGTAGAGCCCGCTCGTGTGCGCGAGCGTGTCGCTCGTCGCGAGATCGTAATTCTCCGGCCCGTCCATGCGGCTCTCGAGCCGGCGCAGCAGCCGCGAGAAAAAGACCGTCATCACGAGATACATCGCCATCGTGACGGTGAAGGTCTCGAAATAGACGTAATAGGTGCCCGCGACGGACTTGCTCGCGAAGAACAGCTCGACGACGCTGATGCAGGACAGCACGCAGGTGTCCTTGATGTTGATGATGAGGTTGTTGCCGATCTGCGGCATGATGTTGCGCAGCGCCTGCGGCAGGATGACGCTCGTCATCGTCTGGAAGTGGGTCATGCCGATGGCCTTCGCGCCCTCGGTCTGGCCGGGGTCGATGGACAGGATGCCGCCGCGGACGGTCTCGGCCATATACGCGCCCGTGTTGATGGAGACGATGAAGAAGGCGGCGAACATGACCTGCATATTGATGCCGAAGACGATCGCCGCGCCGTAGTAGATGAACATCGCCTGCACCATCATCGGCGTGCCGCGGAAGACCTCGACGTAGATGTCGATGAGAAACTGCACGGCGCGCAGCAGGATCTTTTTGAGGGCCGCGTCGCTCTTTTCGACGGGGATGGTCTTGACGACGCCGCAGACAAAGCCGATGGCGCAGCCGATGAGCGTGCCGACGAAGGCGATGACCAGCGTCTTTCCGGCGCCCTGCAGCAGCGATACCCCATACCGCTCGAGGATGAAGCCGATTCGTTCGAGAAAGCCCGACGGCAGACTGTTCATGGCGGATTCCTTTCAGGCGCGCGTCCGCGGCGGTCACCCGCCCGCGGCCCCGCGGCGTTTTATTGTCGTTTACAGCGCGGCGGACAGCTGGATAGCTTCGTTCATCATGCGCGTGAAATCGTCCGTCGTCAGCGTCGCGAGGCCCGCGTTGAGCGCGTCGAGCAGCTCGCTGTTGCCCTTCTTGACCGAGATGCCGATATTGATCTCCTCGTCCGAGACGGCGAAATCGTCGTCGCCGAGGTCGAGCATCACGAAATTGTCATAGACGGCGAGCGCGCCGAGCGCCGCCGGCTCGTCGGTGACCACGAGGTCGCATTTGCCCGCGTCGAGCGCGACGAACATCTGGGGGGCCGACTCCATGGCCGGCAGGATATTCGCGTCCTTGATCTGCGGCAGGCAGACGTCGTACCACACGGTGTTGAGCTGCGACGTGCACGTCGCGCCCGCGAGATCCGCAAGGCTCTTCGCGTCGGCGTACTTGCCGTCCTTCGTCGTCACGGCGTAGATGGAGGCGTAGTAATACGGCGTCGTGAAGTCGACGGTCTGCAGGCGCTCGGCGGTGATGGACTGGCCCGCGATGACGCAGTCGATGGTGCCGGCCTGCAGCGCGAGCGGCAGCGAATCCCAGTCGATCTTGTGGATCTCAAGGGTGCAGCCCATCTTGTCGGCGAGATACTTCGCGATCATCACGTCGTAGCCGTAGGCGTAGTCGGCGCTGTCGACGATCGGGACCGCGCCGTTGGCGTCGGTCGGCTGCGCCCAGTTGTAGGGCGCGTAGCCGCACTCCATGCCGACGCGCAGGACCTTCTGCGTCCCGGCGGACGCGCCGTCGCCGGTGTCGGCCGCGGTGTCGGCGCCGCCCGCGCCGCACCCGGCGAACGCGAAGGCCAGCGCGAGGACCAAAAGCAAAGCTGTGATTTTTTTCATGACATTTTCCCTCCGTTTTTTAATATAAAAAAACCACGAACACTTCGCTTTATGCGAAACATTCATGGCGGGAAACGTCAATTTCCGCGGGACATATGCCCCGCTTTTCAACCGTGATAGCGCTCCACATAAAGTGACAGTCCCGCACATGTTCTGTGCGGCCCCAGCGCAGCGCCCCAAAGACGAAAGCCCTGCACTTCGGCGACGATCCCTTTCTGTGCGGCGGGCGTCTTTCCCCCTTGCCGCGGCATACTAATGATCTTCGCGCCTCTATCAAGTATTCTGTTGAAAAAAGTACCATATCGCGGCGCGCTTGTCAAGCGTTTCGGCCAAATTTCATTGTGAAAATATACAATCGCGGCTCCCTTTTTTTTGCATATTACCGAATGTGAATCGGCGCGCATCCATCGCGGGCGGTTTATGCTATGATGGGATCAAACCATACAAGCGAAGGAGAAGGCTATGAAGCTCGACAAAAAACGCACCTTCCTCGTCGGTCTCGCCTTTATGTCGATCTGCGCGTTCTGGCAGGTCTACGACGGCATCATCCCGATGATCCTCAAGTACACGTTCGGCTACGGGGACACCTTCTCGAACGCCATCATGGCGATCGACAACGTGCTCGCGCTGTTCATGCTGCCGCTGTTCGGCGTGCTGTCGGACAAGACGCACACGAAGATCGGCCGCCGGATGCCCTACATCCTGTGCGGCACGGCCGTCGCCGTGGCGGCGATGATCCTGCTGCCCATCGCCAACAACACGAAGAACTTCATCCTGTTCTTTATCGCCCTCGGCATCGTGCTCGTCGCCATGGCGACCTACCGCAGTCCCGCCGTGGCGCTCATGCCCGACGTGACGCCCAAGCCGCTGCGCAGCCAGGCGAACGCCATCATCAACCTGATGGGCGCCGTCGGCGGCACGCTGATGCTGGGCATCATCAGCGTCGCCGTGCCGAAGGTCGATCACCCCGACTTCACCCCCATCTTCCTCATCGCCGCCGCCATCATGGTGGTGTGCGTCTCGGTGCTGTTCTTCACCGTCAACGAGCCGAAGGCCGTCGAGCGCATGCGCGCGGACAGCCGGGCGATGGGGATCGAAGAGGAGCCGGAGGACGCCGCGGCGGGCAACGACAAGCTGCCCCGGGACGTCTTCAAGAGCCTCGTGTTCATCGTGCTGACGGTCTTCTTCTTCTTCATGGGCTACAACGCGGTCACGACGGCGTTTTCCCGCTACTGCGTCGAGGTCTTCGGCCTCAAGGGCGGCGGCTACGCGACGGTGCTGACGATCGCGCAGGTGGCGGCGATCCTGTCCTACCTGCCCGTCGGCTGGATCTCGAGCCGCATCGGCCGCAAAAAGACCATCATCATCGGCCTCGGCCTCATGGCCGTCGCCTTCGCCGGCGCCTCCTTTGTGAGCACGCTGTCGCCGGCGGTCTACGTCTTCTTCATCCTCGCGGGCGCGGGCAACGCCTTCGTCGTCGTCAACACGCTCGTGATGGTCGTCGAGATGAGCAAGGGCGCGACGATCGGCAAATACACCGGCCTCTACTACACCTTCAGCATGACCGCGCAGATCATCACCCCCATCGCCTCGGGCGCCGTGCTCGAATTCATCAGTTACCGCTATTTGTTCCCCTACGCCGCGTTCTTCGAGCTCATGGGCATTGTGACGATGCTTTTCGTGCGGCACGGAGACAGCCGCCCGCTGCCGCCCAAAACAAAGCTCGAGGCCTTCGACGTGGAAGACTGACGGGAGGTATCGCATGCCAAAGGTCAAGAAGCTCACGCTCCTGCACTCCAACGACATGCACGGCGATTTCCTCGCCGAGAAGCTCGACGAAAGGCTCGTCGGCGGCGTGTCGATGCTGTCCGGCTACATCAACAGCGTGCGCAAGACGGAATCCAACGTCATCTACGCCATCGCGGGCGACATGTTCAAGGGTTCCGTCATCGACACCGAATTCCGCGGCATCTCGACCATCGAGATCATGAACATGCTCGCGCCCGACGTCGCGACGCTCGGCAACCACGAGATCGACTACGGCATCGCGCACCTGCTTTTTCTCGAAAAATGCGCGAAATTCCCCATCATCAACGCGAACCTCTTCATCCGGACCAACCATGTGCGCCTGTTCACGCCCTACACCGTCATCGAAAAGGACGGGCTGAACATCATGTTCATCGGCGTCATCACCGAGGAGATCCTCGCGCAGACGAAAAACGAGGCGCTCATCGGTTCCTTCGTCGACGTGCGCGCGGCGGCCAAGGAGGTCGGCATCATCTGCGACAACTACAAGACGACCAAGATCGACTACACCGTGCTGCTGACCCACATCGGCATCGAGAAGGACAAGGAGCTCGCCGCGCTCATCGATAAAAACTGGCGCATCGACCTCATCGTCGGCGGCCACTCCCACACCTTCCTGGAGGAGCCCGTCGTCGTCAACGGCATCCCCATCGTGCAGGCGGGCACGGGCACCGACCAGATCGGCCGCATGGACCTCACCTTCGACACCGACACCCGCAAGGTCCTGTCCCAGCACTGGCGCAGCGTCCCCATCGACGCGGCCCACTGCCCGACCGACCCCGTGCTCGAGGACGTGCTCCTGCGCTACAAAAACCAGACGGATCAGAAATACGCGCGCATCATCGCGACCCTCGCGCGCAAGCTCACCCACCCGTCGCGCACCGAGGAGACCGAGCTCGGCGATCTGTTCGCCGACCTGCTGCAGGTCGACTCGAGCTTCGACATCATGCTGTACGGCTCGGGCAGCATCCGGAAGGAGGAGCTCGGCCCCATCGTCCAGTATCAGGATCTGCAGGAGTGCTGCCCCTACGACGACCCGATGTACATGCTCGAGGTGACGGGCGCGCAGCTGCGCCGCATGGTCGCCTTCGTGCTGCGCGAGGAGGCCTTCGGGGGCCACACGGAATTCTACCAGTACTCCAGGGGAGTCCGCTTCGTCTGGTCGCGCTCGCAGCAGAAGTTCCTCGAGTTCAAGCTCAACGGCGAGGACATCGCGGACGACCGGCGCATCCGGATCGCGCTGCAGAAATACCACTTCTGCAATTTCGACGATTTCTTCGGCGTGCCGCTCGCGGAAGTCGAGCAGAACCACCGGGCGCGCGTCGTCGCGACCTCCTGCTGCTGCATCTTCGAGGAGCTGCTCGCGAACTCCAACCATCTCGACGCGCACGTCGAGGGGCGGCTCGTCATCGAGCCGTGACCGCACAGAACACAGAAAAGACCGCCGGCAGCCGCCGGCGGTCTTTTTCGGTCTTCTTTTCGGGGGTGCCTCAGGGTGTGGCCGGCGTCTCCGGCGGTACGTAGCCGGGCGTATCGCGGGTCGCGCCGCACACGGAGCAGGTATCCTTGCCCTGGCCGTCGCTGACCCACGTGTGCTGCCCCGTCGCGGGGATCTCCCTTTGAATCGTCTTCCCGCAGACGGTGCAGACGCCCTCTTCAACGCCTGCCTTGCCGCAGGTCGCTGCTGTCTTGACAGTCCATGTCGTCACGGTGTGCTGCCCCGTCGCGGGGATGACCTCCGTCTTGACGTGGCCCTGCGTGCTCTCCGTGCAGCTCGGGCGCTGGCAGACATAAACGCGCTGGCCGTCCTTGCCGCAGGTCGCATCCGTTCTATTCTCGGTGATCTCAAGATAGTCGTGGCCGAGCGCCGGGATGACCTCGGTCTTCTGGTAGCCGCACACCGTGCAGGTGTAGGTCATGACGCCGTCGGTGACGCAGGTCGCCGCCAGGGTGATCTTGCCCTGGTCGTAGGTGTGCGTCTCGCACAGCTTCGGGATGACGACCGCATAAAAGCTGTACGTCGTGTCCTTTTTCTCGCCGCTGAGCTGTATTTTCGCCTGCTTGTAGGTCAGCTGCTTGAGCACGAAGTTGTAGAAATAGCCGGCGACGTTCTTCTCCTCGCCCGCTTCGGTCTCGGACGGGATCGCGTACTCGAGCCGCACCGCGTCGGTCAGGTCGTCGCTGTCGGTGATGCGGCTGAAGCCGTCTTCTTTGAACAGGTCGTAGGCGAGACTGACGACGGTATCGGGGTCGAATTCCTCCTTGTCGGTCTCGATGACGGGGGCCGCGCGCCGCGCCGGGATGTCGCCGAGCGGCTTCGGTCGCGCGTCGTCGACGACATGGCTGTGCGTGCGCACGTAGCGCAGCAGCGCCTCGAGCGCCGTCTTCGACAGATGGATGCCGTCCTCGATGACGTAGTCGGTCCGCATCCAGCCGTTGTCGCCCTTGAGCGTCTCAGAGATGTTGAGGAACGTCAGCCCCTTTTCCTTCGCGAAATCCAGCAGCGCGAGGTTGTAGGCGTCGACGATCTCCATCGTCAGCTTCTGGTTGCTGCGGTTGCTGCCGAGCGGCGGGATCGCCGAGATGATGATATCGCTGTAGGGATAGGCCGCGCGGACGGCGGCAAGCGACTTCCCGTATTCCTCGATAAAGCGGTTTGTGTCGTTCCACATGATGTTGTTCGTGCCGAAATTGAGGATGATGCGGCGCGGCTTCATCATCTTGACGGCCTCGGGGATCGTGACGGGATTGTCGTAGCCGGAGAAGTAGACGCATTTTGAGGTCGTCACGTCCTCGATGCCAAGCGACTCGATGCCGATGACATTGTCGAGCGTCAGATACCCGTACATCGACAGGCGCGCCGTGTTGCTGTCGCCGATGAACAGCGTTTCCGCTATGTAGCCGTCGCCGGCGTCCTTCGTCTTTGCGAGCAGGACGTCCGCGTATTCGTCCGGGTCGATGTGGAGCGTCTCGACGTAGGTGTCGTCCGCGGGCTGGGACGCGGTCTGGTTGCGGATGGCGCGCACGCACAGCGCGCCGACGCCCGCGAGAATCGCAAGGCACGCGATCCCCGCGCCGATGCCCAGCGCGAGGTTTCTCGGGCTTTTGCGCAGCCAGCCGGCGAGCGAGGACTTCCCCGCGGTCCCGGCGGTCCTGTGCGCCTTTTTGCGCCCGGCGGGCCGCCGGTCGCTCTTTTTTGCGTCTGCGCGGGCCTGTTTCTTCGGGATCTCGAGCTCCATCGTGTCGACGAGATCCTGCGACCGCCGCGGCGCCTCCTCCTGCGGGAGCTTCGACGCGACGAGCGGCCCGAGCGAGGCAAAGGGATCGGCCTCACTGCTGACCTCACTCTCGACATCCATCAGGCGCCGCTTTCCCGCGCGGGCCGCCTTGTTGACGCGGATGGTCGCCTCGCTCACCTCGAACAGGCCGCGTTCCGCCGTCCCCGCCTGCTGCGGCGCATCGCAAACAGCCCCGCCTTCTCCCGAAAGCGAGGTCTGCGCGGCCGCATCGGCCGGTTCCTTCTTAAACGGACCTCTGCGGGCGCCGGTCTGGTCTTCGCCGCTGTCCGCGGGCGAGGAGGCGCGAAACACACGCTTCTCTCCCATTCCATCGTCCCCCGTTCACGCGTAGTAAAAAACGGGGCAGACCGCTTGTGTCCGCCCCGTTGCCGTCGTCAGGATTTTTCTTTTCCGCTGTCGCAGCCGTCGGCGCAGTCTTCGCAGTCGCAGTCGAGATCGAACTCGATCTTTTCGCCGCAGTTCGGGCAGATCACGTCGCCCGCGAGGAGCGTGTCCTCGTCGACGCAGATCGTCTCGCCGCACTTTTCGCACGTGACGTCGTACATGAAGTCGTCCGCGTCGTCCGCGTCCTCGTCGTCCTCGTCGCCGAACAGCGTGTCGAGGTCGGCCTCGATGTCGTCGAGCTCGGAGCAGATGTCGTCGACGTCGTCATACAGCGCCGACAGATCGTCGTCGACGTCGCTGACCGTTCCGGCGAGATCGTCGAGGATCTCGACCATCGCGTCCATGACCTTGCGCTCTTTATCGCCGAGCTTGAGATCGCTGCCTTCGATGAGGCCCTTGAGGAAGGCTACTTTTTCTGTCAGTTCCATTTTTGTCACTCCTTCGGCTTACGCCCTCTCCATGTATTCTCCGGTGCGTGTGTCGATGCGGATCTTGTCGCCCTCGTTGATGAACAGCGGCACGCGGATCTCTGCGCCCGTCTCCAGCTTTGCCGGCTTGAGCGTGTTGGTCGCCGTGTTCCCCTTGACGCCGGGCTCGGTATCGGTGACCTGCAGCTCGACAAAGTTCGGCGGTTCGATGCCGAAGACGTTGCCCTTGTACGAAAGGACCTTGACTTCCATGTTTTCCTTGACGAATTTGAAGTTGTCCGGCAGATCCTTCTCCGCGATGGGCACCTGCTCGTACGTCTCGTTGTCCATGAAATAATACATGCCGCCGTCTTCATAGGAATATGTCATCGCGCGGCGCTCGATGAAAGCACTCTCGAATTTGTCCGTCGGGTTGAAAGTGCGCTCGACGACGGCACCCGTCAGCACGTTCTTGATCTTGGTGCGAACAAAGGCCGCGCCTTTGCCGGGCTTTACGTGCTGGAACTCGATGATCTGAAAAACGCTGCCGCCGTCATCGAACGTGACACCGTTCCTGAATTCGCCCGCAGTTATCATATATTGTACTCCTTTTACACTGACTTAACTAAGATAGTGTACCATAAACAGAGGCATTATATCAAGTATTTACAGAAGAATCAGCTCGCGCGGGCTGCCCGTCAGGTTCTCGCAGCCGTCTTTCGTGAAGCGGATCATGTTTTCGATGCGCACGCCGAATTTGTTCTCGAGATAGATGCCCGGCTCGACCGTCATGATGACGTCCTCGCGCATGACCTGCTCGCACTTCACCGACGCGCGCGGCTCCTCGTGGATCTCGAGCCCCAGCGAATGCCCGAGCCCGTGGCCGAAGCAGCCCTTGTAGCCGGCCTCGTCGATCATGTCGCGCGCGATCCTGTCGAGCTCCACGCCCGTCATGCCGGGCTTCGCCGCGTCGATGCAGGCGAGGTGCGCGCCGAGCACCGTTTCATAGACCCGCCGCTGCTCCTCGCTGACCGCGCCGATGCCGACCGTGCGCGTCATGTCCGAGCAGTAGCCGTCCTTCTTCGCGCCGAAGTCCATCGTGAGGAAGTCGCCCCTGCGCACGATGTCCTCGCCCGGCTCGCCGTGCGGCAGCGACGTCTTTTTGCCCGTCACGCAGATCGTCGGGAACGCGACGCCGTCGGCGCCCGCGAGGCGCATCTGGTATTCGAGCTCGGCCGCGATGCGGCGCTCGGTCATGCCCGGCTCGATGAAGCCGAGAATGTGGGAAAAGGCGGTGTCGGTGATCTTCTGCGCCGCTTTGATCTTTTCGATCTCCGCTGGCTCCTTGACGGCGCGCAGCGCGCGCAGCGCGTCGCTCAGCTCCTTTTTCGCCGCGAACGAGACGCCCGGGACGCGCTCTTCGAGGGTCGCGAGCTCGCCGAGCGTCGTCTGCTCCTCGATCGCGACCTCCTTCACATGCTCGTCCGCGAGCAGCGCCGCGAGCTGCGCATAGGGATCCTCCATCAGCACGACCTCGACGCCGAAGGCGTTTTTGCGGGCGACCTCGATGTAGCGGAAGTCGACGATGAGGCGGGCGTGCGCGGGCGTGACGAGCACGAAGCCGATATCGGACGCGATGCCGCTGAGATACTGGCGGTTGAACTCGCTCATCACGAGCGCCGACATCCCCTGCGGCAGTTTTTCTCTGAGTTTTTCGATCCTTGTCATGCTTTTTTATCTCCTTTGGTCAAGACAGCAGGCTGTCATAGATTTGCTTCATGGCGGCGGCGTCCTCGGCCTGCGTGCCGTCGGACTCGCAGATGAACGTCGGCGCGAGCTCCCGCTCGGCGACGAGCTCGAGCAGCGGGCGCGGGTCGGGGCCGAACACGGTGTCGCCGAACGTCAGGTGGCGCTTCTCGCCCCCCTCGGAATACTCGATCTTGCTGAAATGGGAGTGGAAGGTGCGCAGGCGCTCATGGCCGAGGCGGTCCTCCACCGTATCGAGGATGGCGGCATAATCCTGTTTCGAGGCGATGCCCCCGTGCGTGCGGGCGTTGAGGTGGCCGAAGTCGATGCACGGCACGAGCCGCTCGTCGAGCGAGCACAGCTCCATGACCTCCTCGAGCGTGCCGAGCTGGTTGATCTTTCCCATCGTCTCGGGGCACAGCGTCACGTCGGCATAGCCGGCGGCGTCGAGCTCCGCGAGGCAGTAGCGCAGCGTGTCCTTCGCGAGCGCGAGCGCCTGCTCGCGGGGCAGCTTGCCGCACGAGCCGGAGTGGAGGATGATGCGCCGCCCTCCCATGGGGACGACGACCGCGGCGCTCTCGAGCAAATACCGCGCCGAATTCTTCCGCTTTTCCTCCTCGACGGACGACAGCGAGATGAAATAGGGCGCGTGGACCGACAGCCCGATGCCGGCGGACGCGGCGAGCGCGCCGAGCTCCGCCGCCGCAGGCGCCGCGATATGGACGCCGCGGCCGCACTGGTACTCGAACACATCGAGGCCCATGCCTGCCGTATATTTCGGGATGTCCGCGTAGCTCTTGTAGCCCTGCTCGCCGAAGCTGACCGAATTGCCGGCCGGGCCGAATTTTGCGCGCTCAGTCATCGCACCACCTTCTCTTTCTGACCGCCCGCAGGAACGGCCGCTCAAGTTTTCTTTTGAACCGCACAAAGGGCGGTACGTCCGCGCCGACGGGCTCGACGCGCAGCGCCCGCATCCCGCAGCGGCGCGCGTATGCCATATCCGTGAAAAGCTGGTCGCCGACGACGGCAATCTCATGAGGCGCCGCCCCGAGCGCGCCGCGAACGGCCGCGAGGGACCGCCGCAGCGGTTTTTTCGCCCCGGCGACGTACGGCAGGCCGCAGACCGCCGCGAAGGGGCGCACGCGCGCGGGCGAATTGTTCGACACGATGACCGCCGGGACGCCGGCCGCGCGCAGCGACGCGAGCCATGCCGCGACGGACGCGGAGAGCGCCTGGCTGCCGTCGCCCGTCAGCGTGTTGTCGGTGTCGAGCGCGAGCGCGCGCACGCCGAGCCGCGCGAGCACGGCGGGCGTGATGTCCTCGACGCGGTCAAACGTATAATCGGGGAAAAAGCACATAGCGCCTCCAAAAGGGGGGAATGCAAACAGTATACAGCGTTTGGGCGCGCCGCGCAAGCAAGCCGCGCCGCCCGCGGGCAGGAAAAAGCGGCGCAGCTTTCGCTGCGCCGCTTTTGTTGCCTTCAGAGGGGCGGTTTACTTCGCGATCGACGAATACATGAAGTATTTGAAGCCGAGCGGCGAGCTGAACGCGCCGGTGAGGGTCTTGCTGCACATATAGATGTCGGTGTAGTAGTAGAGCGGTATGATCAGACCGGTGCTCATGAGCAGATCCTCTGCCCTGTGCATGAGCTGGAAGCGTTTGGTGGAGTCGGTCTCGCTCTTGATGAGCTTGATGACCGCATCATAGGTCTCCGCCCACGTGCCGTTTTCGACCTTCAGATCATAGCCGAGGTCGGTCAGATCGATGGAGTAGGCCTTCAGCGTGGCGTTGTCGCCCTTGCCGGCCTGGATATCATCGTTGCCGCTGGTGCTGATCCACATGTCGAGGAAGGAAATCGGGTCGTTGTAGTCGCCGAGCCAGCCGTTGCGGGCCCAGGTGTACTGGCCGTCTTTGCGGGTGTTGAGGAAGGTGCCCCACTCCTGGTTCGTCAGCGTGACATTGATGCCGTAGACCGCGAGGGCCTGCTGCAAATACTCGCCGATGGCCTGGTGGCCGGTTCCGGTGTTGTAGAGGTAATCAATGGTCGGGACATCGGTGAACTTCTTGGTCGCTTCGTCGTACGTGTAGTACTTCTTCAGCGTCTCGACAGCCGCCGCGCAGTTGCTCTCAAAAGCGCCTTCGCTGACGTCATAGTAGCCGTCATAGCTGTCGCTGTGGCCCGCGTTCTGATAGAACTGCGTGCCGTCCGGATCGGTGAGGCCCATGGCGACGAAGGAACTCGCCGGGACCTGGCCCGCCTTGCCGATGTTCGTGACGATGTAGTTGCGGTCGATGAGCAGGCCGAGCGCGGAACGGATCTCTTCTTCCGCCTTCTCCTTCTCGACGCCCGTCAGGGTGCTCGTCGCGGGGAGCAGATCAACGTTGACGTTGAAGCAGGTGTAATAGGTGCCCAGCTGTCCGGTGACGATGAACTCGTCCGGATAGGAGCTCTTGAGGTTGTCGATCTCGTCATTCGGGACGGAGTCGATGAACTGCCACGTGCCGCTCTTGAAGTTCGCGAGCTGCGCGCCGTCGGGCGTCAGCGCGCGCAGCGAAAGCCGCGGCGTCTCGAGCGGCACGGTCCCCCTGTGCTCCATTTTTATTTCCCCTTGAGGCCGTAGCTTTGCGCGAGCTTTCGGAAAGCGGGCAGCGAGCGCTCGATCGTGTCGTAGGCGACGCAGTAGGCGATGCGCACATAGCCCGTCACGCCGAAATCGTCGCTCGGCACGAACAGCAGCTCGAGCTTTTTCGCCCGCTCGCAGAAGGCGCCGGCGTCGGGCTCGGGCGATTTTACGAACAGGTAAAACGCGCCGTCGGGCGGCACGCAGTCGAAGCCGCACGCCGTCAGACCCGCGAGCAGCGCGTCGCGGTTCTTCTTATAGGCGGCGACGTCGGCGGGCGTGTCGCAGCAGCGCGCGGCCACGCGCTGGAAGAGGCTCGGGGCGCAGACATAGCCCAGCGCCCTGCCGGCGCCCGCCACGGCGGCCATCACGCGGCCGGCGTCGTCGACGGCGGCCGGCACGAGCACCCAGCCGATGCGCTCGCCCGGAAGGGACAGCGATTTGCTGTAGGAATAGCAGACGATCGTGTTGTCGTAGTACTTCGTCAGGAACGGCACGTCGACGCCGTAGGCGATCTCCCGGTAGGGCTCGTCGGAGATGAGGAAGATCGGGCGGCCGTATTCTTCGGATTTTTCGCGCAGCAGCGCGCACAGCGCCCTGACCGTCGCCTCGCTGTAGACCGCGCCGGAGGGATTGTTCGGCGAGTTGACGAGCACGCCCTTCGTATGCGGCGTGATCGCCCGGCCGAGCGCGGCGAGATCGATCTGGAAATCCGGCACGTCCGCCGGCACGACGACGAGCTTCGCGCCCGCCGCTTCGACGAAGACGCGGTACTCGGTGAAGAACGGCGCGATGGCGATGAACTCGTCGCCCGGCTCGCACAGCCCCCGCAGCACCGCGCACAGCGACGCCGCGGCGCCCGCCGTCATGTAGAGATCCTTCGCCGCAAAGGAGGTGCCGAAGCGGCGGTTGAGCGACTGCGCGATCGTCCCGCGCACGCCCGCGTCGCCCGGCGCGGAGGTGTAGCCGTGCAGCGCGACGCTGTCGCCGGCGATGAGCTGCGCGATGGTCTCGTTGACGAGCGCGGGCGCGGGCACGCTCGGATTGCCAAGACTGAAATCAAAGACGTTCTCCCGCCCGATCTCCTTTGCGCGCGCATTGCTGTATTCGAAGATCTCCCGGATGACGGAGCGCCGGCTGCCGAGCTCGTACATTTTCTCCGATACCATAGTAGGTTCCCCGCTTTCCTGTTAAAAATGACGGGCGCCCCGAAAGAGGCGCCCGCTTTGCGGACAGCGCCGCGGAAATTGTTGTATTTTGTCTGTTTTCTACATTGAGTATATTTCGTCCTGGGTGAGCATGCCGACGCCGGCCTCCTCAAGGACCCGGATGGCGGCGGCGTTGTCCTCGACGCGGATGATGACGCAGGCCTTGCCGTGCTGGCGGCAGATAAAGGCGTACATGTACTCGATGTCGATGCCGTGATCCGCGAGCAGCCGGACGGCCTTCGCGAAGGAGCCCGGCTCATCGACGATCTCGACGGCGATGACGTCCGTCAGCGACACGGTCATGCCCTTCTCTTTGAGCGCCTTCTCCGCGCGGTCGGGGTTGTCGACGATGAGGCGAAGGATGCCGAAGTTCGTCGTGTCGGCGATCGAGAGAGCACGGATGTCGATGCCCGCTTCGGCGATGCGCTCGGTGATCTCCGCCATGCGGCCGGATTTGTTCTCCACAAAGATGGAAAGCTGTTTGACTGTCATTTGCCTGTCCTCCCGATCATAGGATGATGTTTATATTGTAGCATAATTCGCCGATGAATCAAAGTTTGCGGTTGTCGATGACGCGCACGGCCTTGCCCTCGGAGCGCGGCAGCGAGCCGGGCTCCATGAGGCGGACCTTCGCATGGACATTGAGCGTGCTCTGCAGCGCGCCCTCGATGCGCTTTTCGTTCGACTCGAGGTTTTTGACGGTGTCGGAGAAGAGCGCCGGGCTCATCTCCACGCGGACCTCCATCGTGTCGAGGTTGTTCTGCCGGTCGACGATGATCTGATAGTTCGGGTCCATGTGCAGCTCAAGCAGCACGTGCTCGACCTGCGACGGGAAGACGTTGATGCCGCGGATGATGAGCATATCGTCGCTGCGGCCCTTCGGCTTCGTCATGCGCACAAACGTGCGGCCGCAGTCGCACGGGTCGGTGATGAGCGCGCAGATGTCGCGGGTGCGGTAGCGCACGAGCGGCAGCGCCTGCTTGCCGATGCAGGTGAAGACGAGCTCGCCGTACTGCCCGGCGGGCAGTGGTTTGAGCGTGTCGGGGTCGACGACCTCGGGGTAGAAGTAATCCTCGTTGACGTGCATGCCGCTCTGGCACTCACATTCGCCCGCGACGCCCGGTCCGGCGATCTCCGACAGGCCGTAGATGTCGTACGCCTTGATGGCGAGCAGCCGCTCGATCTCCTTGCGCATGTTCTCGGTCCACGGCTCCGCGCCGAAGATGCCCGCGCGCAGCTTGAGCGATTTCGGGTCGATGCCCATATCCCGGATGGTCTCGCCGATGAACATCGCGTAGGAGGGCGTGCAGCACAGGAAGTCGGAGCCGAAATCCTGCAGCAGCATGACCTGGCGCTTGGTGTTGCCGGACGAGACGGGCAGCGCCGTCGCGCCGAGCTTTTCGGCGCCGTAGTGGAGGCCGAGGCCGCCGGTGAACAGGCCGTAGCCGTAGGAGATGTGGATGATGTCGTTTTTCGTGGCGCCCGCGGCGACGAGCACGCGCGCCGTGCAGGCGGCCCAGACGTCGATGTCCTTCTTGGTGTAGCCGACGACCGTCTGTTTGCCGGTGGTGCCGGACGAGGCGTGGATGCGCACGAGCTCGCTCTGCGGCACCGCGAACAGCCCGAAGGGGTAATTGTCCCGCAGATCCGTTTTGACCGTGAAGGGCAGCTTGGTGATGTCGTCGATGCTGTGGATGTCGCCGGGCAGCAGGCCCATCTCGTCGAATTTCTTTTTATAGAAAGGGATATGGTCATAGGCGTTGCCGACCATTTTTATGAGCCGTTCCGACTGCACGGCGCGGATATAGTCCCGCGAAGCACATTCGACGGCTTCTTCATAGTAAGCCATGAAAATGTCTGTTCCTCCGTTGTTTGTGGGTGTTCATGCGCCCCAGCCGAGCTCGAACGCCTTCGCGTTCGTCTCGACGGTTTTCGGGGGCACGGTGGAGCGGATGGCGTCGAGCCACACCGCCTTGTCGATGCCGGAGCCGCGGGCGAAAACGCCCAGCAGCACCAGATTCGTCGCGCGCGTCGAGCCCGCTTCGGCCGCGAGCGCGTCGGCGTCGACCGCCGTCACGTCGGGGACGAGAGCTCTGAGCTTCTCGACGATATTTTCGGGATAGGCCGCCGCGCCCATGATGACGGGCATCGGGTCGATCCTTCTCGTGTTGGTGATGATGCGCCCGTTCGGCTTGAGATATTCGAGCCAGCGGGCCGCCTCGAGCTGTTCAAAGGACAGGATGACGTCGGCCTCGCCCTTGTCGATGAGCGACGACCAGACCTTTTCGCCGTAGCGGACATAGGTGACGACGGAGCCGCCGCGCTGGGACATGCCGTGCACCTCGCTGACCTTGACGTCAAAGCCCTGTTCGGCGTAGACCTTTCCCATCAGCTTGGACGCGAGCAGCGTTCCCTGCCCGCCGACGCCGACGATGAGGATGTTCTTCGTGTCGCTCATTTTGCCTGCCCTCCGATCGCAGAGAATTTGCACGCGTGCTGGCAGATGCCGCAGCCGACGCACATCGCCGCGTCGATGACGGCGTGCTTTTTGCCGTTCGTCTGCGTAAAGGACAGCGCGGGGCAGCCGACCTGCAGACAGGCGCGGCAGCCCTTGCAGGCGTCCGCGTCGACTGCGAGCGGCGCCTTGTGCTTCACATCCTTGAGCAGCGCGCAGGGGCGCCGCGCGATGATGAGCGACGGCGCTTCCGCCGCGAGCTCCTCGAGCACGGCGCTGCGCACGGCGTCCACGTCGTAGGAATCGACGACGCGCACCCGCGCGATGCCGATGGCATGGGCGAGCGCCTCGAGGTCGATGGCCGTCGTCGGGTCGCCCTTGATGGTCTTGCCGTTGAGCGGGTTGTTCTGGTGGCCGGTCATGCCCGTGATGGAGTTGTCGAGCACGATGACCGTCGAGATGCCCTTGTTGTAGGCGATGTCGACGAGGCCGGTGATGCCGGAATGGCAGAAGGTGCTGTCGCCGATGACCGCGACGGATTTCTTCGCCGCGTCGGCGCCGAGCGCCGTGTTGTAGCCGTGCAGGCCGCTGATGGAAGCGCCCATGCACACGCAGGTGTCGACGCCCGACAGCGGCGCCGCCGCGCCGAGGGTGTAGCAGCCGATATCGCCGCTGACGAACAGGCCGAGGCCCTTGAGCGCGTAATAGACGCCGCGGTGGGGGCAGCCGGCGCACAGCACCGGCGGGCGGCCCGGGATCGGCTCGGAAAATTCGATGTGCGGCAGCTCCGCGCCGAGCACGGCGTCGCGCACCGTCGCGGCGGAAAACTCGCCGATGACGGGGAAGACTTCCTTGCCGAGCACGTCGATGCCGTTCTTGCGGCAATGCGTCTCGATGACGTCGTCCATCTCCTCGACGACGTAAAGCGTCTCGACCCCGTCGGCGAACTCCTCGATGAGATCGACCGGCAGCGGGTTGACCATGCCGAGCTTCAGATAGCTCGCCTTGTCGCCCAGCGCCTCGCGCGCATAGGTGTAGCAGCCGCCCGCGGCGATGATGCCGACGGCGCGGTCGCCCCACTCGATGCGGTTAATCCCCGACGTCTCGGCGTATTCCGTGAGCTTCTCCATGCGCTCCTCGACAAACACGCGGCGTTTTTTCGCCATCGCGGGCATCATGACGTTTTTCGCGACGTTCTTCTCGTATTTTTTGAGCGGCACCTCGACGCGGTCCTGCGTTTCGACGAGAGAGCGCGCGTGGGACACGCGGGTCGTGAGCTTGAGCAGAACGGGGGTGTCGAACCGCTCGGACAGCTCGAACGCGAGCTTCGCATAGGCTCTGCATTCGGCCGAATCGCCCGGCTCGAGCATCGGCAGCTTCGCCGCCTTCGCATGATTGCGGGAATCCTGCTCGTTCTGCGACGAGTGCATGGAGGGGTCGTCCGCGACCGCGACGACCATGCCGCCGCCGACGCCGATGTAAGACGCGGTGTACAGCGGATCCGCCGCCACGTTGAAGCCGACGTGCTTCATCGCGCAGAAGCTGCGCGCGCCGGCGAACGACGCGCCGATGGCGACCTCCGCGGCCACCTTTTCGTTGGGCGCCCATTCGCTGTACAGATCGTCGTACTTCGAAAGAAACTCGGTGATCTCGGTGCTGGGGGTGCCGGGATAGGAGGACACGACGCGCGCGCCGGCCTCGTACACGCCCCTTGCGACCGCCTCATTGCCGAGCATCAGTACTTTATCACTCATTTTTTACCTTCACTCCTAAGATCCACAATGCGGTGCGCCTTGCCTGTAAAGCGCTCGATCGTGTTGGGCTCGACGAGCGACACCTTGACGTCGATGCCGAGCACCGCCTGTATTTTATGGTGGATGCGCTGCTGGAGCGCTTCGAGTTCGCTGTAGCGCGTGAGCATGCTGCCGTCGGTGAGCTCCACGCGGACCTCCATGTGGTCGGCGTAGTTCTCGCGCGTGAGCACCAGCTGATAGTTGGGGCTGATCTCGCTGATGCCGAGCATGGCGCTCTCGACCTGCGTCGGGAACACGTTGACGCCGCGGACCTTGATCATGTCGTCGCTGCGGCCGATGATCTTGTCCATGCGCGCGGTCGTGCGGCCGCATCTGCACGGCTCGCAGGTGATGCGCGTGAGATCCTTCGTGCGGTAGCGGACCATCGGGATGCCACGCTTCGTGAGGTTGGTCACGACCAGCTCGCCGACCGAGCCCTCCGGCAGCACCTCGCCCGTCTTGGGGTCGATGATCTCGCACAGATAGTGGTCCTCGCAGATGTGCAGACCGTCGCGCTCGCGGCACTCCCCGGACATGCCCGGGCCGTTGAGCTCGCTCATGCCGTAGTTGTCGGTGGCGAAGAAGCCGCCGCCCCACATCTTTTCGATCTCGGCGCGCATCTCGGGCGTGCTGCCCTCGCTGCCGAGCAGCCCGAGCTTGAGCTTGTAGCTGTCCATCGGGAACTCCGCGCCCATCTTGCGGGCCGCCTCCGCGAGATACATGCAGTAGGACGGCGTCGCGACGATGGTGTTCGTGCCGAAATCGCGCATGAACTTGAGCTGCTTTTCCGTGTTGCCCGACGACGTCGGGACGACCGACGCGCCGATGCGCTCAAGGCCGTAATGCAGCCCCAGCGCGCCCGTGAACATGCCGTAGCCGAAGCAGATCTGCACGATGGACTCGTCCGTCGCGCCCGCGGCCCAGACGAGCCGCGCGACCTCCTCGCTCCAGTTGACAAGATCCTCCCGTGTGTAGCCGACGACCGTCGGGTTGCCCGTCGTGCCGGACGACGCGTGGATGCGCACGATCTGCTTGAGCGGCACGGAGAACAGGCCGAACGGGTAGGTGTCCCGCAGGTCGGTCTTGTTCAGAAACGGGATGTGCTGGAGATCGGCGAGCGTCCTGATCTTGTCAGCCGTGACGCCCGCCTCGGTAAATCGTTTGTGATACAGCTCCACCGTCCGGTCGCAATAATCGACGAGCGCCTTCAGCCGTTCGAGCTGAAGCGCCTCGAGCTGCCTGCGCGGCATGCATTCCATCTCTTTGTTCCAGATGTTCGACGCCATTGTCTCTTCCTCCGGTGAATCTGTATTTAAATAATTATTTTATCTCATTAAATCGCAAAAGTAAACGGGAATGCGCGAAAGCCCCGAAAATTCGTCGCTTTGCCGCGTTCCCGGCGCGCGGCGCGCAAAATTGTGATCAATATTGGCAAAATCGCGGGGAAAAGGGGGCCCGCGCCGGGCTCCCTTCCCTTTCCGTATAGTCTTCCGGCGGCTGCGGGCTCACATGCCCGCGGCGGCGTAAAATTCGTGCTCCGGCTGCTGCTTTTGCAGCACGTTCCCGCACGCGACGCACATCGCCAGCGACACGAGCATCGCGAGGCACGCGAAATGCGGGCCCATGTCGGCGACCTTCCCGAAGAAGGGCAGCGCCGCATCCGGGAAAAACAGCTTGCACACGACGGGCGGCAGCGCCGTCAGGAAGCCGCCCAGCATCCCGGCGAAGGCGCCGCGCCGCGTGAAGCTCTTCGAGTAGAGCAGCAGCGCATAGGGCGCGAGGAAACTGCCGGAGATGACGCCCCACGAGTAGGACATCATGTCGAGGATGGGCGTTTTGGAATTGGCGACCGCAAAGGAGATGACGATGAACAGCAGCGCCGCGAGCTTCATGACGCGCGCCGCGCTGCGCTCGCTGAGCGGATTTCTGCGGCGCAGCTGCCCGAGCAGGTCCATTGTGAAGGTCGACGACGCGGTGATGGTGATGGAGCACAGCGTCGAGACCGACGCCGCGATGAGCAGCACCAGCACGAGCCCCAGCAGAACGCCCGGCAGACCCGCTTCCTTGAGCATGTTCGGCACGAGGTAATCGGTGCCGCCCGCGGGCAGCTCTTTGAAGAAGAGGTGCGACAGCGAGCCGATGAAGTAGCCGCCGCCGGCGACGACGAGCGCGAACAGCGTCGAGATGACGGTGCCGCGCCTGACCTCGTGGTCGTCGCGGATGGCATAGTATTTATGGATCATCTGCGGCAGGCCCCAGGTGCCGAAGGAGGTCATGAGGACCGTCGCCCACAGCGCGATATGTTCCTTCGCGCCGAGCTGGAGCTTCGCCGTCGCCGCGCTGATGGCCGCAAGGCCCTTTTCGAGACCGCCGACCTGGTCGCAGCGCACGACCGCGAAGATGAGCGTCGCCACGCCGAGCAGCATGATGAGCCCCTGCACAAAATCGGCCTTGAGCGTCGCGGCATAGCCGCCGAGCGTCACAAGCAGGATGGCCGCGGCGGCGATGACGATCATGCAGACCGTCTCGTCGATGCCCAGCAGCACCGAGCAGACGCTTGTGAGCCCCTTGTAGACCGACGCGGAATACGGGATGAGAAAGACCGTGATGACGATCGCGGCGAACAGCCGCATCGCGTCGCTGTCGAACCGCGTCGCAAACAGATCGGGCATGGATTTCACGCCGTTGGCCTGCGTGAGCGCCCGCGTGCGGCGCGCGAGCACCTTCCACGCGAGGAACGACCCGATGACCGCGTTGCCGATGCCCGGCAGAATGCCCCACAGGCCGTAGCGCCAGCCCGTCCCGCCCGCGTAGCCGATGAACATGACGGCGGAGAAATACGCCGTGCCGTAGGACAGCGCCGACACCCATGCGCCCGCGTTGCGGCCGCCGACGGTCAGCTCCGTGATGTTCTTCGCGCTGCGCTTGCTCATCACGGCGACCGCCGCGATGAACGCCGCGTAAACGATGATGGTGAGAATCATGATGGCCTGTGTGGACATGATCGCGTTCCCCTTTGAGGAATATTTCGCGCTGCTTTTTCGCTTTAAAGCTTTTGTGCTTTTATTCGATAAAGTAAACGATGTTGTTATCGTACACCTTTGCGCCCGAAAATGCAAAGGTTTTTTTCAAAAACGGAGTTTTGACCGTATGTGACAAAGAATCTTTTTCGGTTTTGTGCAATAAGACGATTTTGCGCGCCCGCGCCGGCGGCAACAAATTGCTGCAGACATTCGGCGCCGCCGTATGATAGAATAGAGGAAATCCGAAAACGAAGGAACGTGATCCCATGGCGCTGCGCTTTGCGGCGGAAGAAGACGCGGGCGCGCTGCTGGACATCTACGCGCCGTATATCGCGACGCCGACGACGTTCGAGTGCGCGCTGCCGACCCGGCGGGAATTTTCGGCGCGCATCGCCGCCGTCTCCTCGTTTTACCCCTATCTCGTCTGCGAGCGGGACGGCCGCCCCGCCGGTTACGCGTACGCGCACCGGCAGATGGAGCGCGCCGCTTACGGGTGGAACGCCGAGCTCTCGGTCTACCTCGCGCCCGAAGCGACCTCGCAGGGCCTCGGCACGGAGCTCTACCGCGCGCTGCTCGGGCTGCTCGCGCTGCAGGGCATCCGCAACGTCTATGCCGGGGTGACGCTCCCGAACGAGCGCAGCGAGCGGCTGCACGAGAGCTTCGGCTTTTCGGTCGTCGGCGACTACCGCCGCACGGGATGGAAATGCGGCGCGTGGCGCGATGTGCGCTGGTACGGGAAGCAGTTGCCTGCGCCGGACGGCGAGCCGCTGCCGCCCGTCGCCGTTTCCGCGCTGCCGCGCGCGGCGGTCGCGCGCATCCTTGCGGGCGGCTGACACCCCCTGCTTTCCCCGGACGATCACACAGCACAGGAGGAAAATCGAATGGCACAGGAAATCTTTCCCGCAAAGAGGCTGGGCTTCGGCTTCATGCGGCTTCCGTTTGCGGGCGGGCAGCCCGACGACGGGCTTTTGACCGAAATGGCCGATCTTTTTCTGGAGCACGGCTTCACCTATTTCGACACCGCCTACACCTACTACGAGGGCGAATCGGAGCGCTGCCTCGGCAGGGTGGCGGTCAAACGGCATCCGCGCGACAGCTTCACCATCGCCGACAAGCTGCCGAGCTACCGCCTCGCCGCCGCGGGCGACCCCGCCCGTTTCGAGCGGGAGCAGCTCGGGCGCCTCGGCGTCGACTACTTCGACTACTACCTTCTGCACAGCCTCAACGACAAGAATATCGCCCTGTGCCGTCAGTTCGGCGCCATCAGCCATGTCTTCGACATGAAGCGCCGCGGGACGGCGCGGCACATCGGCTTTTCCTTCCACGGCACGCCCGAGCTGCTCGACGCCTTTCTCGCCGAATTCCCCGAATTCGAGTTCGTGCAGCTGCAGATCAACTACGCGGACTGGGACGACGAGCGCGTCCGCGCGCGGGAATGCTGGGAGGCCGCCCGGCGGCACGGCAAGCCCGTCGCCGTCATGGAGCCCGTCAAGGGCGGCGCGCTGTCCGCTTTCGCGCCCTCCGTCGGCGCGCTGCTCGAAACGGCCGCGCCGGGCGCCTCGCCCGCGTCGTGGGGCATGCGCTTCGCAGGCTCGCTCGACGGCGTGGGGGTCGTGCTCAGCGGGATGAACACGCTCGGACAGCTGCGCGACAACATCGCCACGTTCGAACATTTTGAGCCGCTCACGGAATCCGAGCGCGGCGTTCTCGACACCGTCGTCGCGGCGCTGCGGGCCATCCCGACCGTGCCCTGCACCGGCTGCGGCTACTGCAGGAGCGGCTGCCCCGTGCAGATGGACATCCCCGGCATCCTCGCGCTGCTCAACAACTACACCGTCTACGGTCACCTCGAATCGGCGAAGCGCATGTACGACCTCTTTGCGGCAAAGCAGACGAAGGCCGCCGACTGCCTGGGCTGCGGCGCCTGCGAGGGCGTCTGCCCGCAGGGCATCCCGATCATCGAATCGCTGAAAAAAGCATCCGCTATTTTTGACAGGAGCTGAGAACATGGAAACATCGAAGGTCTATTTTACCTCCATGGCGACGGCCATGCGCGAGAGCGTCACGGACAAGATGCTGCGGCTGTGCAGGGCCGCGGGGATCGACAAGCTGGAGCTCGGCGACAAATTCGTCGCCATCAAGCTGCATTTCGGCGAGGACGGGAACCTCGCCTACCTGCGGCACAACTACGCCGCGGCGCTCGCGCGGTATATCCGCGGGCGGGGCGGGAAGCCCTTCGTCACCGACTGCAACACGCTGTACGTCGGCAGCCGCACGAACGCGCTCGACCATCTCGAATGCGCCGCGCGCAACGGCTACAATCCCCTCTCGCTGGGCTGCGAGGTCATCATCGCCGACGGGCTGCTGGGGCGCGACGAGCGGCTCGTGCCCGTCGAGGGCGGCGAATACGTGCAGAGCGCGCGCATCGGCGCCGCGCTCATGGATGCGGACGTCGTCATCTCGCTGACGCATTTCAAGGGCCATGAGGCGACCGGGATCGGCGGCGCCATCAAAAACCTCGGCATGGGCGGCGGCTCCCGCGCGGGCAAAATGGAGATGCACTGCTCGGGCAAGCCGCAGGTCGACGCGGGGCTTTGCGTCGGCTGCCGGCTGTGCGGCAAGGCCTGCGCCCACGAGGCGATCAGCTATGCCGGCGGCAAGGCGTCCATCGACCACGAAAAATGCGTCGGCTGCGGGCGCTGCATCGAGGCCTGCCCCAAAAACGCCATTCAGCCCCCGTTCCATTCCAACGAATTTCTCAATATGAAGATGGCGGAGTACGCCACCGCCGTCGTCAAGGGCCGCCCGCAGTTCCACATCGCGCTCGCGATCGACATCTCGCCGCTGTGCGACTGCTACAGCGTCAACGACGTGCCCATCACCCCCGACATCGGCATGTTCGCCTCCTTTGACCCGGTCGCGCTCGACCACGCCTGCGCCGACGCCTGCAACGCGCAGCCCGTCGAGGCCGGCAGCATGCTCGCGTCCTGCGCCCAGACCCACGGCGACCACTTCGCGGATCTCGCGCCGACGACCGACTGGGCGCAGTGCCTTCGCCACTGCGCGAAGCTCGGCGCGGGCAGCTTCGAATACGAGCTCGTGACCGTCAAATAGAAAAAATAAAAAAGGCGCGGACCCTTCGGTCCGCGCCTTTTTTGTCGCTGTTTTATGCGAGCATCCCCGCGTAGAGATAATATTCCTCGGGCGTCCTGCGGTCGCCCTCCTCGCGGTGCTCCGCCCAGTAGAACGTCCGGCCGCCGAGATTGCGCAGCCCCTTGTGCTTGTAAAACCCGACGTTGCAGGAGCTGTCGGTGAACAGGTAGAAGCTGCGCATGCCGCGCAGATGGACCCATTCGAGAAAGCGCCCGTACAGCGCGTCGCCCACGCCCTGCCCCTTGCACGAGGGCATGACGATGAGCAGCGTCAGCTCGCCGTCAAACGGCGCGTCGGCTTCGGCGAGCAGCTCGGCGTCGAGCTTTTCGGTGCGCACGAACTGCTCAAAGACATCCACGGCCTGCCGGCCGACATAGATACACAGCGCGGCGAACACCTTTCGAAGATGGTAACGCAGTCGCGTAATCCGATGGCGGCAGTCCCGCCCCGCGATGATCCCGACAGGTTCACCGCCGCGGTCCGCCACCCACACCTCGTCGCTTTGCGCGAGGATCTCAGACAAGTAGTAGGACGCCATCGCCCTGGCCGCGTGGCCGGGCACCCATTCATAATAATTCCAGGTCACCATGACCATCTGCAGAACAGCTTCGTAGTCTTCGTCGCGAAATCTTCGGTATGATATCATATGAACCTTTGATGTTTTTTCAGCCTGTTTGCGGTCAGTCGAGAGCGCGCAGCCACAGCGCGCCCGCGGCATCCGCAGGCATGCGCCAGTCGCCGCGCGGCGACAGGGCCACCGAGCCGACTTTCGGCCCGCCGGGTACGCACGTTCGTTTGAACTGATGCGTGAAGAAACGCTTGTAGAACAGCTTGAGCCACTTTTCGATCTCCGCCTTTTCATAGACGCCGGCGAAGGCGCCGACCGCAAGGCGCAGGATCTTCCGGGGGCTGAACCCCCAGCGGACACAGTAGTAGAGGAAGAAATCGTGCAGCTCGTAGGGCCCGATGATGTCCTCCGTCTTCTGCACCATGTGCTCCCCGTCCGAGGGGATCAGTTCGGGGCTGACGGGGGTGTCGAGGATGTCGTACAGCACCGCGCGCAGCGAGGCGTCGCCGTCGGCGATGTAGCGCACGAGATAGCGCACAAGCGTCTTCGGCACCGAGCAGTTGACGGCGTACATCGACATGTGGTCGCCGTTGTATGTGCACCAGCCGAGCGCCAGCTCCGACAAGTCGCCCGTGCCGATGACGAGACCGTTGTCGCGGTTCGCCGTGTCCATGAGCAGCTGCGTGCGCTCGCGGGCCTGCGCGTTCTCAAAGGTCACGTCGGCCGTGCTGCCGTCGTGGCCGAGGTCGCGCAGATGCACCCGCACCGCTTCGCCGATGTCGATCTCGCGGAAGGTGACGCCGAGCGTCTCGCACAGCTTCTGGGCGTTGCTCTTCGTGCGGCCCGTCGTGCCGAAGCAGGGCATCGAAATGCCGACGACGTCGGTCGCGGGGCGACCCATCTGCGCGAAGGTGCGGCAGGTCACGAGCAGCGCGAGCGTCGAGTCCAGCCCGCCCGACACACCGACGACGGCGGACGCGCAGTGCGCGTGCTCGACGCGCTTCGCGAGGCCGGCGCACTGGATGTGCAGGATCTCTTCGCAGCGGGACGCCCGCTCCGCCTCGTCGCCCGGCACAAAGGGGCGCGGATCGATGTGCCGCGTGAGGACGGCATCCTCCACGGCGAGAGAAAATTCGGTGTAATCATAGCCCGGCGGCGGATTGCCGTCGCGCACGCTCGTCGTGCGCAGGCGGTCGTTCATCACGCGCTGCAGGTCGATCTCCGTCTCGCACCAGCCCTCGCCGAAGGGCGGGCTTTCCGCGAGGATGGAGCCGTTTTCCGCGATCATGTCGTGGGCGGAAAAGACGACGTCGTTGCTCGACTCGCCCGGCCCCGCGCTGCAGTAAACGTATGCGCAGCCGGCCTTCGCCGACTGGATGGCGACGAGCTTGCGGCGGAAATCGGGCTTTGTGACGACCTCGTCGCTCGCCGAGGGGTTGGCGACGACCGTCGCGCCCGCCTTGGTGTGCCATACGCACGGCGACAGCGCGACGAACATGTCCTCGCAGATCTCGATGGCCAGCTTGAAATCCGGCATCTCGCGGCAGCAGAAGACCTGCTTCGCGCCGAAGACGACGGACCTGCCGCCGAGCTCGATGCGGCGGTTTTCCTCGGGGGCGGGCGCGAAGCGCCGCCCTTCGTAAAACTCAGTGTAATTCGGCAGGAAGCTCTTCGGCACGACGCCGAGGATCTCGCCGCCGCACAGCGCCGCCGCGGCGTTGTACAGCAGACCGCCGACCGCGACGGGCAGCCCGACGACGACGACGATGTTCTTCCCCTTCGTCGCCGCGGCGATTTCGAGCAGCGAGTCCGTCGCCTGCCCGAGCAGCGCCGTCTGCAAAAACAGATCCTCACAGCTGTAGGAGGTGATCGCAAGCTCCGGCAGCACCAGCAGCCGCGCGCCGCGCGCCGCCGCGTCGCCGATGCAGGCGATGATCTGCCGCGTGTTGTACGCGCAGTCGGCCACGCGCACATCGGGGCTCGCCGAGACCGTCTTCAGAAACCCGTCCTTCATTTTTTGCGTTCCCTTCGGTCGTTATGGGCGCCGCGCCGGTTCTTCGCGGCGGGCGCGCCCTTTTCTCTATTATATCCAACCGGCGCGCCGCATACAAGGCAGTCTTTGCCTGCGCCGATGAGATCTTCGCGGCCGGCCTCCCGCAGCGCGGCGCGCACGAGCGGCGCGTTCTCTTTCTTGTAGTATTGCAGCAGCGCCCGCTGCTTGCGCTTTTCGTCGGGCGTGCGCGGGACAAAGACCTTCTCAAGCGTATAGGGGTCGAGGCCCGTGTAGAACATCGCCGTCGAGATGGTGCCGGGCGTCGGATAAAAATCCTGCACCTGCTCGGGGCGCATGCGCTCGCGCCGCAGGTAGACCGCAAGCTCCACCGCATCCGCCAGCGTGCTGCCGGGGTGCGACGAGATCATGTACGGCACGAGATACTGTTCCTTGCCCGCGCGCTTCGTCAGCTCGTAAAAGCGCTTCTGGAAGCGCTCGTAGGCGGCGAAGCGGGGCTTGCCCATCTTGTCGAGCACGGCGTCGCAGCAGTGCTCGGGCGCGACCTTCAGCTGTCCGCTGACATGCAGCGCGACGAGCTCCCTGAAAAAGCTCTCGTCGGGGTCGGCGATGATATAGTCGTACCGCACGCCCGACCGCACGAAGACCTTCCGGACGCCCGGCACCGCGG
Source organism: Oscillospiraceae bacterium (assembly GCA_034933305.1). GTDB lineage: Bacteria > Bacillota > Clostridia > Oscillospirales > Ruminococcaceae > JAYFNU01. The sequence goes on along the minus strand of JAYFNU010000006.1, from coordinate 40,956 downwards.
CGACGCGCCGCAGCAGCTCGAGATATTCGGTGTGGTCCGGGTGCACGGCCGGACACATGGTCGGGGCCAGACACTTTTTCCCCTTGCAGAAGCCCTGCGTCGCCTGCTTGTCGCAGGCGGGACGGCGGAAATTCGCCGTCGGGCCGCCGACGTCGTTGATATAGCCCTTGAAATCGGGCAGCTTCGCCAGCAGCTGCGCCTCCCGGACGACGGAATCCGCCGTCCGCGCCGTGACGAGCCGCCCCTGGTGATAGGCGAGCGCGCAGAAATTGCACGCGCCGAAGCAGCCGCGGTTGTGGGTGATGGAGAAGCGGACCTCCTCGATGGCCGGCACGCCGCCCATCGCCTCGTATTTCGGGTGATAGGTGCGCTCGTACGGCAGCTCGTACACGCGGTCGAGCGCCGCGCCGTCGAGCGGCTGCGCGGGCGGGTTCGCGACGACGATGCGGTCGCCGTGGCGCTGGATGACCGTCTTGCCGCGCGCGGCGTCGTGCTCGTCATACTGGATGCGCGCCGAGATCGCGTACTGCTTTTTGCCGCTGTCGGTCGGCTCGCGCACGAGCTCAAACGAGGGGCATTCGGCGCAGGGGCGCGGCGCGTACGCGTGCGTCGGCACGGCGTACGCCGTCCCGGGCACGTCGAGGATGCCGCCGACGGCCTCGCCCGCGGCAAGGCGCCGCGCGACGGCGAGCGTCGCCGTCTCGCCCATGCCGTACACGAGCAGGTCGGCGCCGGTGTCGATGAGGATGGACGGGCGCACGGCGTCGTCCCAGTAATCATAGTGCGCGAACCGGCGCAGCGATGCCTCGAGGCCCCCGATAATCAGCGGGATGTCGCCGAACAGACGGCGAACGGCCCGGCAGTAGACCGTGACGGCGCGGTCGGGCCGAAAGCCCGCCTTGCCGCCCGGCGAATAGAGGTCGTCGCTGCGGGTGCGCTTTGCCGCCGTATAATGGGCGACCATCGAGTCGATGTTGCCGCCGGTCACGAAAAAGCCGAGCCGCGGGCGTCCGAACTGGCGGTAATCGTCGTCGCGCTGCGGCTGCGCGAGGATACACACGCGGAACCCCTGCGCCTCGAGCAGGCGCGAGATGATCGCCGCGCCGAAGCTCGGGTGATCGACGTAGGCGTCGCCCGTCACGAGCACGACATCGCAGCTTTCCCAGCCGCGGGCCGCCATATCTTCTTTTGAAACAGGTAAAAAAGCCATCGCTATTTCCTTTGGCAGACGGAATCGGGGATCTCGATCTCAGCGGGATCGGCGGGCGACGGGTGCACCGCCCAGTCGTCGCCGGCCGCGGCGAAATCGGCGATGTCCGCGAGCTTCAGCTTGCGGTACCGCGCCGTAGCGGACGCCGCGACGCAGCCGTCCGGCAGAAGGAGCTCGCCCGTTCCGCTGAACAGGCGGCGGTTGTTGTCCGTGACGCGGCCCACGACCAGCAGCGGCACGCCGTACGGGACCGGCTTTTTGAAGCGGACGCTGATCTCCGCCGTGACCGCCCATGTGTCGGGCTCCGCGATGTTCACCGCGCGCCCGATGGTCTCGTCGAGCAGCGCCGTGATGACGCCGCCGTGCACGCGCCCCGGATAGCTCTGGTGTTCGCTGCGCGCCGTCACAAGACCCGCGAGCGTCCCGTCCTCCAGCTCATAATACTGCGCGCGCAGTCCGAGGGCGTTTTCGAGCCCGCAGACGAGGCACCGCCGGGCGCAGTTCTGTTTTTTTGTCACTTTCAGGCGCATGTTTTCCTCTCGCCGCACACGGCGGCCCGCTTGCGGTAGTATTATAGCACACCGCGCGCAAACCGCATAGTTTTTTGCGGCGCACAAATAAAAAAGCAACGGGTAATACCGTTGCTTTTTTGTACCGGATCAGACGAGTTCTATGATCGCCATCTCCGCGGCGTCGCCGCGGCGGGGTCCGATGCGCACAATGCGGGTGTAGCCGCCCTGGCGCTCGATATAGGAAGGACCGATCTCGTCGATGAGCTTCTTCGCGACCGTTTCCTTCGTGATGTAGGAATAGATCTGTCTTTTCGCATGCAATGAATCGGATTTTCCGAGCGTGATCATCTTTTCGGCAACCGAACGGACTTCCTTCGCTCTCGTGACGGTCGTCTCGATCCTGCCGTTCTCGATGAGATACGTCACCATCGCACGAAGCATCGCTTTGCGGTGGTCCGTCGCTCTTCCGAGTTTTCTGGCCATGGCTGTCTTCTCCTTTTAGCGTTCTGAAGGATTATTTGTTATCGTCGTTTGAGCTGAGGTGGAAATCCAGATCAAGCGATTTGAGCTTGCTGACGACCTCTTCAAGCGATTTTACGCCGAGGTTCCTGACTTTCATCATGTCTTCCTCGGAGCGGTTGATGAGGTCCTCGACGGTGTTGATGCCCGCGCGCTTGAGACAATTGAAGCTGCGGACCGACAAATCGAGCTCCTCGATGGTCATTTCAAGTACTTTTTCCTTGCTCTTCTGATCCTTCTCGACGAGGATCTCGGTGTCGAGAATGTCCTCCGAGAGGTTCATGAAGAGGTTGAGATGCTCGCACAGGACTTTGGCCGCCAGCGAGACCGCTTCCTTGGCCGTGATCGTTTTGTCCGTCTTGACCTCGAGCGTCAGCTTGTCGTAGTCGGTGATCTGGCCGACGCGGGTGTTCTCCACCGTGTAGTTGGCCTTGAGCACCGGCGTGTAGATGCTGTCCACCGGGATGACGCCGATCGCGCCCTGCATGTTCTGTTTGTTGCGGTCGGAGCTGACATAGCCGCGGCCCTTGTCGAAGGTGATCTCCATGACGAGCTTCGCGCCTTCGCTGAGCGTGGCGATGTGCCAGCTGGGATCGAGGATCTCGATCTCGGCGTCGGGCTTGATGGAGCCCGCCGTGACCTCGCATTCGCCTTCGGCTTCGATATAGACGGTCTTGGGGCCGTCGCAATGGAGCTTGGCGGTGATTCCTTTTACGTTGAGAACGATCTCGGTGACGTCTTCCTTGACGCCCTCGATCGTGGAGAACTCGTGGAGCACGCCGTCAATCTTGATGGACTGGGCGGCGACGCCGGGAAGCGAGGAAAGCAGCACGCGGCGCAGGCCGTTGCCGAGCGTGGTACCAAAGCCGCGCTCCAGAGGCTCAACGATGAACCTGCCGTACGAGCCGTCGTCTTGCAAGTCGATGGTTTCTATCTTGGGCTTTTCTATCTCGATCATTCTAAAACCCTCCTATAAACGGATAGACCGTCGTTTTACGCTTTCCCAATAACCTTGACTCAAGAGCCGTTATTATTTGGAATAGAGCTCGACGATGAAGTGTTCTTCGACCTCGAAGTCGATCTCCGAACGCTCCGGCAGGCGGGTGACCGCGGCTGTCAGCTTGTCGTTGTCGACATCCATCCAAACAGGCTTGGGACGCGCGGCGTTGGCCGCAGAGGTGTTTTTGATCTTTTCGCAGTCCGTCGACTTGACGGCGATCTTGTCGCCCGCGGCGACGAGATAGGACGGGATGTTGATCGTCTTGCCGTTCACGGTGAAGTGGCGGTGCAGCACGAGCTGGCGCGCTTCCTTGCGGGAAGACGCGAAGCCCGCGCGATAGACGATGTTGTCCAATCTGCTTTCAAGGATCCGAAGCAGATTCTCGCCGGTCATGCCGGTCTGGCGCTCAGCCATTTCGAAATATTTGGCGAACTGGCTCTCAAGAACGCCGTAATAGCGTTTGGCCTTCTGCTTCGTGCGCAGCTGGATGCCGTACTCGGACGCCTTCTTGCGGCCCTGACCGTGCTGGCCCGGTCCGTAGGTTCTGCGATCGAGCGCGCACTTGCTGGAATAGCAGCGCTCGCCTTTCAGAAAGAGCTTTTCGCCCTCGCGGCGGCAGTATCTGCACACCGCGCCGGTATATCTTGCCATATCGTTCTTATCCTCCTGTAATTATACGCGACGTCTCTTGGGCGGACGGCAGCCGTTGTGGGGGATCGGGGTGACGTCCTTGATCAAGGTCACCTCAAGGCCGGTCGCCTGCAGCGCGCGGATGGCGGCCTCGCGCCCGGAGCCGGGTCCCTTCACATACACTTCGACGGTCTTCATGCCGTGTTCCATCGCGGCGCGCGCCGCGACTTCGGCAGCCGACTGCGCGGCATACGGCGTGGATTTGCGGGAGCCGCGGAATCCGAGCCCGCCGGCGCTCGCCCACGAGATGGCGTTGCCCGTGACGTCCGTGATCGTCACGATCGTATTGTTGAAGGTGGACTGGATGTGCGCTGAGCCGCGTTCGATGTTCTTCTTCTCACGGCGTTTGCGCGCGACCGGCGCGCCCTTCTTCACGGTAGGTTTATTGACAGCCATTTAGACGGACTCCTTCCTTACTTCTTCTTGTTCGCGATGGTTCTCTTCGGGCCCTTGCGGGTGCGGGCGTTCGTCTTGGAACGCTGGCCGCGCACAGGCAGTCCCTTGCGGTGACGGATGCCGCGATAGCAGCCGATCTCGGTCAGGCGCTTGATATCGAGCGCGGTGTTGCGGCGAAGGTCGCCTTCCACCGTCAGATTCTTGTCGATATACTCGCGCAGCTTCGCGACGTCGTCCTCTTCGAGGTCCTTCACGCGCACGTCGGGATTGACGCCCGTCGCCGCGAGGATCTCTTTTGCCTTGCTCTGGCCGATGCCGTAAATATAGGTAAGTCCTGCTTCGACCCTTTTTTCCTTGGGCAGGTCAACACCAGAAATTCGCGCCATACTTTTTCCTCCGGTTCGTTTTAGCGCCTTAACCCTGGCGCTGTTTGTGTTTCGGGTTTTTGCAGATGACCATGACTTTGCCGTTGCGCTTGATCACCTTGCACTTTTCGCACATGGGTTTGACTGAAGGTCTGACCTTCATGATTCGTACCTCCTAAAATATCCCGTTACTTGGAACGCCATGTGATGCGGCCTTTGGTAAGGTCGTACGGAGACATCTCGACCGTCACCTTGTCGCCGGCCAGAATGCGTATGAAGTTCATGCGCAGCTTGCCGGAGATGTGGGCGTGGATTCTGTGTCCGTTGGGGAGCTCAACGAGAAAAGTCGCGTTGGGCAGGACCTCTTTTACGATGCCCTCGAGTTCAAGAACGTCCTCTTTTGACAAACTTTAAGCCTCCTTCTGACGGTCGCCGCCGCCGAAGCGCTTCGTGAGCGCGTTCCGCAGCGTTTTGTCGGTTGCTGTGTCCTGGGGTCCCAAAATGGTTCCTGTCGCGCTGAGATGGATGAGATTCTTGCGCTTGGGTTTTGCGAGTTTCCGCAAGTCGCCGTCCGCGACGAGCGCGTACCCGTCCGCGACGCCGAGCACCAGCAGAAACCGGCCCTTGTCGCGTCCCGCCCTCGACTGCGCGACGCAGCCTTTCACGATATCCATCGGCCGTTCCCTCATTCCTTCGTCAGGATGATGGGCGCGCCGTCCGTGATGGCGATCGTGTTCTCAAAATGCGCCGAGAGGCTCCCGTCCCTTGTGACGACGGTCCAGTCGTTGTCAAGCACCTTGACATCGTACCGGCCGGCGTTGACCATCGGTTCGATGGCGATCGTCATGCCCGGGACAAGGCGGATGCCGTGGCCGGGTCTGCCGTAGTTCGGGACCTCCGGGTCCTCGTGGAGATGGTGTCCCACGCCGTGTCCGACATAGTCGCGCACGACCGAAAAACCGTTTTCCTCGACATAGCTCTGGACGGCATGCCCTATGTCGCCGATACGATTTCCCGGCACCGCGACGGCAATCGCCCTGCGGAGGCTTTCCGCGGTCACGTCCATGAGGCGCTGGGCCTCCGGGCTGACCTTGCCGACCCCGTAGGTCGCCGCATTGTCGCCGTGGTATCCGTTGCAGGACGCGCCCACGTCCACGCTCACAATGTCGCCTTCCTCAACTATGGTTTTTGCGTCCGGTATACCGTGGATGATCTGATCGTTGATCGAGATGCACACGCTTTTCGGAAACCCGTCGTAGTTGAGGAACGACGGAGTCGCTCCCTGTGAGAGGATGTACGACCGCACAGCGTCGTCGACATAAGCGGTGGTGACGCCGGGACGCAGTGCTTCTTTTGCGACTCTGAGCGCTCCGGCGGAGATCCTGCACGCTTCTTTCATCGCGCTGAGTTCTTTCGCCGTACGTAACGCTATCATATTACTTACACCTCGAGGGCGGCAAGAGTTGCGCGGGTCGTGTCCGCGATGTCCTGCTTGCCCGAAACCTCGCGCAGCTTTCCGGTCCTGCCGTAGTAGTCCTTGAGCTGCTCGGTCTTTTCGTGGTAGACGCGAAGGCGGTTTTTGACCGTTGCCTCCTCGTCGTCGCTCCTGATGACCAGCCCGCTGCCGCACTTGTCGCACACGCCTTCGACCCGCGGCCGCTTGTAGACGGTGTGGTAAGTTGCGCCGCACTTGGGGCAGGAGCGCCGCCCCGAGATGCGCTCGATGATGGTTTCGTCCGGGACCTCGAGGCTGATGACGCGATCCAGCACGACGCCCATCGCGTCGAGCGCTTCGGCCTGTTCGACCGTCCGGGGGACGCCGTCGAGGATGAATCCGTCGGCGCAGTCCTCCGCGGACAGCCGTTCTTTGACGATGCCGATGATGACGTCGTCGGGCACGAGGGCGCCTTCGTCCATGTAGCGCTTGGCCTTCAGGCCGAGTTCGGTGCCCTCGCGCACCGCTTCTTTAAGGATGTTGCCGGTGCTGATGATCGGGATCGACAGGCGTTCGGAGATGACCTCGGCCTGCGTTCCCTTTCCGGCGCCCGGCGCTCCGAGCAATATAAGCCTCATGTTTCCGTCACCTTATTCAAGGAAGCCCTTGTGATGGCGCATGAGCATATAGGACTCGAGCGTGTTGGAGATCTCGAGCGCGACACCGACGACGATGAGGACCGACGTTCCGCCGAGCGAAATGTTGATGCCCGTCGTCTTGGTGATGATGATCGGCAGCGTCGCCACCAGAATGAGGAAGAGGCCGCCGATAAAGGTGATCTTGGAGATCACGCGCGCGATGAACTCCGACGTCGGCTTGCCCGGGCGGATGCCGGGGATCGTGCCGGAATTTTTGCGGAGGTTGTTCGCCATCTCAATGGGATTGTACTGGATCGCCACATAGAAGTAGTTGAATCCCATAATGAGCAGGGCGTACAGCACAGCGTACAGCCAGCCGCTCGTCTCGAACCATCCGAGGAAGGTCGCCCAGCCGCCCTCATTGATCCCGAAGAAGTTTTTGATCGTCGCCGGGACCGAAAGGAAAGCCGACGCGAAGATGACGGGCAGAACGCCCGACATATTCACCTTGATGGGGATGTTCGTGTTCTGTCCGCCGTACATCTTGCGGCCGACGACGCGCTTCGCGTACTGGACGGGAATGCGGCGTTCGGCGTTCGTCATGACGATGATGAAAACGAACATCGCGGCGAACATGATGATGATGAGCGGGACGAGCACATAATACGCGGGCTGCGCGCTGTAGGTGGTGCCGTTCGCGGTGTAGGTGCCGGCCGCCAGCTGGAAGTAGGTCTTGATCTGGGCAAAGGCCTTCACGAGGTTCGAGATGATACCCGTGAAGATGAGCAGCGAGATGCCGCTGCCGATGCCCTTCTGGTCGATCTGCTCGCCCAGCCAGATGAGCAGCACCGCGCCGCCGGTCAGGCACGCGATGATGACGATGGCCGAAAAGACGCCCGCGAAGCCCTCGGTATAGATGAGCGCGCTCTGCCGTTTGAGCAGAAAGTAGTACACGCACGCCAGCGCGAGGGAGATGCCGATCGCCGAATAACGGGTGATGCGGTTGATCTTGTTGCGGCCCTCTTCGCCCTCCTTCGCCAGCCTGTCAAGGGCCGGAATGACCACCTGCAGCAGCTGGATGATGATGGAGGCGTTGATGTACGGCGTCACCGACAGGGCGAACAGCGTCGCCTGCGAGAAACTGCCGCCGGTCATCAGATCGAAAAATCCGAAGATCGTGGTGGAATCCGTCAGCGTGCTCTTCGACAGCGCAACGGCGTCGACGAACGGCGCCGGCAGCGCCGCGCCCAGACGGAAGATGACAAGGATCATGAGGGTGAACAGGATCTTCTTGCGAAGGTCCTCGATTTTCCAAGCATTCTTAAAAGTTTGGAACATCGTCAAATCACCTCGGCCTTCCCTCCGGCCTTTTCGATCTTGCTTTTGGCGGTTTCAGAGAACGCGGCGAGCTGTACCGTAAGCTTTTTCGTGAGTTCGCCGTTCCCGAGGACTTTGATACCGTCCATAGGCTTTTTGATCAGACCGGACTCTACGACGGCTTTGGCGTCCACAACGGAACCGTCCTTAAAGGCGTTGAGCGCAGACACGTTGATCGTCGCGTACTTCGTTGCGAAAATATTCTTGAAGCCGCGCTTCGGAATGCGGCGCACGATAGGCATCTGGCCGCCCTCGAAATAAGCGCCCTTCGGTCCCGAACGCGCGAGCTGGCCCTTATGGCCCTTGCCGGCGGTCTTGCCGTTGCCGGAACCCGCACCGCGGCCCTTGCGCTTTACTTCGCTCGTGGCACCCGCCGCGGGCTGAAGATCATGGAGCTTCATAGGAATGCACCTCCTTCTTGCGTTATGCCTTGGTCACTTCGACCAAATGCTTGATTTTCACGATCTTGCCGTTTGTCGCGGCATTATCGGGCTGGACGGTGACATCGCCTATTTTGCGAAGGCCGAGCGATTTTGCCGTCGCCGTCTGGTTGTCTCCGCGGCCGGAGAGCGCCTTGACGAGGCGGATCTGCAGACCGCTCTTCTTCGCGGCCGGCTTCTTCGCGGGCGCCTTGACTTCGACGGGCTCGGTTTTGACTTCCGCCGCTTTCGCGGCCGGTTTCTTTTCCGCCGTCTTGGCCGCCGGCTTCTTCTCCGCCGGCTTCTTGGCGGCCGGTTTCTTTTCCGCCGTCTTGGCCGCCGGCTTCTTCTCCGCCGCCGCTTTCGCGGCCGGCTTCTTTTCGGCCGTCTTTGCCGCCGGCTTTTTGGCCGCCGGTTTCTTTTCCGCTGTCGGCTTTTCGGCTGCGGCGGACGCGGTCTTCTTAACAGTCTTTTCCTCTGCCATTTTTACCTGTCCTCCTTATCCGATGATCTCTTTCGCCGTCTTGCCGCGCACTGTCGCGACCTGGTCGGCGGTGCGCAGGGACGTGAGCCCCTGCAGCGTCGCCGCGACGACGTTGTTCGGATTGTTCGAGCGCAGCGATTTCGCACGGATATCGCTGATGCCCGCCGCCTCCATGACCGCGCGCACCGCGCCGCCGGCGATGATGCCGGTGCCGGGAGCGGCGGGTTTGAGGAGGACGCGGCCCGCGCCGAACTTGCCGATCACCTCATGCGGGATGGTCGTTCCCCTGACGGAGACCTTGACGAGGTTCTTCGTCGCATCCTCGAGGCCCTGGCGGAGCGCCTCGGGGACTTCGGCAGCCTTGCCGAGGCCCACGCCCACGGTGCCCTTGCCGTCGCCGACGACGATGAGCGCCGAGAACTTCATGATGCGGCCGCCCTTGACGGTTTTGGATACGCGGTTGATCGATACGACCTTTTCTTTCAGGTCGAGGGTTGAAGCATCGTGTCTTTCCAAAATTCTATCCTCCCCTTAGAACTTGAGGCCGCCCTCGCGGGCTCCCTCGGCAAGCGCCTTGACACGCCCGTGATAGATGAAGCCGCCGCGGTCGAACACGACCTCGGTGATGCCCATCTTCTGGGCCTTCTCGGCGACTGCCTCGCCGACCTTTTTCGCAGCCTCGGCATTCCCGGTGTAACCCTCGAATCCCTTGTCGAGCGAAGAAGCCGCACAAAGCGTCGTTCCCTTTGTGTCGTCGATGATCTGGGCGTAAATGTGCTTCGAGGAGCGGAATACGCTGAGACGCGGACGCTCGGCGGTGCCGCTGAGTTTTCCGCGCACGCGCTTATGTCTGTTGAGACGCTGCTTGTTGCTGTCGCGTTTGCTAACCATAATACTTCACTGCTCCTTTCTTTACGCTTTTGCGGCCTTGCCGGCTTTGCCATCCTTGCGGATGATGACTTCGCCGACGTACTTGATGCCCTTGCCCTTATACGGCTCGGGAGGACGCTTCTCGCGGACTTCCGCCGCGAACTGACCGACCTTCTGCTTGTCGATCCCGTGAATGACGATCTTGTTGGGCGCGGGGACTTCGATGGTGATGTCCTCGTTGTCGCTCATGATGACCTGATGGGAATAGCCGAGGTTCATCACAAGGTCCTTGCCCTGCTTTGCGGCACGGTATCCGACGCCGTTGATCTCCAGCTCCTTTTTGAAGCCTTCGGTCACGCCGAGGACCATGTTGTGGATAAGGGTTCGCGTCAGACCGTGAAGCGAACGGTATTCCTTATCATCCGAGGAACGCGTCACCGTGATCTCGCCGTTTTCCAGCTTGAGCGCCATCGATTTGACAAAGGACTGGGTAATGCTGCCCTTCGGTCCCTTGATCGTGACGGTGTTTCCCTCGACCTTGGCTTCGACACCCGAGGGGATGCTGATCGGCTTTCTACCAATTCTCGACATGTTTTACACCCCCTACCAAATAAATGCGAGGATCTCGCCGCCGACGTTTTCGGCTCTCGCCTGCTTGTCGGTCATGACGCCCTTCGGCGTCGAGACAATCGCGATTCCGAGGCCCTTGAGGACCTTCGGCATTTTCTCGCTGCTCGTATAGATGCGAAGGCCGGGCTTTGAAACCCTGCGAAGGCCCTGGATCGCCGGGGTCTTGTCTTCGTTGTATTTGAGCGTGAGCTTGATGTTTCCCTGCTTGCTGTCTTCGGTGACCTGCATCCCCTTGACGTAGCCCTCGTCCACCAGAATCTTGGCGATGGCCTTCTTCATGTTGGAAGCGGGGATGTCGACAGTTTCATGCTTCGCGATGGACGCGTTGCGGACGCGTGTGAGCAAATCCGCGATAGGATCTGTGCTGTGCATACTGTTTTTTCCTCCTTCTTACCAACTGGCCTTTTTGACGCCGGGGATCTGTCCTTTGTACGCGAGCTCCCGGAAGCAGATACGGCAGACGCCGTACTTGCGCAGATACGCATGGGGGCGGCCGCAGATCTTACAGCGGTTATAGCCGCGTGTCGAAAACTTCGGGGTCTCTCTCTGTTTGTTTCTTAACGATGTTTTAGCCATTGTGTGCCTCCCCCTTAATTCGCAAACGGCGCGCCGAGCAGCGTAAGGAGTTCCTTCGCTTCCTCGTCGGTCTTCGCGGTCGTGACGAACGCGATGTCCATGCCGCGGACCGCGTCGATCTTGTCATACTCGATCTCGGGGAAAATCAGCTGTTCCTTGAGGCCCAGCGAATAGTTGCCGCGGCCGTCGAAGCTGTCGCCGTTGATGCCGCGGAAGTCGCGAACGCGCGGCAGCGCCACGCTGAACAGACGATCCACGAACTCATACATGCGGGCGCCGCGCAGCGTCACCTTTGCGCCGATGGGCATGCCCTCGCGCAGCTTGAAGTTCGCGACGGATTTCTTTGCGTTGCAGATGATGGCCTTCTGGCCGGTGATCTTCGCGAGATCGCCGAGGATGGCGTCCATCACCTTCGGGTTATCCCTGGCCTCGCCGCAGCCGACGTTGACGACGACCTTGTCGAGCTTCGGGATCTGCATCACGCTCTTGTAGGAAAATTTCTTCATAAGAGCGGGCGCGATATCCTTGACATACGTGTCTTTTAGTCTTGCCATTGTCTCTTACTCCTTTCCTACTAAAACGTTCCGGTGCAGCCCTTGTTTTTGCAAACGCGGACGCTCTTGCCGTCCTTGTCGACGCTGTGGCCGGCGCGGGTCGGCTTGCCGCATTTGGGGCAGACGGGGAGGACCTTGCTCGCGTACATCGGAGCTTCGGCCTTCACGAGGCCGCCGGCCTCGCCCTGCTTGCGGGGCTTTACGTGCTTGGTGACGATGTTCAGTCCCTGCACGATCACTTTTTTCTCATCCGGGGAGACCGTCAGGATCTTGCCGGTCTTGCCGCGGTCGTCGCCCGACATCACCATGACTGTATCGCCGGTTCTGACGTGAAGCTTATTCATTGTCATACCCTCCTTACAGCACTTCGGGCGCAAGCGACAGGATCTTGAGATAATCCTTCTCGCGCAGTTCTCTCGCGACCGGTCCAAAGATACGGGTTCCGGTCGGGTTCTTGTCTTCCTTGATGATGACCGCCGCGTTTTCGTCGAAGCGGATATAACTGCCGTCGTCGCGGCGCATGCCTTTTTTGCTGCGCACGATGACCGCCTTTACCACGTCGCCCTTCTTGACCGTGCCGCCCGGCGCGGCCTTCTTGACGGACGCTACGATCACATCGCCAATATTGGCATACCTCTTGCGGGAGCCGCCCAGCACGCGGATGCACATGATCTCCTTTGCACCGGTGTTATCGGCAACCTTGAGGTAGGTTTGCATCTGTACCACAGAAGCTTCCTCCTTACTTCGCTTTCTCGATGATTCTGACGAGACGCCAGTTCTTGTCCTTCGACAACGGGCGCGTCTCCATAATCTCCACGCGGTCGCCGATACCGCACTCGTTGTTTTCGTCGTGCGCCTTAAACTTTACGGTGCGCTTGATGATCTTCTTGTAGAGAGGGTGCTTGACGCTGTCCTCAATCGCCACGACGATGGTCTTGTTCATCTTGTCGCTGACAACCTTGCCGATGCGCGTTTTTCTCAGGTTGCGTTCCATTTAAGTTCTCCTCCCTCTCTTATTCTGCTTTCGCGGCTTCGATCTCGGACGCGCGCAGGATCGTCTTGATGCGGGCGATGTCCCTCTTTACGTCCTTGATGCGGCCGGGATTCTCAAGCTGGTTGATGGCGTGCTGGAAGCGAAGATTGAACAGTTCGCCCTTGAGATCGGCAAGCTTTTCGTTGAGTTCCTTCTCCGACAGCTTGCGGTAGTCCGTCGCTTTCATTGCTGTTCAACCCCCTTTTCCTCACCTTTTTTCACAAACTTCGTCCGAATGGGAAGCTTGTTGCCCGCAAGGCGGATCGCCTCGCGCGCGTCTTCTTCGGTCACGCCGCCGATTTCAAACATCACGCGGCCGGGCTTGACCACGGCCACCCAATACTCGGGGCTGCCTTTGCCGGAGCCCATGCGGGTCTCGGCGGGCTTCTGCGTGACGGGCTTGTCCGGGAAAATCTTGATCCAGACGTTGCCGCCGCGCTTGATGTAACGCGTCATCGCGATACGGGCCGCCTCGATCTGGTTGGACTTGATCCAGCCCGGCTCGAGCGCTACAAGGCCGTAATCGCCGTAGGTAACCGTCGTTCCGCGGGTCGCTTTTCCCTTCATGCGGCCTCTCTGGACGCGGCGGTATTTCACTCTTTTCGGTAGTAACATTACTGTCTGCCTCCTTCCCGAGAGGTCTTCTTGACGGCGGACAGAACTTCGCCGCGATAGATCCAGACCTTGACGCCGATCTGGCCGTAGGTCGTTCTCGCTTCGGCAAAGCCGTAGTCGATGTCCGCGCGCAGCGTCTGCAGCGGGATGGTCCCCTCGTGGTAAGACTCGCTTCTCGCGATGTCGGCGCCGTTGAGGCGGCCGCCCACGGAGACCTTGATGCCCTTCACGCCCAGGCGCATGGCGCGCTGGATGGCCATCTTCATGGCGCGGCGGAAGGAAGAACGGCGCTCGAGCTGGCCGGCGATGTTCTCGGCGACGAGCTGCGCGTCGGTGTCCGCGTTGCGGATCGCTTCGACGGCGACCTTGACGTTCTTTCCGGTGACCTTGCCGAGCTGCGCTTCGAGTTTCGTGATCTCGTCGCCGCCCTTGCCGATGATCATGCCGGCCTTGCCGCAGAAGATCTTGACGCGGACGACGTCGCCCGCGCGGTCGATCTCGATGCGGGAGATGCCCGCCGCATAGAACGTCTTCTTGATGTATTTGCGCAGGTTGTAGTCCTCGAGAATGAGATCGCCGATCTCGTTCTTCTTGGCGAACCAGTTGGAATCCCAGCCCTTGATCACGCCGACGCGAAGGCCGTGCGGGTTAACTTTTTGTCCCATATTATCCTCCTCCGCTTTACGCTTCGCGCTCTTTGAGGACGACCGTGACATGCGAGGTCCTCTTCAGAACGCGGAAAGCTCTGCCCTGTGCTCTCGGACGGATACGCTTGAGCGTCGGTCCCGGCGTGGCGAAACACTCGGCGACATAAAGCGAATTCTTGTCCATGCTGAAATTGTGCTCCGCATTGGCGGCCGCGGAATTGACGAGCTTCAGAAGGGGCTCGCAGGCGGCCTTCGGAGTGTACTTGAGTATCGCGCGCGCCTTGTCGAGGTCCTGACCGCGGATCATGTCGAGCACGATCTGGATCTTCCTCGGCGACATGCGGCAATACCGTAAAAATGCCTTGGCTTCCATGACGTTTCCCCTTTCCTTACTTCGTTGTCGTTGTCGTTGTCGTCGTCGTCTTCGCGCCCGAATGGCCGCGGAACGTGCGCGTCGGGGCGAACTCGCCCAGACGATGCCCGACCATGTCTTCCGTCACATAGACCGGCACGTGCTTGCGCCCGTCGTGGACGGCAAAGGTGTGGCCGACGAATTCGGGGAAGATCGTGGAGGCGCGGCTCCATGTCTTCAGAACGCGCTTTTCGCCCGCCTTGTTCATTTCCTTGACTCTCTTAAGAAGAGCGTCCTGGACGTACGGTCCCTTTTTTACGCTTCTGCCCATTTAACTTACGCCTCCTTCTTAACCGTTGCGGCGCTTGACAATAAACTTGTCAGAGCGATGATGTTTGGCTCTGGTCTTGTAGCCGAGCGTCGGCTTGCCCCACGGGGACACAGGACCCGGACGGCCGACCGGCGCTTTTCCTTCGCCGCCGCCGTGCGGGTGATCGCACGGGTTCATGACCGCGCCGCGGACGGCCGGGCGCACGCCCATGTGGCGCTTGCGGCCCGCTTTGCCGAGGTTGACGTTCGCGAAGTCGGTGTTGCCGACCTGGCCGATGGTCGCGTAGCAGCCGGCGGGGACGTTGCGCAGCTCGCCGCTGGGCAGACGCACCAGCGCGTAGCCGTTTTCCTTCGCCATCAGCTGCGCCATGTTGCCGGCGCTGCGCACAAGCTGCGCGCCCTTGCCGGGATAGATCTCAATGCAGTGGATGAAGGTGCCGACGGGGATGTTGCTGAACGGGAGCGCGTTGCCCGGCTTGATGTCCGCTTCGGGGCCCGACATCACGACGTCGCCGACCTTGAGGTCGACCGGCGCGATGATGTAGCGCTTCTCGCCGTCCTGGTACTCGAGCAGCGCGATGTGCGCCGTCCGGTTCGGATCGTACTCGAGCGTCTTCACGGTGGCGGGGACGCCGACCTTGTCGCGCTTGAAGTCGATCACGCGGTATTTCTGGCGGTTGCCGCCGCCCTGGTGGCGGACGGTGATGCGGCCGGTGTTGTTGCGGCCGGCATGCTTTTTCAGCGGCTCGAGCAGGCTTTTGACCGGCGCGGTCTTCGTCAGATCCGCGTAGTCCGTCACGGTCATGCCGCGGCGGCCTGCCGTTGTCGGATTGAATTTCTTGATAGCCATCTTTCTTTTCTTCTCCTTATGAGCTTTGCGGGAGCGCAGGCTTTCCGCTCCCATACGTTGCCCACGCGGGTTACGCAGCGGGCGGAGTTCCCGGGAGCCTTAGGTCATGCTCTCGAAGAACGCGATTCCCTTGCTGTCTGCCGTGAGGGTGACGACCGCCTTTTTCCAGGAAGCCGTATAGCCTTTGTGCATCCCCTGCCGTCTCTCCTGACCGCGGACGTTCAGGGTGTTGACCTTGTTGACCTTGACGTCGAACAGCTCTTCGACCGCCTTCGCGATCTCGATCTTGCCGGCGTCCTTCGCAACCTTGAAGGTGTACTTCTTGTTTGCGATCGCGGCCATGCTCTTTTCGGTAATGACCGGAGCGAGGATCACATCATGCGCCGTTTTCATTCCGCATACACCTCCTCGATTTTCTTGATCGCGTCTACCGTCGCCACCAGCTTGCCGCTGTTGAGGATGTCGTAGACGTTGATGGTGTTGACGAGCGCCGTCTTGCAGCCTTCGATGTTGGCCGCGCTCTTGACGAGGAACTCGTTCTTTTCGGGGGCGACGATCATCGCCTTGCGCTCGGCACCGAGCGCCTCGAGCATGCCGACGATCTTCTTCGTCTTGTACTCGTCGATCGCGATGTTGTCGACGACGACGATCTCTCCGCTGCTGAGCTTCGAGGACAGCGCCGAGACGATCGCGAGGCGGCGCAGCTTCTTGTTGATCGACTTTCTGTAATCGCGGGGCTTCGGGCCCAGCGCGATGCCGCCGTGCGTCCACTGGGGCGCTCTCGTCGAGCCCTGGCGGGCGCGGCCGGTGCCCTTCTGCTTGTACGGCTTCTTGCCGCCGCCGGAAACTTCGCTTCTGGTTTTGGTGGACTGGGTGCCCTGGCGCTGGTTCGCGAGATAGGTCACGACCGCGGCGTGCATGGCGACCTTGTTGGGCTCTACACCGAATACGGCGTCGGAAAGCTCTATCTTGGATACCTCTTTGCCCGCCATATCGTATACGCTTAGCTTAGCCATCGATATCTCCTCCTTTAGGCTTTCTTGACGCTGTCGGTGATGCAGACGATGCCGCCCTTCGGGCCGGGCACCGCGCCCTTGATGGCGATGAGATTGTTTTCCGCATCGACCTTGACGATCGTCAGGTTCTGGACCGTTACGCGCTCGGCGCCGAGATGTCCGGGATTGATCTTGCCCTTCTGGACTCTGGACGGATCGGACGAGGAGCCGGACGAGCCGGAATGACGGTGGACAGGGCCCGTGCCGTGGGTTTCCTTGAGGCGGTGCGCGTTGAAGCGCTTGATGACGCCCGCGGTCCCCTTGCCCTTGCTCGTGCCGATGACGTCGACGACGTCGCCGTTCTCGAACGCGTCCGCCTTGACGATGTCGCCGACGGCGAATTTCTCGATATCGCTGAATCTGAACTCGCGAAGATATTTCTTCATCGCGACGTCCGCTTTCGCGAAATGCCCCTGCATGGGCTTGTTGGTCCCCTTCGCGCTCGCGTCGCCGAAGCCGAGCTGAACCGCGGTATAACCGTCGCTCTCGACCGTCTTCTTCTGGACAACGACGCACGGACCGGCCTCGAGGACGGTCACGGGGATGACCTTTGCGTTCTCATCAAAGATCTGGGTCATGCCGATTTTCTTTGCGATGATTCCTTTTTGCACTGGGTGTATCCTCCTTGTAGGTTATTGGTCGGCCTTCGCCGACTTGACCCGTTGCGGTGTCGTTTCGGAGATCAGAGCTTGATCTCTATGTCAACGCCGGCGGGGAGCTGCAGACTCGTCAGGCTCTCGACCGTCTTGTTCGACGGCTTGAGGATGTCGATGAGTCTCTTGTGGGTCCGCGCTTCGAACTGCTCACGGGAGTCTTTGTACTTGTGAACAGCGCGCAGGATGGTTACGATCTCCTTGTCGGTCGGCAGCGGGATGGGGCCGCTCACGCGGGCGCCCGTGCGCTTCGCCGTCTCGACGATGGTCTCGGCGGCCTTGTCGACCTGCTCGTGATCGTATCCCTTGATGCGGATGCGGATCTTTGTTTTGACTGCCATTTGACGCCTCCTGTTTTATTTGCGGCGAACGATTTTCAACACCCTGCCGTGCGTATCGAGCTCTCTCATTTGAAAATCCGGCAATACCTTCCCTTGAAAGTATCTCCGGCGGCGGGCCGCGCAATTGCGGTCCATGCTGTGCAAGGTCGATAGCGGATGACCGTAGCCATCATATCCAACAGCCGTGTATTGACTTTTCGCCCGTGTTCTTTGACTCGGACATACTCGGCGGAAATTCCCCGCGCAGGGCGGCAACCTCCCGCTTCAACGCATATCGTCGCAGTCTGAAACTTAGTATAACAAAAACCCCCTGCCGAATGCAAGAGGTTTTTCAATGTTTTTCGCTTTATTTTATACTTTATATAAGATAGGGCCGCGCCGCTCAGAGCGTCCCGCTGAAATACAGGCACAGGAACACCCCGCAGGCCCAGAATCCGCAGCCGAGGACAAAATCGGCCCACAGCCACAGGCGGCCGTTTTTGTACACCGGCGTCACGCCGCCGTCGGCGGCGCGGTCGGCGAGCGAGCGTCCGCCAAAGGGCATATAGGCGGTGAGCACGCCGCCGAGCGCGGCGTAAAGCAGCGCGAGCGCGAGGCAGTACAGCGGCACGGACTCCCGCAGGTAGGTCAGGATGGTCGGCGCGCCGAAGTCCTTCGACAGGGCGCCGAAATAGAACAGGTTGGCCTCCAGATGGCCGGCCGCGACATACCAGCTCGCGAGGAAGGCGCCGGCCGCCGTGATGGGGGCAAGGTAATAATAGGGCGTGCGGTTGTCGCCGAGGTAGACGCTCAGCACCCAGAACGGGACGAAGAGATAAAGCCACTGGGGATGCCACACCACGGTAAAGACGAACACGGCGAACACGAACAGGCCGATGTCGGCCGCTGCCTTGAGCAGCGCCCTGCCCTTTTCGGGCGTGCGCCGCAGCCAGCAGTACACGCACGCCGCCGCCAGCAGCAGCGGGAAGACCGGCGCCCGCTCCCACAGCGTCTTCTCGAAAAGCCGCCCGATCATCTCGTTGCTGAAGATGGGGGCGTCGGCCATGCGGCCGCGGAAAAGAAGGCCCGTGAGCAGCGTGGGCGCGGCGCACAGCGCGAGGTCGCGCAGAACGGGCAGCAGTTTCTTGTCGGCGAGCAGCAGCATCGGCACGACGATGAGCAGCGCGAAGGACTTGAACAGCGCGGCGACGCCCATGAGCGCGCAAAAGCGCACCATGTCGCCCCGCATGTAAAAGAACAGCGCCAGCAGCACCGCGAGGATGCAGATCGTCTCGTACTGCCCCATCACCGTCGGGATGAAGAAGGCGAGCGGGTTGAGCAGCAGCGCCCACGCGGCCTCCCCGCCGTTCTCCGGGACGCCCGCGGCGCGCACGAGCCGGCCGATGAGCAGCGCGTTCGCGACGCCGCACAGCGCGGGCAGCGCCTTCGCCCACAGCCACATGAACTGCTCGCCCACGGCGACGGAAAAGATCTTTCCGACGAGATAGACGGGCAGCTCCCACAGCGCGAAGACGAGATAGAGCGCGATATTGTAATTCGCGCCGTTTATGTAATAGAAGCTGTTCTCATGCGCGGCGACGACCTCGTAAAAATCGAGGAAGCGCCCGCTGAAGATACAGTCCAGCAGGATGCGGGCATGGTTCGCCGTCTCGACGATGTCGGGATGCGCGAACAGCACGAGCGACGCGGCGAAAATCACGCCGTAGACCGCCCATGCGAAGATCCGCGTGTTCCGTTTTGCTTGCAGCGCGCCGGTCACAGAGATCCCTCCTCGCGATGATGCAATCAATACGCCTTGCCCCAGTAGATCATGTGCTTCGCGGGTCTGCCGCACACGGGGCAGACATCCGACAGGTGCTCCTGCTCGAACGGCATGCAGCGCGAGGTGATCTCCAGCTCTTCCTTGAGCTTGTTCTCACAGGCCTCGTCGCCGCACCACATCGTCCTGTAAAAGCCCTGCTTTTCGGAGACGGTCTTTTTCAGCTCGTCGTAGGTGAGACATGTATAGGTGCGGTTCGCGCGGTTCTCGAGCGCGCGGGCGTAGAGATCCTTCTCGAGCGCGCGCAGGGCGGCCCCGACGGCGTCCTCCAGCCCGGCGAGCGGCGTCGCGGCCTTTTCGTTCGTGTCGCGGCGCACGAGCACGCAGCTGTCGTTCTCGATGTCCCGCGGGCCGATCTCGATGCGCAGCGGCACGCCCTTCATCTCATACTGGGCGAATTTCCAGCCGGGGCTGTTGTCGCTGTCGTCGGTCTTCACGCGAAGGCCCGCGGCCGCGAGGCGCTCCTCGAGCTTTTTCGCCGCCTCGAGCACGCCCGGCTTGTGCTGGGCGACGGGCACGACGACGACCTGGACGGGGGCGACAGCCGGCGGCAGGATGAGGCCGTTGTCGTCGCCGTGCGCCATGATGATGGCGCCGATGATGCGCGTGCTCAGACCCCAGGAGGTCTGGAAGGGGTGCTGCAGCGAATTGTCGCGCGCGGCGAATGTGATGTCGAACGCGCGCGCAAAGCCGTCGCCGAAATAGTGCGACGTGCCGCTCTGCAGCGACTTGCCGTCGTGCATCATCGCCTCGATGGTGTACGTCGCCTCGGCGCCCGCGAATTTTTCTTTTTCGGTCTTCTGGCCGCACATGACGGGGATCATGAGCGACTCCTCGCAGAAGCGGCGGTAGACCTCGAGCATGCGCAGCGTCTCCGCCTTCGCCTCCTCGGCGGTCTCGTGCATGGTGTGGCCCTCCTGCCACAGGAACTCGCGCGAGCGCAGGAACGGCCGGGTCGTCTTTTCCCAGCGCACGACCGAGCACCACTGGTTGTACAGCTTCGGCAGGTCGCGCCAGGAGTGGATGACATGGCTGTAATGCTCACAGAAGAGCGTCTCCGACGTCGGGCGCACGCACAGGCGCTCGGCGAGCGGCTCGCTTCCCCCCTGCGTCACCCACGCCACCTCGGGCGCGAAGCCCTCGACGTGGTCCTTTTCCTTCTGGAGCAGGCTTTCGGGGATGAACAGAGGCATATAGACGTTCTCGTGGCCGGTCTGCTTGAACATGCCGTCGAGGATGCGCTGCACGTTTTCCCAGATGGCGTAGCCGTACGGCCGCAGGATCACGCAGCCCTTTACCGAAGAATAGTCGACGAGCTCCGCGCCCATGACGATGTCGGTGTACCACCGCGCGAAATCCTCATTGATGGGCGTGATGGCCTCAACGAGCTTTTTGTCCTTTGCCATTGTTCCTGTTTCCTTTCCGTGCGGCGCAGCGCCGCTTTATAGACGATACCTATTATAAAATATCGGCGCGCAAAAAAAAAGCCCTGTTTCCAGCATTTTTCGGCGCAAAAATAAACAGCCGCTCCCGCGGCTGTTCGTTTGCCTGTGTCAGATGTTCGCCTCGATGTACTTGACAAGGTCGTCGACGAGCTTGATGTTCTCGATCTCCTCATCCGGGATCTCGATATCGAACTCCTCCTCGAGCGACATGATCAGATCGACGACATCAAGGGAATCCGCGCCGAGATCATCGACGATGCTGGACTCAGGCGTGACCTGATCCTCGGAAAGGTCGAGCTGGTCACAGAGCATCGCGCGTATCTTTTCGAATACCATCTAATAATTCTCCTTGCTTCATATGCGCTTTTCTTCATATTATATAGCGTTTTTTTGCGGCGTTGTCAACCTATTTTGAAAAGTTTTTAAAAACCCCCTTTTTCAGGCGGCCGGCGCGCTTTCCATCGGGCGGGCGGTTTGCTATAATGCTGACATACAGACAGCGGCCGCTGCGCCGCGGGGGAGAACAAAAAATGCATCAGCTCTGCGTATTCGATTTTGACGGCACGCTCGCCGACACCATCGCCGACATCGCCGCCGCGGTAAACCGCGCGCTCGCGCGCATGGGGTATGCGCAGCATCCGCTCGCCGCCTACGACCGCATGGTCGGCAGCGGCGCCGACACGCTGTGCGTGCGCGCCCTGCCCGAGGGGGAAAAAGCCCGGGCGGCCGAGCTGCTCGCGCTGTACAAGGCCGACTATTTCGAGCACTGCACCGAGCGCACGCGCGCCTACGGCGGCGTCGCCGGGGCGCTGCAGTCGCTCGCGGACGCCGGGTGCGCGCTCGCCGTCATCACGAACAAGCCGCAGGAGCAGGTCGAGCGCGTGCTCGCGGCCTGCCTCGGCGGCACGCGCTTCGTCCGCATCGTCGGCCAGCTGCCCGGCGTGCCGAAAAAGCCGCTGCCCGACACGCTGCTCGCGCTGATGCAGGCGTGCGGCTATGAAAAGGACGAAACGGTCTACGTCGGCGATTCCGACGTCGACATGCAGTTCGCGAACGCGGCGGGCGTCGCGGGCATCGGGGCGTCGTGGGGCTTTCGCGGCCGCGCCGAGCTCGAAGCGGCGGGCGCGGGCTACGTCGCGGACGATCCCGCCGACATGGCCCGGTACATCCTCGCGCGGCGCGGCGCAAAGCAAAAAGAGCTGGCCGCGCTCGCGCGGACGGCCGCGGCGCTGGGGGCGGCGAGCGTGCGCTGGGCGGTGGGCGGCTCGCTGCTGCTGTGGCGGCGCGGCATCGCCGCCGATTTCCACGACATCGACCTGCTGGTCGACGAGCGCGACATCGAAGCGGCGGCTGCGGCGCTCGGCGCCATCGGCACGCTCACGAACGACCGGCGCAGCGCGCCCTATACGACGCGGCATTTTCTCGAATATGTCGTGGGCGGCGCCGACGTCGACGTCATGGCGGGTTTCGGCGTCATGCTCGACGGCGTGCAGCGGGACTTTGCCTTCGGCGAAGCCCACGTCGCGCGCACCGAGCCGGTGGAGGGCACGCCGGTCTGCTTCGGCTTCGTCGAGGACTGGTACATCCTGTATCAGCTCATCCCCGGGCGCGAGGCAAAGGTGCGCATGGCGGAGGACTATCTCGCCCGTCCCGGCCGCCTCGACCGCGCGGCGCTGCTGCGCGCGCTCGAGAATTCCCTGCCGGACGACATCCGCCGCCGGTCGCTCGCGCTGCTCGCATCGGCCGCGCGGGCGTGATCCCCGCCCGCGCCGCCATCGGATCTTTCCGCGCACAAGGCGCGCGCCGATGCCCTTGCCGCGCGGATCCGTTCGCCCGCTTGCTTTACGGGGCGGAATATGGTAGTATATGAATGCATATGCTACCCTTTTCTTTGAAGCCCAGGCCGTTACAGCGGCCCGGGCTTCTTCGTTTTCAGGCCAATCCGTGCCGCCGAGAAAAGTCTGAGCAATCCGGCGCAGCCGCCGTTTTCGCATAAAAAAGCCGCCCCGGAACCGGGGCGGCTTTGCCGTTTTATGAAACTATTTCGCGAGACGCGCCTTGAGGCCGTCGAGCTCCTCGCGCAGCTTCGCGGGCAGCTTGCTGCCGAACTTCGCGTAGAACTCCTCGATGCCCTTCGTCTCCTCGACCCACAGATCCTTGTCGATCGCGAGCAGGCCCTTGAGGGTATCCTTCGTCACGTCGAGGCCGTCGAGGTCGATGTCCTCCGGCTTCGGCTCGTAGCCGATGGGCGTCTCGACCGCCTGCGCTTCGCCCTTGCAGCGCTTGAGCATCCACATGAGCACGCGCATGTTGTCGCCGAAGCCCGGCCAGATGAAGTTGCCCTCGTCGTCGGTGCGGAACCAGTTGACGTTGAAGATCTTCGGGGCCTTGTCGCCGAGCTTGCTGCCCATCTCGAGCCAGTGCGCCCAGTAATCGCCCATGTGATAACCGCAGAACGGCAGCATGGCCATCGGGTCGCGGCGGACGACGCCGACGGCGCCGGTCGCGGCGGCCGTCGTCTCGGACGCCATGATGGAGCCGACGAAGACGCCGTGCGCCCAGTCAAAGCTCTGGTAGACCAGCGGCGCGGTCTTCGCGCGGCGGCCGCCGAAGACGATCGCGGTCACGGGCACGCCCTTGCCGCTGTTGAATTCGCTCGAAATGCACGGGCAGTTGACGGCGGGCGCCGTGAAGCGGCTGTTCGGATGCGCGCCCTTGCCCTTGCTCTCGTCGCCGTTCCAGACCTCGCCCTTCCAGTTGAGGCTGTTCTTCGGCGGGTTCTTGTCGAGGCCCTCCCACCACACGGTCTCGTCGTCAAGATTCTCGACGACGTTCGTGAAGATCGCGTTCTTCTTCGTGGAAGCGAGCGCGTTGGGGTTGGACTTGGCGTTGGTGCCGGGGGCGACGCCGAAGAAGCCGTTCTCGGGGTTGATCGCCCACAGGCGGCCGTCCGGCCCGATGCGCAGCCACGCGATGTCGTCGCCGACGCACCACACCTTGTAGCCCTTCTTCGCGTAGATCTCGGGCGGGATGAGCATGGCGAGGTTGGTCTTGCCGCACGCGGACGGGAACGCCGCGGTGATATAGTCGATGTGGCCCTTCGGGTCCTCGATGCCGAGGATGAGCATGTGCTCGGCCATCCAGCCCTCGCGGCGGCCCTGGTTTGACGCGATGCGCAGCGCAAAGCACTTTTTGCCCAGCAGCACGTTTCCGCCGTAGCCGGAGTTGATGGACCAGATCGCGTTGTCCTCGGGGAAGTGGCAGATATAGCGCTTCTCCTCGTCGAGCTGCGCCTTTGAATGCAGGCCGCGCACGAAATCGTCGGAATCGCCCAGCGCGTCGAGCGCCTTCTGGCCCATGCGGGTCATGATGTCCATGCTCACGACGACGTAGATGGAGTCGGTGATCTCAAGACCGATCTTCGAGAACTCCGAGCCGATGGGGCCCATGGAGTACGGGATGATGTACATCGTGCGGCCCTTCATGCAGCCGTCGAAAATGGGGCGCAGCTTGGCGTACGCCTCGCTCGTCTCCATCCAGTTGTTCGTCGGGCCGGCGTCCTCTTTATCCTTCGTGCAGATGAAGGTGCGTCCCTCGACGCGCGCGACGTCGTTGATCGCGCTGCGATGCAGATAGCAGCCGGGGAGCTTCTCCTCGTTGAGCTTGATGAGTTCGCCGGTGCCCAGCGCTTCCTTGCGCAGCGCTTCGAGCTGCGCGTCGCTGCCGTCGATCCACATCACCTTGTCGGGCTTGACGAGCTTCGTGCACTCATCGACCCATGCAAGCACGTGTTTGTTGGTTGTCGTCATGATACAGTCTCCTTATTGAAAGAAATTGAATAGACCGAAACGCCCTTGCTCTGCCGGCCGGCGGGACGGTGTGCGGCGGCGCCCTGCGGCGGGGCCGTTCGGGATCCTCCGGCGAATGATATATCACATGAAAGTACAACTTCCACCAAATATATTATACGCAAAACTTCCACCCGTTTTCAATACAAAAATTCTTTTTCGTGGCATTGTATAAAATTTAACAATGCTTTTTGTAGGGATTGTGACGCTTTGCGCGCCGCGCGCACAAAAACAAAACCGCCTTTCGGCGGTTTTGTCTTTTATCGTGTGTCAGACGGACGGCGGGTCCGTCTTTTGCCGGAGTTCGCGCAAAAACGCGGCGATCGCCTGCTGTGTCGGCGGACACCCCTTCGCGAAAGCCGACGCGGCCCGGCAGCAGTTGCCGATGCCCGGGCAGCCGGGATCGAGACCGCGGTTCCCCTGCCCGATGGCGAGCGGGCCGGTATAGGGCGTCCCCTGCCCGTCGAGCTCGACAAGCGCCGCCGTGAGCGCCGCACAGCACGCCGAGCAGGCGCTGTCCTCCCGCACGTTTTTCAGCAGCGCGCGGCTGTCGGTACGAACGGCCTTCTTCTGCGGCGCGGGCGTCAGCGCGACGATATCGTCTTCCGTCCACGCGGCGCGGCCCGCCCCGAAGCGCTCGGCGTACCCGATATAGGGCACATCCTCCGGGCGCATGCCCAGCAGACGGCAGCCGTAGGCGTCGAGCTGCACGGGGTCGTCCCCGAGGAACAGCCGGTCGGTCTGCACGGGATTGCCGCCCTCCTCGAAGCCCGGATCGCCGCAGATGCTGTCGACGAGCGTGACGGCGGGCTTCAGGTACGCGGCGAGCGCGCCGATGGGCCTGTGCAGCCCCATCGAATGGAAGCGGCGCTTCTCGCTGTCCGGCAGGCAGCCCTTGCAGTTTTTGAGCGCGCAGGTCATGCCGGTCTGGCAGTGCCCCTTGAGCACCGGCAGATTGATCAGAAAGCCCGCGTCCAGCGCCCGCGCGCAGATGCGCATCTCCCCGATGGCCGTCTTCACCGTTTTTGTCTCGTCGTCCTTCAGATCGAACAGCGGCACGCCGAATTCCGCGGCGACGGGCCGGTAGCCCGCGCGGTCGAACGCGCGCTTCGTGTCGTCGCCGACCCACGAGCCCTCGATGATGCTGACGTCGCGCACGCCGTGGGCGCGAAGATACCGCAGCACGCCGCGCAGGATCTCCGGATGGGTCGTCGCGCCGCTTTGCGCGGGCTTCGCGACGACGAGGTTCGGCTTGAGCGCGACCGACGCGCCCGCGGGGATGCGGTCGGCCACGCCGTACGCCTCGAGCAGGTCGAGGGTCATCCGCTCGATGTCCCCGCCGTATTCCACATAGATTTTGCGCTGTCTGTCCATCGCAGCTCTCCTATTCGATCGGCCGCACGGCGTAGGCGTTCTGGCCAAGCGGCGCGCGCACGCCGTCGAGATACTCGTAGTACCCCGCCGCCGCGATCATCGCCGCGTTGTCGCCGCAGTACCGCGCGGCCGGCAGATACAGCGGGATGCCCGCGCGCGCGCAAAGCGCGGTGCAGCGCGCCTGGAGCGCGCCGTTGACGGCGACGCCGCCGCACAGCGCGCAGGGGAGCTTCTCCCGCTTCGCCGCTTCGACGAGCCGCTGCGAGAGCATCGCGACGACTTTCTCCTCGAAGGCCGCCGCGAGCGACGCTTCGTCGAGCCGCTCGCCCTTCATCGACGCGGTGTGGACGAGATTGATGACCGCCGTCTTGAGGCCGGAGAAGCTGACGTCGAAGGGCGCGTCGGTGTGCGGCGTCGGCAGCTTGTACTTTTTGGGGTCCCCCTGCTTTGCGAGCCGCGAGATCTCGGGGCCGCCGGGATAGGGCAGCGACAGGGTGCGCGCGACCTTGTCGAAGGCCTCGCCCGCCGCGTCGTCGACCGCGCTGCCGAGCAGCGTGAATTTCGTGTAGCCGTCCACGCGCACGAGCTGGCTGTTGCCGCCCGAAACCACGTAGGCGACGAACGGCGGCTCGAGCGCCGGGTGCGTCAGGTACAGCGCCGCGATGTGGCCGCGCAGATGGTGCGTGGGCACGAGCGGCTTGCCGGCGGCATAGCACAGGCCCTTCGCGAAGGACAGCCCCGCGAGCAGCGCCCCGATGAGACCGGGCGCATAGGTCGCCGCGACGGCGTCGATGTCGCCGAGCGCTACCCCCGCGTCCGCGAGCGCTTTTTCGGTGACGGCGCAGACGTTTTCAAGGTGGCGGCGCGACGCGATCTCCGGCACGACGCCGCCGTACAGGCGGTGCTCCGCGATCTGCGTCGCCGTCGCGCAGGACAGCGCCGTGCGCCCGTCGCGCACAACGGCGGCGGACGTCTCGTCGCAGGAGCTTTCGATTCCGAGCATCAGCATGAAAAAAACCTCTATTCGATGGCGAGAATGAACATGCCCGCGAGCATCGCAAGCACGAGGATCGCCTGCTTGGCGGTCAGCTTTTCCTTCAGGAAAATGCGCGACAGCAGGATGGAGACCGCCGAGAAGGACGCGATGAACGGGGACGCGAGCGCCGCGTCTCCGGCGGCATAGCAGTAGACGTAGGTGAACTGCCCGGCCGTCTCGACGAGGCAGCCCAGCAGCGTGCGCGGGCGCAGGGCGAAGCTGAAGTCGAGCTTCCTGCCCGCCGCCGCCGACTTTCTAGCCGCCGCGAACATCGCGATGACGCCGACGAGCAGATAGCACAGGCCGTAGGCGATGATGACGTCTTCGGCCGTGAGCGTCGCGTCGAGGATGTTGTCGTCCATGAAGGAGCCGACGCCGTCGAGCACGAAATAGATGAGCGCGCAGCCGATGCCGACGGCGTAATCGCGCGCGGTGAGGCCGGCGGGCTGCTGCGGCTCGCGGTCGAGCGACAGGATGATGATCGACAGGACGATCAGGGCGATGGCGCCCGCCTGCAGCGGGCTGACGGACTGTCCGAGCACCAGCACGCACAGCATCGTCGTCACGACGCAGGAGGAGTTCGCGATGGGCGAGGCGAGCGAGATCTTGATGTGCGGGAGCATCTTGTAGTAAAACAGCATCGAGCCGATGTAGATGGCCGCGATGGGGATGTACTTCACGAGGCTCGCAAAGGAGAAAACGGTGCCCGTCAGAACCCAGTAGACAAGACAGGCAACGCCGTAAACGGTGCCGTTCATGGCGATGAGGATGAGTTCATCCGCCTCGCCGCGGTCGGACACGTTTTTGAACATGACGTCCGACGTGCCCCAGAACAAAACGGTAAGTACAGCAAAAAATACCCACATATATTTAATTTAATTCCTTCAACATAATAATGCCGTCCTCGACGGGGTCGGTGTAGAATCGTCTGCGCCGGCCTACGTCCCGGAAACCGCACTTTCTGTACAGCGCAGCCGCCGCCGCGTTGCTCTCGCGCACTTCGAGCGACAGCACGGCGCAGCGCTCCAGCCGCGCGCGGTCTTCCGCCGCGCGCACGAGCGCCCCGCCGATGCCGCGGCGGCGCGCGCCGGGCTCCACGCCCAGCTCGTTGATGTGCGCGTCGTCCGCCGCGATGTGCATGTCGATAAAGCCGCACAAGGCGCCGCCGCAGACGGCTGCGAAAAGCCGCGCATGGCCGAGCGTCAGCTCCGCGCGGAGCTGCTCCTCGGTCCACGGCGCGCTCTCGCACAGCCGGTCGATGGCGGCGAGCGCCGGGATGTCCTCCGCCAGCGCCGGTCGCACCGTACAGTTCATAGCCGGCCCCCCATGGCCGTTTTCCGGCGTCCGCGCCGGGGCGGGCACCGCGAGCCGGAGCGCCTTTTCGATCGGTGTTCTATCATTTACAGCTTCGCCTCGTACCATGTTTTTCCCGTGCCGACGTCGACGGCGAGCGGCGTGGCCAGCTTCGCCGCCTTCTCCATCTCCTCCTTGAGCACGGCGGACGCGCGCGCCGCGTCCTTTTCGGCGCTCTCGACGATCAGCTCGTCGTGGACCTGCAGGACCAGCCGCGCGTCGAGCTTCTCTCCGCGCAGGCGCTCGCTCACGCGGATCATCGCGAGCTTGATGATGTCCGCGGCCGTCCCCTGGATGGGGGTGTTCATGGCGAGGCGGCGCCCGAGCGCCTGCAGGTTCTTATTGGAGCTCGCGAGCTCCGGCAGCATGCGGCGGCGCTTGTACAGCGTCGTCACGAAGCCGTCCTTCTGCGCCTGTTCGCCCGTCCGTTTGAGGTCGGCCGCGACGCCGGAATAGGGCGCGAGATAGTTTTCGATATAGCTCGACGCCTCGCGCAGGGAAACGCCCGTGTCCTTCGACAGCGAAAACGCGCCGATGCCGTAGACGATGCCGAAATTGACCGCCTTCGCGCGGCGGCGCAGCTCCGGCGTGATCATGCTGCGCGGCAGCTTGAAGATCTCGCAGGCCGTCTCGGTGTGGATGTCGCGCCCGCTCGCGAACGCCTCGTTCATGCGCTTGTCGTCGCTGATGCTCGCGAGCACGCGCAGCTCGATCTGCGAATAGTCGGCGTCGCACAGCACGTTGCCCGGGGCCGCCACGAAATACCTGCGGAAGCGCCCGCCGAGCTCGGTGCGCACGGGGATGTTCTGCAGGTTCGGCTCGCGCGAGCTGATGCGCCCGGTGCGCGTCTCGGTCTGTTTGAACTCCGTGTGGATGCGGCCGTTCGCGTCGACGGCGGCGAGCAGGCCCGCGACATAGGTCGAGTTGAGTTTCTGGTACGTGCGGTATTCGAGGATCCTGTCGACGACGGGATAGTCGCCGCGCAGCTTTTCGAGCGTCTCCGCGTTCGTCGAATAACCGCTCTTGTTCATCTTTCCCGCGGGCAGACCGAGCGTGCCGAAGAGCACCTCGCCGAGCTGCTTGGGCGAATTCAGATTGAAGCGGCGCCCTGCGAGCTCGAAGACTTCCTCCTGCTTCTTTTCGACGAGCGCCGACAGCTCGCCGCCGAACGCCTCGATGCCCGCGCGGTCGACCGCAAAGCCGGCCTGCTCCATCTCGGCGAGCACGCGCGCGAGCGGCAGCTCGATGTCGTCGTGCAGCGCCCGCATGTCCTGCTGCTCCAGCATCCGCGCGAGCTTTTCGCACAGATCCTCGAGCGCGCCCAGCGACGGCACCTCGCTCACAAAGCGCGGCGCCGCGGCGTATTCCTTTTCGAGCACGTCGAGCGCATACGTCGACGCCGACGGGTTGAGCAGATACGCGGCGAGCTTGAGATCGAACGTCAGGTTCCGGATCTCAAAGCCGCGCTCGAGCGCAAAATGCCACAGCGCCTTGGCGTCGTAGCAGCGCTTTTCCGCATCGGCGCGCAGCGCCGCTTCGAGCGACGCCTTGTCGAGCCGGAAGGCTCTGCCGCCGGCCGCGGCAAAAAAGCCGCGCTCGTCGGCGTACACATACAGCGTCTTCAGCCCGGCGAGCGCGCCGTCCGTCAGCGGCTCGGCCGCCGTCTCGGGGACGGCCGCCGCCGCGGCTTTCCGCGCGAGGGCGGGCGCGGCGTCGAGGCCCAGGCGCGCGAGCATCGTGTGCATCTCGAGGCCGGCGAGCAGCGCCGCCGCCGCGGCCGGATCTCCCTCTTTTTTCACATAGGCCGCGGGGTCCGTCTCGACGGGAACGTCCGTCACGATGGTCGCGAGCGTGCGGCTCATGTAGGCGGCGTCCCGGTCCTGGAGGAGCTTCTCCCGCACGCCGGGCTTTATCGCGTCGCTGTCGAGATTCTGATAGACCCCGTCGAGCGAGCCGAATTTTTGGATGAGGTCGAAGGCGGTCTTTTCGCCGACGCCCGCGACGCCGGGGATGTTGTCGGAGCTGTCGCCCATGAGCGCCTTCACGTCGATGAGCTGCTTCGGGGCGATGCCGTAGGTCTGCATCATCGCCTCGGGCGTCATCTCGGTCGTCTCGCCCCGGCCGAACTTCGTCGTCGTCAGCAGCACGGTCGCCGTGTCGCTGATGAGCTGCAGGCTGTCGCGGTCGCCCGTCGCGATGAGGCAGGGGTCGCCGTCCTTCGCGCAGCGCGCGGCGAACGCGCCGAGGATGTCGTCGGCCTCGTAGCCCCTGCAGCTGACCCACGTGTAGCCGAGATCGGTCAGCAGCGCCTTGACGACGTCGAGCTGCTCGGCGAGCTCGGGCGGCATGCCCTTGCGCGTCGCCTTGTACTGCGCATACTGCTCGTGGCGGAAGGTCTTGCCGCGCTCGTCGAAGGCGACCGCGACGGCGTCCGGCGCGTACTGCTCGCGCAGCTTGAGAAAGATCGACAAAAAGCCCTGCACGGCGTTGGTGTAGCGCCCGTCCTTCGTCGTCAGCAGCTTGATGGCATAAAACGCGCGGTTGAGTATGCTGTTGCCGTCGATGCAAAGCAGTTTCATAGCCGGCCTCCTCTTTTCAGTCGTAAGTTAGTATACCACATTTGCCCCGCGATATGGTATAGTATTTGCACACCGGCGCGCGCCGGCGACGGACACAGAGGAAACGTCATTGAGCAAGGATTTCGCACATATTTTACAGCCCCGCGCCATCGGCCTCGCCCCCATGGCGGGCGTGACCGACTCGCCGTTCCGCGCGCTGTGCCGGGAATGCGGCGCCGCGCTGTGCGTCGGCGAGATGGTCAGCGCCAAGGCGCTGTGCCTCGGCGACAAAAAGACGCCGCTGCTGCTGCGCTTCACGGAAGCGGAACGGCCCATCGGGCTGCAGCTGTTCGGCAGCGAGCCCGCCGTCATGGCCGAGGCCGCCCGCTTCGTCGAGGAGAACTTCCGCCCCGACTTCATCGACATCAACATGGGCTGCCCCGCGCCGAAGATCACCGGGCCGGGCGCCGGCAGCGCGCTCATGAAAACGCCGGCGCTCGCCGCCGCCGTCGTCGCGGCCGTCGATGCGGCCGTGTCGCTGCCCGTGACGGTCAAAATGCGCACGGGCTGGGCGGAAAACACCGCCGCCGATTTTGCGCGGCGCATGGAACAGGCGGGCGCGGCGGCCCTCGCCGTCCACGGGCGCACGCGCGAGCGCATGTACCGCCCGCCGGTCGATCTCGACGCCATCCGCGCGGTGCGGCAGGCCGTGCGCATCCCGGTCGCCGGCAACGGCGACGTCTGCACCCCCGACGACGCGCGCCGCATGTTCGAATACACCGGCTGCGACGCCGTGCTCGTGGGGCGCGGCGCGCTCGGCAATCCCTTCATCTTCCGGGCGCTCGCCGCCGCGGGCGGCTGCGCCGCCCCCGCGCCGCCCACGGCGCGGGAGCGCATGAGCGCTCTGCGGCGGCAGGTGCAGGGCATGGTCGCCGAAAAGGGGGAATACGCCGCCTTCTGCGAGGCGCGCAAGCACGCCGCGTGGTACACGAAGGGCTTTCCCGGCGCGGCCCGGCTGCGCGCGCAGGCGAACGCCATCGCCTCGATGGAGGATCTCGATCGGTTCATCAGTCTCGTCCTCGCCGAAAACGGGGACCCGATGCGATAAAAATATCAGGACAGGGAGATAACGGTATGCTGGAATACAAATTCGACACACAGCTCCTCATCGAGGGAGAAAAGCTCAGTGAGGACGACATCCACGATTACATCGCGCAGCATTTCGCGGGCGACTGCCTGCTGGCTGTCGGCGACGAGGATCTCATCAAGATCCACTTTCACACCAACGAGCCGTGGAAGGTGCTCGAGTACTGCGCCTCGCTCGGCGACATTCACGACGTCGTCGTGGAGAACATGCAGCGGCAGGAAGACGGCCTGCACGGCTGAAAGCAAAAGGGCGGCCCGCGCGATGGCGGGCCGCCCTTTTTTTATTTTTCCGCCGACGCGAGCAGCTCGTCGAGCGTGAGGCTGTACGCGGGGACGCAGTGTTCGATGAAATAGCGCGTCTCGGGCAGCGGATCGTCGGCGAGCCACGCAAGGGTGCTGCGCTTCGCGCTCTCGAACTCCTTGTTGCCGCCGTTCTCCTCCTCGATGCACTTGACGAGCGCCGACAGCTTGTCGGCGCTCTTGATGATGCGCCTTTCGCGCTGCGTCAGCGCCTCGCCCGTCACATACGACCCGAGCTCGCCGCGCACGGACGGCGGCAGCATGGCGGCGATGGTCTGCTCGGCCTCGCGCTCGATGCGCTTGTACTCGGCGCGGATGCTCTCGTTCTTGTACTTGACGGGCGTCGGCAGATCGCCGGTCAGGATCTCGCTGGCGTCATGGTACATCGCGCAGCAGGCGACCTTCTCGGGGCGCACGCCGGCGCCGTATTCGGCGTTCGCGATGCACGCGAGCAGGTGCGCCGTCGACGCGACGCTCAGCGAATGCTCGGACAGCGTCTCGTAACGCCCGCCGCGCATGAGGCCCCAGCGGTTGATATAGCTCATGCGCGCGAGCAGCGCCGAAAAACCGTACGCCATGTTCAGTTCCCCTTTCGCTCGATGGTGATGACGACCCTGTGCGGCAGGCAGATGATGCTGTCGAGCTCCTTCGACACCTTGCCCGTGTGCACGCACACCTGGTTGTAGCAGTCGGCCGACTCGACCCACGCCTGCCCGTCCCGGATGACGAGCAGATTGTAGCCCTCGTCCGTCTCGATGCGCAGCTGCGCGTCCTTGTCGAGCGGCAGCTCCGCATAGGGCTTGTCCGCCACCGTGACGACGACGTACTCCCCCGTCTTCGCGGTCAGCGACGCGACGAGCAGCCAGATGAGCGCCGCCGCGAGCACGCCCCCGATGATGAG
Organism: Oscillospiraceae bacterium; assembly: GCA_034933305.1. GTDB lineage: Bacteria > Bacillota > Clostridia > Oscillospirales > Ruminococcaceae > JAYFNU01. The sequence continues at coordinate 7,625 of JAYFNU010000006.1, read as the reverse complement.
GACGTCCGTCCTTTTGAAAAACTTTTTCATATCAGTCCTCTTCGAGGATGTAATTCCGGAAGCCGTCGGAATAGCTCCGCGTCCCGTCGGCGTAGACCCACATCGCCTCGACGCCGTCGAGACTGCGCACGAGCGCGAGGCCGTCCTCGTATTCGCTGTTGAACAGCGCGGTCGACAGCGCGTCGGCAAGACCGGAGTCGTGCGCGAGCACCGTGACCGAGACGTACTCGTTCTTCGGATAGAGCGTCTGCGGGTCGATGATGTGGTGATACTGCACGCCGTTGACCGTGTAATAGCGCTGGTAGGAGCCGCTCGTGACGACGGACATGTCCCGGATGCCGACGGTCAGCAGATAGGTGTCGGTGTCGCTCGTCGACCACGGGTTCTCGATGCCGACGGTCCAGTCGGTGCCGTCGGCCTTCGGGCCGATGGCGCGCACGTTGCCGCCGACGCTCAGCACATACGAGGTGACCCCCTCGCTCTCGAGCGTCTCGCAGACCTGCTCGACGGCGTAGCCCTTGCCGACGGCGCCGACGTCGAGCCGCATGTCGGGATCGGCGAGATAGACGGTGCCGGCTTCGCGGTCGATGATGACGTCGTTGATGTCGGTGTGCTGCGCGGCGGCCGCGAGATCCTCGTCCGAGGGCAGATAGGCGTCCTCGGGGTTGTTGATGCCGTATTCGCGCGCGTCATGCCACAGCGAAAGCACGCTGCCCATCGCGACGTTGACCTTGCCGCCGGTGCGCGCGCACATGTCGACCGCGAGCGTCAGCATGTCGATGATCTTCTCGTCGACCTTGACGGGCGCGACGCCGGCGTTGTCGTTGATGGTTTTGATGTTGACGACGCCCTCGTAGTCGTTGTAGATGTCGTACAGCTCGTGGTAGACGAGCAGTTCGTCGTGGATATGCTGCGCCGTGGCGTCGAAGGTCTCGGCATCCGTCTCAAAGCCCGTCACCACGGTGACGGTGTCGAACAGCGTGAGGAACGTCGCCTTGTAGCGCGTGGGCGTCTTTTTGGCGCAGCCCGCAAACAGCGTGAGCGCGAGCACCGCGGCCGCGAGCAGCGATAGAAGTCTCTTCGTCATAAAAATCCCCGTAATAAAAACCAAAGGATATGCGAAGCTGCGCCCCGCATATCCTTTAGTATATCGCATTTCAGCCGTTTCGCAAACTATTTCGCGTTGCCGACAGCCTTCGCCGCGACAGCCATGAAGCCGCCGATGTGAACGGTCGTCGTCGCGAGCAGCTTTTCGTCCGTGGCAACGCCCTTGTCGCTCATCGCGATGCCGCCGATGTCCGCCGCCGTCATGCCCTTGATATACTCGCAGAAGCCGGCCGCCTGCTCATACCACTCTTTGCCGATGGAGGAGGCGCTCTTCATGCCGTACTCGTCCATGAGGACGTTCTTGGACTTCACCGGCGCGCTCAGGTCGCTCGTGATGGCGCCCATCGTGTCGATGTTGATCTTGCTCTGGGAAGCGTCGAGGATGGCCGCGGTGACCTTGCCGGAAGCATCGGTCGTGACCGCGCAGTAGGTGCTGTAGACATAGCACATGCCGTCCTTGTCCGCCGTCGCATCGGTGGAGTCGGAAAGGCTGGTGCTGACCGCGAGGCCGAGCTTGTCGCCCGCCGCGCTGCCGAGTTCCTTGGCGTTCTTGCACGCCTCGACAACGGCGTTGATAAAGCCGCCGATGTGGATGGTCGTGGTCGCGAGCAGCGTTTCATCCGTGGCGACGCCCTGATCGCTCATCGCGATGCCGGCGACTTCGTCCGCGGTCTTGCCGATGCAGTAATCGGAGAAGCCCTTCGACTGCTCATACCATTCCTTGCCGATGGGGGAAGCTACCTTCATGCCGTAGTTGTCGCCAGCCTCGAGCTTCGTCATCGGGACGGCGTCCTTCTCGAGCACGGCGCCGGCCGCTGTGAACGCCATCTTGGTCTGCGCAATGTCGATCACGCAGTTGACGATCTTGCCTTCGGCGTCGAGCAGGACGACCGCAACAGTGGAATCGGCTTCGGCGCTGCCGTCCGCATCCTTCGTCGCGTTTTCGCCGCTCACCGCGGTGTCGATGGCCATGCCGAGCTTCAGCGCGGACGTGGTCTCCGGCTGCGCAGCCGGCTGGTCTGTATTCCCGCTGTCCTTCGTGCCGCACGCGGCGACGCCGAGCGCGAGGCAGAGAACAAGCAGAATCGCAAGTATCTTTTTCATCATTTTTGCCTCCGTTTTTGTTTGCGGATTCTTCCGCCTACATAGTATATCCATACCCGCGGGTTCAAGTATGTGATGAAATCACATTTAGTATGGGGCAGCCGCCGGATTTTATGCGTTTTTTCTGCGGCGCCGCAAAATGAAAGCTGAGGTCGCGCCATGTTCTCCCAATTGCTCGCGCTGCTGTCTGATTTTTCCCTGTTTTTCGCCCTGTATTTTTCCAGCGGCACCTTTCCCCGCCCCCTGTCGCCCGGCGAGGAGGCCGACTGTTTCCGGCGCATGCGCGCGGGCGATCCGGCGGCGCGCGACGAGCTCATCCGGCGCAATATGCGGCTCGTCGTCCACATCGTCAAGAAGTACTACGCCGGCCCGGGCGAGCAGGACGATCTCGTCTCGGTCGGCACCATCGGCCTCATCAAGGCGGTCGGCACCTACCGCGACGGCCGCGGCACCCGTTTCTCGACCTACGCGAGCCGCTGCATCGAAAACGAGATCCTCATGCAGTTCCGGCAGAGCAAAAAGGCGCAGAACACCGTGTCCATCAGCGACCCGCTCGACACCGACGCCGACGGCAACACCCTGTCGATCCTCGACGTCGTCGCCGCCGAAGGGGAGATCGGCGACGCGCTCGAGCACAGCTGCGACGCGGCGCGCGCGGTCGGGCTCGTGCAGCGCGTCCTGACGCCCCGCGAGCGGCGCATCACCGAGCTGCGCTACGGGCTCAGCGGGCAGCCGCCGCTGACGCAGCAGGCTGTCGCGAAACGCCTGGGCATCTCGCGCTCCTATGTCTCGCGGCTCGAATCAAAGGCCCTCGCGAAGCTCCGCGCGGCGTTTGACGACCCGTCCCGGCAAACTTGACGGGCCGGCCCCGCGGCGGTATAATCTGCCTCAGGCGCGGCGCCGCGGCACTGTGTGCGGCGCCGCCGGCGGAGAAAGCGGGGAGCAGCATGTTCGAAGGATTTTCCGAACAGACGGTCGATTTCATCTGGGGCATCCGCCTCAACAACAACAAGCCGTGGTTCGAGGCGCACAAGCAGGAATACCGGCAGTATCTCGCCGCGCCCATGAACGAGCTCGGGCGGCAGGTCCACGCCGCTTTTTCGAAGGAGTATCCCGGCTTCGACCTCATCCTGCACGTGGCGCGCATCTACCGCGACGCGCGGCGCCTGTTCGGCAACGGGCCCTACAAGGATCATCTTTGGTTCACGCTGCAGCGCCCGGACGACGAGTGGACGGACAAGCCCGCGTTCTGGTTCGAGCTCGGGCCGGACGTCTGGACGTACGGGCTCGGCTACTACATGGCGCGCCCGCAGACGATGGCGAAGCACCGCGCGCGCATCGACGCCGACCCGCGGCCGCTCGCGAAGCTCCAGCGCGCGCTCGAGGGGCAGTCGGAATTCTCCCTCGAGGGCGAGTCCTACAAAAAGCCGAAGGGAGATCCCGGCGGGGCGCTGGCCGGGTGGTACAACCTGCGCAATTTTTCGATCGTGCATGAGGAAAAGCTGTCCCCCGCCATCGCCTCCCCCGCGCTCGCAGAGCGCATCCTCGACGGCTTCCGCTTCCTCGCGCCCTTCTACGCGTATTTCGGCACGCTCGACAGCGACCCGGACCCGAAAAAATAGCGATGCCCGCCGCACAGGCGGGTTTCTTTTTCCGGCGCGTTGTGTTACTATACTATCTATTGTGCGATTTTGAATGCGGAGGTCATCGCTTACGTCCAGACTGAAAACGCGCGGCGACTCGGACATGACCGAGGGCGTCGTCTGGAAGCAGCTTCTCGAGTTCGCCATCCCCATGGCGATCGGGCTGCTGTTCCAGCAGATGTACAACACCGTCGACACCATCGTCGTCGGCCGCTTTGTCGGCAAGACCGCGCTCGCGGCCGTCGGCAGCACGGGCAGCATCATCTTTATCCTCGTCGGCTTCTGCGCGGGCCTCGCGACCGGCGCGAGCGTCGTCATCTCTCAGTGCTACGGCGCGCACGACTACGAGGGGCTGCGCGACGCCGTGGGCACGACGATGATCGTCTGCTTCCTGATGTGCGTCGTCGCGACGGGGCTGGGCGTCTTCATGGTCACGCCCATGCTGCGCCTCATGGCGACGCCCGAGGACGTGCTCCCGCAGGCGCGGGAATATCTCACGATCTACTTCGCCGGCGTCTCGGGGCTGCTGCTGTACAACATGGGCTCCGGCATTCTGCGCGCGGTGGGGGATTCCCGCCGGCCGCTGTATTTTCTGATCTTCTCGGCCGTCATCAACGTCATTTTCGATCTCCTGTTCGTCATCCGCTACGGGCTCGGCATCGCGGGCGTCGCCTACGCGACGATCCTGTCGCAGTTCCTGTCGGCCGGGCTCGTGCTGCTGTCGCTGTCGCGCACCGACGCCCCGTACGGCATCCGCTGGCGCCGGCTGCGCATGACGCGCGCCATGTTCACGCGCATCATGGACATCGGCCTGCCCTCGGGCGCACAGCAGGCCATCACCGCTTTTTCGAACGTCTTCGTCCAGTCGTATATCAACGCCTTCGGTTCGGCGTGCATGGCCGGCTATTCGAGCTACAACAAGCTCGACATCTTCATCGTCATCCCCATGCAGAGCATCGGCCTCGCGTCGACCACCTTCGTCGGGCAGAACTACGGCCGCGGGCAGTACGACCGCGCCCGCGAGGGCGTGCGCCAGTCGACGCTGCTCGCGCTCGTCATCACGGCGGCGCTCAGCATCCTGCTGATGATCTTCGCGAAGCCGCTCGTCATGCTGTTCACCGGCGAAGCGGACGTGATCGAGTACGGCGTCCGGTTCATCCATTTCACGGCCCCGTTCTACGTGACGCTCTGCTTCTTCAATATTTACGGCGGCGCGCTGCGCGGCGTCGGCGACGCCAAGGGGCCGATGGTGCTCATGCTGCTGTCCTTCGTCGCCTTCCGCCAGCTCTATCTGTACGTGACGCACCTGCTCGGCTGCGGCTTCTGGTCGGTCGCCATCGCCTACCCCGTGGGATGGGTGATGTGCAGCCTGCTGCTGGCGCTGCGCTACCGGCGCTCCATCCTCTGCCGGCCCGCGGGCGCCCTGCCCGTCCGCTGAGCGGCGGGGCGCGTCCCGCTGAAAAAATGAAACGCCCGCCCGGAGCCATGCTCCGCGGCGGGCGTTTTTGCTTTTTGTGCGCAGCATTCCCGCCGCTCTTCCGGAAAAGGCGGCGGCCTTTCCCCCCTGCGGGGACGGCGGCCGCGCGGGCCGCCCTGCTTTCTATTCCCCTTCGTGCGGCTCCCGCGGCGACGGCTTCTGCGCCGCCTGCAGCTCGTCCCGCCGGCGCGCGGACTCCCGCACGCGCAGCACGATCCACGCCGGCACGCACAGCGCCGACAGCAGCACGATGATGAGCGCGGCTGTTTCCATCGTTCTTTCCCTCGCTTTCCTTCCGTCAGCATACCACATGCGCGCCGCCGGCGCAATGCGGCGCTCCCCCCCCGGTCACTGTCCGTATCTTTGTACACCCGCTGCCGTACAATGCATACAGAACAGGAAAGGAGGGAGCCTGATGAAAGGAACGATCCGGCGCGTGCACGAACATTTCGAGGTGGTCGACGCCTTCGGCCGGTTCCTCTGCTCCGCCGACACCTACGCGGAGGCGCTCGAGGAGCTCGAAACGCTGCAGGCAGCGGCCTGACGCCCTTCCGGCAAAAAGCGCCGCCCGCATTTCCAGCCCGTTTTCCGGGACAAAAACAGCGGCCGCCTGCGTGTGCAGGCGGCCGCTGCCGCTATTCGGTTTTCCATGCGCAGCGCGCCATATCGACGCGCCCGTCGGGCAGAAACGTCACGCCGTCCTCCTCGAGCAGCCGCCGCTGCGCGTCCGCGCCGCCGAAGGCGAAGGACCCGGAGCAGGCGCCGAAGCGGTTGACGACGCGGAAGCACGGGATGCGGGCCGGGTCGGGATTGACATGCAGCGCGCAGCCCACGATGCGCGACCAGCGGGGATTCCCGGCGAGCAGCGCGACCGTCCCGTACGTCGTGACGCGCCCCCGGGGGATGCGCCGCACGACGTCGTAGATGCGTTCGAACGTCGTCATCAGTCGACACCGTAGACGTTCCACGCCGAGGCGTGTTCCGCATAGGTCTTGAAGTAATAGAAGCTGCCCTCGCCGCCGTAGGGCTGGCCGCCCTGTTCGGTCGTCTTGCCGGTGAAGAAGAAGTAGTAGTCGTGCTGGACCGGCTCGATGGTGCCGTCGATGGCGTTGATGCCGGGGTTGCAGATGGCGCCGGCGAGCAGGCCCTCGTGCGTGTAGGTGTCATAGGCGTCGAGGATGTTCTGCGGAATGTTGTAGTACCCCTCGTAGTAGAACGCGAGGACGCCGGGGATGTAGCCCTTTTCGTTGTAGAAGGCGTTGTCGCCGAGGCCGCCCTTGACCCAGTCGCGCGAGGTGTCGGATTCGAGGTAGGCGGGCGTCCAGTTGTTGAGGCGGTTCCAGAACACGCCCGCGACCATCGCGAAGCTCTTGGGCTCGTCGTTGGAGGACTCCTTCTGGACGATGGACGCGAGCTTGATGATGTCCTCGAGCGAATGGCCGCTCGCGTTGATCTTGGCGAGGCGGTCCGGCGTCAGGACATTCGTCTCGAAATGCTCGAGCAGGATCTGGATGATGTCGTGGGCCGTGAAATTGACGGCGAACTCATACGTATCCGGCCACAGGAAGCCGTCGAGCTTGATGAACTTATTGGGATCGCTGCTGATCTGGTCGAAAAAGCTGACGTCGAAGGTGTCCTCGTTGCAGGCCTTGATGAAGTCGTCCACCGAGACCGCGCCGTCCGTCGCCGACTCGACGCGCATGGCGATCCACAGCGCCGTCTTTCCGTCGGGGATCGTGAGCGTATAGGTCTTGACGGGCTCGACGACCATCGTCTGCAGCGAGTTCACGATCTCGCTGTAGCCCATGCGCGCGTTGAAGGTGTGCTCGCCGAGCTGGAAGGTGCCGTCGGCGTTTTTGAGCCGGCAATAGAGCTTGAAAACGTTGACCGAGCTGATCAGTCCGTTTTGTTTGAGAAGCTTCGCGATGTCGGTCGTCGAGGCGCCGTCGGGCACCTCGATGGTGAACTCCCGCGCGAAGGACGCGTTGCGGTCGCCGCCGATCTCCGACACGACCCAGATGGCCGTGCCGATGCCGGCGATGGCGAGCGCGAGCAGCACGAGCAGCGCGATGGCTCCCGCGCCGAACTTCTTTTTCTTCTTTTTCTTCTTCTTTCCGCTCTTTGCGGCGCCGCTCTTCGCGCCCGTCCCGGAAGCGGGCTTCCGGGCGGCGGTCTTCGCTGCCGCGGCGTCCGCGTCGTCCGGCGTCCGGGCGGCATCCGCCGCATCCGGCGCAGGCGCATCCGCCGCGGCGCGCCGCAGCAGCGTGTTCTGCACATCGGCCGCGGGGCGCCGC
>JAYFNU010000005.1:0-15513 GCA_034933305.1 Oscillospiraceae bacterium | reverse complement strand
GTACTTTTCTGCGAGAAAAGTACCAAAAGCGTGGGGGCTTCCGATGGCCCCCACACCCCTCGGCGGTTCAGGGTGTGACCACACCCTGAAAACCCCGCCGCGCAAACGCCTCCGTAAACTGTGACCGTTTGCGCTGGTTTTGCTCTTCTTTGCTGCAATTTTCCCTTCGCTTCGGGAAGCAGAACGACGGGCGCTTTGGCTGTTGGGAAGATTATAAAACGCAGCGCCTCGGATTTTTGTTTTCTCCGGTTTTACTTTTCTTTAATCGGTTTTCCCCTTTGCTTTAGGGAACAGAACGACGGGCGCTTTTCCGCCGGGGAGATTACAGAACGCAGCGCTTCTGGTTCTTGTTTTCTTTGGTTTTATTCTTCTTTAATCGGTTCTCCCCTTTGCTTCGGGAAACGGGGCGGGAGGGGGCTCGGATTCCGGGGGATTTGTGCCGTTCGGCTTCCTCCTGTTCTCTGACGGGATTTTTCTTCCCGCGCTGCGCTTGAGATTTTTCGCCTGCCGCGGATTTTCGTCGGTGCGGTCGGCGCTTTACCCGCGCCGGACCCGGAAAGGCGATGCGGTCCCCGGCGCTCTTGTTTTTCGCGTCTGATCCTAAAAAATTTTTTATAGAAGGAATTGTTATGAAACTTCTCGAAGAAAGAATCCTGCGCGACGGCGTCGTAAAAGAGGGCAACATCCTCAAGGTGGACAGCTTCCTCAACCACCAGATCGACCCGGTCATCAACGGCGCGATGGCGGACGAATTCGTGCGCCTGTTCATCGACAGCGGCGCCAACAAGATCATGACCATCGAGGCCTCGGGCATCGCGCTTGCGGCCGCCGTCGCGAGCCGCATGAACCTGCCGCTCGTCTTTGCGAAAAAGATCCGCACCAAAAACATCGCCGACGACGTTTACCGCGCGAAGGTGCTCTCCTATACCACGGGCAACACCTATGAGATCATCGTGTCGAAGAGCTTTGTGCTGCCCGGCGACAAGATCCTCATCATTGACGACTTCCTCGCGCGCGGACAGGCAGTCCTCGGCCTGCTCGATATCATCAAGCAGGCGGGCGCGAAAGCCGTCGGCTGCGGCATCGCCATCGAGAAGGGCTTCCAGGAGGGCGGAAAGCTGCTGCGCTCGCGCGGCATCGACCTGCATTCGCTCGCCGTCATCGAGGAGATGGACGAGAAGCACATCGTCTTCCGTCCCCAGCCGGACCAGCGCTGAGCCGCGGACGCCGTGCGCCTGTTTTCCAAAAACTTCTAAAATTAAAGTTTGGTTTAAGAAACCGGGCGTATCATAAAAGACAGAAACGGCGAGATACCGCGATCATAAATTGGGAGGACAACCGATGAACGACAAAAAAGAGCCCCCGAAAATGAACGAGAACATAAGAAAATTCATGGATCTCATGCGCGACGACGAATCGCTGCGCAAGCAGATCATGGCCTGCAAGACCGACGCGGAATCCTACGCGATCGCGTCGAAGAAGGTCAGCGGCTTCACGCTTGCGGAGTGGACGGAGTTCCAGTCCCACATGAAGCAGGGACCGGGACCCGGCGGCCCCGGCGGCGACGGACATCGCCCGCCCCCGCCCGACGGCAAAAAGCCGCCCGAGAAGCCGTCCGGAAAGACGGACGGAAAGACCGAAAACGCCAAGACGGCCGTCGGAAACGGCGCGCCGATCCACTGATTTTTTTGGGGCAAAGAACAGGACGCCTTTTGGGCGTCCTGTTCTTTTCTGTCTGGGCGGCATACGCCTGTCCCGCGCCGCATATTGTAATATAAAAACGGAAGGGCGGCGCGCTGTGTGAAAAAACAAGGCAACGGCATCTCCCGCGCGCGGCCCGCGCTGCTGCTCATATGTGTCGCGGCGGCGGCCGCGCGCTCGGCGGGCGCGCTCGCCGCCGCCTCGTCCGCGCTGCTGCTGCCGCAGGCGGCGCTCCCCGCGGCGGCGAGCTGTCTGCAGCGCGCGCTCGGGCAGGCGCCGGCGCAGCAGAGCGAGGCGGCTCCCGGCGGGGAGGCGGACGACGCCGCGCCGCAGTTCACGGCCGCGGATCCGCCGGCCGGCGACGCGCCGGCGCCCGATGTGTCCGACGCCGAATCCGCGATCCCGCAGGAGCGCCGCATGCCCATCGAGGAGCTGCAGTTCGCGTCGTCGTCGACCGCGGAAAACTATTTCACCTACGGCGCGGGATGTGTGCGCAACGCCACGGATTACACGAACGACGACATGCGCAGCGCCGCGGGCGGCGCCGTCGGCTTTCGCGTCGAGATGAACAGCGCGTCGCCCCAGGTTCTCATCATGCACACGCACACGACGGAGAGCTACGACCGGTTCGACGCCGGCTTTTACGACACCGAATATCCCACGCGCTCGACGGACCCCGAAAAAAACATCCTCGCGGTCGGGAAGGTGCTGTGCGACACCCTCAACGCCAACGGGGTGTGCGCCGTCCAGGCGACGGAATACCACGATTATCCCGCCTATGACAATTCCTACTCGCGCAGCCGCGAGACCGTGCGCGCCTATCTTGAAAAATATCCCGGCATCAAGGTCGTGCTCGACATCCACCGCGACGGCATGCAGCGCGAGGACGGCACGCGCGTCAAGCCGACCGTCGTCGTCGACGGCCGCAAGGCGGCGCAGATCATGATCATCAGCGGCGCCGACGACGGCACGATGAACATGCCGGAGTTCCGGGAGAACCTCAGGTTCGCCGTCCGCCTGCAGGATACGTTCGAGACGCTGTGCCCCGGGCTCACGCGGCCGCTGTATCTCGCCTACCGGTTTTACAATCAGGATCTGACGACCGGCTCGCTGCTCATCGAGATCGGCTCCGAGGCCAACACGCTCGCCGAAGCGCAGTACACCGCCGAGCTGCTCGGCCGCGGTCTCGCGAAGTATTTCGCGGGCGCGCAGCGCGCGGCGGACTGACCCGCCGGAGCGCAAAAAAAGTCTCCGCGCCGAAAGACGCGGAGACTTTTTCTGGTGACCCGGACGAGAATCGAACTCGTGATACCGCCGTGAAAGGGCGGTGTCTTAACCGCTTGACCACCGGGCCGTTTGGCCGGCCCGATGAGCCGGCAATTGGTAGCGGATGCAGGATTCGAACCAGCGACACCCCGGGTATGAACCGAGTGCTCTAGCCAGCTGAGCTAATCCGCCATATGTCACCTCAAAAGAAGTGAGCATCAAATATTATACAGGAACGTTTATACCTTGTCAATAATCCGCTCAGAAATAATCGCGCAGCAGTTTTGCCGTGTAGCTGTAGTTGAGGTGCAGCGCGTCGAGGAAGGAGATCTCGGAAAATTCGAGGGTGTGGGGATTGTAGCTGCCGATGCAGGTCAGTCCGCGCTGCGCGCAGAAGGCGTCGAGATACGTCTCGATCTGCGCGAGGTTCGCCGCCGCCTCCGGCGAGGCTTCGATCTTTTCGTACATCAGCGGGTGATAGGGGGACAGCACGATCACGACGTCGGCGCCGTCGGCCTGCATGGCGCCCACGAGGGCCTCGAACAGCGCCGTCTTGCCGGGATCCATGCCGCCGCTCGTCTCGAGCGCGCCGACGACCGAGTCGTAGGCGAAGCCGACGCGCGTGCGCACCGTCTCGGCGTCGGCCTCCGTGTAGGCCTTCGGATAGACGTAGCTGCCGTCCGCCTTGAGCATGCCGCGCGCGGTGTAGCCCTTGTCGGTCGCGACGACGCCCATGCGCCCCGCCGCATAGCTTCCGCTCGCGATGGCCTTGACGGAGTCCTGGAAATATCCCGCGCGGAAGATCTCGAGATACGAGGTGTTCGCCACGGAGGAATCGCCGTCGTAGGCGCTGTCGATGAATTCCCGGTAAAACGCGTCGTAGTATTCGGCCGTGTAGAGCTGCCAGCGCTCGTCGGTCTTGTTGCGGTCGAAGAACCAGACGTCGACGCTGAGGATATACCGCTTCGGGTGCAGCCCGTTCTGGTGGTAGATCTCGTAGATCGCCGCGACGTCTTCGATCGTCGCGCCCGACACGCAGCTGTTGAACAGCTTGCCGCCGACGATCGCGGTGTCGATCTGCGCGCCGCGGCTCGAGCCGAGCACCACCGTGTCCGGCGCGCTGTCCATGCGCGGGATATACCGCGCCATCAGCAGCCGGTCGGCAAAATCCGTGACGCCGTCGGCGTTGCGTCCGTCGTCCATCGCCGCGATGATGGCGTCGACCGTCCGGTCGGCCCGCAGCACGTTCGCGGGATCGACGACCGCGTTGACGCCGACGACGAGCGCGAACAGCGGCAGGAAGCACAATATCGTGATCAGCAGTTTTTTCATGGCTCAGAACCCGTAATAAATGAAGCTCGACCCGGTGAACGCACCGAGGAACAGCGCCGTCAGCGCCATCGCGTAATAGCCGGCCCAGCGCGCGGCGGCCGGCAGGGCAAAGTACTTCTCCCGCACGGGGATCTCCCGGCGCGTCAGCACGTCGACGCCGAAGACGACCGCGAGGCCCGCGAGCGCCGCCGCCATGCGCGCGCCCGTGATGCCCATCGTCGACAGCAGATAGCGCAGCACCGCGGCCTCCGGCAGCAGGCGGAAGCGGTGAAGGATGGTCACCGCCGCGCCGAGACCGGGCGCGCGGAAAAAGATCCAGGCGAAGTCGACGAGCAGGAAAACGAAGAGCGGCAGGATAAACTTATCGTAAAAACCGTTATCTTTAATACGGAGAGTTTTTCTCGCGCGACCCCGCAGGCCGGCCGTCATGTCGCCGCAGACGAGGTAGCAGCCGTGCAGAAGGCCCCAGACGAGAAAGTTGAGCGAGGCGCCGTGCCACAGGCCGCTCGCGGCGAAGACGACGAGGGTGTTGAACCACGCGCGGGCCTTCGTGCAGCGGGAGCCGCCCAGCGGGAAATAGAGATAATCGCGGAACCACGTCGACAGCGACATGTGCCAGCGGCGCCAGAATTCGCGCACGCTGCGCGACAGGTACGGCGCCCGGAAGTTCTCCGGCAGGGTGAAGCCGAGGATCTCGCCGCAGCCGAGCACGATGTCGGTATAGGCGCGGAAGTCGCAGTAGATCGCGAAGCCGTAGAGGACCGTCGCGGTGATGAGGCGCAGGCCGTCGGCGTCGGCGTAGACGGCGTAGATGCTGTTGACGGCGGCGTTGAGGTTGTCCGCGACGACGAGCTTGACGAACAGGCCGAAGCCGGCGCGCAGCGCGCCGCTGCGGAAGCGCCCGAAATCGAAGGATTTCGGCTCGTCGAACTGCGGCAGCAGCGCCTTGCTGCGGGGGATGGGGCCCGACAGGATCTGCAGGAACAGACCGACGAACAGCGCGTAGCGCACGAAATCGCGCTCGGGCGCGCGGTCGCCGCGGTAGACGTCGATGAGATAGCCCGCGCACGTCAGCGTGTAAAAGCTGAGGCCGAGCGGCGCGGCGAGCGAGGCGAACAGATCCCCGGCGCCGAACAGGCCCGCGGCGAAGCGCAGGTATTTAAGGCAGACGAGGGCGGCAAAGACGGCGCACAGCGAAACGGCGAGCGCCGCTTTTTTTTGCCGCGCCGCGCCGATCCACAGGCCGCACAGCCAGCTGAGAAGGATGACCGCGCACAGCGTCAGCGCGAAGCGCGCGCCGAGGAAGCAGTAGAACGCCGCGTCGGCCGCGAGCAGGGCATAGCGCCGCAGCCGCGCCGGCACGCAGAAGTACAGCGCGCACGCCGCGGCGAAGAACAGATAAAAGCTCAGTGAGGTGAAGCTCAAGGAGACCTCCTTGGGGCGGTTGTCTGCGGGCGGTTACTTTTTCGGGGCGAGCAGCGTCTGGCCGCCGAGATAGGGCTGCAGCGCGGCGGGCACGCGGATGGTGCCGTCGGCCTGCAGGTTGTTCTCGAAGAAAGCGATGAGCATGCGCGGCGGGGCGACGCAGGTGTTGTTGAGGGTGTGGGGGAAGTAGTTTTCGCCCTTTTCCTTGTCGCGCACGCGGATGCCCAGGCGCCGCGCCTGCGCGTCGCCGAGGTTGGAGCAGCTGCCCACCTCGAAATATTTCTGCTGGCGGGGGCTCCACGCCTCGACGTCGCAGCTCTTGACCTTCAGGTCGGCGAGGTCGCCGCTGCAGCATTCGAGCGTGCGCACGGGGATGTCGAGCGTGCGGAAGAAGTCGACGGTGTTCTTCCAAAGCCGGTTGTACCAGTCCATGCTGTCCTCCGGCTCGCAGACGACGACCATCTCCTGCTTTTCAAACTGATGGATGCGGTACACGCCGCGCTCCTCGATGCCGTGCGCGCCGACCTCCTTGCGGAAGCAGGGGGAATAGCTCGTGAGCGTCTGCGGCAGCTCGGATTTGTCGAGGATCTGGTCGATGAACTTGCCGATCATCGAGTGCTCGCTCGTGCCGATGAGGTACAGATCCTCGCCCTCGATCTTGTACATCATGTTTTCCATCTCGGTGAAGCTCATGACGCCGTTGACGACGTCGCCGCGGATCATGAACGGCGGGATGAAATAGGTGAAGCCGCGCCCGATCATGAAGTCGCGCGCATAGGACAGAATGGACGAATGCAGCCGCGCGACGTCGCCCTTCAGATAATAAAAGCCGTTGCCGCTCGTGCGGCGCGCGGCGTCGAGATCGACGCCGTCGAGGCTCTCCATGATGTCGATGTGGTAGGGGATCTCGAAATCGGGCACGACGGGCTCGCCGAAGCGCTCGATCTCGACGTTCTCGCTGTCGTCCCGGCCGATGGGGACGCTGGGGTCGATGATCTGCGGGATGGCCATCATGCGCTTTTTGATCTCGGACTGCAGCTCCTCCTCGCGCGCTTCGAGCGCCGCGAGCTCCTTCGCCGCGTCGGCGACCTGTTTCTTCGCCTGTTCGGCCTCGGCCTTTTTGCCCTGTCCCATGAGCGCGCCGATCTGCTTGCTGATGACGTTGCGGGCGTTGCGCAGCTCGTCGCAGCGCGTGCGCGCGGCGCGGAACTCCTTGTCGAGCGCGACGACCTCGTCGACGAGGACGAGCTTGCCGTCCTGGAATTTCTTTCGGATGTTTTCCTTTACGAGCTCCGGATCCGTCCGGACGAGTTTGATGTCGATCATATTCCGCCTCTGTTATCGTTCAGTTTGATGGGGTCGCCGGTCTTGCCGGATCTTTTATTTTCCCAGCCTGTTCGCGAAATCGAACAGCTGTTCCTTTGAGTAAAAATCGACGGACAGCGTGCCGCGCCCGTCCTTGTACTTGCAGCGAACCTCGACGCCCAGCGCGTTTTGCAGCGCCAGCTCGACCTCCTGCGCGGCGGAATCCCTCGCCTTTGGCAGCGGGAGCTTCTGCTGCTTCGCGGGCTTCGCGCACAGCTTTTCCGCGTCGCGCACCGTCATGCCGGTCGCGGCGACCTGCTTTGCGACGGCGCTGCGCAGCGCGGGGTCGGCGATGGACAGGATCGCTTTCGCGTGGCCCGCCGTCAGCTCGCCGTCCCGCAGCATCGCGAGCACGTCGTCCGGCAGGCTCAGCAGGCGAAGGGAATTGGCCACCGCCGGGCGGGAACGCCCGACCTGCTTCGCCGCCTGCTCCTGCGTGAGGCCGCTGACCTCCATGAGCTTTTTATATCCCTGCGCCTCGTCGACGGGATTGAGATCCTCCCGCTGCAGGTTCTCGACGAGCGCGATGGTCATCGCCTCGAGATCGGACAGGTTGCGCACGATGGCGGGGATGGTCTGTTTGCCCGCGAGCCGGCTCGCGCGCCAGCGGCGCTCGCCCGCCACGATCTGGTAGCGCCCGTTTGCGAGCGGCCGCACCAGGATGGGCTGCAGCACGCCGTGGCTGCGGATGGATTCGGCGAGCTCCGCGAGGGAGTCCTCGTCGAACGCCTGCCGGGGCTGCCCGCGGTCGGGCTCCACTTCGTTGATGTTGAGCTCGTTCGCCGTCTCGCCGCCGAGGGCCTCGTCGTTCGAGTTGTCGAGGAACAGCGCGTCCAGCCCCGTGCCGAGGCCGCCTTTTTTCGCCGCCATTATTCCGCGCCTCCCATGTGCCGGTTGCGCGAAAGGAATTCCGCCGCCAGCTGATCGTAGGCCTGCGAGCCCTTTGAGCCCGCGTCGTAGAATTTGATGGGCTTGCCGTAGCTCGGCGCCTCGGACACGCGCACGTTGCGCGGGATGGCCGTGCTGTAGACCTTCTGCGGGAAGAAGCGCTTGACCTCGTCGACGACCTGGACCGTCAGATTGATGCGCGCGTCGTACATCGTCAGCAGCACGCCCTCGATGTCGATGTTCGGGTTGTAGAGCTTCTTGACCTGGCGCACCGTCGACATGAGCTGGGAAAGGCCCTCGAGCGCGTAGTATTCGCACTGGATGGGGATGAGGATGGTGTCGCAGGCGTTGAGGCCGTTGAGCGTCAGCAGGCCGAGCGACGGCGGGCAGTCGATGAGGATGTAGTCGAAGGTGTGCTTTTTCGCGACGATGGCGTCGCGGAGCTTGTATTCGCGGCGCTGCATCGACACGAGCTCGAGCTCGGCGCCCGCGAGGTCGATGCTCGACGGGATGAGCGACACGTTCTCGTACAGCGTTTTGACGACGACCTCGTCGAAGCTCATGCGGCCCATGATGAGCTCGTAGACCGAGCCGCTCACGTTTTTCTTTTTGATGCCGTAGCCGCTCGTGGCGTTTCCCTGCGGGTCAAAATCGATCAGCAGGACCGATTTTCCCGCGGCGCCGAGCGCGGCGGCGAGATTGACGGCCGTCGTCGTTTTGCCGACGCCGCCCTTCTGATTGGCGATCGCAACTATCTTGCCCAAAACTTTCCCCTCACTTCATGTTCCACGTGGAACATCTTCCGCGCGGGCGGGGAATCGCCTCCCCGATGTTCCACGTGGAACACGCGCCCGCTGCCGGTACTTCCCATGATAGTATAAAATCGGGCAAAAGTAAACATTCCGGAGCGCTTTTCGCCCCGCGCGGCGGAAAAGCGGCAGTTTCCCGCGCCCGGGGCGGCCGCCGCGCAAAAAAAGCGCCCGCCGGAAGGGCGGGCGCTGCGGGTCAGTTCTGTTTTTCCGCGGGCGCGGGGGAGACGTCCCCGTCGCCCCCGAAGCGCAGGGCCTTGTTTTTCCAGCGGCCCGAAAGGTAGCGCGCAAAGCCGAGGACCGCCTCGCTCGACCAGCTCAGCAGGATGGCGAGCCACACCCCGGTGCTGCCCATGGGCTCCATCAGCAGCAGCGCGAAAACGATCTTCATCGCGGCGGCGCAGACGGCGATGTAAAAATAGATCTGCACGTCGCCGGCGCCCTTGATGAGCCCCTCCGACGCGAAGGCGAAGGCCATCGCGAAAAAGTTTCCGATCGTAAAAAGCAGGCAGACGCGCCCGGCGGCATAGGTGGCCGCGGAGCCGTTGGCGCCGAGGAAGAGCTCCATGAGCGGACGCCCGAACAGCAGCGACACCGCCGCGAGCAGCGCGGCGACGATGAGATTGAACCGCAGGCCCGCGCGGAAGCCCGCCGCCGCCCGGTCGGTGCGGCCGGCGCCGACGTTCTGGGCGGAAAAGACGGTGAGCGCGATGCCCATGCTAATCATCGGCATCATGCCGAGGTCGCCGATCTTGCCCACGACGGTGAACGCCGCCATGACGTCGGCGCCGAAGTGGTTGACGAACCGCTGCGTCACGAAGATGTTGAGGGAGATGAGCAGCTCCTGGGCCGTCGTCGGCAGCGCGAGGCCCGTCAGCTGCCGCAGCGCGTCGGCGTCGAGCAGCCGGCGGGAAGGCGCCGGCTCCCCCTGCGGGAGCGACGCCATGCGCCTGCGCAGCAGCAGAAGCTGCAGCGCGAAGGCCGCGCCCTGCGCGATGACCGTGGCGAGCGCGACGCCGAAGACCGCGAGATGCAGGCCCAGCACGAAGTAGAGATCGAGCGCGATATTGAGCAGCGACGACACCGCGAGGAACAGCAGCGGCGTGCGCGAATCGCCCAGCGCCCGGAAGACGGCCGAGATCATGTTGAAGCAGAAGGTGAACACGAGCCCGAAGAAATAGACGCGGATATACAGCAGGGAATCCCCGAAGGCCTCGGGCGGCGTGTCGAGCAGGCCCACGATGGGCCGCGACGCGGCGAGACAGACGGCTGCGAGCACGACCGCCACGAGCCCCGAGTAGACGACGGACGTGCGGATGAGCGCGCGCAGATCGCGGGCGCGCCCGGAGCCGGTGTACTGGCCGATGAGGATGGACGCGCCGTTCGACAGGCCGAACGAGACGCAGATGACCATGTAGGTCACGGGGAAAGCGTTGCCGACGGCCGCGAGGGCCGCGGAGCTGACAAAATTGCCGACGACGACGGAGTCGACCATACTGTAAAGCTGCTGCAGCATATTGCCCGCGAAAATGGGCAGGCAGAACGCGAGCAGCGTGCGGCGCGGATCGCCGCCGAGCATACGGTCACCGGATTCCGACATAATACACATGCCTCCTGATGATAAGATGAGGCAACAAAAATGACAGCCGGGCGCATAAAGCGCATGGGGCTTTCCCGCTTTGCCGAGCGCAAAGCGATCCCGCCCCCACCGACTGCCAAGACGCAGTAATCATTCAGTTGCGGCCTCACTATAGCACAGGCGCGCCTGCGCGTCAAGAGCGCGTCAGACGAGCGTGCGCGCCGCAGCGAGCCAGCTCTCTTTTCCCGCCTGCTCGAGCGCGCGGTAACGGGCGTACGCGTCGTCCGACAGCACGTCCGCGGCCGTCTCGGGCCGGAAGGGGCGCTTGATATGCCAGCGCGCGGCGAAGTCGCGGCCGGTGAGGGCGTATTTCGCGTCGAGCACGGCGCGCGCGGCGCCGCATTTGTCGAACAGCACGGCGAACAGCGCCGGCAGCAGCGCGATGTCCGCGGCGAGGCGGTCCTCCCGCGGGGCGGGCAGGCCCCACGCGCTGCAAAGCCCGCAGCACAGCGACGCCGTGAGCCGGCGCTCCCCGGCGTCCTGCGGCAGATCCGCCCGCACGCGAAAGCGCTGCGGCGCGATGCCCCGCGTCTCGAACAGCTCGCGCGCTTCGATGGTGCTTTCGAACTGGACGTGCGCGCAGCCTTCGCTCACGCCGCGCTGCGCGGCGATGGACTTCGCCTTTTCACAGATGAAGGGGTGCGCGGCCCCGTCGAGGTGCAGATGCGCAAGGAAGCCCAGCAGATAGGCGAGCGCGGCGTCGGAGGCCCCGTCCCGCCGCGCTTCGCGCAAAAGGGCAAGGACGGGGAGATCGCTGCCCGCGTCGTGGATGCCGTCGGCGAGCGCCGCGTATCCGCCGCGCGGGCGGATGACCGCGCAGTAGTAAAAGAGATCGGGCCCCTGCGAGCCGAACCGGAAGAGCGCAGCGTGCCGCGCGCAGACGTCGCGCAGCGGAAAATCCGCCGACAGCAGCGCGTCGGCAAAGAGGGAATGCGAAAGATAGTCGGGCATACAACTTCCTGTAATGATGCCGGAAGCCGGCTTATTTTTTCTTTTCGTAGCGCAGCGAGCAGACGGCGTCGCCCTTGGCGATGCACGTCGGCAGCGACAGCAGGCTGCCGTAGGTATCGCCGATGGCGTGGTCGCCGCACATCGCGATGTCGCACAAGTCGGCGATCTCGGCGTCGGTGCAGCCGGCCTTCTGCCACGATTTGACGAGCGGGCAGTAGTGGAAGTCGATGGACAGGCGGTCGTCTGTCGACTCGAGCACATCCATCTCGAACACGAGCTGCGCCGGCTTCGTGAACAGCGTTTTGCGCAGTCCGCGCAGGCTGTCGGTCCCGCCCTTTCTGACGAGCTCCGCGCCCTGTGACAGGCCGCAGCGGCGCACGGCGTCCGACCCGAAGTCGAGCGGATCGAGCCCGCGCTTCTTTGCCTCGTCGCACAGCAGATACAGCCAGAACGCGCGGTGTTCGAGCTGCGCGCGCACCGCCTGCAGCAGCGCGCCCTTGTGCTTCGGTTCGTTGGTGATCCTGCTCATGCCGATATCCTCCCTGTCGTTTGTCTTTTTCCTATGGTAGCATAAAAAACACCGTTTGTCACCGCGGACTCCCGCATTCTATTGATTGACGCGCAAAGGCATCGCGTGTAAAATAAAGGAAAGAAATTACGGGGAGGATCATGACATGGCTCAGAAATACTGCACCAACTGCGGCGAGGCCGTAAACGACGGCGACACGGCGTGCCCGAAATGCGGCGAGCCCGTCCCGGGCGCGAAGCCCGCTGAGGATCCCGCGCCGGCGGACGCCGCCGAAGCCAAGATCGCTGTGGCCGAACGCCCGCAGATGAAGCCCGCGCTGCAGGAGACCGCGGCGCCCGAGAAGAAAGCCCCCGAAGACGCCGCGCCGCCCGCCCGCAGCCGCTACGCGCCGGTGTCGACGTTCGGCTTCCTGCTCATGGATATCCTGCTGCTCATCCCGGTGCTCAACCTCATCCTGCTGTTCGTCTGGGCCCGGAAAAATTCCAAAAAGATCAACCGCCGCAATTTTGCGCGCGGGACGCTGATCTTCCTCCTGCTCGTCGCGCTGTTCGCCGTCGCCTGCTTCTTCTTCGGCGACGTCATGTTCGGCGGCATCGTCACCAAGTATTCCGGCTTCCTCAGCGGCATCGGCCTGCAGAGCATCGTCGACCTGTGGGGAAACACGACGGCGGCGTAAGACGCGAACATTTGTTCCGCTGCGCGCCGCGCCCGGGGCTCCCCGCCGCATCCGGGTCTCGGGCTTTGCTTGTCGGCTTTGTTTGTTCGGCTTTGTTTGTTTAGGTATATAATATAAATACATAATAAAGATAAAGGAGGGGCGCTGGCCTCTCCTTTATTTCGTGTTTGTATTTGGCGGGCCGCTGTGCTATAGTTTGTGAATCGGAGCGGCCCTGATGCCGCGGGAGAGACAATGGATAAGAAAAAGAACGCACTGCTCTATATGCTTCTGACCGTTTTTTCGGTCGTGTTCCTGTTCTTCGGCAACCGCATCGCGACGAAGAACGCCATCATGTTCACCGGCCAGGCCGGGGGCTCGACGGAGACCTACGTCGCGCATGTCGATCTCATTCTCGATCACACCGAGACGAAGACGAAGATCAGCGATACCTTCTCGACGACGGAGACGAAGATCAAATTCACGGCGACCATCCTGTTCGGCGCGCGCCGGGGCGACACGCTCGCCGTCTACCAGACCTACGACGACCTGACCAACCGCATCCCGACGCCCGTGCGGGAGGGCGACTGGGTGCTCGTGCATCTGACGCCCGAGACGAGCGACAGCTATTACGCGGGCGAGCTCGTGCGCATCCAGGTCATCGTCGTGGCCGCCGCGATCTTCTTTGTGCTGCTCATCATTTTTGCGCGGCTCAAGGGCATCGCGACGGTCGCGGCGCTGCTGCTGTCGGTGATGTCCATCTTCCTCGTCTTCATCCCGTCGATCCTGTCGGGCTACAACGTCTACGGCAGCGCCGTGCTCATCTGCGCGTACACGATCCTCATCACGCCCTTCTTCATCGGCGGCTTCAACCGGAAAAGCGTCGCGTCGGCAATCGGCTGCGTGGGCGGCGTCGCGCTCGCGGGACTGCTCGCGGCGTTCCTCAACAACTATATGCGCATCACCGGCGCCGTCGACGACGAGACGATGGCCGTGGCCTTTATCCTGAAGGAGGGCTCGATCGATCTGCGCGCCATCGTGTTCGCCGCGGTGCTCATCGGCGCGCTGGGCGCCTGCCTCGACGTGTCGATGTCCATCTCCTCCGCCATCTATGAGATGAAAGCGCTGTCGGAGAAGAAGTATTTCGGCGACCTGTTCAAGTCGGGACTCAATCTCGGCTGGGACATCATGGGCACACAGATCAGCACCCTCGTGCTCGCGTATATCGGCGGCTCGCTGTCCATCGTGCTGCTGCTCGTCGCCTACCAGCCCTCCGTCCTCGAGATGCTCAACCGCGAGGCCGTCATCATCGAGCTGCTGCAGATGCTCGTCGGCTGCTTCACCATTCTGTTCACCATCCCCGCGACGGCGTTCGTCTCCGCCGCCATGTTCAGCGGCGGCACGGGCCGGCGCAGAAAGCGGCATTAAAAAGAAGAGAGAATAGGATACAGACGATGCGAAAAGGAAAAACAATCCCGGAGTACACAATCCTGCGCGTGTTGGCGACCTTGTTCGTCATTTTCGGACACGCGATGGCAAACAACTTTACAACAGAGTGGTTCGGCGTGCGCACGGCAATCGCCTACACAGGCACCGCCGCCGCGCTGCTGGCAGTGCTGTCCGATTATATCTACAAGTTTCACATGCCGTTGTTTTTCTTTCTTGCGGGCGCGCTGCTCAAGTATACGGGCGCTGCGGACAAAAGCTTTGAGGAGATCATCCCGAAACGGTTCCGGCGGCTGATGGTTCCCTATATCGGCTGTCTGCTGCTGTATTCTCTGCCGGTCAAGGTTTTGACGGGGATATACAATCTGCCCACGGCTGCCTACATAACGACCAACATTTTTCTGACGACAGAGTATTCGGGCTATCTCTGGTTTTTGTATCGTTTGTTTGTCGTCACGGTCTTTGTCTGGCTGCTGGCGCGATACTGTATGCGCCGGCGTCCGGCGCTCGGTGCGGCGGTCATTCTTGTTTGCCTGTTTGCCTGTGTCAAACTGCCCGTCGCGTTTGTGCTTACCGTTCCGGCGGTTATGCTGCTGTATACCTTTCTCGGCTACCTGTTTGAATATGTGCGCCCGCGCCTGACGGCGGCCATACAAAAGTACTGGTATGCCGCCGTGCTCGCTGTAGCTGCGTATGGACTATGGAATGTCAAAGGGAGAATTCTGCGTGTGCCGCTGCTCGGCGCGGACAACGGGTATTTCGCTGCCATGCAGGATATAGCGGCCACAGTGTTTCCGGTGCTCCTCGATATTCTCGCGTGGTATGCGATCGCCTGTCTGCTGAGCGCGATACCGCGGCTCGCAGAGTGCCGGGCGCTTCGCAGTCTCGACGAGAACAGTATGTACATATATCTGTTTCATGATCCGCTCAATTATCTCATCATGGCCGCGGCGGGACTGCTGCCGGGGTGGGTTGTGGGCCCGGCAGAAAGCCTTGCGCTTATCGCGTTGCGCACCGTGGGGATTCTGCTTGTGTCCTGGGCGGTTTCACCGCTGCTGCACAGGCTGGATAACGATCAGCGCGTTGTGCGCTGGGCGATGCTGATATGCGGCCTTATCTTTACCACCGCAACCGTCTGGGTTTATGCCGCGAATTTGATACCGTGAGCAGGATCGGCGACCCGCACGGCGCAGTTGTGACTTTCACGGAAAATGCCTGAAATTCGCCGAAAAAAGGTATTGACTTATGCTTGACGGCTCGATATAATATATCTCGCGCCTCAAAAAAATGGAGCGCAAAAAGGACCTTGAAAATTAAACAATATAGCGAAAGAAGGACCCTATCAATTCTGGTTTTCGGGCTCGGAAGGGCCTGGGGACGGAATAAAAAAATAGCTGCCCTGCAAGGGGCGGCGGGTAATTTTGGATGCAAGCGATTGTATCTGAGAGAGGTATTAACGGTGAAAGAGCGAGAGCTCGAGTAGTCGTTGATATACAAACTTATTAAG
>JAYFNU010000004.1:0-31250 GCA_034933305.1 Oscillospiraceae bacterium | reverse complement strand
TTCTTTGCTTCCCTTCTTTATCCCGAGCCTTTCCATATCCGCCTTGTACTTCGGAAGAATATCATACATCGCTTCCGATATCGCCGCCTTTGCGTTCTCCAACGGTTCAAGGACATTTTTCATGAACCACTCATGCGTCACCGTGTTCCCGCTCGTTGCAGCTTCTATGTTCCTTTGAATGTCCTTGTTGTACCCGACGCCCTTTCCTGTGTTAGCCTGCGCGATCTCAATAGGCACGTCAACGCTTATGGATCCCGCTTCTCCCCTTTCAACTTCTCCGAGCATCTCCTTGACGTTCTCATTCTCCAACGGAGATTTGCCGTCTATCGTTTCCGCCTTCGGAATCGAAGCAAGCTCTTCTGGATCATACGACTGCGGCATGAACGTATCCAGCATCCTTGTATCGTTGTAAGGAAGTATCTGCTTGCTTTGCGGCAAAGAAAAACCGGCGCCGTTCGCGTCGGCGGCTTGAGATGCATTCGGGTTTGTGGGGCCTTGACTGTTTTGAGAATTTGCGCGTATAATATTTGTAGAAACTTCAGACGATTTCCCGGTTTCGCCTTTTGTGGCGTCAGAACCGGTCTTGAAACGATCGTCTGAAGTTTTACTTTTTAAGAGCCTGTCACGATATGCGATTGCCTCATCATATTCCATAACAGGTAGCGCGTTAAGCTCGTCTACCGTTGGCATATGGAATCCGCCGTGTTCTTCATCGATGCCTAACTTCTGCGCAACGCTACTTGCAGTTTCTCCCTCTTTGAGCATCATGGCATAAATGTCTTTTGGACCATACGCCCAACCGACAGGTGCATAATCAGGATTGAACTTGGCTTTAGCAACTGGTATCATTCCCATACGAGAATAGTTTTGTGCGAGTTCTTCTCCATAACAGTCGAGTTTACAGCCGCCATTCTCTATGGCTGTAATGACCATTTGGTAGGATAAGCGCTTTTCATTCCCCCCGGGGATGCGGAACACCGCTTCTATGTCTCCGCCACGCGTGACCGCTGCGCCTGCTTTTCCATCTGCGCTCATAAATGTAATGGCCCCATTATCAGCCAATTCCTGCGCGGTTTTAGGGCTGACCATGAGGCCATGCTTATTTTCTTTTATCGCAGTATCAAGCGCTGCTGTGAATGTGTCAGGATCATTCGTCGTTTCGCGGAATTGTGTCGTCGTCGCACCTGCGCGCGCATAATCAGCGTCGTTAATTACAGGCTGTCGAAAAACTCTTTGAGTTCCTGCGGTGTTCTGCCGTGATTCATTAGATCCATTGCCGATACTCTCTCGGCTGGATTCAGCTCCTTCAGCAGCTCTTCCGCTGTAATCTCCTTGGTCGGCTTGCTTGTTGCTTTGTTTTCCATGGATTTCACCTCTATTTTGATTATAATCACTGTTATCACTATTTGTCAACACATTTGAATTATACGGCTGCACCGTCTTAATCCCCGCGTCATACGGCTGAACGGCCTTTATCCCGCTTGTATCCGTCGCGGCATCAATTCCCGCGTTCTGCGAGATATCGACCTGTGCGGTCTGCTGGGCGGCGTATACGTTGCTCTGCACGGGATGTGACGCACTCGTATCATTTTGCCCGTATTTCTGCACGGAAATCGGTCGGTTTGTCTTCAATGGGCATTCGAACGCAAAAATGGTTCATGAAGTATATATGCACCTAAAGCCCAGAATGATTGAAGACGCTGCAAGGCTGATGAACGCATATCTGAGCGAAGAATAACCGGATTTACTCTAACTTTACTCTAACTTTCTCTAACTTTTTTGGTCTTTTTGAGGCGTTTTTAGTCTTTTATAGTCCGAACGCTAAAATAGAAAAACCCCCATGAAATCGGGTTATTCCCGAAATCATGGGGGTTTTCTGATGGTCGGAGTGGCGAGATTCGAACTCGCGGCCTCTTGGTCCCGAACCAAGCGCTCTACCAAGCTGAGCCACACCCCGAAAAATGAAGCCATTGGTCTTTGCCAACGGCTTTTTTGGTTGCGGAACTAGGATTCGAACCCAGACAAACAGAGTCAGAGTCTGTCGTGCTACCATTACACAATTCCGCAATGCGCATGTTTTATTATACAATACCAATCGCTTTTGTCAAGAGAATCCGCCCATCATTTTTTCGCGGAATCGCCCGTGCGCGCGCAGACCCTGGGCGCGGCCGCCGCACAAAATAGGGTTGTAAATCGCTTTCAAATTTAGTAATATACTTTTATAGCTTTCAATAATTTAGAAAGAGGCTACCTATGGCGGAATTCAAGTACGACATCGTTGAACAGATCGGCGTTCTGTCCGAGAGCGCCAACGGTTGGAGCCGCGAGATCAATTACATCAGCTGGAACGGCCGCGAGCCGAAATACGACATCCGCGACTGGGCGCCGGGCAACGAGAAGATGGGCAAGGGCATCTCCCTTTCGAAGGAAGAGGCCAAGGCGCTCAAAGAGATCCTCGATACCCTCGAACTGTAAAGCGGGTGACCTTTTGTCTGAGAATAAAGATCGTTTTTTTCAGGAATATCAGCAATACATAAGCCGTGAAGGCAACGTCGAGCTGCTCGACTGGCTCGACAAGCGCACGGATTTCTTCTATGCGCCCGCGTCGACCAAATTCCACGGCGCTTTTGCCGAGGGCCTCGTCATCCACTCTCTCAACGTGTTCGATCTCCTCAAGGCGCGCTGTGAGAAGGAGCCCGACGTGAACATGGAGAGCATCGCGATCGTCTCGCTGCTGCACGACGTCTGCAAGACCGAATTCTATAAGGAGTCCACCCGCAACGTCAAGAACGAGGACACGGGCCGCTGGGAAAAGGTTCCCTACTACTCGATCGAGGACCGCTTCCCCTTCGGGCACGGCGAAAAATCTGTCTTTCTCATCGAGCGGTTCATGCGTCTGAAACCCGCGGAGGCCATCGCCATCCGCTGGCATATGGGGGGCTTCGACGACAACGCGCGCCTCGGCGGCTACAGCGTTGCGAATGCTTTCGGAAAGTATCCGCTGGCCGTCAAGCTGCATCTGTGTGATCTCGAAGCGACGTATCTGCTCGAAAACCAATCCGAATGACGCAAAAGCAAAGCAACAGGGCGCTGCGGAACATTCCGCGGCGCCCCTTTTTTATCCTGCACCGCCCGACGCGCGCCGGCCTCTTCCGTTCGCCCGCCGGCGCTCCCCGCGGCGGCGCGGATCATTTTGTTTACAGAATATTTCCATATCCGACGCAGGGAAATGTTACAATTGGATAACAATATCTGCGGAAGGAGGCGTCTGTCATGAAGGTCGCGATCATCAGCAGCGGCCACGGCGGCCAGGCGATGGCGGGCTATTTCTCGATGCGCGGCGCGGATGTGTCGCTGTTTACGCGCGTTCCCGAGATCATCGATGAATTGTCGGAAAAAAAGAGCATTGAGCTCGACGGCGTTTACACCGGCCGTTATCCCCTCGCCGGAGTCTGCGCGGATATGGCGGCGGTGATCGACGGCGCTTCGCTCATCATGGTCACGACGCCGTCGCACTATCAGCACAATGTCGCCGAGCTGATGGCGCCGCATCTGCGCGACGGGCAGATCATCGTCCTCAACCCCGGGCGGACCTTCGGAACCTACGAATTCGAAAACACGCTGCTGCGGGCGGGCTGCACCGCCGATTACACCCTCGCCGAGACGGATACCTTCGTCTTTACCTGCCGCAATTCCGCGATCGGAGTGTCGCATATTTTCAAGCACAAGGACGACGTCGAACTCGCCGCGCATGAGCCCGGCGACACGCCGCGCGTGCTGGAGGCGCTCGCGCCTTTCTTCCCGAATATGCGGGCGGCGAAGTCGGTGCTGCACACGGGGCTGCAGAACATCGGGATGGTGCTGCACCCCATCCCCATCCTCATGAATATCACGCGCGTTGAGCGGGCGGAGGATTTCCTCTTCTACAAAGAAGCCATCACGCCCGTCGTGTGCATGATGATCGAGCGCGTCGACGCGGAGCGCATGGCGGTCGCCGAGGCGCTGGGCGTCGAGGTCTTCACCGCGCTCGACTGGATGCGGCGCAATTACGGCGTGCAGGGCGACAAGCTGTACGAGGCGATCCAGAACAATCCCGCCTACGACGACGTGTTCACGCCGAAGCGGCTCGACACGCGCTATATCTTCGAGGACATTTCCTCCGGGCACGTGCCGGTCTCCTGCATCGGCGACGTCGTGGGCGTCCCGACTCCCAACATCAACTCCGTCATCCAATTCGCCTCGAACGTCTTTGACTACGATTTTATGCGGCGCGGCCGCAACAGCACCAAGATCGACATCATTGGCCTCATCGACGCCGCGACAAAGCATCCGGCAAAAAGAGCGGCGCCGCCGAAAAAAGAAGAAGCGTAAAAAAAGAGCCGCCGCGAAAACGATCGCGGCGGCTCTTCTTTTATTGCGCAATGGCGCGCCGGGGACTTTGTGCGGCTGCCTGCCTTCGGGCCCCCGTCCGCGCTGATTTTATTCTGCCTTCCCCGTCTCCCCTGCGGCGGGACTCTGTTCCTGCGCGGGGCGGGGCTGGAAAAAGCGGGGATCATAGGGCGGCTGCGCATACGGCATCGCCTGCTGCGGAACCGGCTGCTGCATCCCCTGCTGAGGCATCGGCCCGTAGGGGCGCGGCGGCTGCGGGTAATTCTGGAACGCGGGCCCGATCCGGTTGGCGTAGATCTTTTCGAAGGAGTTGCGCTGTGCCGTCTGCTGCGCCGAAGTCTGCGCGGCGGCATAGGTCTGCGGCTGGGCGGGCGCCGCCTGCGGGGTCTGCGCCGTCCGCTGCTGCGCCGGCATCTGCGCGCCGGCATAGGCCTGCGGCTGCGCGTACGGCTGAGCCGGGCGCGCGCGGCCGACCTTCTGCCGGTAATCCTCGAACTGGGCGAACATATCGGCATTGAGCTGCTCGATCTCGCTTATCTTCTTCTGCTGCGCTTTCTCTGCTTCCCTGCGCAGCTCCAGCTCGTTATCTTTGGCCGAAAGCTCCTCCTGCAGCTGGCGAAGCTGCGCGTCCTTGTCGCCGGAGGCGCGATCCATGCCGGAAATGACCATCGCCTTTTCCGACAGCTCGATCGCCTTTTCGCTCAGCTCGCTCTCTTTCTCGGCGAGCAGATGCTCGCGGTCCGCAAGCACCTGCGTCAGCTTTTCGCTGCGGTCCTGCGCGCTTTGAACGGCCGTCTTCGCCTCGGCGAGCTGGCGGTCGCGCTCGGCGATATCGCCGTCCCTCGCGGAAAGCTGCGCGGCCTTTTCCGACAGCGCGGCGTCGCGTTCGGCGAGCGCCCTGCTGAAGCGCCGGCAGTCCTCAACCCGGGCGGCCAGTTCGTTTTCCTTTTCGGCCGCCTTCTGCTCGAGCGCGCTGACGACCGCGCCGCTCTCCTCGAGCTGGCGATTCCTGTCCTCGAGCGTGCGCATCACGGCGGTGAGCTTTTCAAGCGCCTCGTTGAGCCGCCCTGTCGAAAGGTCGGCGCGCTGCGACGCGTCGCGCAGCTGGGCTTCCCGCTGCGCGAGAAGATTTTTCGCTTCGGCATCCTTCTGGGCGAGGGCTCCCTGCCACTCGGCCTGTCTCGCCGCAAGCTGCCGCTGCAGATCCTCGATGGTCTGGCGGGTATTGCCGCTGTTGGCGACGTCCTCTTCGTATTTCTTCTTGAGCTCGGCGTAAGCCGTCCGCAGGCCTTCGGTCTGTGCGTTGAAATAGGCTGCGGCCTTCGCCTGTTCCTCGCGCCGGCTCTCGTTGAGCCGGTCGAGCTGCTCCTTATAAGCAGTCTGCGCTTTTTCGATCTCTTCCCGGCACGCCTGCGCGACGCGGGCCGTTTCCTGCCGGGCGGCCTCGGCCTCGGCGGCCGACGATTCGGTCGCGCGCCGGAGCTCTTCCTGGCGCGCCGCAAGGACCCGCGTGATCTCCTCACGCGCGGCGCTGACGGCGCGGGTCGCCTCTTCTTTCGCGGCGGCGACGACTTTGCCCGCCTCGTCGCGCGAAGCGGCGGAAACGCGGGCCATCTCTTCCTTGTATGTAACGTGCATCTTGCTCAGCTCGTCCTGGAAGCGCGTCTGCATGCTCTCGGCTTCCGACTGCTTTTCCGCAAGCGTGCGGTTGTATTGCTCCTCGCGCTGCGCGAGCTGCGCCGAAAGCTCCACGCGGAGCTTTTCGAGCTCGGCCGTCTGCGCATCCCTGAGCTCCTGGAGCTGGGCCGCCTGCGACGCGCTCACGCGCTGCAGCTCGACGCGGTGCTCGTCCTTGAGCTGCTGGAGCTGTGCGGCGCAGTTTGTCTCGATGCCGTCGCGCTCTTCTTTCGCCTTCGCCGCCGCTTCGCGCAGCTTTCCCTCATATTCGACGCGCAGCGTCTGGCTGTTTTCGCTGTTCTCCGTCGTCAGCCGCTCGATCTCCTGCGCGTAGCCGGATTTTGTCTCCTGCATGCGCGTCTCGAGTTCCTGCAGCCGCGCGGAAGTCTCGCCGAGCTCCTTTTCCGCCTTATCCGTGCGGGCGATGGAGTCGTCGAATTTTTCCTTCCACGAGGCGCTGTCGCTCAGCGCCCCGGCGATGCGCCTGTCGAGATCCTGGATGCGGGATTTCTGTTTTGCATTGATGTCGAGGTGCCCTTGGTTGAGGTTCAATTCCGATTTGTACTTTGCGTCCAGGTCGCCTGCGCGCGCTTCGCTCTCGGTGAGCTTTTGGGTGAGCTCACCGTTCTTTTTGCCCAGCTGGTCGATCGTGCGAAGGTAGCCGGCTTCCTTTTTTTTCGTTTCCGCCATCAGGTCCGAAAGAAAAGATGAAACCGCCTCGCGGCTGTAACCGAACAAAGCCGTCTCGAACATATCTCCCTCTCTTTTCGTCTCGATGTCTGCGGGCGCTCCCTGCGCTGCCGCCTTATCGGCGCCGCTCATTTTGACTGTATCATCGCTCAAAGCGCGCATCTCCCGTCGTGATCGTTAATTTTCCCTGTCCTGCAGAATCAGATTGCGGATCCCGCCGACGGCGACCTTGATGGCTCGCTCGGTATCGTGGTCCTTGTCCTGCGGCAGTCCGGCCGCCTCTCTCTCCTGGTTCCAGCAGCAAAGCATGACGGCGCCCGCGCGCGCGCGAAGCGTCGCGCAGACGGTGTACAGCGCCGCCGATTCCATCTCGGACACGAGCGCGCCGCCGCGGACCCACGCCTGCCATTTGTTGAGCAGCTCGTAGGAGACGGGCATGCGCTCCGGCTCATGCTGGCCGTAGAAGGAATCCTTGCACTGGCCGACGCCGACGTGATACGGGATCTTCAGGTCGCGCGCGGCCTTGCGCAGCGCGCAGGTGACGTCGATGTCCGCGACCGCCGGAAATTCGATGGGCAGGTATTCGCGGGAGGTCCCCTCCGCGCGGATCGCGCCCGTGAGGATGGCCACGTCGCCCGCCTTGACGTCGAGCTGCATGCCGCCGCTCGTGCCGATGCGCACGAAGGTGTCGACGCCGCACTGGTGCAGCTCTTCGACCGCGATGGCGGTGGAGGGTCCGCCGATGCCGTGGCTGGTCACCGCGACCGTCGCGCCCTCGAGCTCGCCGATATAGGTGTTGTATTCGCGGTTATAAGCGACCTGGCGGGGGTTGTCGAGCAGCTCGGCGATCTTCGGCACGCGGCCGGGGTCGCCGGGCATGATGGCGTAACGCGCGCCGCACAAGTCGGCTTTCGACAGATTGATGTGATATTTTTTCTCCATATTGGCTACTTCGCTCATTCCTGTTTGTCTCCTTTGCCGTAGATATTCGGATTGCTGTTGAGGATATTCATGACGGTCTCGAAATCTCCGTCGTCGATGGCGGGCTTTTTCTCCCCGAAATTCGGGAAGTCCGGGAACATGTCGTCCGCCGGCGCCGGCTTGCTCATCGCCTGTTCCTTGGTCTCGAAGCCGGTCGCGATGACCGTGATGATCATCTCGTCGCTGAGCGTATCGTCGAACGCTGCGCCCCAGATGATGTTCGCGCCCGGATCGGCCGCCTCGGAGATCATGGACGAAGCGTTCTCGACGTCGGACAGCTCGATGTCGGGGGACGCGCTGATGTTGATGATGACGCCCTTCGCGCCGTTGATCGTCGTCTCGAGCAGCGGGCTCGAGATGGCGAGCGTCGCCGCCTGCTGTGCCTTTTCGCGGCCTCCCGCGCGGCCGACGCCCATGTGGGCGTAGCCCATGTCCTTCATGACGGAGGTGACGTCCGCAAAGTCAAGGTTGACGAACCCCGGCACATTGATGAGCTCCGAAATGCTCTGCACGCCCTGGCGCAGCACATTGTCGGCCGCCTCGAAGGCGTTCGCGAGCGTGATGCGCTCCTCGCTGATGAGCTTGAGGCGCTCGTTCGGGATCACGACGATGGAATCGACGTACTTCTTCAGTTCTTCGATCCCCGCCTCGGCGATCTTCATCTTGTTCGCGCCCTCGAAATGGAAGGGCTTGGTGACGATGCCGACGGTGAGGATGCCCATTTCTTTCGCGATGGACGCGACGACCGGCGCGGCGCCCGTGCCCGTGCCGCCGCCCATGCCCGCGGTGATAAAGACCATATCCGTGCCCTTCAGCGCGGCGATGATCTCATCGCGGCTCTCCTCGGCCGCCTTCTTGCCGATCTCGGGCTTTCCGCCCGCGCCCTGGCCCTTCGTCAGCTTTCCGCCGAGCTGGAGCTTGTTCGGCGCCTTGTTAAAGCGAAGGATGTGGCTGTCGGTATTCATCGCGATGAATTCAACGCCCTTGACCTCGCTTTGCACCATGCGATTGACGGCATTGCCGCCGCCGCCGCCAACACCGACCACCTTGATATTTGTAGCGTACGTAACGTAATCGTCTATCAATGAAAAATTCGGCACGCTGAGCCCTCCTTGCGCTTTAAGCTTCTCAATTACAACTATATTAACATATTTTTATTTCATGTTCAATGCGCTTCGGCGCTTTATTCCGCCGCGATGACCGCCGGCGTTTTATACCCGTCCGGCAGGGAAAAGGCGCCCATCTTATAGGTCGCTTTCCCGGAATCCGACAGATCGATGTAACCCGTGTCCGACGCGGACAGCTCGCTTCCCACGACCCGCGCGAGCATCTTGAATTTGTAGTCGATATTGCTCGCCGTGCCGAGCATGACGTACAGCCTGTCCTCGTAAACGATCGAGAGGTTGAGCTTGTCCGACACGTTGACGGCGGTGATGTGGCTGAGCATGTCCCTGCCCATGATCGCGTCGACGACATAGGCGAGATACTCGGTGCCCTCCTCGTCGGTCACGTCCAGCGCCGCGCCCGTGCGCGGACTGCGCGGCGTAAGGCCGTACACTTCGGTGCGGCCGGCGGTATTCTCCTGCTCCTGCGCCACGATCTTGAGCTGGGAATTGATGACGAGGCAGCCGCTCGTGCACGGCACGACGAGTAGGCGGGTCGATTCCGTGCACTCGACGACGACCTGTCCCGAGAGCCTGCGGTGGATCTGCGCGCTCTCTATGTACGGAAGCTGCTCGCAGATGCGCTTTTCCGCTGCCGGCGCCGAAAACAAAAAGAGGTTCTTCCCCACCCGGATGCCGGACGCGTCGACGATCTGCTGCGGCGTGTAGGACGTCACGTCGCCCGTGACGTCGACGCTGACGATGGGGAAAAAGACCGTCAGCGACAGCACGATACAGGCCGCCGCCCCGAGCAGCAGCAGCCATGCGAACGCGCGCGCGCGCCTTCTTCTCTTTTTGTTGCGTCCTTTGCTCACACGTTTTTCCGTCCGTTTTTCTTGTCCGCGACCATGCGCGCGATGTTGTCGTAGATGAGCTTCGCGGTGTTCGGCACCGCGAGCGAGCGCGCATTGACGCCCATCATGCGCAGGCGCTGCCGGTCGGCGGCAAGCCGCGCGACTTCGCGCGCAACCGCGTCGATGTCGATGTCCTTTTCCTCGAACAGCAGCGCCGCGCCGATGTTTTTGAGCGTCAGCGCGTTGTAGTACTGGTGGTTCTCCGTCACGTTCGGCGACGGGATGAGCACGCTCGCGCGCCCCGCCGCGATGATCTCGCTGACGGTGATGGCGCCCGCGCGCGAGATGATGAGATCGGCCGCGGCGTAGCACTGCGGCATGTCGGTGATGAATTCCTCGACGCGGATGCGCGGGCTTTTCGGATCGACGCCGCCCGCCGCGAGCATCTGCGGAAAGGATTCGACGGCGTACTGGCCCGTCGCGTGGATGTGAAAGATATCCGGATCGTCCCTGTTGAGCTGCATGAGCCGCGCGCTCAGCTCATTGATGGTGCGCGCGCCCAGCGACCCGCCGAAGGAAAGGATGCAGGTCCTGTCCCCGATGCCCCACCTGCGCCGCAGCAGCTCCCGGTTGGCCGTATAGAACTCGGCGCGCACGGGATTGCCGGACACCACGCTCTTCTCCGGATAGCCGATGCGCTCCACGGCCTCCGCGTTCGCGGCGAAAATGCGGTCGGCGCGCCTCGACAGCAGCTTCGTCGTCACGCCGGGAAAGGAGTTCTGTTCCTGGATGGCCGTCGGGATGCCCATCTTCGCGGCCTTTTCGACGACGGGGCCGCTGTTGTAGCCGCCGCAGCCGATGACGACGTCCGGCTGAAATTCCCGGAAAAATTCGCCGCAGATGCGCTCCGCTTTCAGCGCGCACCGCACCGAATTCGCATTTTCAAGAAGATCCTTCGGCTTGAAGGAGCGCACGAAGCCGTGCGTTTCGAGCGGGATCATGCGGTAGCCCGCCTGCTCGACGAGCTTCTTTTCCATGCCGTCCTCCCGCCCGAAAAAGACGACCTCGGATCCCTTTTCATTGTCCATGATCGCGCCCGCGATGGCGAGCGCCGGATTGATATGGCCGGCCGTTCCGCCGGCGGCGATGACCGCTTTCATTGCAGATGCTCCGTTACAGTTTTTTCAGCATGGAATAGCGCGACACCGACAGCAGCACGCCGACTTCCGCGAGCAGCATCGCGAGCGATGTGCCGCCCTGGCTGAAGAACGGGAGACTGATGCCGGTGTTCGGGATCGCGCCCGACACGACGGCGATATTCAAAAAAGCCTGCACGCCGATCTGCGTCGTGACGCCGATGGCGAGCATGGCGCCGAATTTGTCCCGCGCGTGCATGGCGACGGCAAAGCCGCGGAAGATGAAAACAAGGAAGAGAAGGATGACGAAGAGCGCGCCGATAAAGCCGAGCTCCTCGCAGATGATCGAAAAGATGAAATCGTTCTGCGGCTCCGGGACGTACAGATGCTTCTGCCGCGAGTTCCCGAGGCCGAGCCCCATCAGTCCGCCCGAGCCGATGGCGAGCAGCGACTGGATGATCTGGTGGCCCTCCCCCGTCGGATCCTGGAAGGGATTGATCCACATCTGGACGCGCTGCATGGCGTAATCCATCTTGTCGGCGAGATAGACGAAAGCGACGCCGAGCGGGAGCACGGTCA
This sequence comes from Oscillospiraceae bacterium, assembly GCA_034933305.1. Taxonomy (GTDB): domain Bacteria; phylum Bacillota; class Clostridia; order Oscillospirales; family Ruminococcaceae; genus JAYFNU01. The sequence goes on along the minus strand of JAYFNU010000004.1, from coordinate 19,841 downwards.
CCGCCGTCACCCCGAACCAGCGCGCCTTCGTGCCGCCGACGAACATGAGCACGCAGCCGACGAGGCAGATGAGGATCGTGCCCGAGAGATGGGGCTGCTGCAGCATGATCACGGCAATGACGCCGAGGATGGCCAGCGGCCGCAGGAAGCCGTATTTGAACGTCTTCATCTTTTCGGGCTCCGTCGACGCGAAATGGGCGAACAGCACGATGACGGCGAATTTCACGATCTCCGACGGCTGAAAGGTGAAGCCGCCGATGATGATCCATCTCTTTGCGCCGTTGAGCTCCGGCATGAACAGCGTCAGGACGAGCAGAACGAGCGACGCGATCATCAGCGGCCATGCGAGCCGGTGGTATATGTGATAGTTGACGTTCGAAAAGAAAAACATCGCGGCGATGCCGAGCACGGCGTAGACAGCCTGCCGCTTGATAAAGTGGAAGCTGTCCCCGTACATGTAATAGGCGTTCGCGTAGCTCGCCGAGAACATCATGATAAGGCCGATCACGACGAGCACGAGCGTCACCGTGACAAGCGACGCGTCCATGCGCGGCCCGGCGGGGTTCCGGATGCTGTTTTTCGTTTTCTGCGTCATCGTCTCTCGATTCACTTTACTAAGACCGCCCAGACGGCGACCGCGCACCCCACAAGAGTGACGAGGCCGAAGACCGTCACGATCTTGATCTCCGACCAGCCGCTGAGCTCGAAATGGTGATGGATCGGCGTCATCTTAAAGATGCGCTTTCCGTGCGTGAGCTTGAAATACATCACCTGCATCATCACGGAAAACGCCTCGCAAAGATAGACGATGCCGATCGGGATGAGCAGCGCCGGCAGCGAGATGCCGTAGGCCATCGCCACGACGGCGCCGCCGAGGAAGAGCGACCCCGTGTCGCCCATGAAAACCTTTGCGGGATAGAAATTCCACAGCAGGAAGCCGATGCAGCCGCCGGCGATCGCCGTCGACAGCAGGCTTGTGCCGACATAGCCGAGCAGCGTCGATATAATGATGAAGCCGAGGCTTGCGATGAACGTCACCGTCGAAGCGAGCCCGTCGATGCCGTCCGTCAGATTGACCGCGTTGACCATGCCCACGATCAGGACGAACGACACGACGTAGTACCAGATGCCGAAATCGAACGTGCCGATAAACGGAAGATACACATTGGTGTCGCATGTGCCGAACGCGCTCATGACGTAGAGGTACACCGCGCAGACGGCCATCTGCAGCACGATCTTCGCGCGCGCGGTCAGGCCGAGATTGCGCTTGTGGACGACCTTGAGATAGTCGTCGAGAAAGCCGACCGCGCCGAAGCACAGCGCCGCGCCGAGCCCCGCGAACAGCCGGACGTTCTCCGTCGCATACTGCGCGCTGAGAAACTGCGGCGCTTCGAGAATGAGGGTGATGTACCCGACGAGCAGCGCGAAAACATCGCCGATGATGAACATCAGCCCGCCGATCGTCGGCGTCCCCTGCTTCGCCTTGTGCCATGTGGGGCCGATCTCGTTGATCGTCTGCCCGTATTTGAGCCGCTTGAGCCACGGGATCATCCAGAAGCCGAGCACGCCCGTGACGCTGATGCTCAGGACCGCCGTGACAAGAATTGACGTCCGTTCCATTGCTCAGGCCCTCGTTTCCCCATCGCCCGCGGCGGCGTAGAATTTTTCGATCACGTCTTCCATCCGGATGGCTCTGCTCGCCTTGAAGACGACGGCGTCGCCGGGGTGCAGCGTCTTGGAAACGTAATCCGCCATCTCGTTCTTGTCGTCAAAATGCACCGCGCTCGCGATGCCCGCCGATATCGCCGACTCGGCGCAGAGCTTCATGTTTTCGCCGTAGCACAGCAATATATCTATGCCCATTTTTGCGGCCTCGATACCGATGGAAACGTGGGCGTCGCGGGAAATCTCGCCGAGCTCCAGCATGTCGCCGAGCACAGCGACCTTGATGCCCTCGTTCGGCAGCGCGACGAGCGTCTGCAGCGCCGCGCGCATCGACTCGGGGCTCGCGTTGTAGCAGTCCTCGATGACGGTGATGCCGTGAAAATCGACGAATTTCTGCCGCATGCCGGAGGGAACGTAATCGGACAGCGCGGCCGCGCATTTTCCGGGATCGAGCCCGATGCGCGTCGTGAGCGTGTAGGCCGCCAGCGCGTCCATGACGTTGTGGTTGCCCGCGCAGGGGATCATCGCCTTGAACGATCCGTTCGCGCGGTCGGCAATGGTGAATTCCGTCGACATGGGGCGGGTCATGATGTCCTTCGCGACGACGTCGCTGTCGGCGTTGAAGATGGCGAAGGTCGCCGTCTCTATTTCGAGCTCCTCCCGCGCGGCGGTGAGCATCTCGTCGTCGCCGTTGAGCGCGAGGACGCCGTCCTGCGGCAGGCCCTCGATGATCTCAAGCTTCGCCTTGAGGATATTCTCCCGGCTGCCGAGCAGCTCGAGATGGCTGACGCCGATCTGGGTGATGGCGCCCGCGCGGGGGCGCGCCGCGCGCGGGAGCTTGCTGATGTCGCCGAGGCCGTTCATGCCCATCTCGACGACGGCGTATTCGATCTCGTCGGTGAGCGACAGCAGCGTGCTGGGCAGGCCGACCTCGTTGTTCTGGTTGCCCTCGCTCTTGAGCGTTCTTCCGAACGACGACAGGATGACCGCGGTCATCTCTTTCGTCGTCGTCTTGCCGACGCTGCCGGTGACGGCGACGAGCTTCGGCGAAAACTGCGCGCGGTAATTTCCGGCGAGCTCGATGAGCGCGTCGCGCGTGTCGCGCACGAGGATCTGTTCGCCGGTGCAGTTCGTCTCGCGGCTCACGAGCGCCGCCGCCGCGCCGCGCTCGAGCGCGCTGCGGGCAAAATCGTTGCCGTCGAAACGATCGCCGACGATCGCAACGAACAGGCAGCCGGGTGTGATGCTGCGCGAGTCGGTCGTGACGGCGCTGATCAGACGGTCGGGCTGCTTCGTCACCGCGATGCCCTGCAGCAGCACGCCCAATTTGGTCGGTTTCATTTCTTTTCTCCCCCTGTCTTTTCGTCGAAAAAGTCCTTTACGATGCGGTGTTCATCCAAATAGATCGTGCAGCCGTCGATGACCTGGTAATCCTCGTGCCCTTTTCCGCACAGCACGAGCAGGTCGTCCTTATGCAGGTTCTCGAGCGCCCAGCGGATGGCGTAAAAGCGGTCGGGCTGCGCCGTATAGGGGATGCCGCTCGCCTTGATAAATGGCTGGACCTCGCTGATGATGCCGAGCGGATCCTCCGTGCGCGGGTTGTCGGATGTGAGGATGATGAAGTCGGCGTAATCGCAGACGGCCTTCGCCATCGCGGGGCGCTTCGTCGCGTCGCGGTCGCCCGCGCAGCCGAACAGCACGACGAGCCGTCCCTTCGCGAAGGGGCGAAGACTCGACAGCAGCTGGCGCAGGCCGTCGCCGGTGTGCGCGAAATCGCAGATGACCGTCGCGTCGCCCGAATGCAGGACCTCGCACCGGCCGCGCACGCCCTTCGTGCCGCTGACCGCCGCGCAGGCCGCCGCGCGGTCGAAGCCCAGCGCGAAAAGCGCGCAGGCCGCGGACATCGCGTTGTGAACGGAATAGAGCCCCGGCATCGGAAAATGCATGCGCTCGAGAAAGCCGTTGCCGTTGAGCGCAAAGCGGACGCCGCCCGCGGTGCAGTCGATCGACTTGGCCGTGTAGTCGGCCCCGTCGTCGCACGCCGAAAAGGTGATCTTCGGGATCGGCAGCTCCCCGCACAGCCGGCGGCCGTAGTCGTCGTCGATATTGAGGACCGCCGTATCCGCCTGGGCGAAGAGCAGCTTCTTCGCCTGATAATACTGCTCCATCGTGCCGTGATAGTCAAGATGGTCGCCCGTGAGATTCGTGAAGACGGCGCAGTCAAAGCGCAGTCCCAGCAGTCTCCCCTGGTCGAGCGCCTGCGACGAGGCCTCCATCACCGCGTATTCACAGCCCGACGCGGCCATGCGCGCGAGCAGCGCCGCGCAGTCCCACGCCTCCGGCGTCGTGAACTTCGCGGGGATCTCGATGTCGCCGATCTCGCAGCGGATGGTCCCGATGAGCCCCGCCTTGTGGCCCATCGCGCACAGCGCCTGCTTGACGATGCTCGTCACGGTGGTCTTGCCGTTCGTGCCCGTGACGGCGACGAGACGCAGCTTGTTTTGCGGATTGCCGAAAAAATTCTGGCACATGCGCGCGTAGGCGAGCCGCGTGTCGCGCACGGTGATCTCGCCGCGCAGCCCGAGCGGCCGCTCGCTCACGATGAGCGCCGCGCCCGCCTCGAGCGCCCTGCAGGCGGCGTCGTGCCCGTCATAGCGCCGTCCTTTTATGCACACGAACGCGGAGCCGCGCCCGACCTTGCGCGAGTCGCTGCAGACATTCGCGATCTCCGCTTTTTTGTCGATGGTTCCTTCATATTCAATTCCGTGCAGCAGCGTTTCGATATCCAGAAGTATTCCCCCATTCAAATAAAATCAGCCGTCGTTGATGCCTGTGTTGATAAACTCGACGGTCAGGACCGTACCGGCCGGAACGACCGTTCCGGCGGCGATGCTCTGCGTCGTCGCGATCGCCGAGGATGTCGACGCGCCGGTCGATTTCATGTTGATGCCGACGCTGCGCAGCGACGCCTGGGCCGCGGATATGCTCTTTCCGGCGACGTCCGGCACGGTCGCCGTGCGCGCTTCCACGTCCTCCGTATAGATGATGATGTTGGAGCCGCGCGGGACCGACTGTCCGCTCTCCGGGAACTGCCTGACGACGGTCGAGCCGCCGCCGACGGTCGTATAGGTCAGACCGTTTTTCTGCAGCGTCGCGACCGCGCCGGTCAGGGAATAGCCGACGATGCTCGGCGCGGCGACGTCCACGGACTGCATTTCGTCCTCCGTGTAGACCGCCTCGACGCCGATATAGGGCAGAACGTCCGACATGATCGAGCCGACGACCGGCGCGACGATGGTGCCGCCGTAGATCGAGACGTTGCTGTGGGCGTTGTTGTACAGAACGAGCACGGCGATCTCCGGGTCGTCCATCGGCGCGACGGCGCAGAAGGACGCGATGTAGCCGTCCCCGCCGTTGAGCTTCTGCGACGTGCCGCTCTTGCCGCCGATGCGGTAGCCGGCGACGTAGGCGTTCTGGCTGTTGCCCTCGGCGACGACGCGCTCGAGGATGGCCGAGATGGTCGCGGAGGTCTCCTCGCTGATGACCTGGCGGCGGATCTCCGCGCCGCGGGATTCGACGATGCTGCCGTCCTCGTCGATGATCTGCTTTACGATGTGCGGCGTGACGAGATAGCCGCCGTTGACCGCCGCCGCGACCCCCGTGATCATCTGCAGCGGCGTGACGGTGTTCGACTGGCCGAACGCGCAGCTCGACAGCTCGACGATCCCCATCGCGTCGGCATTGTAGTAGGTCGCGCCCGCTTCGGGGTATCCCTCGCCGGGCAGATCGACGCCGGTGCGTTTCGTGAAGCCGAAGGCCTCGAAATAATTGTAAAAAGCCTTGATGCCGATCGCCTGGCCGATCTCGATGAAGGCCGGGTTGCAGGAGTTGATGACGGCGTGGGTGAAATCCTCGCTGCCGTGGCCGTTCGCGTTCGCGCAGTGCATGATATGGCCGCCGACCTCTTTGCTGCCGGTGCAGTAGAACGTCGAATCGAGCGTGCACGCGCCCGTCTCAAGCGCCGTCGACGCCGTGATGACCTTGAAGACAGAGCCGGGCTCATAGAAGTCGGAGATCGCCTTGTTGCTCCACTGCGCGTACTGCGCGGCGCTCAGCGCGGCGCTGTAGCCGTCCGTTCCCGCGAGCGCCTCGACCTTTCCCGAGGCCGTGGGGTCGAGGATCGTGAAGGGATCGTTCGGGTCGTAATCCGGCTTGCTCGACATCGCGAGGATCTCGCCGGTCTTGACGTTCATGACGATGCCGGTGACGCCCTCCTGCACGTGGTGCTCGGAGAGCGCCCACTCGAGGTGCGTCTCCAGATAATGCTGGATGACCTCGTCGATCGTGAGCACGAGGCTGTAGCCGTCGGTCGCCTCATAGGTCGTCTCGTACTCGTAGTACATGTCGCTGCCGACGGCGTTTTTGGCGGAGACGACGCGCCCCGCCGTGCCGCTGAGTTCGTCGTCGTAATAGGCCTCGATGCCCGACAGGCCCTGGTTGTCGGTGCCGACGAAGCCGAGCAGCTGCGCCGCGAAATTGCCGTACGGGTAATAGCGCTTGGAGTCCTCGGTGAAGCTGATGCCGTTGAGCTTGTTGTCGACGATGAACTGGCGGACCTCGTCGACGAGCGGCTGGTCGACCTTGCGCTTGACGATGGAGTAGTAGTTGTTTTCCTTGCACTTTTCGAGCACGGTGTCGTGGTCGACGCCAAGAATCTGCGCGAGGCCCGTCGCGATCGTCTCGCGGTCCGCCTCGTCGATGTCCTTCGGCGACAGCGCGATGGTGTAGACCGTCGCGCTTTTCGCGAGCTCGTTCATGTTGCGGTCGTAGATGGTGCCGCGCTGCGCGCTCACGACGGTGTCGCGCAGCTGCTGCGAGATCGCGAGCTCGCTGTACCGGTCGTGGTTGACGATCGAGATATTCGCGAGCACGACAATAAGAACACAGAAACCGCAGACTAATAAGCCTACGGTAACTGTCATACGTTTCTTTATATTGCTTGTGACAACTCTCTTGTTTGCGCCGTCCTGCTTCATCGATACCTCCGGGGCCGCGAGGGGTCTGATACAGTTTATTATCCGCCGAAGAATTCGATGACTCCGTTCAGCAAACCGTGCATTTCCTGCGAGAGATCGAAATCCGTCCCGCTCTTCGCGATGACGTCGCCCTCCTGGAGGTTGACATACTCGATCTGTCCCGAGCCGAGCTTCACGAGGCCGAGCTCATTGACCGCGTAATCCTCCGCGTTCCTGAGCGAAACGGCGCTCTCCAGCTGGTAGCTGAGATAGGCGTTTTCGCTCTCGAGCGCTTTGAGCGTCTGCGTGCCGCTGTTGATGCGCGCGGCCGTTTCGGTCAGCGTGAGGCGGCTGTAGACCGTGGCGCACATGAGAAACCCGATCACGAGAACGCTGGCGATGCAGCGGTTGCGGAAGGAGCGCTGCCGGCGTTCTTTTGTATCGACTGCCGCTGCGACGCGCACACGCACGCGCGGCTGCGCGGCGGGTTCGAATGTCGACAGATCATAGGCGGCGGATGTTTTCATCATTATACCCTCTTTTATACCATGTTTCAACTGAATGCTTGCTTCTTGCGCCGCTTCTACTGCGGCAGCTTCTCTATGATGCGCAGCTTTGCGCTGCGCGCGCGGTGATTCTCCGCGCATTCGGCCTCGCCGGCGACGACGGGCTTTTTCGTGATCGCCTTCGCCTTCGCCTTTCCGCCGCACACGCACACCGGAAAGTCCTTCGGACAGGTGCAGGCGACTTCGAGCGACGCAAAATACTGTTTGACGATGCGGTCCTCGAGCGAATGGAACGTCAGCACGCAGAAGCGCCCGCCGGGACTCAGCAGCCCGAAAATATCCGCGAGGCCCGCGCGCAGCGTATCGAGCTCGTCGTTGACGGCGATGCGCAGCGCCTGAAAAGTGCGGCGCGCGGGATGCTTTTCCTTCCGCCGCACGGACGGCGGCAGCGCCGACGTCACGATGTCGCTGAGCTGCGTCGTGGTGACGATCTCCCCCTGCTCGCGCGCCGCCGCGATCTTTCGCGCGATGGGCGCCGCATAAGGCTCCTCGCCGTACATGCGCAGGATATCGGCGAGCTCCTGCCAGCTGAGCGTGTTGACGAGATCTTTCGCCGACGTGCCGTCATGGCTCATACGCATATCAAGGATACCTTCCTTTGCGTACGAAAAGCCTCGTTCGGCGCTGTCGAGCTGGTACGAAGAAACGCCGAGATCGAGCAGCGCGCCGTCGATGTGGTCGGTTTTCCCCGCGAGCAGCGCCCGCGCGTCCTTGTAGTCGCCCTCGATGACCTCGGCGTTCGCAAACGCCGCGAGGCGCTCCCCCGCCGCGCGCACGGCGTCGGGATCCTTGTCGGTGCTGAAGAGGCGCCCCGTCGTGAGGCGCTTCGCGATCTCAAGGGAATGTCCGCCGCCGCCCGCCGTGCCGTCGAAATAGACGCCGTCGGGCCGGATGGCCAGCCCCTCGATGCATTCCGCGAGCAGCACGGGCTCGTGCGAAAAACTCATTTCTTCCATGCTCATATATCGAGCTCCAGCATCTTCTGGTCGATGAGCTCGGCGTCGAGGCTGTCGTTCATCTTCTCCCAGCGCGCCTTGTCCCAGATCTCGGCGCGGTTCTGCACGCCGATGACGACGACGTCCTTCACGAGTCCCGCGCGGGTGCGCAGGTTCGCCGGAATGAGGATGCGCCCTTGCCTGTCCGGCTCGACCGTCACCGCGTTCGCAAACAGAAAGCGCTGGATGTCGCGCGAGCGGCCGATCGGCTGCCCCTTGAGCTTTTCACAGATGTTCTGCCATTCCGTCTCGGAGAAGACGACGAGGCAGTCGTCCAGCCAGCGGGTGAGATAGAAGCGGTCGCCGAGCTCCTCCCGCAGCTTCGCGGGGAAACTCATACGGCCCTTCTCGTCGATATTGTGACTGTATTCGCCGGTGAGCATCTTCCCCGCCTCCTCTCCGATCGCGGTCTCCGCGGGCCGGTTATATCCCACTTCATACCACTTTTCACCGCTTTTACCCAAATTATAGGCGCAAACCCGCATGAATTCAATAGATTTCAGGTTTGAACAAATGTTTTGGAGATTCTGCTATTTCGGGGGGCGCAAAAAGATGCAAAACGCAAAAAAAGCAGGCATTTTTCAATGCCTGCCTTCCATTTTTTTGTAATTGTCGGTTACGCCGTCACTGCTTCTTTGCCGCGGCGGCCGGTGTTTTCGGCGCCGCCGCATTTTTGCTCTGCGAGCGCAGCGCCATGCGCGCGGATTTCACCTCGTTCAGGTTGAGCAGAAGCACGTCCTCGCTCTTCTTGAGGGAATTCTCCGCGAAATCGAGCGCGGCGCGCTCCATCTCCTTCGACTTCAGATAGGAATCGTTGATCATTTCGTTGGCGCGGGCCTTGGCGTTCTTGACGATCTCCTCTTCGGCGACGAGCGCCCGCGCGCGTCCCTCGGCGCGCTTGATGATATCCTCCGCCTCGAGCTTCGCATCCTTGATGATCTGCTCGCGGTCGCCCACGATGGCCTTGGCTTCCTTGATCTCCTGCGGCAGATTCATGCGGATATCGTCGATGATGTCGCGCACCTTGTCGATATCGATCATGCGCTTTCCGCCCGTCAGCGGCAGCGCCCAGGTTTCCTCGAGCATGTCGTCGAGCTTATCGAGATATTTATCTATCGCCATTATGCATTGCCCTCCCTGCTAAGTCTTTTCATAATATCTTCAAGAATCTCCCCCGGGACGAATTTGCTGATATCGCCGCCGAGAGAGGCGATCTGCTTGACGATGCTGGAGCTGAGATACATATATTCGGCGCTCGTGTTGAGGAAAAGCGTCTCGAAATCCTCGTCGAGCTCTTTGTTGATGAGCGCCATCTGGAATTCGTATTCGAAGTCGGTGACCGCGCGCAGGCCCTTGATGATCGCCGTGGCATGCACGCGCCTCGCATAGTCGACCAGCAGGCCGCCGGACGTGTCCGTTCGGACGTTCGGGAAGGGCCTGATGACGCGGTTTATGAGCGCCATGCGCTCCTCCACCGTAAAGCTCGGGTGTTTGTCGGGGTTCGACAGCACCAGCACGATGACCTCGTCGAAGAGCTTCGACGAGCGGGCGATGATATCGAGATGCCCCTTTGTGACGGGGTCGAAGCTTCCGGGACAAACGGCGATTTTCACTGCGCTTCTTCCTCCGGTTTTCTGTAGATGACGATAGCGGTCTTCCCGTAGCGGTAGCGTTTGTGCAGCGCGAGCGCCCCGTAGGCGTCGGCGAGCTCGGCTTCGCGCTCGGTCTCGCAGACGACAAAGCCGCCGGGCGCGGTGACGTCCCCGACGAGCGGAAGGATCTCCGCGACGGTTCCGTGCCGGTAGGGCGGATCGAGAAAGATCAGGTCAAACGTTTCCTTGCAGTAGCGAATATACCGCGCCGCATCGCTTGTGAGCACCCGCGCCTTCGCAAAAAGGCCGGTGTATTTCAGATTGCGGATGACGACCTCGCCCGCCTCCCGGCTCTGATCGACAAAAACGCAGAGCTGGGCGCCGCGGCTGAGGGCTTCGATGCCGAGCTGGCCCGAGCCGGCGAACAGGTCGAGCGCCCGCGCGCCCGGGACATAAAACTGGACGGCCGAAAACAGCCCTTCCTTGACGCGCTCCGCCGTGGGCCGCACGACCTCGTCGCCCGGGAGCGTTTCCAGCGGTTTTCCCCGCGCTGCGCCGGTGATCACTCTCATATTGTCTCCATTCGCCGGCAGCCGCATCAACGCGCCGCCGTACCGTTATTATCGAATACTCCCGCCCGGTTGTCAAGTGTGAAAGGCGTCATATACGGCCTGCGCCGCCTTTTCCGTCATGCCCTTCACCTGCGCGAGCTGCGCGGGCGACGCCGCCCGAAGGGCCTCGAGCGTGCCGAAATGCTGCAGCAGCAGCTTCGCGCGCGTCTCGCCGATGCCCTCGATCTGGATGAGCGCCGAGCGCATCGACAGCCGGCTGTGGCGCCTGCGCTGGTACTCGACCGTGAAGCGGTGGGTCTCGTCCTGGATCTTCGTGACGAGCGCAAAGGCCGATTTGTGCATGGCGACGGACAGCTCGCCGTCGCGGGAAACGATGCCGCGCGTGCGGTGCTTGTCGTCCTTGACCATGCCGAACGTCGGCACGTCGCCCAGCTGCGTGTTCGCGAGGACGTCGAGCGCCGCGGCGAGATGGCCCCGCCCGCCGTCGATGAGCAGCACGTCGGGTTTGTTGTGAAAGCCGGCGCTGCGCGTCTCGTAGCGGTGCGCGCGGCGGGACAGCGCCTCCTGCATGCTCGCGTAGTCGTCCACGCCCTCGACGGAGTAGATGATGAAGCGCCGGTAGTCGGTCTTTTTGGGCGCGCCGTCCACGAACACGACCATGCCCGCGACGGCTTCGTCGCCGTAATTCGAGATATCGAACGCCTCGATGCGCTTCGGCGGCTGCGCGAGCCCGAGCAGGTTCGCGAGTTCCGCGAGCGCCGCCTCGTCGCGGCTGCGGCGGCCCGCGATGCGCTTGAGGCGGTCGGCGGCGTTGTTGTACGCCATGGCGGCGAGCGCGTGCTTGTCGCCGCGCACCGGCACGCCGACGCGCACGATGCGGCCCTGCTGCTCGGTGAGCATGCGCTCGAGATCCGCCATGGATTCGAACGCACTGTCGCACAGCACGCTGCGCGGCACGTCGGCGCCGCTGTTTATGTAGTAATGGGAGATGAATTCGTCCCGGATCTCCTCGATGTCGGTCTCGCCGTAGAGCACGCGCTCATCCTTGTCGCACAGCCGCCCGTCGCGGAACTTGAGCACCGCCGCGCAGGTGTTGCGGTCGTCCCCGGCGAACGCGAAGACGTCCATGTCCGCGTCGGCGCCGGATTTGATGATCTTCTGCCCCTCCTCCTGCTTGCGGATGGCATTGATGCTGTCGCGCAGGCGCGCCGCGCGCTCGAATTCCAGCGCGTCGCTCGCTTTCTGCATATCCTGCGCCAGCTGCGCGAGGATGGCCCTGGTGCCCTTCGTGAGCAGCGTCACGGCGTCGCGCACGGCGGCGTTGTATTCCTCCTCGCCGATCTTCCCCGTGCACACCGCGCTGCAGCGGCCGATATGGGCGTTGAGGCAGGGGCGCTGTTTGCCGAATTCCTGCGGGAAACGCCGCGCGCATGTCGGCAGGCCGAACGCCGTGTTCGCCGTCTCGACCATGCGCTTGAGCGCGAAGGAGCTGTAATAGGGGCCGAGATAGCGCGCGCCGTCGTCGTTCTTCTGAAGCTCCGCCGTGATGCGCGGATAGCGCTCGTTCGATATGCGGATATAGCAGAAGCCCTTGTCGTCCTTGAGCAGGATGTTGTACTTCGGCATGTGCTGCTTGATGAGCGAGCACTCGAGCACGAGCGCCTCGTACTCGCTGTCCGTGAGGATGACGTCGAAGTCGTCGACGTTCGAGACCATCTTCGCGACCTTCGGCGTGTGATCGGCGCCCTCGCGGAAATAGCTGCTCACGCGGTTGCGAAGCTTTTTTGCCTTTCCTATATAGATGATCTCATGCTTCTTGTCCCGCATGATGTAGCATCCGGGCTGCAGATCGAGCGCCGCGGCTTTTGCGCGCAGCTCCTCCATCGTCATGGGCGGCGCCTCCCCTCTTGTAGCGTCAGAAACAAAAACGCCGCCTTGCGGCGGCGTTGCGGATCCCGTTTACTCGTTGAAGCCGGAATTGATGAGCTTTACGAGTCCGTCGACCGCCTGCTGCTCATCCGAGCCGTCAGCGATGATGCGGATCGCGGTCCCACCTACGATGCCGAGCGAAAGAACGCCCAGCAGGCTCTTTGCGTTGACTCTGCGCTCTTCCTTCTCGACCCAGATGGAAGCTTTATATTCGTTGGCTTTCTGAATAAAAAAGGTCGCCGGGCGCGCATGCAGCCCCACCTGATTCTCTACCGTAACATCTTTTACGTACATCTTTTCACTCTCCACGAACTTGAAATGTAGCCTTCGGCTGATGTCTTTGCACCTTATTATATAATAATTTTCGCCGCATGGTCAAACAAAATACACGCTGCATTTCAAATTCTGCTTGTTCCCCATATAATCCCCGCGCTGTTTCGAGGCGTTTGTGCACTTTGTATACCTATTTTCAACAATATATTGCGTCTTACACATTTTTTTTGCGTTTTTTGCCGGCCGGAGGCTCCGGATGCGCGGCCCGGTAGCGTTCCCACATGTCCGGACGCCGTTCCTTTGTGCGCAGTTCCGACTGCTCCTGCTTCCACTTTTCGATGTTCGCATGGTGGCCGGAGCGCAGCACCTGCGGCACCTCGCGCCCGCGCCAGACCTCCGGGCGGGTATACTGCGGATATTCGAGCAGGCCGTCGTAATGGCTCTCCCGCTCATAGCCCTCCGCGCTCGACAGCACGCCGTCGCACAAGCGCGAGATGGCGTCCGCCAGCAGCAGCGCCGGCAGTTCTCCGCCCGTGACGACGTAGTCGCCCACCGAGATCTCCTCGTCGACCGCCTCCTCGATGACGCGCTCGTCGACGCCCTCATAGTGCCCGCACAGGATCGCGAGATTAGGCATCTGCGCGAGCTCCTTGACGCGCTGCTGCGTCAGCGGCGCGCCCTGCGGGGTCATGTAGACGAAGTGGGGCCGCGTCCCCGTCATTTCGCAGACGGCGCGGAAGCAGTCGTAGATCGGCTGGGCATTCATGATCATGCCCTCGCCGCCGCCGTACGGGGCGTCGTCGACCTGCTTTTGCTTGTTGAGCGTGTAATCGCGGATATTGTGGCACTCGATCACGATCTTCCCGGCGCGGCGCGCGCGGCCGATGATGCTCTCGCCGAGATAGCCGTACATCATGTCGGGGAAAAGCGTCAGTATATCAATCCGCATCGTTCAGCAGCCCCTTGATCGGCCGGATCGCAACGACGCCGCGCTGCGGGTCCCGCTGAACGACGATGTCGTCCACCGCGGGGATGAGGCACTCTCCCCCCGCCGCGAGGCGCACCGTATAGACGTCGTTCGCGCCGTAATTGTCGACGGCCTCCAGCGTGCCGTAGCGCTCGCCGGTGTCGGCGTCGACGACCGCGCAGCCGAGAAGATCCGCCACGAAGCAGCTCCCCTGCGGCAGCGTCAGCTCGCCGCGGTCGAGGTAAAGGATACGTCCGATGAGCGGCCGGGCGGCTTCGATGGAATCGTATCCGCGAAACGCGGCGATGAGCATATTGCCCTGCGGGCGCAGCGAAACCGCGTCGAGCCTGCGCGCGCCGTCCTCGTCGAGATACAGCGCTTTGAGCCCGCACAGATCCGACGGCGCGTCGCACCACGGCTGCAGGCGGACCTCGCCGCGCACGCCGTGCGTCGCGACGACCCTTCCCGCTTCAAGATACTGTTTCATCGGTCCCTCCGTTAAAAGGACGGGCGGAGAATCTCTCCGCCCGCTGGATCAGTCTATTTCGACCTGGATCTTTTCGCCCGCGCGGACGGCGGCTGCGCGCATGACCGTCCGGATGGACTTGGCTATGCGGCCCTGCTTGCCGATCACGCGTCCCATATCCTGCTCCGCGACGGAGAGATGGTACACGATGGTGCCTTCCTCGTTGGGCTCGTCCACCGTCACCTTGACGGCATCCTTGTCCTCGACAAGGCCGCGGGCAATGGCGGTAAGAAGCTCCTGCATTTTCGGCCCTCCTGCTTACTTTATGATATCGTTCTTCTTGAGAATGGACGTGACGGTATCCGTCGGCTGCGCGCCGGCGCCCAGCCAGTATTTCGCCTTGTCGGCGTCGATCTTGACGACGACCGGCTCCTTGGTGGGATCGTAATAGCCGATCTCCTCGATGAAGCGGCCGTCGCGCGGGAAGCGGCTGTCCGCGACGATGATTCTGTAGAAGGGTGCTTTCTTTGCGCCGATGCGGCGCAGTCTGATCTTGACTGCCATGGTGTTTTATCCTTTCAGATTTTAAAAAATAGATATATTATTGTCCGACGAATCGGTGCCAATCGAATCAGAAACCGAAGCCGAGACCGCCGCGTCCGAACGGCGAGGGCCTTCTCTTGCCCTTTTTGGTCATCTGCTTCATCATCTTGTTCGCCTGTTCGAACTGCTTGAGCAGGCGGTTCACATCCTCGACCTTCGTGCCGCTGCCCGCGGCGATGCGCTTCTTGCGCGAAAAGTCGATAATGGAGGGCTTTGTCCGCTCCCGGAGCGTCATGGAACAGATGATCGCTTCGGTGCGGCGGAAGGCCTTCTCGTCGATGGCCTCCTCGGGGATGTCCGCGCCGCCCGGCAGCATCGCGATCATCTGGCGCAGATTGCCCATATTGGAGATCTGGCGGAAATTGTCGAGCAGGTCGTTCATGTCGAAGCCCGACTTTTTCATGCGCTTCGCGGCTTCTGCGGCTTTTTCGACGTCGAGATTCTCCTGCGCCTTCTCGATAAAGGTCATCACATCGCCCATGCCGAGGATGCGCGAGGCCATGCGCTCGGGGTGGAAAACCTCGATGTCGTCGAGCTTTTCGCCGGTGCCCGCGAACTTGATGGGCTTGCCCGTCACGCTGAGCACCGACAGCGCCGCGCCGCCGCGGGTGTCGCCGTCGAGCTTCGTGATGATGACGCCGTCGATGCCGATGCGCTCGTTAAAGCTCTGGGCGACGTTGACGGCATCCTGGCCCGTCATGGCGTCGACGACGAGCAGCGTCTCGTCGACCTTGACCTGTTCCTTGATGCGGCGCAGCTCTTCCATGAGCGCGTCGTCGACGTGCAGACGTCCCGCCGTGTCGAGGATGACGACGTCGTTGCCGTAATCCCGCGCGTGGTTGTACGCCGCCTTCGCGATCTTTACGGGGTCTTCCCGTCCCATTTCGAAGACGGAGACGCCCGCCGCTTCGCCCACGATCCTGAGCTGGTCGATGGCCGCGGGGCGATAGACGTCGCACGCCACGAGCAGCGGCCGGTGATTTTCCTTTTTAAAGAGCTTCGCGAGCTTGGCGCTGTGCGTCGTTTTGCCGGAGCCCTGCAGTCCGCACATCATCAGCACCGTGGGCGGTTTTGAATTGAACCGGACGCCCTGCGCGCCGCTGCCCATGAGCCGCGTGAGCTCCTCGCTGACGATCTTGACGACCTGCTGCGCCGGCGTGAGGCTCTTCATGACCTCCTCGCCGACCGCGCGCTCGGACACCGACGCGACGAAATCCTTCGCGACCTTGTAGTTGACGTCGGCCTCGAGCAGCGCGAGGCGCACCTCGCGCATCGCGTCCTTTATGTCGCTTTCGCTGAGCTTCCCTTTTGAACGAAGCTTCGAAAAAACGCTGTTCAGTTTTTTGGTAAGTCCGTCGAACGCCACTGCCGCACCTATTCCATTCCGTCGACGATGCCGACGATCCTGTTGGCCGCCGCTTCGATGCGGTCGGAGTAATTGAGCTTGTCGTTGAGCAGGATGATCTCCTTTGCCTCGGCGCGGACCGCGTCGAACGCGCGGGCCGCCTCATTCTGCTTCTTGAGGAAGCCGAGCTGGTTCTCGAGCTCGCCGATGATCGCTTCGCCCCGCTTGATGGCGTCGCGCACGCCCTGGCGCGAAATGCCGCTGTGCTCGGCGATCTCCGCGAGAGAGAGATCTTCGAAATAATATAGCTCGATGACCTCGCGCTGTTTCTCCGTCAGAACGCCGCCGTACAGCTCGATGAGCGGCGCGAATCTCAGATCCTTCGCCACGCTGCGTCCCTCCCTGCGCTTATTCTGTAAAGCCAAACTGCTTCACGGATATCAGCATAACAAAAAACGGCTTGTATGTCAAGCCGTTTATCTTTACAGTTTTATTCTTTTCCGTCGAGGGTGTATTTTCTCGAATATTCCTCGTATTTGTTGTTGTAGCGCTGCGCTTCTTTTTCCTTCATGTCGTGGATATACCCGTGCAGCTCGAAATTCTCGGTCGACTTCTTGATGACGCGCGCCGCGATATTCGAGCAATGATCCGATACGCGCTCGAGGTTCGTGACGAGATCGGAGAGGACGAAGCCGAGCTCGATGGTGCACTGGCCCTGCTGCAGGCGGGCGATGTGGCGGTCCAGCACGTCTTCCTTCAGGTCGTCGATGACCTGCTCGAGCGGCTCGACCGTCTTTGCGAGCTCGACGTCGGAGTTCTCGAACGCCTTGATGGCATTATAGGAGATCTCCGTCACGGCGTCGGTCATGACCTTGAGGTCGGCCTTTGCCTCGTTCGAAAAGAAGATCTTCTTTTCATGCAGCTCCTGCGCCGCGTCGAGAATATTGAGCGCATGGTCGCCGACGCGCTCGAAATCGCCCAGCGAGTGGAGCAGCATCGCGACGCGCTTGCTCTCCTCGTCGGTCAGCTCGTGCGCGCTGAGCTTGACGAGATAGGAGCCGAGCTTGTCCTCGTAATAGTCGATGGTGTCCTCGTTTTCATTGATGACGGTGGCGTTGATGGGGGAATAGTCGTTGACCTCGCCGATCGCGAGCGTGAGCGAATTGTGCGCGAGCTTCGACATCTCAATGGCGGAGCTCATGCTCTGGGCGATGGCAGTGAAGGGCGTCTTCAGCAGGCGCTCGTCGAGAAATTCGTAATTCGTCTTCGCGCCTTTGTCGCGGACGGTCATCTGCGCGAGCTTCACGAGCTGCTTGCCGAAGGGCAGCAGCAGCGCCGTCGCGAGGATGTTGAACGCGCTGTGCAGCATCGCTATGCCCACCGGGCCGACGGCCGCATCGAGCGCGCCCGAAGCGCCGAACTGCCGCGCGAGCAGCAGGATCAGCAGGCCCGCGAGCGTGCCGATCAGGTTGAAATACACATGGATGACGGCGACGCGCTTGGCGTTCTTGTTCGTGCCGATGCTCGAAAGCAGCGCCGTCACGCAGGTGCCGATATTCTGTCCCATGATGATCGGCAGCGCCATGCCGTAGCTGATGCTGCCCGTGAGCGAAAGCGCCTGCAGGATACCGACGGACGCCGCGGAGCTCTGGATGATGCCGGTGAACGCCGCGCCGACGAGCACGCCGAGCAGCGGGTTGCGGAACAGCGTGAGGGCTTCGGTGAAGCCCGGCATGCTGGCGAGGGGGCTGACCGACGAGGACATGAGGTTCATGCCGGACATGAGAATCGAAAAGCCGAGAAAGATTGTCCCCATGTCTTTCTTGCGGCTGTTCTTGGAGATCATCAGCAGCAGGATGCCGACGAGCGCGAAGACGGGCGCGAAACTCTCCGGCTTGAGCAGCCGCAAAAAGAAGTTGTTGCTCTCGATGCCCGTGAGGCTCAGCACCCAGGCCGTCAGCGTCGTGCCGACGTTGGAGCCCATGATGATGCCCACGGTCTGGCTGAGCTCCATGATGCCGGAGTTCACGAGGCCCACGAGCATGACCGTCATCGCGGAGGACGACTGGATCGCGATCGTGATGCCCGCGCCGAGGAAAAATCCCCGCACGGGATTGGAAGTCATTTTTTTGAGCGTTTCTTCCAGCCGGCCGCCGGCCATCTTTTCGAGACCGCCGGACATGACGTGCATTCCATAAAGGAAGAATGCGAGTCCCCCGGCGCAGGAGATCACTGAAAACAAATCCATGACGAGCTCCAGTATCATATTATTCTGTCGGTTCCATTATAACGTAAAAAGGATCGATTGCAAAGAGCTTTCGCCATTTTTCTGAAAACCCGTTGCTATTTCAGCTTTTATGTATTTTAATAATAGGAGTGGAAAATCATAACTCACGGAGGTAAACGCTCTTGTCGCTTATCAATGTCGTCTTCGGCAACACGCTCAACATCACCTGGCAGATGCTCGTGATGTGGCTTATCGGCGCGGTGCTCATCTATCTCGCCATCGCGCGCAATATGGAACCCGCGCTGCTGCTGCCCATCGGCTTCGGCGCCATCCTCGTCAATCTGCCGCTCTCGGGCGCGGTGACGCAGGCCGGCGCGTCCGAGCAGGGCGTCATCGACATCCTGTTCAACGCCGGCATCGCGAACGAACTGTTCCCGCTGCTGCTTTTCATCGGCATCGGCGCGATGATCGATTTCGGGCCGCTGCTGTCGAACCCCAAGCTCATGCTGTTCGGGGCCGCCGCCCAGTTCGGCATCTTCTTCACGTTCAGCATGGCGTCCCTGCTGGGCTTTGAGCTCAAGGACGCCGCCTCCATCGCCATCATCGGCGCGGCGGACGGCCCGACGTCCATTTTTGTGGCGAACTATTTCCAGTCGAATTACATCGGCGCCATCATCGTCGCCGCCTATTCCTACATGGCGCTCGTGCCCATCGTGCAGCCGCCGGTCATCCGCCTCATCACGACGAAGGAAGAGCGCCGCATCCGCATGCCCTATGAGGAAAAGAAGGTGTCGAAGGCGACGCGCATCCTCTTCCCCATCGTGCTGACGGTCATCGTCGGCATCGTATCGCCGAAATCCGTCGCGCTCATCGGGTTCCTGATGTTCGGCAACCTCATCCGCGAGTGCGGCGTGCTCGGGTCGCTGTCGGAAACGGCGCAGAACGCCCTCGCGAACCTCGTCACGCTGCTGCTGGGCATCTCCATCGCGGCGCGCATGCAGGCCGACCAGTTCCTCAATCCCCGCACGCTGCTCATCCTTGCGCTCGGCCTTATCGCATTCGTTTTCGACACCATCGGCGGCGTGCTGTTCGCCAAATTCATCAATCTTTTCTCGAAGTCGAAGGTCAACCCGATGATCGGCGCCGCGGGCATCTCCGCTTTCCCGATGTCCGCGCGCGTCGTGCACAAAATGGGGCTTGAGGAGGATCCGCAGAACTTCCTGCTCATGCACACCGTCGGCGTCAACGTCTCGGGCCAGATCGCATCGGTCATCGCCGGCGGTCTGATCCTCAACCTGCTCGGTTAGGAGGAAATCCGCAATGAATGTCCAGGCTTTTCTCGACTCGCTGCCCGTCATGGGCAAGGGCATGCTCGGCATCTTTCTCGTGACGCTGCTCATCGTCGCGTGCGTCGCGCTGCTCAACCGCGCGTTCACCCCGAAAGGCGAATAAAAAAAACGGCGGCCCTGCCGGGCCGCCGCTTTTTTATGGTCTTCAGTCGTTCTGCGCGAGCTCCGCCTTGGGCGCGTTGGCCGCGACGGACTCGATGCCGTTTTTGCAGCTCGCCTTCGCCGTGTAGCCCTCGCTTGCGAGGACGATCTCCCCGTTCGCCGCCTTCAGGCGGAA
>JAYFNU010000003.1:0-196386 GCA_034933305.1 Oscillospiraceae bacterium | reverse complement strand
GGCCTCTTTTTGCGCCCCTGCGTTCATATTTTATCCGCACAACTTTCGCGCGGATATGGTATACTGGATGTCGAAATTTGTCGCCGGTCGGCGGGAGGTACTATGCGGAAAACATGTTTTCGTGCGGCGGCGCTCGCGCTGCTTGCGGTATTTGCGGCGGCTTCCCTGTTCGGCTGCGCGCCGCGCAGCGAACAGGCCTGGGAAGAAAAGACGGACGTCCCCGCAGAGCAGGGCGAAAGCGAGTATTTCGACTATCTCGGCACGCCCGTCAAGGTCGCCCCGACGGTCGCGCTGAACAGCTACGACAGCAGCGCCTTTTCCTTCCGCGACGGCATCCTCAGCTACAGCGCGGCCGACACCGCCTTCGGCGTCGACGTCTCCTCGCACCAGGACGACGTCGACTGGCAGCGCGTGAAGGCGGCGGGCGTCGACTTCGCGATGATCCGCGTCGGTTACCGCGGCAGCACCGAGGGAAAGCTGTATCTCGACAACCGCTTCCTTGAATACATGCAGGGCGCGAAGGACGCGGGGCTCGACGTCGGCGTCTACTTCTTCTCGCAGGCGACGAGCGTCGACGAAGCGACCGCCGAGGCCCGCCAGGTCATCGAATGGCTCGACGGCTATGCGCTCGACTATCCCGTCGTCTACGACTGGGAGCGCTCCCACGACGACGGCTCCCGCACGCTCGACGTGACCGGCGACGTCGTGACGGCGGCATGCGTCGAGTTCTGCGGCCTTCTTCGCAAAGCCGGGTACACGCCCATGGTCTATTTCAACCTCGACCTCGCCTACATGTACTACGACCTCAGCGCGCTGACGGGCATCGACTTCTGGCTCGCCGAATACGAGGAGGTCCCGACGTTCCACTACGATTACCAGATGCTGCAGTATTCGGCGCACGGCGACATCGACGGCATCGGCGCGGACGTCGACCTGAATCTCTGCTTTAAAAAGTATTGAATGCCCGGCGCAAAAGGCCCCCCTTGCGGGGGGCCTTTTTTTGTTTTTCCGCCCCGCGGCGATCCGATCCCGCCGCGCGCGGGCATAAAATAAAAAAAGCCGCAGGATCTTCATCCTGCGGCTTTCTGGTGGACCCGAAGAGGATCGAACTCTCGACCTCCGCGTTGCGAACGCGGCGCTCTCCCACGCGGGCCGGTTTTAGCTTAATCCAAACTACGAAAAACAGTTTGGAGGATGCTGAAACCGGCCCGCTTTCTTTGTTTTCCGGCATTTCCACTGCACTCAAATTTTGCCGCAGACCATCTACACAAAAAAGTCAAAATTGGATGCGATTATGACGGTTCCCAAGCAGGGCAACCAGCAAAAAACAAAGCAGGATGTGAACCGAGCGCCGTGCGCTGCGTTCGCATCATAACAACAAAAAGCACAGTAAAAAGCAGCTTGCCGCAACGGTTAGCTGCCTTTTCTATTTCCGGAGGTGAAATCATGTGAATACAAATATCATCGCCATCGCCAACCAGAAGGGCGGCGTTGGCAAAACGACCACCTGCGCTAATCTCGGTATCGGGCTGGCGCAGGCGGGAAAGAAAGTCCTTCTCGTCGATACCGACCCGCAAGGCTCTCTGACAATCAGCCTTGGTAATTCTCTGCCCGACAAGCTGCCGGTCACGCTGGCAACCGTTTTAGGCAAGACCATTACAGAGGAACCATTACAACCGAAAGAGGGGGTTTTACATCACGGCGAGGGGGTTGATCTCATGCCTGCCAATATAGAATTGTCCGGCATGGAAGTCTCTCTTGTGAACGCCATGAGCCGCGAAAAAATCTTGAAGCAATACCTTGATACCGTGAAGCGCGATTACGACTACATTCTGCTGGACTGTATGCCGTCGCTCGGTATGCTGACAATCAATGCGCTTGCTGCAGCAGACAGCGTTCTCATTCCCGTTCAGGCAGAATACCTCTCGGCCAAAGGACTGGAGCAGCTTTTGCAGACCGTGAACAAAGTGCGGCGACAGATCAATCCGAAGCTGAAGATTGAAGGTATTCTGCTGACAATGGTGGATAGCCGCACGAACTATTCACAGGAGATCAGCGGTTTGCTCCGCGAAACCTACGGGACAAAGATCAAAGTGTTTGATACGGACATTCCAAAATCCGTTCGCGCCGCTGAGATCAGTGCCGAGGGCAAAAGCATTTATGCACACGACCCAAAGGGCAAGGTTGCCGAGGCGTACAGAGTGCTGACGAAGGAGGTGTTGAAGATTGAAAAGCTCCGCCAAAAACATAAGTCTGAGCAGTTACGATGAGATTTTTCAAACGGATGAGCAGCGTAAAGACGCAGGCGGCGAAATGATCGTAAATCTTCCGATCTCCGAGCTGCACGACTTTCCAAACCATCCTTTCAAGGTGAGAGACGATGAGGCCATGCAGGAAACCGCCGAGAGCATCAAACAATACGGCGTTCTCGTCCCCGCCATCGTGCGCCCGCGAGAGGGCGGCGGTTATGAGATTGTCGCCGGACATAGGCGCAGACACGCCTGTGAGCTGGCCGGGCTTACCACAATGCCCGCTATCGTCCGCAATTTGGATGGTGACGCTGCCACGATTATCATGGTGGATTCCAACTTGCAGCGAGAAAGCATCCTTCCATCAGAACGGGCGCAGGCGTACAAAATGAAGCTGGATGCCATTAGACATCAAGGCGCAAGAAAGGATTTAACTTCGGTGCAAGTTGCGCCGAAGTTAAGTACAGAGCAAATTGGAGCAGCCGAAGGAATTAGCAAAGATACCGTAAAGCGTTATATCCGTCTTACGGAGCTGTCCCCGGAATTGCAGAGCATGGTAGATGACAAGAAAATTGCCATGACGCCCGCCGTGGAGATTTCCTATTTGAAACCGGCGGAGCAGACAATGCTTCTGACTGCCATATACATCATCCTTCAGACATCAGAAATGCGAGGTATGTATATGGAAAAGACAACTACGCCTACCGCTTGCCCCAAACAGGCAAGCGTCTATTATCGAGTGGGAACACAAGAGCAGCTCAACCCTGAACAAAGTGAAAAGAATCGTGTGTATGCCCTCTACCGGGTATCTACGCTTGGTCAGGTGGAGAAAGACGACATTCCCATGCAGAAGCAATGCTGCCATGAGTTTGTGGAGCGACAGGGCTGGAATATTGTCCGCGAGTTTTCTGAAAAAGGTGTTTCCGGCTTCAAGGTTTCCGCCAAAGACCGTGACGCCATTCAAGAGATTCAAAAGGATGCCGCGCTTGGCAAGTTTGATATTCTGCTTGTATTTATGTTTGATCGGCTCGGACGACGCGATGATGAAACACCGTTTGTCGTCGAATGGTTTGCCAAGAATGGTATTGAAGTCTGGAGCGTGATGGAAGGGCAGCAGCGGTTTGATTCCCATGTGGACAAGCTGATGAACTACATCCGTTACTGGCAAGCCTCCGGAGAGAGCCTGAAAACCTCTATCCGTACCAAAACCCGGCTTGGACAGATTACGGAGGAAGGTCACTATACCGGCGGCTCGGTCCCGTATGGCTACCGTGCTGTGGACAAAGGCCGCGTGAATAAGAAAAACCGCACCGTCCTCGATTTGGAGGTCGATGCGGATGAGGCGGCAATCGTCCAGCTCATTTTCAAGAAGTATGTGAGCGAGGGCTACGGCGCGCAGCGAATATGCCGGTTTCTTCACGATAGCGGCATTACCAGCCGCGACGGGAAGGGCTTCCCCAACACGACACTCAACCGCATCATTAAGAATGTCATCTATACCGGCATCCTTAAAAACGGTGAGAGTCAATCGGAGTATCTCGACGAGCTGCGAATTATCGACGTGGAAACCTACTCTAAAGCGCAGGAGATCATGCGTCAGCGCACACGGCCACACAGCAGCATACCGCTCAACAGCAAAGGGAAATCGCTGGTTGTCGGCAATATCTTTTGCGCGCATTGTGGAAACCGTTTGACGCTGACAACCAGCGGCAAGCGCATGAAACGTGTAAACGGAGAAATCTATTATGAGCCGCGCATCCGTTACCAATGCCATTACAATGTGCGGCATCCCGGCGAGTGCGATGGTCAATCTGGCTATTCTGTGACCAAGCTGGACAGTATTGTCGATCAGGTTATTCGGATGAAGTTTTCTGAAATCAAGGCGGCGTCAGAATCCGAAATTCTCGCAGGGCAGCATGAGAAAGAAATCGAACTGGCGCGCATCCGCTTTGAAAAGGCCATAGGGATCCTCCATGAAAAAGAAAAAGACCTGAAGGATTACCAAAAGGAAACCCTCAAGGTCATTCGCGGCCAGAGCAAACTCAGCATCGACCTTCTCAATACGATGGTGACAGATACTGAGACGGAAATCAAAGCGGCGCAGTCCGTTGTTGATGCCGCAGAGCGCAGTTATACCGAACAAAAGGCATCGGCAGAAAATCTTCGCAGCGAGTACGACCAACTTCTCACTTGGGCAGATCTTTATGATAAGAGCAGCTTTGAAGCCAAGAAAATGATCGTCGCCCAGTTCATCAAGGCCGTCTATGTAGGCAGGGATTACAACATTGAGATCGAATTTAACGTCACTTTCGAGGAATTTCAGAGCTACTGTATGGACGCAGAACAGGCAGAGAAAAAAGCGGGGGTATGTTCGCAACCCGCATGAAAAAAGTTCGGGAAAAGCTATTAAAAATAGCTTTTCCCGAACTTTGGTGGACGATAACGGGATCGAACCGTCGACCTCCGCGTTGCGAACGCGGCGCTCTCCCAGCTGAGCTAATCGCCCAAATATTACCAATTTTGATATGCGAACCGAATGGTCGCCAAGCAAGTCACATACTTTAAGCTAAAACCCAACCGCTTGCTCTCCCAGCTGAGCTACGAGCCCATAAGCACCTCAAACGTGCTTAATTATTATATATGGCGGTTTTAAAAATGTCAACAGGTTTTTCGCCGAAAGGGGGCGCGTCCGCGCCCCCCTTCCAGCCGCCGGAAAATCAGTGCCAGCGGTTCATTTCGCGGCGGAAATTGCTGCGCGTGGCGCGGTAGCCGCGCTCCTGTTTGAGGCGCTTGATGAACGTGCCGCCGAAGAAGATGGCCACGTTGACGAGCGCGGCGATGATGGCCGCGCGAATGCTCCAGTCACCGACGATGAAATAGTAGAGATAGAACAGCGCGTCGATGACGGCCAGGTATTTCATTTTGATGGGCAGGATAAAGAACAGCATGACCTGAAAGTCGGGATAAAGGATCGCGAAAGCGAAAAAGAGCGACAGGTTGAGGAACATGTTCGTGCCGTGGCCGACGATCATGCCGGCGATGACCGTGCACACGACGCCGATGAGATAATAGATGTCAAAGAGGAACGATCCCCATTCGTTCTCCAGCGCGCCGCCGATCATGTAGTAGAAATACATCATGATGAGCATCGTGAAGACGCCGCTGTCGGGCGGGATGAACACGAAGGTGATAAGACGCCATACCTGCCCCTGCAGCACAAGCGAGCGGGACAGCGAAAACCAGGACGCGACGGAGTAGTCGACGAAGATCAGATCCGCAAAAAAGACGAAGAGCTGCCCGATCAGAATGATGAGCATCAGATTGCTGATCGCGTGCTGTCCGTATTTGCGCTGCAGTTTATATAACCATTGCATAAAGACACCTCGGGTTGAATTTCTGCGGGATGTAGTTAGTATTATACGCATCCGGCCGCTTTTAATCAACCTCGGCTTGCGAAGATGCGGCGGATTATGTATAATGGCAACAACAAATGCGGGTATGGCGGAATTGGCAGACGCGCAAGATTTAGGATCTTGTGCCGCAAGGCGCGCAGGTTCGACCCCTGTTACCCGCACCACAAAGGACTGTTCTTCCAAGAAGAACAGTCCTTTTTCTGCGGCTGAATTTGTGATACACTGAACGCAAGATTATTTATATAATAAGAGGGCTGTGGAAGGCGGAATGAATATGGATATTGACAATAAATTTTGGAATGCTATTGACCAATTGGTGATCACTTCGCAAATTGTAATTGACAGACCAAAAGATACGGTTCATCCAAGATATCCCGATTCTATCTACAAGGTTGATTACGGTTATCTTAAAAATACATCTTCTATGGATGGCGGTGGAATTGACGTTTGGAGAGGTACTGATGATACCGTCGGAATAGATGCAATTATGTGCATCGTAGATTTAGTTAAAAGAGATTCTGAGATTAAAATATTGATTAATTGCTCAGAGAAAGAAAAGCAAATCGTATATCAGACACATAATGATACTGAGTTTATGAAGGGGATCCTTATACGAAGATTATGAGCATAATCCCCGGCAGCTTTGTCGCTTCGATTTTCCGAAAAGGCCTGTTTCCTGAAAGAAGGCAGGCCTTTTTCTATGCCGAAATCCATGGGCTATTTAAATAATCTGCCATCTAAGGTCTTAAAACGACCACCTGTCGGGAATCTGTGGAAATCGATTCTCGATTTTCTTATACTATAACCATAACAGCAAGGAGGTGAGCAAATGCAGATTGAAATCAAAATTGATGAAAGCTGCAAAGATCCCAAAATCATTGTTGTAACAGATAAAATGACAGATGAGATCAACAGCATTATCAAAAAGCTTTCAGACGAACAGCCCGCGCTGATCGTGGGATTCAAGGATGATACCGTTGGGATATTGGAGCCGACCGATATCTATCGCATCTTTTCTTCAAACGGAAAAGTGTTCGTTGCAACAAATCACGGCGAGTATTCCATGCGATTGCGATTGTATGAAGCAGAACAGCGTCTTGACAGTCATGTTTTTGTGCGAATATCAAATTCCGAAATCATCAATCTGAAAAAGGTCAAAGGTTTTGACCTGAGCTTTGCAGGAACAATTTGCGTTGCGCTCTCGAATGGACAGACTGCTTATGTTTCAAGGCGGTATGTCGCTAAAATCAAGCAAGTATTGGGAATGTGAGGTGGCAAAGATGGGGAAAAAACTTATCACTCGGGGACTTTTAGGCTTCCCGCTCGGTATTGCAATCGGTTTTGTCATTACGGTAATGATATCCGTTTGTATCGGGGATGGAGCGTTTTATCCTGTTACGCCCGGGTTGATAAATGCAATGGGGAACGAATTGGGCGCTGTTGTTCTTCAAACCGTTCTTTGCGGCATAATGGGTTCCGGTTTTGCGATGGCTTCCGTGATCTGGGAAATTGATTCCTGGAGCCTTGCGAAACAAAGCGGAATATACTTTTCCGTGGCTTGTATCGCAATGCTGCCCATCGCCTATGCCGCAGACTGGATGGACCATTCAATCAGCGGAATCCTGTCTTATGCCGGCATATTTGTCGCAATCTTCGTCCTTGTTTGGCTGATTCAGTATTTTGTATGGAAAAACAAAATCAGGAAAATGAATGATCGGGTTGAAAAAGGCAGCGGCATGAAATGAGCATGATCCCCTGCTTCTTTATTGTTTCGATCTTCCGGAAAACCATATCTTCCGCCAGGCAGAAGGTATGGCTTTCCCCTTTTCCGGCCCTGTGTTATACTGAACGCAGGATCATTTATATCATCACCGTATGGAAGGGCGCACAATATGGAACACCGGCATATTGAATCCGAAAACGGGATCACCCATTATTGGATCGGGCGCAGCAGCGACGCATCGGCGAAATGCATCGTCTTTACGCACGGCTTAACGGCGGACCACTCCATGTTCGAAAAGCAGATCGAATACTTTTCTCCGGCGTATCACGTTATCGCATGGGATGTCCCTTTGCACGGCCTTTCCAGACCGTATTCCGATTTCTCGTATAAGCAGGCTGCGCTGGAACTGCACAGTATTTTACAAGCAGAAAAGATCGCAAAGGCCGTTTTGGTCGGCATGTCAATGGGCGGCTATCCGAGCCAGCTGTTCGCCGACATGTTCCCTGAAATGACGGAAGGATTTGTGGCGCTGGACACAACGCCGTTTGGCCTGGAGTATTATTCGAAATCCGATCTGTGGTGGCTTAAGCAGGTCGAGCCGATGGCTAAATGGTTTCCCGACGGTATGCTGAGAAAAAGCATGGCGAGGTCTGTTTCCAAAACGGAGTATTCCTACAACAAAATGATGGAGATGCTGAAGCCCCGGACGAAAGCAGAGATCATTCAGCAAATGGGGATCGCCTACGGAAAATTCGCCGCGGAGAACAAGGATGTAAAATTCCCCTTCCCTGTTCTTATACTGGTCGGGGACGGCGACAAAACAGGAAAAGTAAAAAAATACTGTGAAGCGTGGTCGCAAAGGACCGGTTATCCGCTCCATGTCATTAAAAATGCCGCTCACTTTTCCAATGGCGACAATGCGGAACAGGTCAACTCCGAGATCGAAAGCTTCATACAGGCGTTATGAGCATAAGCCCCGGCATCCTTACCGCATCATGTCCGATTGATTTTTCGAAGGGAAATATCAGATTGTACGACAGACAGACAGACGGGATCGGTTTTTATCAAAGTCATTCGGAGTATCGTCCGTTTGTCGGGGCCGATTTTGAAAAGTACAGAATATTGATAATCGGAGAAAGCCATTACATAGGCCAAAGCTGCGGCGGCAGCGATAATCCGTACGAAATTGATTATTTTATGCGGAATTGGTTTGACGGCGATTGTACCGAATTGAATGCAGCTTATGCAAATTGGTTTAATACGCAAGAAGTAATACACAATTACATGAATGGAAATCGCAGAAAGGGATACCTGATTTTTACCAATCTTGCCAAATCTTTCAGCAAGACGATCCTTGGGGATGAAATCGGAAGCATTTCTTCCGAAAGCGGCAGAATTTTCGATTACTTCGCGTTTATGAATTTCTTCCAAATGCCCTCATTGTATTCCGGTAAAGGGTTCTGGGATTCCTTGAAGCTTTCCGCGAAAAGGATCAATCGGCCCGAACTGGCGTACCAATGCTGGGATACGGTTGTTTGCAAATCCGTATCGGTAACCGATAATGTAATTGATATTCTTGCGCCAAGGCTCACTGTGTTTGTATCAAAATCAGCCTATGACGCATATATGAATTGCGAAAAAAGCAAATATAAAAATGAGGTAAAGCACTGCGACCATCCCGCTTGTCCATGGTGGAATCAGAAGAAAAGCGGCGGCATAATGACCGGAAAAGAACAATTTGAAAGAGTATTGAAGGACTGCTGCGGCAAATAGCGCTTTCCCGGGTCTGAGAATTCTTTGCGGTGCATTGTATCAATCGTTGCGCCCGGCATCGAAAAGGTCTGCCGCCGGGAAGAACGCAGGCCCTTTGTCTGTGCCGTGCGCTGCGGCGCATTGTGCGCGCGGGAATGGTTCCGTGCGGAAAGAGTTCAGCGGGGCCGGAGGTGAAAACAATGATCATGCCGATCAGCGGCGACTGCAGGGCTGCGGTCAACCGGATCATCCGGGAGAAATGGGCGGGGCCGATCGTCATAAGCAAGGGGCGCGCACACGACACGACAAATTGCGACGGATTCGTTTCTGTCGAAGGCGGCGGCATCGCGGGGTTCGCGCTTTACGAAATGCGGGATCGGGAATGTGAGATCGTCGTCCTGCAGAGCATGGCCGAAAACAAAGGCATCGGTTCCGCTTTGATCAGGGCCGTCATGGACGCCGCGAGGCTCGGCGGCTGCAGGCGGGTGTGGCTGATCACAACAAACGACAACGTCCATGCGATAGGATATTACCAGAAGTTCGGATTTGAGCTGAAGGCCGTGCACATCAATGCTCTGGACGTCTCGAGAAGGCTCAAGCCCGCTATTCCCCTGCTGGGAAATCAAAATATTCCCATCCGGCACGAGTTCGAATTTGAGATCCTGTTGTGAGCGCGATTCCGAAGGCGGGGATCGTTTGACTCGCAATGACAGATGCCGCCGCGCCCGGCGGACAGCGCACATAAAAAACGGGATGGACATGCGGCGCATGTCCATCCCGTTTCTGTTGCCGCCGGATCACTCCAGCGTGATGATCTCGCTGACCGGATACGCCGGGCCGACGCCCTCGAAGCTTATCTTCTTCGACGCGAGCTTTGCCGCGCAGTAGGCAAAAACGTCCCGCCCGTGGAAGATGTCGGATTTCTGCGAGCGGACGTTCCCCGTATAGCGGTTGACGCTCTGGTCGATCTCGCGGATGCCGCGGATGCCGAACTTCTTTTTGACGTCGGTGAGCGCGCCGTTGTCCGGCGTGACGATGTAATAGCCGTTTTCGGTCATGGCGACGCTCGCCTTGCGCGGCGTGCCGACGCCCGGGTCGACGACCGACACGAACACCGTTCCCGCGGGCCAGTAAGGCAGCACATCGGCGAGGTTCGCCGACGCGGCCTTCAGGTCGAAGCTCGGGATGATGTAGGTGACGTCGAAAATGCGCAGATCCCCGTCGACGAGCTTGCAGATGCCCCCCATGGAGGAACCGCTCACCTTGCCGAAATCCGTCTGCATGACAACATATCCGCTGGTCATTTCGCGCCTCCCTCGACGGTCATCGTCCATTTTTCGCCGAAGCCGATCCCGTTCCGGCTGACAAAATTCCCGCAGTTGACGCCGATGCCGATATACCCGTCACTGCTGTTGTACATGACCTCCCCGCCCTTCGGCACCCAGCCGAAGGAGGGCTTGTAGGGGATCGTCCTGTCGTAGACCGTTTTCCCCTCGCCGCAGATGCGCACATGCACGTCGGTGTTGACGGGGATGCCGGCCTGTTCAAAGTCGGCGATGCGGATGCTCGATTCGAGATTGCCGAACGGCTTCATCTCGTCCGCGGCATAGCCGTCGACCTTCCCCGGCGCAACGGTGTTTTTGAGCACCGGGAAGCGCACGATTTCTCCCACGGGATAGGCCGCCCCGACGCCCTCGAAATCGATGACGCCCGCCGCGAGCTTTGCCGCGCAGTAGGCGAACAGATCGCGGCCGTGGAAGATGCTGACCTTTTCGGTGCCCTTTAAACGGTTTTTCGTCTCGTCGATGACGCGGATGGCCTCGATGCCCGGTTCCTCCAGCAGCAGCGTCAGCGAGCCGTTGTCGGGCGAAACGACGTAGCTGCCGTTTTTGAGCTTCGCGACGCTCGCGCGGCGGGAAGTACCCACGCCCGGGTCGATGACGGACACGAACACCGTCCCCGCGGGCCAGTAGGGCACGACATTGTACAGCGTCACGCTCGCGCGGCGCACGTTGAATTTTTCGATCGTGTGGTTGAGGTCGTAGATCTCAAGTTCCGGATCGACTTTTTTGCAGACCCCGCGCATCGCGCCGCCGCCGCCGATGCCGAAGTCCGTCTGCATGACGATAACTGGTTTCAAGCTTTACGCCTCCTTGACCGGAGAAACTTTCACTTTGTACTGCGTCAGGTCCTTTGCCGTCAGCAGCTCCGGCAGCCGCTCGGCGCAGAAGCTCTTCTGGTTGAGCGACAGCTCGATATAATCGTTGCTGCAGCAGTTGAGGATGGGTTCTCCCGGCTCCACCCAGCCGAACGACTTGTGATAAAGGATCACCTCGTCGTAGATGTCCCTGCCGTCCCGGAGGATCTCCACGCGGCACTTCTGGCCGACGCGGATGCCGATCTCCGTCATCTGCTCGTTGGGGATCGAGATGCCGACGTTGCCGAAATGGTCGTACGCGCCGGTGACCTCGCCGTAGGCGGCGCCGTCCCGGATCTCGCTTTTCGGGAGCGGCGAATGGATGATGTCCGCGACGGGATACGCCGGGCCGACGCCCGAAAAATCAATGATGCCCGCGGCGAGCTTCGCCGCGGTGTAGGCGAACACGTCGCGGCCGTGGAAGGTGTGGTGATTGTCCGAGCCGGGCAGACGATTGACCTTTTCGTCGATCTCCCGGACCGCCTTGATCCTGTCGAAGAGATAGGAGAGCGTGCCGTTGTCCGGCGTCACGACGCAGCTGTCGTTGTCGAGCAGCGCAACGCAGCTCTTGCGCGGGGTGCCCACGCCCGGGTCGACGACCGAGACGAACACGGTGCCGTCCGGCCAGTACGGGAAGCTGCTCGCGAGGAGCTGTCCCGCCTCGCAGATGTCGTATTCGCGCACCTCGTGGCACAAGTCGTACACCCGCACTTCGGGATCAACCTTGACGATGACCGCGGTCATCGACGCGGGGAGCCCGGTGGAGATGCCGAAATCCGTCTGCAAAACGATGCAAGGTTTCATTTTTTCTGTTCTCCTGTCTTTTCAACGATCACTTTGAAATCGCCGGGATCCGTCCCGGCCGCCGCGACCTGCGGCAGGCATTCCTGCACGAAGCTGCGCCTGTTGAGGCCGATATCGATATAGCCGGAGCTGCCGTTGAACAGCACGGGCGCCCCTTCCGGGACATAGCCGAAGGACGGCTGGAAGGTCATGTCGCCCTGCCATTCGATCCGGCTGCCGCGCGTGAACGTGACGCGCACGGGGTCGCCGTGCCGTATGCCGGTGTCCTCGAATTCGTCCGTCCCGATGGAGAAGGTGAGATTGCCGAAGGTGCGCAGCACCATGGACACCTCGCCCTCCGCTCTCCCCTTGCCGATCCGGGACGCGGGCGTCGGGAGCAGCGTCAGATCGCTCTCCTTCAGCTCGCTCCCGAGACGCGCAAAGTCGTCGCCCGCCGACAGCTTTGCCGCAAACGCGGCGAGCTGCAGACGGGCGTCGGCGCCTTCCTGCGCGGAAAGCAGGCGCGCGCCGCCGAAGCCGAAGCTCCGGATGCACATCGTCGCCGTTCCGTTGTCCGGCGTCACGATGACGCTGCCCGACGACGTCCGGACGGCCACCGGCCGCCCCTCCCCGACGAGCGACAGAAAGATCGTTCCGTCCGGCCAGAACGGCAGCACCGTGTAGAGAAATGCCGAAGCCTGCGGGACGTTGCCTTTTTCAAGCGCGATGTTGCAGTCGACGACGTCCGTGTCGGGGACGGCGGACTCGATGCTGCCGGCGATTTTGCAGAATTCCGTGCTCGCGAGACCGCAGTCCGACTGCACGACGATGGATGGTCTGATCATTTTTACGCCTTTCTGATCGTCATTACCCAATCCGGCCCGAAGCCGAGGCCGAATTTTTTGGTGGCGTTGCCCTGGTTGATGCCGAGCATGGCCGTGCGCGTCTCGGAGCTGAAGACGAGCGGGCTGCCGACGGGCACGTAGCCGAAGCTCTTGACGAACTTCATCTTCTCGCACATGACGCGGCTGCCGCATTTCTCGACGGTGACTTCCACGTCGTCGCCGTAACCGAAGCCGCTCTCGGCGAGCCACCCGAAGGGGATGTTCGTGCCGACGAGGCCGAAATGCTCGGTCGCCTCGTTGATCATGCCCTTCACGCAGCCGTCCGCCTTCGTCGGGTGAACATACGCCGCCATGACGATCTCTGACACAGGATACTCGGGGCCGACGCCCTCGAAGTCGATGACGCCCGCGGCGAGACGCGCGCCGCAGTAGGCGTAGACGTCGCGGCCGTGGAAGATGTGGATGTCCTCGGAGCCCTTGAGCCGGTTGACGCTCTCGTCGATCTGGCGGACCGCCTCGATGCCGATCTCCTCTTTGACGTAGGTCAGCGTGCCGTTGTCCGGCGTCACGATATAGGAGCCGTTTTTGAGCTTTGCGACGCAGCTCTTCCGCGCCGTGCCGACGCCCGGGTCGACCACGGAGACGAAGACCGTGCCCTGCGGCCAGTAGGGCAGCAGATAAAGCAGCGAATCCGACGCATTGAGCACGTTGAACTGTGCAACGTCATTGTTTCCGTCGTTCACCTTGAGCTCGGGATCGACGACGGCGCATACGCCGTGCATCGCGCTCACCGAGAGCGATCCCGTCCCGAAGTCTGTTTGGATCACAACACCGCATTTCATAAAAGATATGTCCTCCAAGTTTATTTTTTAAACCATTTCAAGAAGAAGATGGTGTCAAACACGTTGACGGACTGGACTTCCTCCTCCGCGACCCAGGGGCACCACATGACCGTCGGATAGGGGTGGATCCATTTTGTCCAGACGATGTACCCGACGATCGCCGCCGCGAAAAGGATCAGCAGCGCGCGGATCACCCGGTCGGCCTTCGTGAGCTCGTGCTCGGCGTACCAGGTGCGCTTTTTATGCTTTCCGTAGCCGCGCAGATCCATCGCGTTCGCGATGTTGCCCACCTTGCCGAAGGCGGTGAAGATGAGCGGCACGAGCAGCATCGCGGTGCTCTTGATGCGCGGGCCGAGCTTTGCCTTCTTGCTCATCTCCACGCCGCGCATCATCATGCTGTTGCGGATGTTGATGAAGCTGTTCGCGATGTCGGGGATGGTGCGGTACGCGAGCGAGACGACGGTGCAGACCTTGTACGGCATGCCGATAAAGTTGAGCCCCGACGCGAACTCGGACGGCGTCGTCGCGAGCGCGAAGGCCATGACCGACGCAAAGGACGCGGTGCGCTTGATCCAGACGACGAGGATATACCACAGGAATTCCTTCGTGAGATAAAATCTCTCGGAGCCCTGCCAGATGACGTTGTTGGCGCCGACGTTCGTGAGGCCGACGTTCGGCGAGATGACGAACAGCATGATGTTGCCGATCACCGTGACCGTGATGAAGGTGAAAACGAACATGAACAGGATCGGTTTGTAGTTCGGCTTCATCGAAATGATCTCGGCGACGTTGACGATCAGCAGCGGGATCAGCAGGCGGATATCGTACGTCGCGATGATCGCGACCGTCATGAGCACGAACAGCAGGACCTTCGTCCCGCCCGTCAGGCGGTGGAGCGTCGTGGGCCCCGGAACGTAGTTGATGACCATTCTGTTGTTCACTGCTGCTGCACCGCCCTTTCGTATTCGATGAAGTGCCGGATCGTCGCTTCGGGGTCGAGGCCGAGCTTGAGGGCCAGCGTGTAGAGCGACGTCTGCTTGAGGTTCGCTTTTTTGATGACGTCGCCGTTGGAGAGCACCGCGAAGACCTTGTCGTCCGCGACGAGCTGTCCGTCGGCGAACACGACCGCCCGGTCGGTGTTTTCGATGGCGAGATGCATGTCGTGCGTGATGAAGAGGATCGTCTTGCCGAGCTCGCGGTTGAGCATGTTGACGAAGCTCATGATCTCCGTGTAGCTGCGGAAATCCTGCCCGGCCGTCGGCTCGTCGAGAATGAGGATGTCCGGCTCGAGCGCCATGACCGAAGCGATGGTGACTCTCTTTTTCTGTCCGTAGCTGATGGAATCGACCGGCCAGTTGCGCATCTTGTAAAGGCCGCAGATCTCCAGCACTCTTTTGCATTTTTCGTCGATGAGGGCTTCGGATTCCCCGCGGATCTGCAGCGCGAGCCCGACCTCCGTCTTGATGATGTCCTTGACGATCATCTGGTTCGGGTCCTGCATGACATAGCCGACCTTCTCGCCGATCTCCTTGACGGAGAGCTTCGCCGTGTCGTCCCCCTCGAGGCACACCGTGCCCTGCTTCGGGCGGATGATGCCGCAGATGAGCTTCGCGGCCGTCGACTTCCCCGCGCCGTTCTTTCCGATGATCGCGACCCGCTCGCCGCGCCGTATGCTGAAATTGATGTCGCTCAGGACGTTATCGCCGCCGGGATATGCGTAGGTCACGTCCCGGAACTCGAGCACCTTCTCCTGCTCGTTCTCGGGCACGGCGGCGCGCTCCGCCGTAAAAAAGCTGCGCAGCTTCGTCTCGTTTTCCTTCGTCAGCCCGATCGATTCGAGATCGCACAGGTTGCTGTTGCCCTCGAGGCTGCAGCCGGCATATTTCATCGCCGTGATGTACAGCGGCTCGCGGATGCCGTGTTTCGCGAGCAGATCGGATTTCAGCAGATCGTCGGGCTTCATGTCCGCGACGATGCGCCCCTCCGACATGAGGATGACGCGGTCGACCGGCCGGTACAGCACGTCCTCGAGCCGGTGCTCGATGATGAGGATCGTCTTGTCGGTCTCCTTCGCAAGGTCGTCGATGAGCTCGACCGCCGTCATGCCCATCTGCGGGTCGAGCGACGCGAGCGGCTCGTCGAAGATGAGGACCTGCACGTCCTTGCCGAAGACCCCGGCGATGGCGACCTTCTGCTTCTGGCCGCCGGACAGCTCGAACGGGATGTGCCCGATGAAGTCCTTCATGCCAACCATCGCGGCGTTGCGCTCGACGACCGGCACCATTTCGCTGCGGGGCGTGACGTCGTTTTCCATCGAGAAGGCGATGTCCTCCCCGACCGAAAGGCCGACGAACTGCGCGTCGCTGTCCTGCAGCACCGTGCCGACATAATTTGAAAGCTTGAAGATGGATTCATCCTTCGTGTTGAGCCCGCAGACCTGCACGGTCCCCGTCATGTCGCCCTCGAAGGAAAAAGGGATCAGTCCGTTGATACAGTTGCACAGCGTGGACTTGCCGCTGCCGGACGCCCCGAGGATGAGGATCTTCTCCCCGGGGTAGATGTCCAGATTTATATCGTACAAAGTGGGCTTCTGCTGCGCTTTGTATTTAAAGCCGAAATCCCTGAAGCTGATCAATGGTTGTTCGCTCATTGCAATCTCCCAAAAAGAAAATGGCAGGCCTCCGGTTGCGGAGGCCTGCTATGCCGGAGGCCGAAGCCTTGCGGCCGAACGGTCTCCCGAATGTCGATGAAACTATTCCTCTTCTTTGAGGTTGCTGCGGGACTGGTATCTCTTCGCGAGCAGGAAGAGGATGGGGATACCGATGACGACTTCGACGGCGATATTGCCGATGCTCGCGAACATGGCCTGGATGAAGGTCACGTTGAGGTCGCTCGCATACAGCAGCGTCGAAAAGATGGGCGTGATGACGCCGAAGGCAAAGGCATTGCCAACGATGCAGCAAAGCGCGTAGATGATCGCGTGCTTGACGTTGAAAACGCCGTCGGTGATGTAGGCGCCGTAGATCGGCAGCAGACCGACAAAGAAAGCCGCAACGCCGTTGCCGATCGACCAGTCGAACCACATGCCCCAGCCGCCGATGAGGTCGGCGATGACATTGCCGACGCCGGCAGCCACAAATGCCGGAAGCGGCCCGTAGAGCGCGCCGACGATGACCGGGACGATCATGGCCGTCGTGAGCTGGGTGTTCGTCGTGATGGTGATCCCGCCGTAATCCATAAGCACGCCAAACAGAGCGGCGCCAATGGCCACGGTTACGATGGTTTTCGTGTTCCAGACACCAAGAAGTTTCTGACCGAAGCTTTTCTTTGCCATTGTAATTCCCCCTCAAAAAAAATATTCTCCGTTCATAGAAGCGGAGGCTTTTAACACGTCCCATTGTAACCGCATAAATATCAAAATGCAAGCATTAATTGCCTTTTTCAGGGAAGAAAAACCGCGGAAAAATGCGGAAATTTCCGTGCGCGGAGCGTTCTGCGATGACCCTCACAGAATTTGG
Source organism: Oscillospiraceae bacterium (assembly GCA_034933305.1). Taxonomy (GTDB): domain Bacteria; phylum Bacillota; class Clostridia; order Oscillospirales; family Ruminococcaceae; genus JAYFNU01. The sequence goes on along the minus strand of JAYFNU010000003.1, from coordinate 179,064 downwards.
CGGAACGCCCGCGGATTTTTGTCTATTGTGCCCTTTGCCCCGGCCGCGCGGCATGGAATTTTCACCGCGTTTATGATAGACTGGATGCAAACGCACCGGGAAGGCGGGACAATGAAGAATCTGTTTTCCAAAATCAAAAACGCGCTGCGGAACGGCCTGACCGAAAAGCAGTTCGCCTGGACGGTCTTTGCGCTCGTGCTGTTCAAGCTCGCGCTGTGCGCCGTGCAGATGCTGCACATCTACCCCGGCGAGACGCCCATCGACGACGACTGGCTGTTCGCCGCCGCAAAGAGCATCGGCGAAGGGCGCTGGCTGGGCGATTACAACTGGCTGACGCTGACGAAGAACATGTTCTTTTCGGTATGGATCTGGCTGCTGCACACGCTGCGCATCCCCTACCTCATCGGCAATCAGCTGCTGTATCTCGCGGGCTGCCTCGTGCTCGTGCGCGCGCTCGACGGCTTCATCGTCAAGGGCCGCAGCCGCCTGCTGCTCGTCTTCGCCGTCGTGTGGTTCTCCCCGTACAGCTGGGCGACGGAGACGCTGCGCATCTACCGCGACAGCATCATGCCCCAGCTCGTGCTGCTCTTCTTCGCGGGCATGCTCGGGTTCTGCCTGCGCTGCAGGCAGCCCGCGAAAAACGCGGCCGGCTTCGCGGTCGCGGCGGGCCTCGGGTTCGGCCTCGCCTATATAACGAAGGACGACGGCGTCTGGCTGCTGCCCTTCGCGGGGTGCGCCGCGCTGGCGTTCCTGCTCTTTGTATTCCTCGATAAAGAGCAGTCCCTTCGGCAGAAGGCCGCGAAGCTGCTCATCACGGTGCTCTTCGCCGCCTGCGCGTATGCGCCCATCGGCGCGTACAGCGCCATGAACTACATCTATTACGGGCGCTACATCACCACGGAGATCTCGGCGCCCGAATTCGTCAACGCGCTCAACGCGATGCGCCGCGCCGACACCGACTTGCCCCACACGGGCAATTTCGTCTGCTACGCGACGCGGCAGAAGCTCAGCGCCGCCGTGCCCTCGATGGCGGCGCTCGACGCCTACCTCGACGACGGCGACTATTATCACGGCTACGGCGATCCCGACACGCGCGAATTCGTGCACGGCGGCTTCTTCTTCATGGTCAAGAAAGCGGCGTACGACGCGGGGTTCGCGACCACCGCGGCCGAAGCGCAAACCTATTTCACGCAGCTCGCCGCCGACATCAACGCCGCGTGCGACAGCGGTCTCATCGAGACAGACCAGCCCGACCGGGACGATTCCATCAGCGGCATGCTGACGCCCTACGACCCATCCTATCTCGCGCCGACGCTGCGGGAATGCCTGAACTCCCTGCGCGCGCTGATGCTCTTTGAGCAGACATCCCCCTTCGCGCCGCTGAGCTACGCGACGCCCGAGCAGGCGAGCGAATATCATCGCTACTTCTACTGCCTGTCGAGCTATTCCGCAAAAGCGGGCACCGACGAAGCGGACTATTACTTCGTGCAGCGCGTCACCGGCGGCATCCAGATCGGCATCACATGGCTCTACCGCATCGCCGTCTGGCCGGCTCTCGCGTGTTTCTTCCTTTTCTTTGCGCGGCGCATTCGCGCTTTCTTCCGCGACAGACGGGAGCGCGGCGGGCCGCAGGGCCTGTTCACGGTGCTGCTGCTGGGCATCCTGCTGTCGATCCTGCTGCGCGTCGGCATCGTGTCCTATGTGGAAGCGGTCAATTTCCACATCGGCACCCAGCTGCACTATCTCACCGGCGCGGGCGTGCTGCTCATCGTGTGCTGCGCGCTCGGCGCCGAAGCGGCGCTGCGGACCGGCGGGAAAAAGGCGCCCTGACTCGTCTTCGCCGCGCGGCGCCCCTTTTTCGTCCCGCCGCGGCATTTTCCCTGTTTTCCGTCTTGCAAGCCCGCGCGCGGTAGGGTATAATTGCTGCGAATTTATCTGTAAAGGACGACAATATGGACGCGAACGGACTTCTTGTTTTTCAAAGCGACTTCGGCCTGACGGACGGCGCGGTATGCACGATGCACGGCGTGGCGCTGGGCGTGAGCCGGGAGCTCAAGGTGGAGGATCTCACCCACGACATCACGCCGTATGACATCTGGTCCGCCTCCTACGGGCTGTTCCAGACGGTCAGCTACTGGCCGGCCGGCACGGTCTTCGTCAGCGTCGTCGACCCCGGCGTGGGCAGCAGCCGCAAGAGCGTCGTCGCGCGCACGAAATCGGGTCAGTACATCGTCACGCCCGACAACGGCACGCTCACGCACATGAAGCTCTTCGTGGGCATCGACGCGGTGCGCGAGATCGACGAGTCGGTCAACCGCCGCGCGGGCACGGCGCTGAGCTATACGTTCCACGGGCGCGATGTCTACGCCTACACCGGCGCGCGCCTCGCGAGCGGTGCCATCCGCTTCGACCAGGTGGGCCCCGCCCTGCCGCCGGAAAGCCTTCTCGAGCTCGAGACGGGCAAGGTCGGCTTCGAGGACGGCTGGGTGAGCGGCTGCGTCGACATCCACGACGGCCGGTACGGCAGTCTGTGGACGAACATCCTGCACGATGACTTTACAAAGACGGGCGCGCAGTACGGCGACCGCATCCAGGTGGAGATCAAAAACGGCGGCATGCTCGTCTACAGCAATACCGTCACCTACGGCCATTCCTTCGCCGACGTCAACATCGGCGAGCCCATCGTCTACCTCAACTCGCTCTACCGCATCGCGATCGCCATCAACCAGGGCAGCTTCGCGAAGGCCTACAGCATCGGGCACGGCACGCACTGGCAGGTCCGCCTGCGTCTCGACGCCCCGAAAGCGTCCAAATAACAGCGCGCTTTCCCGCGCGTTCCAAAAGGAGCCGCCGCAATGCGATCTTGCGGCGGCTCCTTTTCCCTGTCCGGCGCGCGCCCGGCGGCCATGTCGGAAAAAGCGGAAAAAGCGCATTTTCCGGCGCGATCGGGTTGAATGGGGCGCGCCCATGGTGTATACTGAAAACCAGCTGCGCGGCCGTGCCGAAATCCGCCGCGCACATGCCGCCGGATCGAAAATATCACATGAGGAGAAATCAAATGGACTCGCGAAAAAAACTCGAAAAATTTCTGAAGCCTGCGACAGGCACCCTGATCGCCGGCATCGTCTGCCTTGCGCTGTGCGTCATCGGCATCATCGGTCTCATCGTGAGCACGGCAGCCTATACCGCGCCCGAAGCCGTCGATTTTTACCCCTCCGAGACCCCTGTCGGCGACAGCGCCTATATCGACGCCGTCATGGTGTCGGACTGGCTTTATAAGGTCGGCGGCGACGTCTATTATTTCCTTCAGGACGCCAGCGGCTATTCCTATATCGCCGTGCTGTCCGACAGCCAGTTCGCGGCGATGAGCGATCAGTATGCGTATTTCACCGCCGGCAGCGGCGCCGCCGTTCCTGCGCCCTATCATCTCGAGGGCATCGTTGCGTCCGTCGACGAGCAGACGGCGACCGACCTTGCGTCCGTCATCGGCCTGTCCGGCTCGTCCGACTATTACGCGCGTCTCGGCAAAAGCTGCCTTGACTGCACCTCTGCGCCGTCGAGCGACACAAGCGCCATCTTCGGCCTGATCGCTCTGTTCTCCGGCCTCTTCGGGCTCATGCTTCTCCTGATCGCGCTGCCCAAGCGGATCGCCATGAAGAAGTGTCTCGGGAGGCTCGACTCCCTCGGTCAGCTTGATACCGCCGCCGACGCCCTCGACGCCCCCGACAACATCGTCTACGGCCCGCAGCAGATCGTGCTGTCCCGCGACTATGTGTTCAGCCCGGCGAGCGGCGCGGTGCTGCGGTACGAGGACATCTTCTGGTGCTTCATGCGCATCCAGCGCACCTACTTCATCAAGACGGGCGAATCCCTCGTCGGCAACTCCGCCGTGTGCGGCCAGGTCAGCCTCGCGGTCAACCCCGTCGGCAAAAAAAATGCCGGGATGATCGAGCAGATCCTCCAGCAGATCTCCGCGCGCAATCCGCAGATCCTTCTCGGCTATACGCGCGACAACATCAACGCCTTCCGCGAGTATCAGAAATCCGTCAAGACCGCCGCGAAAAACTGAATCCGCTTTTCCGCCGGCCCCGCAGCGCGGGGCCGGTTTTTTTATTCCCGGAAAAAGAAGATTTTCCAGCGGAGGACTTTACAGAACGTTCGTTCTTGGTGTATACTGTGGATGAACATTTGTTCTTTGTGGGGGATCGCAGCGTTATGGACACGTTCGACAAGCTCCGCATCCTCGCGGACGCGGCGAAATACGACGTCGCGTGCACAAGCAGCGGCGTCGACAAGAGCGGCGCGGGCGGCGCCCTCGGCAACGCGAAGGCCTGCGGCATCTGCCACAGCTTTGCGGCGGACGGGCGGTGCATCTCGCTGCTCAAGGTGCTGCTGAGCAACGCATGCAGCTACGACTGCGTCTATTGCAAAAACCGGCGCTCCAACGACGTCGAGCGCGCGACATTCGCGCCGCGCGAGCTCGCGGATCTCACGATTGCTTTTTATCGCCGCAACTACATCGAGGGGCTGTTCATCAGCTCCGGCATTCTCGGCACGCCCGACGCGACGTGCGAGCGCATGATCGAGACGCTGCGCATCCTGCGGGAGGAATACGGCTTTCGCGGCTACATCCACGCGAAGGCGATCCCCGGCGCGGACGACGCGCTCATCGAGCGGCTGGGCCTGCTGTGCGACCGCATGAGCGTCAATATCGAGCTGCCGTCGAACGAGAGCCTGACGCGGCTCGCGCCCGACAAAAGCAAGGCCGCGATCCTGCGCCCGATGGGGCTCATCCGCGACCGCATCGGCGAGAACGCGCGCGACCTCATCGTCTACAAAAACGCGTCAGCTTTCGCGCCTGCCGGCCAGAGCACGCAGCTCATCGTCGGCGCGACGGGCGAAAGCGACCGGCGCATCCTGCGGCTGTCGCAGGCGATGTACCAAAAATACAAGCTCAAGCGGGTCTTCTATTCCGCGTACATCCCGGTCAACGAAAGTCCCCTCCTGCCGTCCGCGGACACGCGCCCTCCCCTGCTGCGGGAGCACCGCATCTATCAGGCGGACTGGCTGCTGCGGTTTTACGGTTTTACGGCGGACGAGCTGCTCGACGAGCAGCATGAGAACTTCAACCAGCTCATAGACCCGAAATGCAACTGGGCGATCAACCATCCGGAGATCTTTCCCGTCGACGTCAACACCGCGCCGCGCGAGCTGCTGCTGCGCGTGCCGGGCATCGGCGTCAACAGCGCGATGCGCATCCTGCGCGCGCGGCGCAGCGGGGCGCTCGACTTCGCGGCCCTGCGCAAGCTCGGCGTCGTTCTCAAGCGCGCCCAGTATTTCATCCTTTGCCGGGGCCGGCTCGCCGAGGGCGTGCGCATTACCCCCGACATCGTTCTGCGCTCGCTCGTCTCCGACAGCTGCAGGGAGCGCCTCGCCGTCGGCTGCGAGATCGAGCAGCTGAGTCTGTTCACACCGCTCATCACAAGGGAGGATACGATAAAATGTCTCACCGGTCAGATGTGATCTATCTTTACGACGGCAGCTACGACGGCCTGCTGTGCTGTGTCTTTGCGAGCTTCTTCTATAACGAGCTCCCGCTGGACGTGGTCAACGGCGCCGACTGCGAACCGACGCTCTATGAGACGCGGGAGATCGAAACGGATTTCGGCAAGGCGCGGCGCGTTGAGAACGGCGTGCTGCACAAGATCTCAGAGGACGCGCTCGAGCTCGTTCGCCGCGGCTTTCTGACCTGCCATTCCCACAAGGAAAAGCTGATCGTCGATTTTGTGCATCTTTGTTTTCGACACGGGGCCCGCGTGACCTCGATGCTCGCGGACGAAACGGTCGGCGAATTGACGCGGGCGGTCGAAAACCTCGAGCGCGAGGCGCACCATTATCTCGGCTTCGTGCGGTTCACCGACGCGGGCGGCACCCTTGTCGCCGAGATCGAACCGAAGAATTTCGTGCTGCCGCTGCTCGAGGCGCATTTTTGCGACCGCCTGCCGCTCGACGCCTTCCTCATCTACGACCGGACGCACGCCGCCGCGCTCATCAGCCAGCGCGGGCGCAGCGAGATCATCGGCGTCGACGAATTCCGCGCGCCGGCGCCCTGCGCCGAAGAGCAGGAATTCCGCGCGCTGTGGAAGGACTACTGCGAGAGCGTCGCCATCCGCGAACGCGCGAATCCGCGCTGCCAGCAGTCCTTTCTGCCAAAGCGCTACTGGCCGCTGCTGCCGGAGATGCGGCGGGGCGCGCCCGCTTCCCGCGGCGAGCTCGAGCGCGCGCTGTGCGCGGGCGAACGCATCGGCGGAAAGCTGCTGCGCGCGCAGGGGTAAAGAGCGCTTTCTTTCGCGCGCTGCGGCGCGCGGATGCGAACGGCGCGCCGCAGCGCGCAGGCATCCGCCGGCGCCTTTTTTCAGACGCACAGATCGCACAGCCCGAAGGGCAGCGCTTTTCCGAGCTCGGCGAGCGGCATCTCGACCTGCCGGCCGATCTTCCCGGCGCTGAAAACGATCGTGTCGCACAGAATCGCCGTCTCATCGACGAACGTGCGGAAGGGCTTTCGCATGCCCACGGGCGAACAGCCGCCGTGGATGTAGCCCGTCAGCGGCAGGAGCTCCTTCGACTTTACCATTTCGACGCTCTTTTCGCCGGCGGCGCGCGCCGCTTTTCGCAAGTCGAGCTCCCCTTCGGCGGGAAGCATGAAGACATAGTGCGCGCCCGATCTGCCGACGGTGACGAGGGTCTTGAAAACGCGGGCGGGGTCGATCTTCAGCTTCTCGGCGACCTGCGCCGCACTGAGCGCCGCATCGGCGGCATAGCTGTGCGCTTCGTACGCGACGCCCGCCTTTTCAAGGATGCGCATCACGTTCGTCTTCTCTTCCATTCTTTCCTCCCGTCCCGGATGACCGGATACACGCTTAAAAACGCACGCGCGCCGAAATCGGCGCGCGTGCGTTGATCTTATCTGCCCGAAATTCAGGCTTTCGGCTCGCTGTCGGTGGTATCCGCAGCCGTGTCTTCGCCGTTCATGGCGCTGCTGATGGCTTCCTTGGCGGTCTTTTTGACCTTCTCGAGCATCTCGGGCGCCTGGTCGTAAAGCTCTCCGGCCTTCTGCTTCGCGCTCGCGGCGACATCCTTCGCCTTGTCCGCGGCGTCATTGTAGACCTGCGTCGCCGCCTTCGTGACCTCGGAAACGACGTCGTTCACGTCGACCTTGCCATCGTTATTGACGTCCTTCAGACCCTCCGGATTGTTCTCCTTGTACTTTTCGGAGACCTTCATCGCAGCGGCGGTCGCGCCCGCGACGGCACCGATGCCCAACAGTCTTTTCAGAAATCCCATATCCTGCCCCTCCTTCAAAATCGGCGCTGCCGCGCCTTTGTTTTTTACATTATAACTACTTTGTGGCGGATTGAAAAGCTTTTTTTGAACTTTTTGAAAATTAAGGCTGGGCGGTTCCCGTGAGACCGAGCTCGGACGCATAGGGGCGCATCGCCCCGATGCAGATCTCCGCCGCGTCGCGAACCTCCATCCCGAGCATCGCGCATCCCTTCTTGATGAGCTCGCGGTCGCACTTTGCGGCAAATTTGAGATCCTTGAATTTCTTCATAAAGCTCGAGACTTCCAGATCCGCGATGCCGTTCGGCCGCATGCGCGCGCACGCGCTGATGATGCCCGTCAGCTCGTCGACGGTGTAAAGGCTCTTCTCCATGTTCGTGCGGGGCTCGACGTCGGAGCAGATCCCCCAGCCGTGGCTGAGAATCGCGCGGATCTCCTGCTCGTCCACGCCCGCGTCCCGCAGCGGCTGTTCGGTATGCCCGAGATGCTCCTGCGGGAACTGTTCATAGTCGTAATCGTGCAGGTATCCGACCGCGCGCCAATGCGCCGCATCCTCTCCGAAATGCTCCGCCATGCCCCCCATGGCCGCCATCACCGCCGTCGCATGCGCGATGAGATGCGGCTGTGTGGTCGTTTGCGCCACGAGTTCCTTCGCCCTGTCCAATGTCAGCATGATGCTTTCTCCTTGCTCTTTTCTTTGCTTTCCAAAATAGCACAAATCGGGGCGCGTTACAATGCTTTCGGCCGGAAAACCGGCGATTTTCCGGCGGCCGCGCGTTGTGCCGCCGGTCAGAGCCGGGCTTTGCGCAGCGCGAAAACGAGCGCGGGGATGAGCAGCAGCTGGGCGGCGATGCCGGGCAGCGCCGTCACGAACGACGCCGCGAGCCAGGTCTGCAGCGAATAGGCGCCCGCGCGAAAGAGGAGGGCGTTGAGGGCGCCGGACACGGCGCGGCCGGCGAGCATGGCGCCGAGCAGCGCTATGTAGACGTCCGCGGCGCTGCTCTTCGTGTGCACGCATCCGGCGAGCAGGCCGCTGACGAGGCCGTAGACGGCGAGCTCGCACAGCATCGACGGCAACACCGCGGCGGGCGGCATGCCCGTCAGCGCGGCCGAGAGCAGCGGCGCGAGCACGCCGCAGGCGAGGCCGTAGGCGGGGCCGCACAGCAGGCCGCACAGCAGCACCGGGATGTGCATGGGCAGAAAGATGCCACCCGCGTTGGGGATCGCGTGGAAGGCGATGGGCAGCGCGACGCCGAGCGCCGTGCATAAGCCCGCGAATACCAGTTTCTTTGTTTTGCGCATAAAAAAAGCTCCTCCAAACAGAGAACGCCCCGAAAGCATTCTCATTTCATGATGAGTCGCCTTCATGGCATCATTCCGTTTTTCGGATGACTCGTCCGGCTTCATGCCGGATGTTGCTTTGATTATACAGGCTTCCGCGCCGGTTTTCAACCTTTTTCGGGCGGGCGTTCCCCCCGCCGCCCCGCGCGGTTTACCTCCCCGCCGCCGGAAAGAGTGACAATGCGCCCGCGCGGCTCATATCATGGAGTGAAATCCATGAAAAGGCGGCGTCATCATGATCAACGATTATTTCCTCGGCGCATCCTCGCCGACCGGCTTCGCCGGTTTTTTCGACAGCCTGTGCGATCCGAACGCCCCGCTGCGCACCTGCATCATCAAGGGAGGGCCGGGCTGCGGCAAATCCTCTCTGATGAAGCGCGTCGGCGAGCGCGCGCTCGCCGCGGGCTGCGACATCGAGCGCATCCACTGCTCGAGCGACCCCGACTCGCTCGACGGTCTTCTGTGTCCCGCGCTCGGCTTCGCCCTTGCCGACGGCACCGCGCCCCATGTGCTCGAGCCCTCCATCCCCGCCGCAAAGCAGGAGGTGCTGTCCGTCTACGACTGCATCGACGCCGACGCGCTGACCGCCGAGCTCGCGCCGCTGCGCGCGCTGTTCCGCGCAAACGCGCGCTGCCACGAGCGCGCGCGGCGCTTTATCGTCGCAGCAGGCGCGCTGCTCGCCGATACCGAGCGCACGGCATCCGGCTTTCTTCGCCGGGAAAAGACATTGAAGTACGCAAAAAATCTTGCCGCGCGGCTCTTTGCGCCGCAAGCGGGCCGCGCGGGCGCCGAGTCGCTCCGGCTGCTGAGCGCGGTGACCCCGCAGGGCGTCGTCGACTACGGCCCCGGCAACCTCGCGAACTGTGCGACGCGGTATGTGCTGCGCGACCGTTTCGGCGCGGCGGCCCACGTCATCCTGCCGGTCCTTCGGGATGCGGCGCTCGCCGCCGGCTACGACGTCGTCAGCTGCCGCGACCCGCTCGCGCCCTACGACAAGCTCGACGCGCTGTTCGTTCCGGCGCTCTCCTTGGGCGTCTACTGGCCCGCCTTCGGCGGCTTTTCAGGGGAGGGCTGCCGCACGGTGCACGACACGCGCTTCTACGAGCCGGAGTCGCTGCAGCGCTGCCTGAATCGGCTCAAATTCTGCAAAAAAGCGTCGGCGTCGCTGCTGCGGGAGGCGGGCTCGATCCTGCGCGAAGCGAAAGCCGTCCACGACGAGATCGAGGTGTTTTACAAAAACAACGTCGACTTCGAGCGCATCCGCGCGCGCGAGGAAGCCTTCTGCGCCCGCTTCGGCATCTGAGCGCGGCGGGCAGATACAATGAAAGCGGCTCTTCCGCGCAAAGGAAGAGCCGCTTTTCGTCGGTAATAGCGATATCCATTGAATCTGCTGCGTTCGGGCAGATCCCGCCGGCGCGGCCGGCCGCTTCAGTGCCGGAAGGCTTTCACCTTGTCCATGAAGGCTTTGACCCGCTTGACGTCGACCTGATTTTCAAATTTTCCGTCGTATTTGAAGGTCGTGCCGACGACTGCGCCGTCGGCGATCCCCAGGAGCATTTCGATGCTGTCGATGCGGCACCCCGTATTGACCAGCACAACGGTGTCGCCGGCCGCCGACTTTGCTTTTCTGAGGATTTCGGGATCTGTCGCCGCGCCGGCCGTCGCCCCCGACACGCACAGCGCATCGGGACGGCAGTTGAAAATCGTGGTCTTCGCCACGGACTCGACGGGGCGGTCCGCAAGATACTTTGCCGCCTCCGGGAAAATATTGAACAGCAGCTTTACCCGCTCCGCGCCTATCTCGCGCTGATGGCGCACGACCGCGCCGCAGTCCGTATTCCACAATCCGAAATCGCTCGCGTAAACGCCCGTAAAGATCTCCCGCACGAATTTCGCGTCCGTTGCCACCGCAAGATCGAGCGAAGCGACCGGATCCCAGAGGCAGTTCACGCCGTACGGCACTGTGACGCGGTCCTTCAGTTCCCCGATCACGCGGGCCATGGAGGCCACTGTCTCCGCCCTGACCTTCGTCAGGTAGGGCAGGCTGTATTCGTTGCTGAACATGATCGCGTCAACGCCGCCTTCGATCAGGGCGCTGACGTCCTGCGCCGCTTTTTCAACGACCCAGCCCATCCCTTTCTGCCTGTCGTAATACGGGTCGCCGGGCATCGCCTGCAGATGGCACATGGCGATGATGGGCTTCTCCGTCCCGATGACTTCCCTGAGCCAACTCATATGGCACCTCCGAAATCGTTTTCACGCTGTAAACGTGCGGCTCTGTGCCGAGACACAGAGCCGCTTCATTCTTTCTCTATTTTTCTTTTGCAAAGAAGGCGCGGCCCATGACGGCATTGGTGAAGCCGTGTTTTTCCAGAAGCTCCAGTCTGTCGTCCGTGATGTTCCCGTCCGCCCAGATCTCGATGCCGGGCGCGGCGCGCCTGATCTCGTCCGCCTTGCAGAGAACGCCGTCGATGAAGCCCTCGCCGCATCCGTCCGGCTCGACCGTGAGCAGCAGCACGCCGTCGATCTCGCCCAAAAGATAGCGGGCGTCGGCGACGGAGGTCTTCGGATTAAACGCAAGACCGCACCGCACATGGAGCCTGCGGGCGAGCGCCGTGAACGCCCTGGGATAGCAGAGCGCCTCAAAGTGCCCGAAAACGATCGACGGGTTCATGTCCGATGCGAACCGAAGCCATCCGAGCTGATCCGTCGCCATGATATGGAAAGAAAACGGCAGATCGGTGCTGCCCCGAAGCGCCCTGACCGTTTTTTGGCCAAAGGTTATGTTCGGGATGAAATTTCCGTCCTCGATGTCGATGTGAAGGTCGGAAACGCCCCGGCTCTCGGCGGAATGAAGTTCGGAAAGCAGCTGCAGCTGATCCGCCGACGCGATGGAAGGAGAGACCGTGATCTTTTGCGTGTTGTTCCCCATTTTTCTCCCCTCCCATCGTTTTTATCGGCGTCCCAGAATCTTACTTCGCGGCTTTTTCCTTTTCCTTTGCGGGTGCGGGAATCCAGTCGTAGAGCTTATAGGCGACCTTGTTGATGAAGTAGATCGTTGCGGCGATCAGCGCGCCGCACAGGATCGCGCCCACGTATTTGAGCTTCATGATCATCGCGATGATCCATGCGAACATATTGCCGGCCGAAAGCGCCGTGATGCCCTGCGCGCCCTCCGGGAAGGCATAGCCCGTCGAAATGGCGGCCTGGGTGATCATCGGTCCGAAGAAGCTCGACAGCGACAGGACGATCGCAAAGATGATCGTGCCGGACACCAGCGTCTTCCAGAAGCTTCCGCGGTGGATCGGCGTAGCCATCGAAACAAAGAAAGCGGTGGCCGCGAGATCGGCCAGCGGGAGCGTCGTGTTCCACGGCATGATGATCGAAAGGATGATGACGATCGGGATGAGAAGGACGGAAACGATCAGCGTATTGGGATGTCCGAGAAGGACAGCCGAATCAAGTCCGATGTAGAACTCGCGGCCGGCATGCTTTTCCGTGACGTACTTGCGGACCGCATCGGAGACCGGCAGCAGGCCTTCCACGATGACCTTGATCATTCTCGGGAGCAGCAGCATCAGCGCGCCGAGTTCAACGCCGAGGGTGAGGACCGTCTTGATGACGGCGCCCGCGCCGGCGGAATAATCGGCACCGGCAAAGCCGAGGAGGATGCCGAGGATAAAGCCGATGATGATCGGCTCGGCGAACAGCGACGCCAGCTTGCCCGGCGCCTTCTTGACCTTTTCGCTCTCTCCCTTTGACTTCGGGGCGATCTTGTCATACAGCTTGTCGAGGAGGATCAGGAGAGGCACTGTCGAAGTCGCAAAGCCCTGCGAGATGGAGACGCCCGGCATCCCGAATTCTTCCTGGACGCGCGGAGCGGTCATGTCGGCGATGAGCAGCGACAGCACGCAGTGCGTGCCGGCGGCGATAAGGCCGTAGATGACGGATTCGGTATTGCCGGCGCCCGCCGCCTGCGTCATGATCGTGACGACGGAGCCCGTGAAAGCAAAGTGCCAGAAGTTCCAGATATCGATGTTGATGGTCTTGGTCACCTTTGTGACGATGAGGATGATGTTCAGCAGGATGATGAACGGAATGATGATGGTGCCGACTGTCGTGCCGAAAGCGATGACGCCCGCCGCGCCGCCGCCGGCGTCATAGTACGGGCGGTCAAAGCCGAATTTGTCGCGCAGCGCATCGGAGATCGGGATCATGTAGACCCAGATGATGTTGAGGATCAGGTTCATTCCGATGAAGCCCGCGCCGACCGTAAGGGCCGAGCGCATGGACTTGACGAATCCGAGCTTGAAGATAAGGCCGATGATCAGGATAAACAGGGGGACCATTATCGTGGAGCCGAGATTGCTGATAAATGAGAACGCATTGACAATAGCTTCCATACTAACCTCCCATTACTGTTTTAAGATTTCTACTATCTGCTTGTCGAGTTGTTCCATACCGATGCCGGATATAAATGCTACCCCATTCAAAACCGGTATCGGATATTCGCCGTAAACCTTTGAAGACGTGACGATGCAGTCGGCCCGGTCAATATATCCCGGCACCTCGTTGAGCGTGCACTGGATAATCCGGACCTGATCGGTCATGCCCTCTCTCTCCAGGATCGCCTTGATTCTTTCCGCAATGATGGTCGAGGATGCAAAACCGACGCCGCAGGCTGTAACAATCGTTTTCATAAAACCTCCCAAAATTCCGGTTACGAATTTTTACCGAAGCGCTCTTGCGCACCAAGGGAACCCGAGAAAGCGACGAGGGCCCTGACCATGTCCTCAAGATCTCTTTCGTCCACCGTTTCTATCTGTGAATGCGTATATCTGCACGGGACCGAAATATTGGCCACCGCAACGCCCTCGTTCTGGAAGGATATAAAGGCATTCTCCGTGATGATGCCGAGGCTGACCTCACGCTGAAAACGGATCTTTTCATCTTCAAAAACGCCTTCCAGCCGTTCAAGAAGCTTCTCGTCGGGCAACACGCCCGCCAGCGTCCCGCGCCCGTGGAAATTGAGATAGGTGATCGCGGGGCCGCCGCCGAGCCTGATCTCGGAGTATCCCTTGAGTTCCGGCGTATCGGCGGCAATGCAGATATCCATGCCGATCGAGGCATCCGGGCGGATGCTGTTGACGGCCGGCATAATGCCTCTGACGTTGAATTCTTCCTGCACGCAGGCGACGAGGTACACATCCCAGCGAAGCTTTTTGCTCTGGGCGAGCTTTTGGATCCCCTTCGCCGCTTCGATGAGCACGGCGCAGCAGCTCCTGTCGTCCATGGCCTTCCCGCAGATGAGGTCGCCGCCGAGCTTCACGGGCTCTGCCGCCGCAAAGGTCACGAAGCAGCCCGTGTGCACGCCGCGCTTTTCCGCTTCCGCGCGCGAGCTCGCGCCGATATCGATGTACAGGTCGTCGACCTCCGGAACGTACCGTTTGTCGTCCGCCGTCATGACATGGTGGCTCTTGACGCCGATGACACCCCGCACGACGCCGCCTTTTGCGAGCACGTCCACCGAGGCGCCGGGGAGCACGTTGACGGTGACGCCGCCCACTCTTGAGATCCGCAGAAAACCGTCCTCCTCGACCTTGCGGACGATAAAGCCCAGCTCATCGGTATGCGCAAAGATGAGCAGCTTCTTCGCGCCGGGATCGCCGCAGCTCACATGGCATGTCACGTTGCCGAGGACGTCCATCGACGCCCCCGCATCCACCGCCCGGAAAGCGTCGAGCATGTAGCGCGCCGCCTCGTCCTCCCGGGAAGAGATCCCGTGCAATTTCGAAAGCTCAAAAATATGCTTTTCCAGCTCCTGCATTTTTTTCGGCGCCTCCCCGCCATCCGTAAGATAATTGCGCAGAAGGGCTTCGACCTCCGAAGCATCGTGAGAATTCCTGACCTGTCTGAGGTCGTCCCTATTTTGAATGATCTTCATGAAATGCATCAGCAGCTTGACCTGCGCGCCCGTTTCGGCGAGCAGGATCAGAAAAAGGCATTCGACGGGGACCGTCTCCCCCTCTTCGCCGCCCATCGCCGCGAAGCTGACGGGCCGGCGCAGCGTGACGGTGACGACGGCGTTCCGGACGACGTGTTCGCAGTCCGTATGCGGGATGGCGACGCCGAACTCCTGCGCCATGATCCCCGTGGGATACTTCTTCTCCCGCGCGAGCACCGCGGCCTCGAAGGAAGGCCGCACGTATCCCTTTTCCAGCAAGAACCGCGACAGCCTGCGCAGCAGCGCGGCGTCGCTTTCGGCATCTACGTCAAACAGCGACAGGAACTCTATCTCAGGCATGGCTTAACTCCTCAGGCCCGCGGCCTCGGCGAGCTCTTCATCGATGATCACCTCGGCGTCGTCGCAGAGCTTTATGACGCTCGCCGGAAGCATGGGATCGATGCAATCGTCCGCGAACAGCCTTCCGACGGCGTCCGCCTTGGACGCCCCGGAGGCGATCAGCACGACCTTGTTTGCCCGGACAACGTCGCGCACACCGATCGTGAACGCCATGCGCGGGACCTCGTCCGCCGATTTGAACATCCGCGCGTTGGCGGCGACGGTCTGTTCGCTCAGCTCGACGGTGTGCGCCGGGGCGATGAATCTGTCGCCCGGCTCGTTGAAGCCGATGTGCCCGTTTCCGCCGATCCCCAGCAGCAGAATGTCGATCCGCTTTGCGCGAAGGTAACGGTTGAACCGATCCGCTTCCTTTGCGGGATCCGCCGCGCCGTCCACGAGATATATGTTCTGCGCGCTGAAATTCGTCTTTCCGAACAGATGCGTCTGCATGAAATACGCAAAGCTCTGCGGGTGGTCGTTGGGCAGTCCGATGTATTCGTCGACGTTGATCGTGCAGCACTTGGAAAAATCCGCTTTCCCCGCGGCACAATCCTCGGAAAAGATCCGATACAGCGGGACGACCGAGCTCCCCGTCGCAAGCCCCAGAAGCGCATCCGGCTTTTTCCGGATGCAGCTCTCGAACAGGTCGGCCGTGCGCCTGCTGCTCTGCTCGAAGCTTTCGGTCACTGTAAGCTTCATATTATTTTCCTTTGCTCTTGAGCATCTCGCCGACGCCGCCGCCGGGATGCACCATCTTGAAATATTCTGTATCGATTCCATTGTAAAGCATGATCGCGATCGAAATCGCGTCGAAAAGCGCGAATACCGCCGTCACGGAGGTGGTGGAAAGACACTGATAGGGGCAGGCTTCCAGTCCGGTATTGAGGAGGATCTGATAATCGCTGTTTTTGTACACCTCGCTGTCCCTGTTTTCCGTGACGCACAGGACCTTTGCGCCGCGCAGATGCGCGATCGGGATCAGCTCCGCCATCTCTCTCGTCTTCCCGCTTTTCGTGATGACGATGACGACGTCTCCCGGCCGGATAACGCCGTAGTCTCCATGGGGGGCGTCGGCGGGATTCAGATAAAGCGCGGCGCGGTCCACGCAGTTGAAGACCTGCGCTATTTTATTGGCCGCCACGCCGGAGGTACCGCAGCCCGTCGCGATAATGTGGCCCTTCGTCGTGGCAAGCAGCTCGATCGCATCGCACAGCTGCTTCCTGTCCACCGTATCGGCGAGCGCCCGGACGGCGTTGGCCTCGTTTTCAAACGTGTGCAGCGCGCTTTCGTACATTTTTTCTTTTGTAATCATCTTGTCCTCCCTATATATGCTGATATCGTCCATCGCTATGGAGAATTCGCTTCAAACCTCAGACAAGCTTGAGCTGCACTTCCTGCTTCAGGACGTTTTCCGCGTCCTGCTGCGGCAGCCCTTTGTCCGTGATGATCAGATCGAACGCCGACAGATCGCAGATCTTCACGATGCCCTGCTCGAGAAATTTGCTGTGATCGGTCACGAGGATGGCGCTCCTCGCGCATTCGACGATCAGCCTTTTCAGCCCGAGCTCCTCAAAGTTCGAGAGATACAGGCCCTGTTCGGAATCCACGGCGTCGGCCCCGGAGAACACCTTGTCGACCTTGATCGTCCTGACAAATGCCTCCACGATCGACCCCGAAAGGGAGTTGAAGTCCTCCCGGCGCATGCCGCCCGTCACGATCAGCTTGGAGGAGGGATCGAGCATCACGCTGTTTGCAAAATCGAGATTGTGCGTTATGACCGTCAGGTTCTTCCGCTCCGTCAGATTCTGGCCCACCATCATGGCGGTCGTGCCGGAATCGATATATATGCTGTCCCCGTCGTTGACGAGCGCCGCCGCGCACTTCGCGATCCGGGCTTTTTCTGTTATATGCATGCCGAGCTTTTGCATATGCGGCTGCTCAAAGACCGACATCCTGCGTCTTACGGCGCCGCCGTGAGACCGCACGATCAGCCCCTTGCGGGCGAGTTCGTCGAGATCCCGGCGGGCGGTCGCCTGCGAGACGCCGCACAGCTCGACAAGATCGAAAATGTGGATGTTTTCCTTTTCTTCGAGCAGTTCCAGTATTTTTTGCTGGCGAAATGCCGGCACTTCGTGCGATTTTCCTGCAGCTTCCATTTCATCTCTCCTTTTGACTCCAGTATATTTACGAATGATTTATTTTGCAAGATATTTTTGGCTGTTTTGAAATTTTCTGCTCTTTTCACAAGTTGGCGGTGATTTGTTTTGGCATGTTGCATGAATTTTCAGACACTTGTTGCTCATTTTGTTGATTTATAACTCCTTTCCGACTTGATTTTTTCATTTCTTTCATTTTCGCTCACGCCCCGCGGCGGCGCCGCGGCTTCGGAAATTCCGGCCTTCGGGAGCGCCGTCCCGGCATTATCCCGCCGCCGGCGGCGATAATCGAAACAAAAGGCCGGGTCGTGCGGCCCGGTCTTTTGGTTTGCTGTGTGAAGTTTGGTCTGCCGTGTGAAATTCGGCGGGGTGCTTCCCTGCCTTTGCCGCTGCAGCGGACAAGGGCCGGAGAAGGCGGCGCGCAGGAGCGCGGCGCGGTCAGCGGCGGCTCAGCGCTGGACGCGGCCCGAACCGTCTCCCTGGGCGAGCTTCTCGACCTCTTCGGCCGAGACCATATTCATGTCGCCCTCGATGGAGTGCTTGAGGCAGCTCGCGGCCACCGCGAACTCCAGCGCGTCGCGGTCGGACTTGCCCGCGCGGATGCCGTAGATGAGGCCCGCGCCGAAGCTGTCGCCGCCGCCGACGCGGTCGACGATGCGGACATTGTAGCTCTTCGAGAAAAGATATTCGCTGCCGTTGTAGAGCATCGCCGCCCAGACGTTGTCGTTCGCGGAGATGGAACCGCGCAGCGTGATGGCCACCTTTTCGAACCCGAACGTGTCCGCGAGCTGCTTGGCGACGGATTTGTAGCCTTCCGCGCTGAGCTTGCCGGCGGAGATGTCGGTCTGCGCCGCCGCGATGCCGAAAACGTCTTTCGCGTCTTCCTCGTTGGCGATGCAGACGTCGACGAACTTGACGAGCTTCGTCATGCACGCGCGCGCCTCGTCGCACGTCCAGAGCTTTTTGCGGTAATTGAGGTCGCAGCTGATCTTCATGCCGCGCGCTTTTGCCGCGCGGCAGGCCTGCTCGCAGATCTCCGGCAGGTGGCCGCCGAGCGCCGGCGTGATGCCGGTGAAGTGGAACCAGTCGGCGCCGTCGAAGATGGCGTCCCAGTCGAAATCGCCGGGAACGGCATCGGCGATGGCCGAGTGTGCGCGGTCGTAGATGACCTTCGACGCGCGCTGGGACGCGCCCTTTTCGATAAAATAGATGCCCACGCGGTCGCCGCCGCGGGTGATGAAACGGGTGTCCACGCCGAAGCGGCGCAGCGTGTTGACGGCGCCCTGCCCGATCTCATGCGCGGGCAGCTTCGTGACGAACGCCGCGTCCACGCCGAAATTCGCGAGCGACACCGCGACATTTGCTTCCCCGCCGCCGTAGAGCGCCTGATAATGGTCGCACTGGACGAAGCGGAGATAGTTCTCCGGCTCCAGGCGGAGCATGATCTCCCCGAAGGTGATGACTTTCGACATACCGCGCCTCCTTATTTATTGACGAAATGGACGGCGAACCCGCAGATCTCGTCCTGAAGGTACGCGACCTTCATTTTGCCCTTCGGGTCGCGCGAGATGGTGCTCTCGTTGAATGCATAGCCCTTGGCGGTGAAGTACGCATACGCGCGGTCGACGGAGTTGACGCCGATGGCGATGTGGCCGTGCCTGCCGAGATACGGCTTCTTCATCAGCTCGACGATCTTCCCCGCGAACACGGAGGAGGCGCCGTCTTTCGCTTCGAGCCCGAGCAGCGTGCAGAACTTCTGCGCGCCCTCCGCGGCCTCGCGGTCGTCGGCGCAGTTGATGCCGATGTGCAGCAGCTCAAAGCCGAGCATCTTGCGCACGGCCTCGTCGCACATCTTCGTGATCTCGTCGAATTTCTTCGCCTTGATGAGATCGGCCTTGACCATCCAGGAACCGCCGACGGCGATGATCTTGTCGTTCGCGAGATACTGCAGGAAGTTGTCGGGGTTGATGCCGCCCGTGGGCATGAAGCGAACCGTCGTGTACGGGCCGCACAGCGCCTTGATCATTTCGAGGCCGCCCGCCTGCTCGGCCGGGAAGAACTTGAGGTCGGTCAGGCCCAGCTCCAGCGCGCGCTCGATGTCGCTCGGATTGCTGCAGCCCGGGATCATGGGGACGCCCTGTTCGATGGCGTAGCGCACGACCTTCTCGTTGAACCCCGGCGACACGAGGAACTTCGCGCCCGCGCCGATGGCCCGCTTCGCCTGGTCGACCGTCAGCACCGTGCCCGCGCCGGCGAGCATCTCCGGCACCTCCCTGACGATGTTCTTGATCGCCTGTTCGGCGGCGTCCGTGCGGAAGGTGACCTCGGCGCAGCCGATGCCGCCCTTGAGCAGCGCCTTCGCGAGCGGCACCGCGTCCGCGGGGTCGTCGAGCTTGATGACCGGCACGATGCCGAGGTCGGAGATGCGCTTCGTGATTTCGTTCATGATAAAACCTCTTTCTGTGTGATGGTTTGAAACCGATTTCGTTCCCGCGCGGCATTTTCGTTCCCCGCCCGCGGAACAGGGGAAATTCTCTATCTATATAATACATATTCCCGCGCCGATTTCAAGGCAAAGGAGAAATATTCATCAAATTTGGAAAAATGGTATCGGTTTCAATATATTTGTGCTATAATGAGCTACATTCGAGCCGGGAGGAAGAGATATGGAAAAGAAGCAGAGCGTGACGATCACGGACGTCGCGCGGGCGGCGGGGGTATCGAAGACGACGGTGTCGCGCTACATCAACGGCCGCTACGATCTGATGAGCGCGCAGACGCGCGCGCGCATCGCCTCGGTCATCGAGCTGTCGCATTACCGCCCCAACGACAGCGCGCGCAGCCTCAAGAGCCGCCGTTCGATGTTCATCGGCGTCGTCATCGCGGACATCTCCTCCCCGTATTCGTCGACCCTCGTCCACGCCGTCAGCAACACCCTCACCGACGAGGGATACACGCCGCTGTTCATCGCGACGAACGACGACTACGCCCGGGAAAAGGACGCGGTCTCCTTCCTGCTCGCGCGCGCGGTCGACGGGCTCATCGTCAACACCTGTTCGGCGCACAATCCCCTGCTCATCCGCGTCGCGAGCGAGGGGGTGCCCGTTGTGCTCGTCGACCGCGAGATCCGGGACTATCAGTTCGAATCGGTCGTCGTCGACAACGCGCGCATCATGGACGAGCTGCTGCGGCACCTGCGCGGCGAGGGATACGCGGACGTGCTGTTCGTTTCCCAGACGGGCTGGGAAAACGTCTCCTCGCGCATCGAGCGGCAGGACGGCTACCTCGAGGGCATGCGGCGGTATTTCGGCGCGGCGGACGCGCGGGACCGCATGTGCTTCGTCGATCCCGCCGCGGACGGCGATACCGCGCGGGCGCTCGCCCGCCTGCTCGCCGCGTCGCGTTCGCGCGCGCCGGGCGTTCCGGCCGTCATCGCGGTCAACAACGTCACGACGATGCTGGTGCTCAACGCGCTGCGCGCGGCGGGGCTCCACATGCCCGACGAGGTCGGGCTGTGCGGATGCGACGACTGGGGCTGGCGGGATCAGATGAGCTGGGCGCAGATCCCCGATCCCGCGATCACGACCTACCGCTTCGACGCCTACGAGGTGGGACGGCAGGCGGCGCTGTCGGTGCTCGCGCGCATCCGCGAGCCGTCGCTGCCGCGGCAGTTCAAATGCCTGCCCTGGGAGCTGTGCGTGCGCGGGTCGACGATGCTGAAAAAGGAGCGCTGACCCGGGTTTCTTTTCAAAAAAAAGCGGCAGCCCGCAGAGGGACTGCCGCTTTTTTCAATCGCGCACGCCGCCCGCCGCGCCGCATAGGATACAGCAAACCTGCGAAAGGCGGCGATGATCATGCACGTTTTCAACCTGCGGCCGCAGCCGGCCGACCCGCGCGACTACAAGCTCCCGCCGGGGGAAGCCGGCGGTCCGCTGCCGCAGAGCGTCGATCTGCGCAGCGCATGCCCGCCCGTTTTCGACCAGGGCGACCTCGGCAGCTGTACGGCGAACGCCGGCGTCGCCGCGCGCATGATGCTCGGCGGCATCCCGGTGATGCTGTCGCGGCTGTTCCTTTATTACAGGGAACGGGAGCTGGAGGGCACCACCGGCGAGGACAGCGGGGCGACGATGCGCTCCATCTGCGCGGCGCTCCGGAAATACGGCGTCTGCCGTTCGGCGCTGTGGCCCTATGACGTCTCCCGCTATGCGGAGCGGCCGGATCTCGCCGCCGACTTCGACGCGCTCGGCTACCGCATCGCCGCCTACCGGACGTTCGACAGCGCGTCGGGGCCCGACGAAGTGCAGCAGATGCGGCAGTATCTCGCTTCGCAGAAGCAGCCGGTGCTCGCGGGCGTATACGTGTACAGCAGCTTCGAGTCGGCCGCGGCGGCGCAGACGGGCGTCATCCCCCTGCCCGACGTCCGGACGCAGACGCTGCTCGGCGGCCACGCGCTGCTGTTCGTGGGCTACGACGACGCGAAACAGCGGTTCATTTTCCGGAACAGCTGGGGCGCCGCTTGGGGCGACGGCGGGTACGGCTACATGCCGTACGCCTATGTGCTCGGCGGCTTCGCCTACGATTTCTGGGTGCTCGAATGACGCCGCCGCGTTCGGCAGGCGCAGACGCCGAAAAAGGCCGGGACGCAGCGTCCCGGCCTCTTTTTCGGATTTTATTCTGTCGGATCACACCAGCAGCGCGCCGACGTTGTAGACAATGAACGCCACGAGCCAGGCGATACACGTCTGCGTCGCCATCGCGACGGCGGCCTGCCATGTGCTGCCGAACTCGCGGCGCACCGCGGCGAAAGCCGCGACGCACGGCATATACAGCAGCGTGAAGACAAGAAAGGTGTAGGCGGCGAGCGGCGAAAGAAGCCCGGCGAGCGCCGCCGACAGCGCCGCCTTGTCCCCCGCGCCCATGAGCACCGTCAGCGTGCTGACGACGGCCTCCTTGGCGGTGAGGCCCGTGATGAGGGCCGTCGACAGCCGCCAGTCGCCGAAGCCGAGCGGCGCGAAGACGGGCGCGACCCAGCGGCCGAGCGTGCCGAGCATGCTCGCGGCGCCGTCCGTGACGACGTTGAGCCCGAGATCATAGCGCTGCAGGAACCAGATGGCGACCGTCGCGCCGAGGATGACCGTGAACGCCTTGCGCAGAAAATCCTTCGCCCGCTCGAGCATATGCAGCAGCACGCTGCGGGGCGACGGGAAGCGATAGGACGGCAGCTCCATGACGAACGGCATCGGCTCGCTGCGGAAGACCGTGTTCTTGAACAGCAGCCCGTAGAGGATGCCGACGACCATGCCCAGCACGTACAGCGAGACCATCACGAGCGCCTTGTTCTTTTGGAAAAAGACGTCGGTGATCATCGCGTAGATGGGCAGCTTCGCGCTGCACGACATGAATGGCACGAGCAGGATGGTCATCTTGCGGTCGCGGTCGCTCGCGAGCGTGCGCGTCGCCATGACGGCCGGCACCGAGCAGCCGAAGCCGATGATCATCGGCACGAAGGAGCGCCCCGACAGGCCGATCTTGCGCAGCAGCTTATCCATGACGAACGCGACGCGCGCCATATAGCCGGTGTCCTCGAGCACGGACAGGAAAAAGAACAGCACGAGGATCGTCGGCAGGAAGGACAGCACGCTGCCGACCCCGGCGAAGATGCCGTCGATGAGCAGCGAATGGAGCAGCTCCGAAGCGCCGAGGCGCGTCAGCAGCGCGTCCATGCCGGCCGAGGCCACGCCGATGAGCCCCTCCATCACCGAGGACAGCGCCTCGCCGATGACGCCGAAGGTCAGCCAGAAGATGAGCAGCATGACGAGCAGAAAGATCGGAATGGCAAAATAGCGGTGCGTGAGCACCTTGTCGAGCGCGACCGAACGCTTCTGGCCGATCGTCTCCTCGCCCTTCTTCACGTTGGTCCGCACCACGTTGTCGATATACGCGTAGCGCATGTCGGCGAGCGCGGCCTCGCGGTCGGTGCCGAGCGTGCGCTCCATCTCCGAGACGATCTCGCCGATGATGTGCTTGTCCTCGTCGGAAAGATCGAACTGTTCCTCGGTCGGCGCGTCGCCCTCGATGAGCTTTGTGGCCGCGTAGCGCTTGGGCACGCCCTTTTCAACGGCCCGCTGCTCGATGAGGTGCGCGACGGAGTGCACGGCCTTGTGCACCGCGCCGCCGCAGAAATCGAGCTTCTCCGGCAGCACCTTGTTCGAGGCGGTCCGGACGGCGACGTCGACGAGCTCCGCGACGCCCTCCTCCTTGCTCGCCGAAATCGGCACGACGGGCACGCCGAGCGCCGCGCGCAGACCCGGCAGGTCGATCGACTGGTGGTTCTCCTCCACCTCGTCCATCATATTGAGCGCGATGACCGTCGGGATGCGCAGCTCCATGAGCTGCAGCGACAAATAGAGATTGCGCTCGAGATTCGTCGCGTCGACGATGTTGATGATGCCGTCGGGCTTTTCCTTCAAAAGAAAATCGCGCGTGACGATCTCCTCCGACGTGTAGGGCGACAGCGAATAAATGCCCGGCAGGTCGACGACCGACACGCCTTTTTTGCGGCGGATCTCGCCCTCCTTCTTTTCCACCGTCACGCCGGGAAAGTTTCCGACGTGCTGGTTGGAACCGGTCAGCGCGTTGAAGAGCGTCGTCTTTCCGCAGTTCTGGTTGCCGATGAGCGCGAACGTCAGCTTCATCGCGGCGCCCCTATATCCTGCGCGCGCAGCCCGCGCAGCAGCCCGTGCAGCCCATCGACAGCTCGGCGACGTCGATCTTGCCGGCGTCTTCCTTGCGCAGCGTCAGCTCATACCCGCGCAGACAAAGCTCGATGGGATCCCCCATCGGCGCGACCTTGCGCACGAAGACCTTCGTGTTGGGCGTCAGCCCCATATCCAGAAGGCGGCGGCGCAGCGCCCCCTCGCCCCCCACGCGCGTGATGACCGCGCTTTTGCCGAGCTTCAATCTGTCTAACGTCATTCCTTTCCCTCCATGCCTAACATGTATGCCGCGGGTTTCTTCTCTATGCCGCGGAGTTGTCCGCGGCTAACTCCCCGTCGTAAAAACAGCCGGTCTCCCGGCAGGCCCGGCGGGAGTTAGCAGCAGCTAACATCGCCGGAAAAATATTAGTTAGCTGAAGCTAACTTACGGATCCATCATATACTCTCCCGCGGAGAAAGTCAATACGCCGGCAAAGAAAATTGAAAAAGCGGCGCTTTTCTGCTATGATCGGAGCAGAAACATCGCGGAGGCGCTTATGAGCGTGCATGAATCAGCGGAAAATTATCTCGAGACGATCCTCATCCTGTCGCGCAGCGGGTCGGTGCGCTCCATCGACGTCGCGGCCGCGACGGGTTTTTCGAAGCCCAGCATCAGCCGGGCGATGAAGCTGCTGCGGGAGGACGGATATCTCGAAGTCGACGCGGGCGGATATCTCTCGCTCACCGAAAAGGGGCGGCGCACCGCCGGCTCGATCTATGAGCGCCACACAAATCTGTCCGAATTTCTCACGCTGCTCGGCGTCGACCCCGACATCGCCGCGGAGGACGCCTGCCGCATCGAGCACGTCATCAGCCAGCAATCCTTCGAAGCCATCGCCGCCTTCGTGCGGCGGGAAAAGAAATAAGCGCAGCGGCGGCGGGATCATCCCGCCGCCTTTTTTGCTGCTTTTCGGCGTTTCATCTATAAAGGCGCTCCGCCGCGCATAGGTATGGAACAACGGCAAATGCCGGCGGAGGTGGTTTTATGTATGTTACGCTGCGCCTGAGAGCGGTCCGCGCGCTGGCGCTTTTGCTGTGCGCGGGCGCGCTGGCCGCGATCCTTTCGCTGCCGGGCAGGGCGGTGCCGGCCGGCGCGCAGGCCGAAGCGCCGCGCACGGTGTATCTGACGTTCGACGACGGCCCGTCGCTCAATACGCCGGGCATCCTCGACGCGCTCGCGCGCAACGGCGTGCCGGCGACCTTTTTCGTCACGGGGCAGGCGCAGCAGTGCTTCCCCTGTATCGCGCGCGCCGCGGCCGAGGGCCACATGATCGCGCTGCACACCTATTCGCACGAATTTTCGGAGATCTACGCCTCGAGCGAGGCTTTCTGGCTCGACATCGACCGCCTGCAGGCGCTCATCATCGAGCAGACGGGCGCGCCGGCGACAGCGCTGCGTTTTGCCGGCGGCAGCTCGAACTCCGTCAGCCGCCGCTACGGCGGGCGTGAGCTCATGCGCACGCTGTGCGCGCAGTGCGCGCAGCGCGGTCTCACCTATTATGACTGGAACGTCGACACGCGCGACTCCGAATCGGGCGTCAAATCGGCCGACTACATCGCGCAGCGCGCCGTCAGGGGCGCGCTCAAGCAGACCGACGCCGTCATCCTCATGCACGACGGCGCGCTCGCGAAAAACACCGCCGAGGCGATCGACATCCTCGTGCCCGCGCTGCGGGAACAGGGCTGCTCGTTCGCGCGTCTCGACGGCCTTGCGGAGCCGGTGCACCACACGCTCTCCTGAGGCATAAACGCATTGCTTTTCGCGGCCGCTTATTGTATAATTTTAAAAAATTACAGATGGAGGGCGGCCGTGTTCGGGTACGTGTCCCCGCAGAAAAGCGAACTGCGCATGCGCGAGTTTTCGGAATACAGGGCGGTCTACTGCTCGCTGTGCCGCTCGCTTCGCGCGCTCGGCTTCGGCGCAAAGCTGTTCCTCAATTACGACTTTGTCTTTGCCGCGATGCTGTTCATTTCGCTGTCGGGCGCGGCGCCGGCGCTCTGCCGCGGGCGGTGCAACACCAATCCCCTCGAAAAAGTCGGCTATCTCGACGGCGGCGGTGCGGCGCTCGATTACTGCGCGGCGGCGCTCGTCGTCACGTCGCGCTACAAGCTGCTCGACGACTGCCGCGACGAGGCGCTGCCGAAAAAGGCGGCCGCCGCGCTCGCGCTGCTGTTCACGCGCGGTGCCTGCCGCAGGGCGCGCGCCGCGCTTCCCGATTACGACGCGGCGCTCGCGCGGGCGATGGAAGATCAGCGCGCCGTCGAGGACGCGCGCAGCGGCTGCGCGGACGATGCCTGCGACCCCAGCGCGTCGGCGCTGCGCTTTTTGTTCGGACACGCGCCGGGCATCGAAGACGGGCAGCGCGCGCTGCTGGGCGATTTCGGCTATATGCTGGGGCGCTTCGTCTATCTCGCCGATGCGCTCGACGACCTCGAGGCCGATCTTCGCCGCGGGCGCTACAACCCGTTTGTTTACAAATTCCGGTTGAATGCGCCGAAAGCGGATGCTACCATCGATGAAGCAAAACAAGACGCGCGCGCGGCGCTGCGCGCGACGCAGGCCGCCGCGGAAAGCCGCTACCGTCTGCTGTCGCCGGTTTGCTTCAGGCCCATCGTCGACAATGTCGTCTATCTCGGATTGCTCGATACGGCGCGGCAGCTGCCGCGCGCGCGGAAACCGAAAATGAAAGGAAACGAAGCATGAACTATCCTTATGCCGTGCTCGGCGTTCGCAAAGACGCGGGCGACGACGAGATCAAGAAAGCCTACCGCGACGCGGTATCGAAATACAGCACCGACGAATATGCCAACGAGCCGATGGCCTCCGCCGCGCAGGCGAAGATCGACGAGCTCAACAGCGCCTACGACCGCGTCATCGCCGAGCGGCGTCTCGGCACCCAGTCGGGCGTGCGCGAGGAACAGCCCGCACAGCAGAGCTACAGCGCGCCGCAGACGAACGGCGCCGATTACGGCTCCGCGGACGGTTCCGCCCGCGCCGACGCGCAGGCGGGAGGCTACGACTATGCCGTCTATTCCGACGTGCGCTCCATGCTGCAGCGCGGCGACCTCGTCACCGCGGAGCAAAAGCTTCTGAGCGTCGACAACGGCCGGCGCGGCGCGGAATGGAATTTTCTCATGGGCAGCGTCAGCCTGAGCAAGGGCTATCTCGACGGCGCCTACCGCTACTTCTCGCTCGCGCACAACGCCGATCCCAACAACACCGAATACGCGGCCGCCTACGACCGCATGACCCGGCAGCGCGCGGGCGGTTCGACCTACAATCCGTACGCAGGCAGCGGCAGCTACGGGACGCCGGGCGCGTGCTTCGGCGGCGACGACTGCTCGCAGATGTGCCAGTGCCTGTGCCTGTATTCGATGTGCCAGAGCTGCTGCTGCGGCGGGCGCTGAGGCCCCGTATGCGCGAAAAGACCTACCGGACGGCGATGGGCGGCCTGCTGACGGCCGCGGCGGTCGCCGTCATGTTCCTCGGCTCCGTCATCCCCTTCGCCACCTTCGCGGCGCCCGCGTTCGCCGCGCTGTGCGTGCTGTATTTCTGCCTCGAATACGGCGGCGGCACGGCTGCGCTCGTTTACGCCGCGGTGGCGCTGCTGTCGGCGCTGCTCGTGCCGGACAAGGAGCAGGCCTTCCTGTTCGTGTGCGTCTTCGGGCCGTATCCGATCATTAAAAAGCTCGTCGAGGCCCGCTGCCGCAAGCCGTTCGGGATCGCGCTCAAGATGCTCTATTTTAACGCGACGGTCTGCGCGCTTTATTACATCATCACGCGCATCTTCGTCATGGAGGTCGTGCGCAGCGAGTTCGCCGATTACACGACGGTCATGCTCATCGTCATGCTGGTGCTCGGCAACCTCATGTTCTATTTCTACGACATCGCGCTCACGCGCATGTCCTTCTACTATTTCGCGAAGCTCAAACCGAAGCTCGTCAAACACTGACAAAGACGTCACCTCCTGTGCCGCGCGCGCCCTGCGGCGCCGCGCACAGGTCTGTGATGTTTTTATTTTTCAGGCGTTCTTCAAACAGAAAGGATCAGTATATGTGTGGAATTGTTGGTTTTACCGGAAGCCGTCCCGCCGTTCCCATCCTGCTCGACGGCCTCAAAAAGCTTGAATACCGCGGCTACGACTCGGCCGGCATCGCCGTCATCGACAACGGCGAGATCACGGTCGTCAAAACGAAAGGGCGCCTGTCCAACCTGCAGCAGAAACTGTCGCAGATGAAGAGCCTCGATGCCAGCGTCTGCGGCATCGGTCATACGCGCTGGGCGACGCACGGCGAGCCGAGCGACGTCAACTCGCATCCGCATTCCAGCTCCCGCGTGTCGATCGTGCACAACGGCATCATCGAGAATTACGCCGAGCTCAAGGAATTCCTGATCGGCAAGGGCTATACCTTCCAGTCGGAGACCGACACGGAGACCGCCGTCAAGCTGATCGACTATTATTATCACGGCGACCCGGTCGCCGCCATCGCCGAGGCCATCAAGCACATCCGCGGCTATTACGCGCTCGCCATCCTCTTCCGGGATTTCCCCGACCGCATCTTCGCGGTGCGCCGCGAAAGTCCGCTCATCATCGGCTTCGGCGAGGGCGAGAACTTTGTCGCGTCCGACGTGCCGGCGATCCTGCGCTATACGAAAAAATACTGCCTGCTCGACACCGACGAGATCGCGACGGTCATGAAGGACAGCGTGACGATCGTCGACGAGCTCGGCGAGCCGGTCAAGAAAGAACTGCTGACGGCCGACTGGGACATCGAATCCGCCGAGAAGGGCGGATACCCGCACTTCATGCTCAAGGAGATCTGTGAGCAGCCGACGGCGCTGCGCAACACCGTGACGCCCCGCGTCAAGGACGGTGCCCCCTACTTTTTCAAAGAAGACATCTCCGACGACCTGCTCAAAAATGCCGGCACGATCCATATCATCGCCTGCGGCACCGCCATGCACGCCGGGATCGTCGGCAAATACGTCATCGAGCAGCTCGCGCGCGTGCCCGTGACGGTCAACATCGCCTCCGAATTCCGCAATTCCGACCCGATCCTGCGCCCGGACGATGTCGCCGTCGTCATCTCGCAGTCCGGCGAAACGCTCGACACCATCGCGGCCATGCGCCTTGCGAAGCAGCGCGGCTGCCCCGTCATCGGCATCGTCAACGTCGTCGGCTCGACCGTCGCGCGCGAGGCGGACATGGTGCTTTACACCTGGGCGGGCCCCGAGATCGCGGTCGCGTCTACGAAGGCCTACACCGTACAGCTCGCGCTGCTCTATCTGCTCGCCATCAAGCTCGCGGCGGTGCGCGGCGTGATCGACGCCGCGAAGGAACGGTCCCTCACCTCCGAGCTGCTCGCGCTGCCGCAGACGGTCGAGAAGCTGCTGGTCGACACCGACGTCATCAAGCGCATCGCGAGCCGGTACATGAACGCGGAAAACGCTTTCTTCATCGGCCGCTCCCTCGACAACGCGGTCTCCGTCGAGGGCTCGCTGAAGCTCAAGGAGATCAGCTACATCCACAGCGAGGCCTACGCCGCGGGCGAGCTCAAGCACGGCACCATCTCGCTCATCGTCGACGGCGTGGCGGTCATCGCGGTCGCGACGCAGAAGCGCGTCATCGAAAAGATGTACAGCAATATCAAAGAGGTCAAAACGCGCGGCGCGCGCGTGCTGCTCATCACGCAGGAGGACAGCGTCGTCCCCGACGGCATCGCGGACGACATCATCCGCATCCCGACGGTGAACGAATTCTTCGCGCCGCTCGTCTCCATCCTGCCGCTGCAGCTGTTCGCCTATTACATGGCGGTCCTGCGCGGCTGCGACGTCGACAAGCCCCGCAATCTCGCAAAATCCGTGACGGTAGAATAAGAGGCGCAGCATGCCGCTGACAGACAGCAAAAAGAATACCGCCGCCATCCGGCTGATCTTCGCCGGCTTCTTTGTGCTGCTGTGCGTGCAGCTGTCCTTCGTCTTCCTGTATGCCGACGACTTCGGCTATCTTTCGCTGTCCGAGATATCGGCGTCGCCCGACGTGCGCGGCGCCGATTTCACGCTCCCGCAGCTGATGAGCTTTTTGCGGCTCCACTACCTCAGCTGGGGCGGCCGCGTGCTCTGGTTCTTCATCATGATCTGCATGCTGCGCCTGGGCCTGTGGCCCGCGCGCATCTTCGAGGCGGCGGGCATCACGCTGCTGTTCTGGCTGCTGTGGCGGCTGTGCGCGCGGGACGCCCGGCTGCGCACGCCGCGCGCGGCCGCCTTCCTCTGCGCGGCCTACGGTCTGCTGCAGCTGCGGCTCATCACCGACGGGGTCTTCTGGTTTTCCGCCTCATACTTCTATGTGCTGCCGCTGACGCCCGTGCTGTACGCGGTGCTCACGTGCCAGCGGGCCTGCTCCGGAGATCCCCTGCGCAGGGGCGAAAAATTTCTCTGCCTTTTGTGCGCTTTTGCGGGCGGCTGGTCGCAGGAGCACGTCGCCGCCGCATTTCTTGCGATGCTCGGCCTGCTCTGCATTTGGTCGCTGGCAAAGCGCAGGCGCATTCCCGCGCCGGTGCTGCTCTGCCTCGCGCTGGCTGCGGCGGGCGCGTCGATCCTGCTGCTCGCGCCGGGCAACGGCGCGCGGCTCGCGCTGCTGGCGCCGTATTATCCGGCTTCCCTTCCCGACCGCGTGCTGTTCGGCGTGCGCAATATGGTGCGGGCGGTGTTTTCGAGCCGGCTCGCGCTGCCGCTGTACGCATTTTTCGGCCTCGCGGCGCTGCTGTGCGCGCGGGGGCTGCGCCGGGGGCGCAGGCCGCTGCCCTGCGCCGTATCGCTTGCGCTGTTCAGTTCGTTCGCGATCATCTACACCGCCGAGCTCTTTGACACGCGGGACATCTTCTTCACTTCCTTCGCGACGGCGAAATACGCCGTCTGCTGCTGCGCCGCCGCCGCGGCGGCGTATTGGATACTGCAGTATCTGTTCGAGCAGAAGCGCGGCGATATCGCCCTTCTGCTGGGCGGCGCGGGGGGCGCGCTGGCCGTCTGCTGCGCCACGGCGACGGTCACCGAGCGGACGCTCGTGCCCTTTGCGCTGCTGCTCCTGCCCTGCGTCGCGTTCGGCTGCCTTTCGCTGGCGACCCGGGACGAGCGGCCGCGCGGCGCCGCTCTTGCGGCGCTGCTCCTTTGCGCCGCGGCCGTCGTCAACGTCGGCTTCATCACGGCCGGCTACGCCCGCAACTACGGAACCGTTCGCCAAAATGACGCCGCGCTGCGGGCCGCCGCCGCGCGGGCGGACGCCGGCGAGCGCGTCGAAACCGTGGCGCTGCGCAAGCTGCCCGACTACCGCTTCTCCGGCACCCAGCCGTATTTCGACGGACAGGCCTGGCTGCTGCCGTGGATCTGCGAGTACTACGATCTGCCGGCGGACACCGCGATTGTCTACAATGACTGAATCCCATGAAAATAGGGCCGCCCGCGGGCGGCCCTTTTTATTTTTGCATGCGGTCAGTAGATCGAGCGGTTCTTTTTCCGCGCGCGCACGATGAGGATGACGACCGACGCCGCGAGGGCGGCCGCGAGGAAGACGGGGCCGATCCACAGGTTCGGGTTCTCGTTGTAGCTGAGGATCTCCGTCCAGTAGCGGTCCATCTGCGCGTTGGTCTCGTCCGGCAGCAGCTTGAAGACCTCCGTCTTCTCCATGACGCTCGCGTCGGGATAGGCGATCGCCTCCGCTTCGGGGTCGAGATCGAGCAGATCCTTCGCCTCGCTGATGGGCGTCGAATAGCCGATGTAGCCGGCGTTGGCGGCGGAGACTTCCGGCTCGCACATGAAGTTGATGAACATCTCGGCGGCTTCCTTGCTCTTGCTGCCCGCCGGGATCACCATCGCGTCCACGAAATAGTTGGTGCCCTCTTCCGGATAGACGAACGCGAGATCGGGGTTCTCCTCCATCATCGTCAGCGCGTCGCCGGCGTAATAGGGGGCCACGGCGGCTTCCCCGCCCTCCATCTTATTGAAGATCTCGTCCATGACGTAGGCCTGCACGAGCATCTTCTGGCTCTTGAGCTCGTTCGCCGCTTCCTCAAGCTCCTTCGGATCCGTCGTATTGAGCGAATAGCCGAGCTTGAGCAGCGCGATGCCGAACGCGTCGCGGGAGTTGCTGAACATGAGGATATTGCCCATGTAGCGCTGGTCCCACAGCGCGTCCCATGAGGTGATGTCGTCGTCCACCATCGTGGTGTTGTAGATCAGGCCCACGAGACCCCACATGTACGGCACGGAGTAGGCGTCGTCGGGATCGTACTCCATGTTTTTGTAGGTGTCGTCGACAAGGCCGAAATTCGGGATGTTCGAAAAGTCGAGCTTTTCGAGCATGTTCTCGTTGATCATGCGGGCGATCATGTAGTCCGACGGCAGGATGACGTCGTACTGCGCGCCGCCGCTCTTGATCTTCGCATACATCTCTTCGTTCGACGCAAACGTCGTGTAGTTGACCGTGATGCCCGTCAGCTTCTCGAATTCGCCGATGACGTCGACGGAATCGTCCGAGCCGTCGGAGATGTACTCGCCCCAGTTGTAAACGTACAGCGTGACGTTGTCGCCCTTGAAACGCGTCCAGTCGTAATCCGCCGAGACGTCGAGCGCCGCCGCCGGCAGCGAGACAGACAGCAGCACGAGCGCGCACAGAACGGCGCAAAACAGTTTTTTCACAGCCGGCTCTCCTTTGCGATCCTGTTCTCGCCCTTGATGTCGCGGTAGTTCATGATGACGAGGATCAGCAGGATGGCGATGAACAGCAGCGTCGACAGGGCGTTGATCTCGGGGCTGACCTTGCGGCGCGTCATCGAATAAACGGCGATGGGCAGCGTCTGGACGGTTCCGGAGGTGAAATAGCTGATGACGAAATCGTCGATGGAATAGGTCAGCGCCATGAGGAAGCCGGTCGCGATGCCGGGCATGATCTCGGGGATGACGACCTTGAAGAAGGCCTGATAGCGGTTGCAGCCGAGATCGAGCGCCGCCTCATAGAGATTCTTGTCCATCTGCCGCAGCTTCGGGCTGACCGACAGGATCACGTACGGGACGTTAAAGGTGATATGCGCGATGATGAGCGTGACGAGCCCCATCTCAAAGCCCGCGAGGAAGGTGCGCATGCCGACAAACAGCAGCAGCATCGAAACGCCGGTGACGATCTCGGGGTTGACGACGGGGATGTAGGTGATGTTCATGACCGTGAAGCGCGTCCATTTGCGCATCGAGCTGATGCCGACGGCCGCCGCCGTCCCGAGCAGCGTCGCGAGCACCGAGGAGATGGCCGCGACGATGAGCGTCATGAGCAGCGCCTTGAGGACCATGTCGTTCTGGAAGAGCTGACGGTACCAGTCGAGCGTGAAGCCCGTGAAGATGTTGCGGCTCTTCGACTGGTTGAACGAGAAAAAGATGAGCACGAAAATGGGGATGTAAAGGAACGCGAAGACGATGCCGAAATAGGTCTTGGAGAGCTTTGACATTTTTCCGGTCATACCAGCATGCCCTCCATTTCCTCGTCGTCAAAGGTGTTGGTGATGCTCATGCACAGCAGCACGATGACCATCAGCACCATCGCCATCGCCGAGCCGAGATGCGGATTGTAGGAATTGCCGAGGAACTGCATCTCGATGAGGTCGCCGATGAGGATGTTGCCGCCGCCGCCGAGCATGCGGGAGATGATGAAGGTGCTGATGGACGGCACGAAGACCATCGTGATGCCCGTCGTGATGCCGGGCACCGACAGCGGGATGATGATGCGGGCCGTGGTGCGCATCTTGTTCGCGCCGAGGTCCTGCGCCGCTTCGATGAGCGAGTTGTCGATCTTCGTCATGATCGAATACAGCGGCAGGATCATGAACGGCAGGTAGTTGTAGACCATGCCGAGCACGACCGCGCCCTGCGTGTTGATCATCTGGAAGGGTCCGAGGCCGAACAGGCCGAAAAAGCGGTTGATGAGGCCGTTGTTTTCAAGCAGCGACATCCACGCGTAGGTGCGCAGCAGGAAATTCATCCACATCGGCAGCATGATGAGCATGAGCATCAGCGACTGCCGCGCGCCGCGCAGACGCGAAATGCGGTAAGAAATGGGGAACGCCATCACGAGGCAGATGACCGTCGCGATGAGCGCAAGCCAGATGGAGCGCGCGAACACCGACGTGTACTGGCCGATGCCGGCGACGTTTTCCAGCGTAAAATTCCCCTGTTTGTCGGTAAACGCATAATATGCGACGAGCAGCAGCGGTACGACGATGAAGATGACCATCCATACGAGGTACGGCGCGCTCGCCACCTTCGTTTTGAATTTCATCCGTCAGGCCTCCATCCGCTTCATGATGTGGATCTCGTCCGGACCGATGTTCATGCCGACGATGTCGCCGACCTCGGCGCTCTTGGTGGAATGGACCTTCCACGAATAGCCCGCCTGCTCGACGATCATCTCGAAATGGACGCCCTTGAAGATGACGTTCTGCACGACGCCGACGAGCTGGCCCTTCTGCTTGGTCGTCAGGCGAATATCCTCGGGGCGCACGACGACCTGCACGAATTCGTCCTTCCCGAAGCCCTTGTCGACGCACTCGAAGCGCTCGCCGGCGAAGGTGACGTCGAAATCCTTGTGCATGACGCCGTCGATGATGTTGCTCTCGCCGATGAAGTCGGCGACAAAGGCGTTCTTCGGCTCGTTGTAGATGTCCTCGGGCGTGCCGATCTGCTGGATGAGGCCGCCGTTCATGACGACGACGGTGTCCGACATCGTCAGCGCCTCTTCCTGATCGTGCGTGACGTAAATAAAGGTGATGTTCAGCCGCTGCTGGATGCGCTTGAGCTCGACTTGCATCTCCTTGCGCAGCTTGAGGTCGAGCGCGCCGAGCGGCTCGTCGAGCAGCAGGATGCGGGGCTCGTTGACGAGCGCGCGCGCGATGGCGACGCGCTGCTGCTGGCCGCCGGACATGCTCATGACGCTGCGGGCTTCAAAGCCGCGCAGGTTGACGAGATCGATCATGGCGGCGACGCGCTGCTTGATCTCGTTCTCCGGGACTTTTTTCAGCCGCAGGCCGAACGCGATGTTCTCGAACACGTTGAGGTGCGGGAACAGCGCGTAGCGCTGGAACACGGTGTTGACCTCGCGCTTGTAGGGCGGAAGGTCCGTGATATCCTTGCCGTTAAAAAACACCCTGCCGCTGTCGGGGGTCAAAAACCCGCCGATCAGACGCAGAGTCGTCGTCTTTCCGCATCCGGACGGACCGAGGAGCGTCACGAATTCCTCGTCGTGGATGCTGAGGCTCAGATTGTCGAGAATCGTCTCCCCGTCGAACGCGACGGTGCAGCCGTCAAGGCGCACGAGAACATTGTTTTCCATAGGAAAAACACCCCTTTGCGGTAAAATTTGATCTCGCCTTTTTGACGAGCGATACCGGGCTCGCGGCCACCCCGCAAAAGGTTTGTTACACCGGCGTCGCACCGGTTTCAGCGGCTGTGTCCGATATCGGGTTTCTTGTCGTTTTCTGCAACAATAAAAACAATATATAGTGCTTTATTATATTTGTCAATAGTCTGGAAATATTCAGTGAAAAGTTTTAATTGCCGTCGCCGTTTCGAGGATTTTCATATTTTCTCCGTGCGGCTGCGGATCTCTCTGTTTTTCTTCGAATTTCTCCTTTTTCTGCGCATTTCAAAAACGGCGCCCGCGCGGAGGTCTTCTCCCGCGGGCGCCGTTTTTTTACTTTTTTTCGCGGGCCGCGGCGAGCGCAAGGATGCGCTTCCACAGCACCAGCAGCGCGAGGTAGACGCCCGCGAGGATGAGAAACACCGCGCGCAGGGGCATCACCATCGCGGCCGAGCCGATGAGCGGCTGCGTGACGACGCCGCCGAACGCGCCGCCGAAGATCATCAGCGAATACGCAGACGCGGAGTGCTCGGGAAAGGCGTGGCCGCCCATAAAGCAGATGCAGCCGTACGCCGGGCTCAGCGCAAAGCCGAGCAGCGCCGTCGCGGCGAGCTTTGCCCGCGCGTCGGGCAGGAACACCAGCAGCAGCATCGCGACGGCCGCCGTGAGGAAGCCCGCGGGCAGGAAGCGGGATATCCCCCTGACGCGCGTGCCGATGAGGCGGCCGACAATGGAGCTCAGCCAGTAGACCGAGATGGCGTAGGCGCCCGCCCAGGCCGCGCCGTTCTGTTCAAAGTAGCTCACGGCCCAGTAACAGAACGCCCCTTCCGCGCCGACGTACAGCACCATGCCGAGCGCGCACAGCAGCGCGAGCTTGTCCTTCGCGACCTTGAAGATGACGAGCGAATCCTCGTGCGGCGCGCGCAGCGCAAACGCGTCGATGCTGCGGCTGAGCAGCAGCGAGAGCGTCATGAGCGCGAACAGCAGCGTGAACACAAGATAGGCGGGCTTGTAGACATCGTCCGGCACGAGGCGGCCGATGACGAGCGGCGTGAGCACGCCCCCGAGGCTGAACAGCGCCTCCGTCAGCACGATGGCGCGGTCGGCGTCGTCGCCGTTGTTGTCCTCGAGCAGCGACATCGTGATGCTTTCGAGGCCGCCCGTGCCGAAGCCGAGCAGCAGCATCGCGGCCGTCGAAACGCCCACCGAGGAGCTGACCAGCAGCAGAAAGACGCCGAGCGTCACGAGGAACGCCGATATGCTGATGCCGCGGCGCTTGCCGATGCGCTCGGAGATCTCGCCGAGCGCGAGGACCATCGCCATCGAGCCGAAATACGTGGCGCTGACAAGAAAGCCGATCTGGCCGTCCGTCGCCCCGAATGCCTTCTGCATGTGGCTGACGAGGACCTGGTTCCCGGCGCCGATGACGCCGATGAGGAACAGGATCGCGCAGGCCATAATGTTGAACGCGGGATTTTTCGCATTTTTCAAGAAAGTAGTATTATCTCCGTCATCAAAATCCGCGCGGACAGATTGCCGCGCGGTGCGCAGTATGCTATACTGCTGAAAGTCAATTATACAGCAGGGGGACAAAATGGACAAGCGAAAACTTATCATCGACACCGACTGCGGCTCCGACGACGCGATGGCCATCGCCATGGCGCTCAACGACCCGCGGTACGAGATCCTCTTTTTCACGATCGTGACCGGCAACGTGCGCATGCGGCAGGCCGCGGTCAACACGCTCACGACCATTGAGGCGTCGGGCACCTACGCGCCGCCCGTCTATCTCGGCTGCAACGATCCCCTCATCAATCCGTACGCCGGCTCGACGGACACGCACGGCACCGACGGCATGGGCGACCTCGGCTTTGCGCCGAAGCGCCTCAAGCCCGCCGCGGGCAACGCCGTCCTCAGGATGATCGAGGCGCTCGACGCCCACGCCGACGGCGAGATCGAGATCATCGCGCTCGGGCCGCTGACCAACCTCGCGCTGGCCATCCGCCTTGCGCCCGAAAGCATGAAAAAGGTGCGCCGCATCTCCATCATGGGGACGTCGGGCCTCGGGCCGGGCAACGTGTCCGCCGTCGCGGAATTCAACATCTGGCAGGACGCCGAGGCCGCCCGCATCGTGTTCGAGTCGGGCCTTCCGCTGCTCGCCGTGGGCTGGGACGCCTGCTGCGGCGACGCCATGCTGTCGCCCGCGGAGATGGAGCAGATCCGGGCCGCGTCGCCGCTCGGCAGATTCGCCGTCGACTGCAACCGCACGCTCGCGGAGCTCAACGTCGCCCGCTTCGGCTGCCGCTGCCTCGACATGGCCGATCCCGCCGCGATGGCTGCGGCGCTCGAGCCGTCGTGCATCGACGTGTGCGACGATTATTACTGCGTCATCGACACGACGCCCGGCCCGTCCTACGGCGCGGCGCTCGTCGACATCATCAACTTCGGCGGCAAAAAGCCGACCGCGGCCATCTGCAGCAGGCTCAAGCCGGATCGCTTCAAGGCGTATCTCATGCAGACCCTCGCGGGCACCTTCGCCGGCTGAAGCGGCAGAACCCGATACAGAAAAAGCACCCGCCGTAAAAGGCGGGTGCTTTTATATGCCGGTGCATCAGAGCGCGCGGGCGAGCTCGACCTCCTCGCCGTCGCGGCGCCCCGTCTCATGAAAATCAAGCGACGCATAAAGATGATACGCGCGCCTATTCGCAGGATCGCAGGTAAGCAGCACGCGATCGGACGCGCCGAAGGGCTTCGCCGCGATATACGCCAGCACCTGCCCGAGCGCCTGTCTGCCGTAGCCCCTGTTCTGACACGCGCCGTCGATCATCATGTGCCAGATATTGTACGTGCGCTCGTCGGGGTCGTACAGCACGAGAACGTAGCCGACCATCGTGTCCTGCGCATAGATGCCGAAGGGGACGCACTGCTCTCTGTAAACATATGCCTGCGCGAGACTGCGGACCGGATCGGAAACGAAGCGCGCCTGATCCGCGCCCAGCCGCAGCCGGAAACAGTCAAGATAATTGGATGTGTCGATCTGTCTTAATGTAATCAAAGATACCTCCTCGGTGCGCGCGGAGCCGGAAAGCCCGGGACGCCGCGCTCTGTTGACGGGCGGAATTCTGTTTTTTCATACGGAACATCCCCTTTCGCAGAGAAGGTATCTATAAAAAGCGCGGCGGCCGCCGCGCGGAAGCGTCACAGCCCGAGCAGGCCCGGCACCTCCGAGAGGCTGCCGATCTCGTAATCGACCCGCACGCCGGCATTGTTCACGCTTCGCTTCGGATTGTACCAGCACGCCGCGATGCCCGCATTGTTGCCGCCGCGGATATCGCTCGTCAGCGAATCGCCGACGATGAGCGACTTTCGGGGATCAAAGGCCGGGATGCGCGCGGTGCACAACGCAAAATAGCGGGGATCCGGCTTTTCCGCGCCCATCTCCTCGGAGATGAACACGTCGTCCAGGTAGCCGATGAGCCCCGAGCCCTCGAGCTTGCGGTGCTGCGCGACGGCGCTCCCGTTGGTCACGGCGTACATCCGGCAGCGGCCGTGCAGCGCCTCGCAGACGTCCCGCGCGCCGTTCTCCCAGACATAATTCTCGCCCAGCGCCCTCTGGAAATCCTCATTGAAGCGCTCCGGATCGATCCCCCGCGCGCCGATGCGCCCGAAGAAGTCCGTGAAGCGGCTGATGTAGACGGTCTGCCGGTCGATCTCGCCGCGCTCGAGCCGCTCCCAGCGCAGACGGTTGATCTGCTTGTAGAGCGCCATCTGCGCGTCGTCGATTCCGATGCCGCACGCGCGCAGCCCGTCGCGCAGGCTCTTCTCCTCCGCCGCTTCGAAATTGAGCAGCGTCCCGTCGACGTCCCAGAGGATCGTGTCAAACTTCATATCGCCTTATTGCTTGCCCTCGCGGCTTTTCATGACGAGATACGCGTCGATGAAACCGTCGAGGTCGCCGTCCATGACGGCGTTGATGTTGCCCTGCTCGTAGCCGGAGCGGTGATCCTTCACGAGCGTGTAGGGCATGAAAACGTAGCTGCGGATCTGCGAGCCCCAGGCGATCTCCATCTGGTTGCCCTTGATGTCCTCGATCTTGTCGAGATGCTCCTGCTCCTTGATCTTCAGCAGCTTGGATCTGAGCATGCTCATCGCGACGTCGCGGTTCTGGTACTGACTGCGCTCGTTCTGACACGCCACGACGATGCCCGTCGGGATGTGCGTGATGCGGATGGCCGACTCCGTCTTGTTGACGTGCTGGCCGCCAGCGCCGCTGCTGCGGTAGGTGTCGACCTTGAGGTCCTCGTCGCGGATCTCGATGTTCATGTCGTCGCCGATCTCGGGCATGACCTCGAGCGAGGCGAAGGAGGTGTGGCGGCGGCCGGAGGCGTCGAACGGCGAGATGCGCACAAGCCGGTGCACGCCGTTCTCCGATTTCAGGTAGCCGTAGGCGTTGTGGCCCTCGACGAGGATCGAAGCGCTCTTGATGCCCGCCTCTTCGCCGTCGAGGTAATCGAGCACCTTGACCTTGAAGCCGTGCGAGACCGCAAAGCGCGTGTACATGCGGTAGAGCATCTGGACCCAGTCCTGCGCCTCGGTGCCGCCCGCGCCCGCGTGGAAGGTCAGGATGGCGTTTTTGTCGTCGTATTCGCCGTCGAGCAGCGTCGCGAGCTTCTGGGCCTCGACGAGCGATTCGAGCTTCTGCAGCTCCTGCTCGACCTCGGGGATCATGCCCGCGTCGTCGGCCTCCGCGGCGATCTCGATCACGGTCGCGGCGTCGTCCCGCGCGGTGACGAGCGCCTGCGCGTCGGCGAGCTTGTCCTTGAGCGCGCTCTGGCGCGTCAGGACATCCTTGTCGGGGCTCGACCAAAAGGCGGGGTCGGCCGTTTTCTGGTCGACCTCCTCCAGCTCTTTCTTCGTGCCCTCGATATTGAGCGCCTTGATAAGCTCGTCGATCTCCGCGCTTGCGGCGGCGACGCGCTGGTTGTATTCGTCTGCTATAAACATAGGTCGTCCTCACTCATAATGGCGTCCAGAGTATTATACACAATCGCATGCCAAAAAGCAAAAATTCACGGGTTGTTTTTGCTTTTTTCCATTGTATGCGCTAGAATAAAAGCAATACTATATACATATATCCCCCGAAAGGACTGCATATGTTCATTTATCAGGGAAGCGTCTGCCCCTATTGCGGCAAGCCGCTGACGGAAAACGACAGCCTCGCCGTGTGCCCCGACTGCGGCACGCCGCATCACCGCGACTGCTACGCGCAGCACGGCCGCTGCGCAAACGCCGACAAGCACGCCGACGGCTTTGAATGGAAGCCCGCCGTCCCCGTCGACGTCCGCCGCCCCGTCCTGTGCGCGCGCTGCGGGCGGGAAAACGAGGAGGCCGGCCGCTTCTGCAATTACTGCGGCTATGAATTCGGCAGCGACCCGCGGGAAGCCGACGCCCCCGACGACGGCGCGCTCACGCCCGGTTCGCTGTTCTACCGCAACGAAAACGGGCAGCCGCAGCCGCTGTCCAAGGACGAGCTCATCGACGATATCCCCGTGGGCGACTGGGCCACCTACATCGGCCCGAGCGCGCCGTATTATCTCTACAATTTCAAAATGCAGCAGACGACGCAGCGCAAGACGTGCTTCACGCTGAGCGCCGTGCTGTTTCCGACGCTTTATTTTTTGTACCGCAAGGTCTGGGCTTTCGCGGCGGTCTCCTTCGGGATCAACACGCTGCTGAGCCTGCCCGCCGCGGGACTGCTGCTGCTCAACGCGGGGCTTTCCCTGCCCGTCTCGGCGGCGCTGCTGACGAGCCTCGCGCGCGTCTGCTCGTTCACGCTGTTCGCAGTCAACGTGTTCTGGGGGCTCTTCGCCGTCTACTTGTACCGCGAGTCCGCCGGCAGGCAGATCAAGGCGCTGCGGGCCGCGAGCGCGGCGGACGCCGATTTTCAGCAGAGTCTGCAAAAACACGCCGGGCCCTGCGTGCTCGCCGTGCAGCTCGTTTTCGCCGGCTTTATGGCGCTCCTTGCGATCGGTTACTTTTTTCAGTAAATAAAATCATCGAGGTGTCACCGTATGAAAGTCACAAAAGCCGTCATCCCCGCCGCCGGTTTCGGCACGCGCGTTCTGCCCGCGAGCAAGGCGATCCCGAAGGAGATGCTGCCCATCGTCGACAAGCCGGCCATCCAGTACATCGTCGAGGAGGCCGCCGCCTCCGGCATCGAGGACATCCTCATCATCCTCAGCCGCGGCAAGGACGCCATCGAGGACCATTTTGACCGCAATCCCGTGCTCGAAAAAGCCCTCGAAAAGCCGGGCAAGGAGAAATATCTCGAGAGCGTGCTGTTCCCGACCAAGCTCGCGAACATCTATTTCATCCGCCAGCCGGAGCAGAAGGGGCTCGGCCACGCCGTCTCCTTCGCGAAATCCTTCGTCGGCGACGACCCGTTCGTCGTTCTTTACGGCGACGACGTCATCATCAACCGGGAATACCCCGTCGCAAAGCAGCTCATCGACGCGTACGACGAATACCAGCTGCCGGCGCTCGGCATCAAGCAGGTCACGGCGCAGCAGATCCTCAAGTATTCGTCCATGAAGGTGCGGCCGCTGCACGACAACCTCTATTTTGTCGACGATATGATCGAAAAGCCGTCGCCCGACAAGATCCTTTCGCTGTATTCCATCCTCGGCCGCGTGCTGCTGACGAAGGACGTCTTCCCCATCCTCGCCGATCTCAAGCCCGGCGCGGGCGGCGAGCTGCAGCTCACCGACGCCATCCGGGAGCTCGCCCACGGCAAGGGCACCGTCGGCGTCGATTTCGTCGGCCGGCGCTACGACATGGGCAACAAGCTCGAGATGATGAAGGCCGCCGTCGAAGTCGCGCTCGGCCACGAGGAGATCGGCGCCGATTTCAGGGCCTATCTCAAGGGACTGCAGCTTTGATTTCGTTTGACAATCGCCGGGGGCGCTGTTATAATAGATAAGCTTGTTTCAAGCAAAATCCTTGCCCGCGAAAGCGGGCCTTATGTCCAGAAGGAGGTGCAATCATGACAGCTGCATATGAAACCATTATGGTGCTCAGCACGAAGCTCGACG
The DNA here is from genome assembly GCA_034933305.1 of Oscillospiraceae bacterium. Classification (GTDB taxonomy): domain Bacteria; phylum Bacillota; class Clostridia; order Oscillospirales; family Ruminococcaceae; genus JAYFNU01. The sequence goes on along the minus strand of JAYFNU010000003.1, from coordinate 136,638 downwards.
AAGAAGCGACCAAGGCTATGGTCGAAAAGTTCACGTCTCTCATTGCCGAGAACGGGACCGTCGAATCCGTGGATGAGTGGGGCAAACGCAGACTCGCTTATGAGATCATGGACGAGACCGAAGGGTATTACGTTCTGATCAACTTCAGCTGCGAGAGCGATTTCCCCAAAGAGCTCGACCGTATCTATAAGATCACGGACGGGGTCATGCGCTCGATCATCGTCCGCAAGGGCGCCTGACCGGCGAACAAACAAGTAGGAGGACGCACAAATGCTCAATCAGGTAGCGCTCATGGGCCGTCTCACGGCGGATCCCGAGCTGCGTCACACGCCTTCGGAAATCGCCGTCACGACGTTTACGCTGGCTGTCAACCGTTCCTACGTCAAACAGGGTGCGGAGCGTCAGACCGATTTCATCGACATCGTCGCCTGGCGCAACACCGCGGAATTTATCTGCAAGTACTTCAAAAAAGGCCAGATGATGGCCGTCGCGGGGTCCATCCAGACGCGGACCTATACCGACAAGGAAGGAAAAAACCGCAAGGCATTCGAGATCCTCGCTGACAACGTCTATTTCACCGAGAGCCGCAGCGCGAGCGCCGGCGCGTCCGCGGGTGCCCCGAGCACCTACGAACCCCGCAGCGAAACGCCGGCCGCCGCCGACGAAAGTTTCTCCGCCGGCAGCAACGACGATTTCTCGGTCATCAGCGACGATGACGATCTGCCCTTCTGATCTTACTTAAATAAGGAGTAATGTCATCATGGAGAATAACGAAACGAGAGTCGCGCCGGCCGAGAACGCCGCGCCGCGCTCCGAACAGCGTCCCGACCGCGGCGCTGACCGCGGCCCCGATCGCGGCGGCGATCGCGGCGATCGTCCCCAGCGCCAGTACGGCCCCCGTCCCCGCCGCAAGAAGGTCTGCCAGTTCTGCGTGGACAGGCAGCTCGAGAACATCGACTACAAGGACGCGGCCCATCTTCGCAAGTTCATGTCCGAGCGCGGAAAGATCATCCCCCGCCGCGTGACCGGCACGTGCGCCGCGCATCAGCGCGAGCTCACGACCGCGATCAAGCGCGCGCGCCAGATCGCCCTGCTCCCCTACGTGAGCGATTGACAACAAAAAAAAGAACGGCGCCCTGCGCCGTTCTTTTTTTGTGCCTGTTCCCCGAAAAAGCGGCGGCGGGATTGTACAAAGAAAAAATTCATTGTATACTTAAAAAGCAAAAAATGGCGAAACAGGAGGAATCAGGATGAATCCACAGACGGATGCCGACCGCGAGGAGCGGCTTCGCAGAGCGCGCGCGCTCGCGGACGAGCTGAGCGCCGAAGCGCGCGGCGAAGTATACCTGTCGGAACTTACCCGTCCCCGCCCGTCCGCCAAAAGCCCTGCGCAGCAGGCAAAGGCCGGCGCGGGCGACGAGCTCGCGAAGACCCGCGTCTTCGACAAATCCGCGCTCATCGCGCAGTCACTGCGCGCGGCCGACGCGGCGCCCGCGCAGACCGCCGCCCCCGCTGCCGCCGATGCGGCCGCGCCGGCGCAGGAAACCGCCGCGAAGCCCTCGCTGACAGAGCCGCGGCAGGACAAGCCCAAAAAAGAGAAAAAGCGCCGGCGCGTCCGGCTCCCCTTCCTTCGCTTCCTCGTGCGGCTCATCTGCCTGCTCGTCATCCTGTACGCGCTCGCAAATGTCGCCGACCGCTTCACGTCGCTCGATCTCATGGGAACCATCAAGGACGCGTGCGCGACGGCAAAGGAAAAGATCGAGGTCATGCTGGGCCTTCAGCCGGAGATCACCGTCGCCGATTATCAGAGCGTCGTGCTCATCGAAGCCCGCAAGCAGCAGCAGCTCATCGTCTATGAAAAAGATGTGAGCGTGCAAAGCGAGCTGTCGCAGTCGCTGCTCGATCTCGACGTCTTCAAGAAGACGAAGTCCGTGCGCTCCTATGCCACCGGCTATTACACCGTCGACCTCGCGTCGCTTTCGGAAAGCAACGTCACCTACGACCCCGAGACAAAGACCGTCAGCCTCACCGTCCCCGCCACCAAGCTTTACGTCGTCGACTTCGACCCGACCAAGAGCCAGTTCGAGGAGACGGAGAAGGGCCTGCTCGCCTTCGGCGACATCAAGCTGACCTCCGAAGAGCAGGCCGCGTTCGAGGCCTCCGTCAAGCAGACGCTCACCGACGCGCTCTCGACGGATGCCTGCTTCCGCGAGGCGGACGACGCGGCGCTCGAGGCGCTCGGCAAGCTTTTCACGCCGCTCGTGCAGGGCGTCGACGAAGAGGCGACCGTGAAGATCTACTTCTCCAAGGCGTAAGGGCCTGCCCGATATACAAAAACAAGATCCCCGGGGCATAAAGCTCCGGGGATCTTTCTTTTTGCCGTCAGGTCATTTTTTCGTGATCTTGGGGCCCTCCGCCGTGTCCTCGAGCAGATAGCCGCGCTGCGCGATCGCATCCCGCAGAGCGTCGGCCCGGGCGAAATCCTTCGCCTTGCGCGCCGCCGCGCGTTCGTTCGCCATATCGACGATATCCTGCGGGACATCGCTCTTTTTGCGGTTGTAGACGAGGCCCAGAACGCCCGTCAGCTCGTCGAAGACGGACGCCGCGTACTCGAGCGTCCTGCGGCTTTGCTCCTTCGCGCTGTTGATGTCGCGCACGAGCTCAAAAACCGCGCTGATCGCGTCCGCCGTATTGAGGTCGTCGTCCATCGCAAGCCTGAACTCGGTGCGGCGCTGGTCGCACAGCACGCGCAGATCATCGGCGTCGCCCTGCGCGTTGGCGATGGCGAAATCGAGATTGTCGCGGCAGGTGTACATGCGCTCGAGCGAAGAGACGCAGGACTCGATGACCTCCTGCGAAAAATTGATGGGGCTGCGATACTGGGCGCTGAGCATCAGATAGCGGATCGCCTCGTAGCCGTATTTTTCGCTGATCTCGCGCACGGTGAAGAAGTTGCCGAGCGACTTCGACATCTTGCGGTTGTCGATGTTGAGATAGCCGTTGTGCATCCAGAAGTGCGCAAAGGGCTTGCCGGTGCAGCACTCGCTCTGGGCGATCTCGTTCTCATGGTGCGGGAAAATGAGGTCCTGCCCGCCGCAGTGGATGTCGAACGTGTCGCCGAGATAGCGGCGCGACATCGCCGAGCACTCGATGTGCCAGCCGGGGCGTCCCTTGCCCCACGGGCTGTCCCACATCGGCTCGCCGGGCTTCGCGCCCTTCCACAGCGCGAAATCGAGCGGATCTTCCTTTTCCTCGCCGACGCTGATGCGCGCGCCCGACTCGAGATCGTCGATGGGCTGGTGCGACAGCTTGCCGTATTCCTTGAACTTGCGCGCGCGGAAATAGACGTCGCCGTTTTCCGTCGCGTAGGCATAGCCCTTATCGACGAGCGTTTTGATGATGTCGAGAATGCCGTCGATGTTCTCCGTCGCGCGGGGGTGCACCGTCGCGCGACGCACGTTCATCCCGTCAGCATCCTTCCAATACTCGGCGATGTACCGCTCGGCGACTTCGGGGACGGTGATGCCCTCCTCGTTCGCCTTCTTGATCAGCTTGTCGTCGACGTCGGTGAAGTTCTGCACGAACTTCACCTCGTAGCCGGCATACTCAAGATACCGGCGCAGCGTGTCGAACACGCACAGCGGCCGCGCATTGCCGATGTGGATGTAATTGTAGACCGTCGGGCCGCAGGCGTAGATGCGCACCGTATTGCCCTCGAGCGGCACGAGCTCTTCTTTTTTGCGGGAAAGCGTGTTGTATATCTGCATATAAACCCCTGTCGTTTATTGAATTGCTTATTTGAAGGTGTCGATGAGATGGATGTTCTGCTTGAGATAGACGGCGCCGGACAGCGCGGTCACGCCGGCGAGCACCCACATTGCGGCGGTGATGGCGACGGCGACGGGCCCGGCCGGGAGCGCGCCCGTGCCGACAAAGAACAGCGCGAGCATCGCGGCGCACAGCACGAGCATCTGCAGCGCGGTCTTGATCTTGCCCCAGATGTTCGCCGCGATGACCTTGCCCTCGCCCGAGACGGCGGCGAGGCGGATGGCGGAGACCATGTAGTCGCGCGCGATGATAAGGATGCACGCGACGGGCGGACACAGCCCGAGCGCCGTGAAGGCGACGAGCGCACAGGTCACGAGGACCTTGTCCGCAAGCGGATCGAGAAATTTCCCGAAGGTCGTGACCATGCCGTATTTGCGGGCGATGCGCCCGTCAAAAAAATCGGTCAGGGACGCGGCGGCAAAGACGACGAAAGCCCACAGGTAATTCCCCGGGATCGACGGCGTGAGCAAAAACAGCAGAAAGACCGGCACGAGCAGCGTGCGCAGCACCGTCAGCTTATTCGGAAGATTCATCACGGCACCTCATTCCAGAATTATGTTCCCATTATAACCGTCCCCGCCGGAAATGTACAGAGCGCAGCGTCAAAGTTCGGCGTAGACGTCGACGTCGTCTGCGCCCGTGATGCGGACGTCGTATACGTCCCCCACCATGAGATCGCACGACAGCGGCAGCCAGACGATCGGATCGATGTCGGGCGCCTCGCCCTCACTGCGGCAGGCGAACATCCCCTTTTGTTCGTCGAAGCCGTCGCAGATGACCTGCGCCCGCGCGCCGATCTTGTCCCTGTTCTTCGCGGCCATGATCGCCGACTGGACCTCGCGGAAGCGCGCGGCCCGCGCGGCTTTCACGTCGTCCCCGATGCGCGGCGCAAGCCGCTCGGCGGGCGTCCCCTCCTCGGGGGAATATTCGAAGCAGCCCGCGCGGTCGAACTGCGCGTCGCGCAAAAAACCGAGCAGCTCCTCGAACTGCGCGTCCGTCTCGCCCGGGAAGCCGACGATGAACGTCGAGCGCAGCGTGATGCCGGGGATGCGCGCGCGCAGCTTCTGCAGCAGCGCGAGCAGCGCCGCGCGGTCGCCGAAGCGGCCCATGCGGCGCAGGACGCCGCCGTCGGCGTGCTGCAGCGGCAAATCGAGATAGCGCGCGACCTTCGGCAGGGACGCCATCGCCCCGATGAGGGCGTCGTCGATGCGGTCGGGATAGGCGTACAGCACGCGGATCTTCCACAGACCGTCGATCCGGGACAGCGCCGCGAGCAGCCCCGCGAGGCTCTCGCCGCCGCCGAGATCCCTGCCGTAGGACGTCGTATCCTGCGCGATGACGATGAGCTCCCGCACGCCGTCGCGCGCGAGCGACGCCGCTTCGTCGAGGATGTCCGCCTGCGCGCGCGACCGGAAGGGCCCGCGGATGGACGGGATGGCGCAGTAGGTGCAGTGGTTGGAGCACCCCTCCGCGATCTTGATGTAGGCGTAGTGCGGCGGCGTGGACAGCAGGCGCGCCCCACCCAGCGGCAGGGCGGTTTTTTCGCCGAAGCGCTGCTCCTTTTTGCCGGCGAGCGCGGCTTCGACGACGGCGCAGATGTCGGCGTTGCCCGCCAGTCCGACCACGGCGTCGATCTCGGGGATCTCGTCGGCGACCTGCGCGCGGTAGCGCTCGGCGAGGCAGCCCGTCACGACGAGCGCGCGAAGCCTCCCCTTCTGTTTCTCGCGTACCATGTCGAAGACGGCGTCGATCGCCTCCTGCTTGGCGCTTTCGATGAAGCCGCAGGTGTTCACGACCGCGCAGTCGGCCTCGGCCGCGTCCGCGACGATGTCGTGCCCGGCGTCGGACAGCTTTTTGAGCATGATCTCGGCGTCGATGCGGTTCTTGTCGCAGCCGAGCGAAATAAAGTAAATATTTGCCACGTTTTGCTCCCGAATCCTGTTTTATTTTTCCGCATCGCGCGGACGTCCCTGCCCGGCGGCAGGCGCCCGGACGGCCTCAGCCGTCTTTCTTTTCCCAGTCCGTGTGCGCAGCGGTGACGAGGCCGAACGTGAGCGAAAACGTCAGCACGCCGCACAGCAGATAATAAAGCGCTCCCGACAGCTCTCCGCGCAGGCACAACGCCGCCGACAGCGCCGCGGCCAGAAAACAGGGGATGCAGACCGCAAGGCCCGTTCTCCGGCTGTAACCGTTTTTCTTCTTCATTCCCGTGTCCCTCCGTTCGGAACGTGCCGCGCGGCCGGCCGCGATCCCCCGCGCGCCGCGCAGACAAAGCGCCCCTGCCCGCATGAAAACCGCGCGTCAGCCCTCTGGGTCAAAGGGGAACTCCGCTTCCCTGTCGGCCGCGTATTCGCCGAGCACCGCGCGGATATCGCCGCTGCGGAAGCCGAGCCGGGCGAGCGCCGCGAACACCGCCGCGCGCTTCGCCGGATCCCCCAGCTTCTGCGCGTACTTCCGCTCGACAACTGCGCGGATCGAGGGCTGCTCGTCGTCGTCGTAGACCGCGAGCGTCTCGGCGACGGTCTGCCGGTCGACCCCCTTCTCATACAGCTTTGCCGCCGCCGCGCGCTTGCTGCAAAACCGGCGGACGATGAGCTCCTCCGCGAGCTTCTCCGCGTAGGCCGCGTCGTCCACAAGCCCCAGCTCGCGCATGCGCGACACGGCCTGTGCGCCCGTCTCGGGGTCGAATTTCCGGGCGAGCTTGCCGCGCAGCTCCTTTTCGGTGTGATCGCGGTAGGCGAGGTAATCGAGCGCCTTGTTTTTTGCCGCGGCGTAATCGGACGCCGCGCGCAGCGCCTGCAGCTCGCCGGGCGTCATCTCGGCGCCGATCTTCACGCCGCTTTTGAGGTAGGTCTCCTCGTCGAGCGAAAACTGGAACTCCCCATCGCAAAAAAGGGCATATCTGCCCTTTTTTGTCACGGTGATATCGGTGATCTTAACCGCGCCGTCCATGCTTTACTCCACTTCGATGTCGATCGAATCGTCGGAAGAGATGATGACCGGCACGGGCGCTTCGCCGGATGCGTCGGCTTTGCCCGAGGAGGAGCCGCCCTTTTTCGGGTGCAGCAGCTCATCGGCGCGCGCGCGCACCTGTTTTTCGACCTCGGCCGCAAACTCGGGGTTGTCCTCGATGTACTTGCGGACATTGTCGCGGCCCTGGCCGAGGCGCGTCTCGCCGTAGTTGAACCACGCGCCCGATTTCTGGATGATGTCGAGCTTGACGGCGAGGTCGAGGATCTCGCCCGTCTTCGAAATGCCCTTGCCGTAAAGAATGTCGAACTCGCCCTCCTTGAACGGGGGCGCGACCTTGTTTTTCACGACCTTCGCGCGCGTGCGGTTGCCGATGACCTCGCCGCCCACCTTGATGGACTCGATGCGGCGGATGTCAAGGCGCACGGACGAGTAGAATTTGAGCGCGCGGCCGCCCGGCGTCGTCTCGGGGTTGCCGTACATGACGCCGATCTTTTCGCGCAGCTGGTTGATGAAGATGGCGACGCACTGCGATTTGCCGATGACGCTCGTGAGCTTGCGCAGTGCCTGCGACATCAGGCGCGCCTGTGTGCCGACGTGGCTGTCGCCCATCTCGCCCTCGATCTCGGCCTTTGTGACCATCGCGGCGACCGAGTCGATGACGATGACGTCGATCGCGCCCGAGCGCACAAGCGCCTCCGCGATCTCGAGCGCCTGCTCGCCGGTGTCGGGCTGCGACACGAGCAGATTGTCGATGTTGACGCCGAGCGCCGCGGCATAGACCGGGTCGAGCGCGTGCTCGACGTCGATGAACGCGGCCTCGCCGCCCGCCTTCTGGGCCTCCGCGACGACGTGCAGCGCGACGGTCGTCTTGCCGGAGCTCTCCGGCCCGAAGATCTCGACGATCCTGCCGCGCGGCAGGCCGCCGATGCCCAGGGCGATATCCAGCGACAGCGAGCCCGTCGAGATCGCCTCGACGTTCATCGCGGCGTTCTGTCCGAGCTTCATGACCGCGCCTTTGCCGAACTGCTTTTCGATCTGCGCGAGCGCCGTATCGAGAGCCGCTTTTTTGTCCGTCGCCATAATTATCTCCTTATCGAAAGAACTTTTGTTCTTTTTTATTATACACGATGCGCCGCCCGATTTCAATCACTCCGTCGGCCTTTTTGCCGCCGCGACGCGCATATTGCCGTACATGTCGCGGCGCAGCTCGACGTCGGCATAACCGTTCGCGCTGAACAGCGACGCGACTTCCCGTCCCTGCGACGCGCCGATCTCGAAAACCATGCTCCCGCCGGGGCGCAGCTTGTCTTTATAGCGCGGGATGATGCCGCGGTAAAACCGCAGCCCGTCCTCCCCGCCGAGAAACGCTTCCGGCGGCTCGGCGCCGAGCTCCGCGCGGTTGTCGGCGAGCTCCCGCGGCGTGAGATACGGCGGGTTCGACACGATCACGTCGCAGCTCCCGTCGGGCAGCGACGCCTCGAAGCCGAAGACGTCCGCCTGCACGGCTTCGACGTCGCAGCCGAGCCGCGCGCGGTTGCGCAGCAGCCACGCACAGGCCTCGCCGGAATGCTCGACGGCCGTCACGGAACAGCCCGGGATCGCCCGCTTGATGGCGAAGGCGATGCAGCCGCTGCCCGCGCACAGATCGACCGCGCGCGGCGCGGCGAGCGGCGAGAGCCGCCCGAGCGCCGTCTCCACGGCCGTCTGCGTCTCGTCGCGCGGGATGAGCACGCCCGGGCCGACGAGCAGCTCGAAATCGAGAAAGGGCCACGAGCCGGCGATATACTGCAGCGGCTCGCCCGCGAGCCGGCGCGCGAGAAGCTCTCCGAAGCGCGCCGCCGCTTCGGGCGGCACGCCGCCGTCGGCGACGGCGAGCGGATAGCTCTTGCCGACGGCCGATGAAAAGAGCACGTTGAATTCATTCGGGGCCGTGAGGCCCGCGCCGGCCAGCCGCTTCTTCGCGTCCGCGCACAGCGCCCGCGCGTCTACCACCGGGCTTCCTCCGCGTTCGCGGGAAGGACGGCCTTGAGCGCGGTCAGCGCGACTTCGATCATGCTGTCGTCGGGCTCGAACGCCGTCAGGCGCTGGATCCACAGGCCCGGCGCGGAAAGGATGCGGCACAGAAGGTTGTCGTGCGCGCCGGCATATTTGATGATCTCGTACGAGATGCCCATGATGAGCGGCAGCAGCGCGAGCTTTGCGAGCGCGCGCACCGCGGTTTGGGTCCAGGGGATGAACGCCCCCGCGAGGATGCTGATGAGGATGACGATGAACAGAAAGCTTGTCCCGCAGCGCGGGTGGAAGCGCGAATATTTGCGCACGTTCTCCACCGTCAGCTCATCGCCGTGCTCATAGCAGGCGATGGACTTGTGCTCCGCGCCGTGGTACTCGAACACGCGGCGGATGTCCTTCTGGCGCGTAACGGCGAAGAGATACAGCAGGAAGATCGCGATCTTGATGACGCCCTCCACCGCCGACCGCCAGCCGCCCAGCGGCAGCACGTTCGACAGCGCGCCCGTCAGATACGTCGGCAGCAGGATGAACAGCGCCACGGCGAGCAGCGTGCCGAGCACGGCGGCGACCGCGCCGACAGCCATCCCCGCTTTGTCGCCGAATTTTTTCTTGATGAACCGGTCGAACGCATCGTCTCCCCCGCCGTCGGGGAAGGCGATGTCGGACGATTTCATGATGCTTTTATAGCCCTCGATCATGCTGAGGATCATCGCCGCGGCGCCGCGCAGGATCGGAATTTTCCGCAGCGGGTTTTTGTGCGTCGCATAGACGTCGGCGCTGATCTCCCCGTCGGGGCGGCGCACCGCCATGCAGGTCTTTTCCGGCCCCTTCATAACGATGCCTTCGATGATGGCCTGTCCGCCGATCGAGGTTCTGAATGCTTCTTTTGCCATGGTGTCTCCTTTATTCGAACCGCCGCGCGCTTACTGTTTGCGCAGCGGAAACCTGAGCGGGACCGTTGTCCCCTTGCCGCGCTCGCTCGCGATGTCGAGCGAGCCGCCGTGCAGCTGCATGATCTCCTTGACGACGGCGAGGCCGATGCCGGAGCCCGTCACCGAATTGCTCGCCTTGTAAAAGCGCTCCGTCACGTGGGCGAGCTCCTGCGGCGGGATGCCGGCGCCCGTGTCCGAAACGGTGACGCAGGCCGACGCGCCGAGCGTCAGCGCGACCGTCACCGCGCCGCCGGGATTCGAATACTTGACGGCGTTGTCGAAGATGTTCGCAAACACCTGCCGCAGACGGTTCCTGTCGGCCGTGATGACGACCGGGCCGTCGGGCAGCTCGGTCCGGAAGGCGATGCCCGCGCGCGCCGCGCGCTGCTCGATCGTCGCGACCGACTCCGTCAGCTCGCGCCGCAGGTCGATGAGCCCGGTGTTGAGCTCGATGCGCCCCGTCTGCAGGCGCGAGAAATCGAGCAGGTCCTCGACAAGGCAGGACAGCCGGTCGGTCTCGCTGAGGATGATCTGCATCCCCTTGCGGAAATTCTCCTCGTCCTTCGTGCCGATGGCGACGAGCGTTTCGCCCCAGCCCTTGATGGAGGTCAGCGGCGTGCGCAGCTCGTGCGAGATGCTCGAGATGAATTCGTTCTTCATTTTGTCGGTCTTCGACAGGCCGACGGCCATGTCGTTGACGATGTCGCACAGCTCGCCGATCTCGTCGCCGTATTTGTTCTCGACACGGGCCTCGTAATCGCCGCCCGCGATGCGCCGGGCCGACGCGCCGATGCTGCGGATGGGCAGCACGATGGAGCGCACGAAATATAGCCCCGAAAAGATCATGAACAGCAGGATGACGACGCATACCGCGAAAACGAGGTTCGCGGTGACCGCGAGCTGCGCGTCGACGCCCGCGAGCGAGCTGACGAGCCGCAGCGCGACGATGTCGCCCGCGTAGCCGCTCGTGATGACCTGCGTGACCGCCACGATGTGCTCGTTGTTGGTCGTGTAGCCGAAATAGCTGCCCTGGCCGTCCTCGCTCGCGATGGCGAGCTGATAATCCTCAAGCGGTTCGTCGGCGCCCCACGCGAAGCCGGAGGAGGTCACGACGACCTTGCCGGTGCTGTCGATGAGCATCAGCTCATACTTGTCCTTCTCCTCGAATTTCTCCGCGAGGCCGACCGCCGCGTCGGCGCGCTCCGACGAGCTCGCCGTCGTCGCCGACGGCAGGGTGTTCATCAGATATTTCGCCTTGTACTGCAGGATCTGCTGCGCCGTCTGGTTGTAGTTGTTGCGCACGGAGATGAGGATCGCGACCGAAGCGACAAGCAGAATAACGACCGTCGTCAAAAGATTGACGACGATCCAGCGGCGGGTGATGCCGCCCCGCAGATTCTTTTTTCTCCCCTGCGCCGCTTCCATCGGTTATTCGACGAACCGGTAGCCGTAGCCCCAGACCGTGAGGATGTGCACGGGGTTGTTGGTGTCGTCCTCGATCTTGTTGCGCAGGCGGCAGATATTCACGTCGACGATCTTGATGTCGCCGTAATAGCTCTTTCCCCACACCTCGCGCAGGATCTTCTCGCGGTCCATCGCGACGCCCGGGTTCTTGAGGAACAGCTCCATGAGCAGATATTCGACCTGCGTCAGATCGATCTGCTCGCCGCGCTTCGTCAGCACGCGCGATGCCGTGTCGAGCGCGAAATCTCCGCTCACGAGGCGGCCGGCGGCCGCGCGCGGCTGCGCGCGCTGCGTGCGCCGGTAGATGGCGTCGACGCGCGCGAGCAGTTCGCCGATGCTGAAGGGCTTCGTCACATAGTCGTCCGCGCCGGTGGCAAGGCCCTCGATCTTGTCCTGCTCCTGCGTCCTGGCGGTAAGCATGATGATGCCGATGCGGTCGTTGTCCCGCCGGATGGTCTCGCACAGCGCGAGACCGCTCACGCCCGGCAGCATGATGTCGAGCAGCGCGATATCGAAGCTGTCCGGATCCTCCCTGTACAGGTCGATCGCCTTTTCGGCGCTCTCCGCGCCGACGGCCTCATAGCCGGCGAGGCGCAGATTGAGCACGACAAGATCGCGGATCGCATATTCGTCCTCGACGACGAGCGCCTTTTTCATGGTGTCCTCCATTTATCCAAGTACGATGAAATTGTTGACGATATAATTCCGTTCCTGCTCGGAGCAGGCGGTCTGCAGATAATAGCGGAAGGAGCCCGACTGGGCGACCTGCGAATAGCCCGCGCCGCCGTAGGGCCGCGCGTCCTCCCCGGCCGTGAGGATCTTGAGCCGCAGCAGCACCTCGCCGGTGTCGTTGTCCTGGACTTCGATCAGGCGCGGCTCGCTGTCGCTGCGGTAGACTTTCACATGCGTCAGCCACGCGTCCGGCACGCACAGCCCGAGCTTGTAGCCGCCCTCGATATACGTGGCGCGCGAATAGCGGAACATGTCGCTGCTGAGCTGATACCAGTAGGTCCACGCGTCCGGCTGCAGGATGCCCTCCTGCGGCGCACGGACCGTCGGGACGTAGAGGAACGAATCCTCGTACAGCTCGCGGCAAACCGGCGCGCTCGACGCGCGCAGCGTGAATTCGTCGATCCGCGTGCCGTCGTCCACCGTCATGCGTCCGAGCTTTCCGTCCGCCATGACGAAGACCTCCGTGATCATGTAGCCGTTGCCGAGATCCTCGTCGACCACGACGCCGCTCGTCCCCGCGTAGATGCGGCCCGCCGCAAAATTCAGGCACGCCATCATGTCGCCGTTGAGCTTCAGCTGCCCCGCGACCTCGTATGCCGTCTTTGTCAGGCGCACGCAGGACAACTCGTACGGCTCCGAAATGCTGGGCAGGTCGAGATAGCAGATCTCCATGTAGCCGTCGCCGTCGACGTCGTAGACGATCACGTCCTCGCAGGCGTCGCTGAAATCCTCCGTGAGCGTCGCGCCGTCGTAGCGGTAGACCGTCAGCGTGTTCTCCGTCTGCCCGGTGCTCGCCCACTCGACGAGCACCGCGCGCAGGCCGGCGTCGCGCACGCGCAGCACGCTGATGCTCTCGATATCCTGGCCCGCGCCGTCCGCGACGCTCATGACGCGCCATTGCCCCTCGGCGTCCTTTTCAAGGATGGCGATGTGGGCGCCCGTGTCCTGCTGCTGGTCAAGGTAAAAGACCGACGCCTCATTTTCCCCGTCGCCGTCAAAGTCGAAGAACTGGACGGGTGTGCGCCGGTCGCCGGATGCCGGATAGATCAGTGTGATCTTCTGCCCGAGGCCCTCGAGCGCCGCCTCGACCGAGCTCTGGTCGGCCGTCAGCGCGGGCGCGGTGAGCTTATCCTCCACGGAAAAGTCGGCGCAGGACGCGCACAGCAGCGCCGCTGCGGCCACCGCCGCGCACAGCCAGATCCTGCGCATCGTCCTCACCCGCCTTTCCCCGCAAGCTTCCATACATCTAATGTACATGATATATTTTTTGCGCGCAATAGTCAAACCGGTTGACTTTGAAGCTCTTTTTTGACACAATGTAAACAAGTTGTAAATATTGAACGAAAGGACCTCGTGAACCATGGAAAAAGAAAAGCGCTTCACCAAGACGGAGAAGAGCTGGATCATGTACGACTGGGCAAATTCCATCTACGCCACCAACATCATGGCCGCGATCTTTCCCATCTATTTTGCGCTCGTCGCGACGGACACGGGCGACAAGGTCTACGGCTTTGCGGTCTCGGCGGCGAACCTCGTCGTCGCGGTCCTCGCGCCGCTGCTGGGCGCCATCGGCGACTTCACCGGCATGAAAAAGAAACTTTTCTCGGGATTCCTCGTTATCGGCCTCATCTTCACGGCGACCATGGCGTTCACCGACAACTGGAAGCTCATGCTCGTCGGCTTCGTCCTCTCGCGCATCGGCTTTTCCGGCAGCTGCTTGTTCTATGACTCCTTCCTGACGGACGTGACGACGCCCGAGCGCATGGACAAGGTCTCTTCGTGGGGCTATGCGATGGGATATATCGGCGGCAGCACCATCCCCTTCGTCATCTCCATCGTCATCATGGTGCTCATGGGCATGAGCACGCTGTCCTACAAGATCGCCATCCTCATCGTGGTCGTCTGGTGGTCGGTGTTCAGCATCCCGTTCCTGCGCAACGTCAAGCAGGTCTACAGCGTCGAGGAGGCGCCCTCCGCGCTCGCCAAAGCGGCGTTCTCGAACGCCATACGCACGTTTAAGGATATCCTGCGCGACAAAAAGATCCTGTTCTTCATCCTTGCCTATTTCTTCTACATAGACGGCGTCGACACCATCATCAGTCTCGCGACAAACTACGGCACGACGCTCGAGCTCGGCACCATCGGCATGATCCTCGCGCTGCTCGTCACCCAGATCGTCGCCGTCCCCTTCTCGATCCTCTTCGGCAACCTCTCGAAGAAGGTGGGCGCCGTCAATATGATCTCCGTCGCGGTCGGCGTTTATTTCGTCATCACGATCATCGGCTTCTTCATGGGCTTCAACATCGAGCAGGCGCAGCTGAACGGCGGCGACGTCGAGGCGGCGAAGCGGCTGTCCTCGGTGCTGTTCTGGGTTCTCGCGGGTCTCGTCGGCACGGTGCAGGGCGGCATCCAGGCGCTGTCCCGCTCCTATTTCGGCCAGATCATCCCGCCCGAGCGCTCGAATGAGTATTACGGCTTCCTCGACATCTTCGGCAAATTCTCCTGCGTCATCGGGCCGGCGCTCTATTCTCTCGTCTATTCGCTGACCGACCGCTCTTCGCTCGGTATTCTCAGCATCATCCTGCTGTTCTTCGCGGGCGGCATCGCGCTGCTGCGCGGCAGAAAATATTTCAAGACCTCCGCCCCCGGCGACGGCGGCGAGAACTGATTCAGAGGTTTCGGCATGCGGGTTTATCTGATCTTTCTGCTTATCATCTATTTCCTGTACTCGACGGTCAAGTCGCTCTGGGAGCATGGGCTCCCCTTTGACACGGTCCACTGGATCCTCGCGGCGATGTGCGTCGCTTTCGTTCCGCTCGCCGTCATCTTCGGCAAGCGCAGCTGGCTGCAGAGCAAGCAGGACAAGGCCAAGCGCGAGGAAGAGCGCAAAAAAGCGGCGGAGGAAGCGGCCGAAAGGAAGCGGGAGCTCTACCGCGAGCTGGACGGCGCCGATGCACAGGAGCCCGGCGAACAGGCGCCCGGCGAACAGGCGCCCGCGCCGGACGGCGCCGCGCCCGATGCCCCGGCGGAGGGTTCCGCCGCGGCCCCCGAAGCCCCTGCGTCGGATTCCGGAAGCGTCTTCGACAACTGATGCATAAAAGCCCTCCCGCGCGGAACAATAGCACCGCAAAGGAGGGCTTTCTTATGTCCAAAAACAAAAAGAAAACAGATCGGATCGTCATCCCCGTCGGCGAGGCGCAGCGGCTCGTCGAAGAACTGCCGCCGCTGCCGGACAGCGAGATCGTGCCGCCCGGCATCCTCTCGCAGGCGGACGACCCCGCCGAGGGCGTCGGCCCCGACGACGTCGAGGCCATGCGGCGCTGGAGCGAAGAGGACGAGCAATAGGCACACAGGAATGCGCAGCGGATCCCGACGAAAGCCGGGGCCCGCTGCGCGTTTTTCATCGATCAAAAAATACCGCGCACCGCATCCGGCGTGAGGAAATCGGTGTGCACGAGCGCGCTGATCTCCTCCGCTGCCGGTGCGGCGACAAAGTCTTCCGCATCCCGGCCTGCACGGAAGGCTGTCCTGCCGCGCATTTCTCCGCCGGAGGATCAGGTTGCCTGCCCGGGCGGCGCGGCGGCATCCCCCGGCCGGCCGACGAGCAGCTCATACTGGGCGCGGCCGACGAGCGCGTTGAGCAGCTTCAAAAAGGCGTTGCGCGACAGCCGCGCGGGAAAACCCAGCGCCCGCTTGAAGGCGTTCCGGCGCGCGGCGGCGTCCGGCGCGCCGTACAGGCCGTCCGCATAGAGATCGCTCTCGGTGATGGGCGCGCCGGCGGTTTCGGCCTGCCCGCCGGAAAACCGAAGCAGCGCCCGCGCGACGACGTCGCTGTCGACGCCCTCGACGCCGAGAAGCCCCTCGGCACCCGGGGCGCGTTTGCGCGGCTCCTTTCCCCGGATCTCGGGGATGTAGGCGTGCTGCACGCCCTGCCCGCCGGTCAGATCGCCGATGAACTTCCGGATGCGGAAGCCCGCGGTGTCGCTGTCGGTCAGCACGATGATGCCGACGCTCTGCGCAAGCGTGCGGATGAGGCGCTGTTTCTCTTCGTCCCGGAAAAGATTGAAGCCATCGGTCGTCACGACCACCGCGTCGGTGATCGTCGCGAGGCGCGCCGCATCGTAGCGTCCCTCGACCACGACGGCCTGCCGCAGCGCGATCAAAGCGCCCCCGCCTTGGCCATCAGCCGCACGACGCCCTGCTCGAGGACAAAGCGCTTGTCCGCCGCCGTCGATTTGAGCTTTTTGTCGAGGCCGTACAGCAGCTCGATGATCCCCGCGAGCTGGCGCTCCGTGTATCTGGCGCTCCGCTCGTAGGCGATGGAGACCTTGCGGTCGTTTTTTTTATAATTGAACAGGTCGAACAGGGCCTGCTCGCCGCGGCGGCTGTCGCGCGCGAGCCGCGCGCGATAGAGGTTGATGAAGGCCGTGTTGAGGGCCCCCGTGACGGCGAGCGGCTCGGTGCGCTCATCGAGCATGTCGGCGAGCACCGCCATGGCTTTTTTCGCGTCGCCGCGCTCGATGGCGCCGATCATGTCGAAGACGCCCGCCTCCGGCGTGCGAACGCACAGCGTGTCGACATGCTCGCGCCGGATCTCGCCGTAGCCGCTGAGCGCCGCAAGCTTGCCGATCTCATTTTCCGCGAGCAGCAGATCCCCCGCGCACAGCTCGCCGACGCGGTCGGCCGCACGGTCGTCGATCGTACAGCCCGCCTGCTTCGCGATGGCCGCGATATAGCCGGACAGCTCCCCGCCCGCCTTGGCAGTCGCCGTCACGACGGCGCTGCGGCGGCAGCCGTCGAGCAGCTGCAGCGATTTCTTCGGCACGGCGAAGCGGCGGTTGTCCTCCTCAACATACTCCCTGAGCACGACGGTGATGTCGTCCGGCAGCTGCAAAAAAAGGCTGTGCAGCAGTTCCGCGCGCTGTGCGCTCAGCGCACCCGCCGAAAAATCCTCGAAAAGCGCCGCCTTCGCGGTGCTGACGAGGGAAAAGCTCAGAAAGAACTCCTCTAGCTCCTCGTCGGACGCCGCGGCCGCGTCGAACAGCACAACATAGCGCTCCCCGTCCGCGAATACGGCGCCGAGCACCGCCTTCGCGCAGGCATTGAGCAGGAACTCGTCGTTTCCCGCGATGAGATAGATCTTCTGCAGGCCGTCGGTCTGCAGCGACCGTTTGAGCGTCTTGTCGCTGAGCTGGAGCACTATTCGATCACCGTCCCGATCCCCTGCGCCGAGGGGTAAAGCGTTATTTCGTCGCCGTATGCGTAGATCGCGCCGTCCGGCATGCGCGCGGCTTCCCCGCCGGACCGGACGCAATAGGCGCCGGGCACGACGTCTTGCGCATCCTCGAAATAGACGAGCGCGTCGTACCGCTGCGGATATGCCGGCGCCGCGCCGCACAGCAGCAGCGTCTTCCCCGCCCCGTCGACGGCCACGCTGCCGTCCGCGTTGGCCGTGATGCCGAACACGCCGGCGGGCCGCCGCAAATAGACCGCATCATCCGCGGGCGCGTCGGCAAGACACACGAGCCTGTCGGGCGCAAACAGCTCCCTGAGCTGCGCGCGGGCCCCGTCGCTCGCGTCTTTTATGATTATAACATAGTCGACGTCGTCAATAAACCTGTATTTCAGCTCCGCATGGAGATACTGCACCTCCTCCGCCGTGACGCTCTGCAGCACCAGGCACGCCGGGCCGCCCCCGCACACGACCGCGCTGTGCCCGTTGAGCAGCGTGACGCAGGCGCGCCCCTGTGTGAACGCCGCTTTCGACAGCACGCCGCACAGCAGCGCCGCCGCGCAGCAGGCGAAGGCGAAGCGCGCCCTGACCTCTCCGCGCGAGAGCCGGAACAGCAGCCACTGGCCGCCCGCGAGCAGCACCCACAGCCGCAGATATGCCGGCTGCAGCGACACCGCGGCGAGCGAGAATCCCGCAAAAAAGCGGGCGACGGCGAGGATCGCCTTTGCGGTGAGCCCCGCGGCGAGGCCCGCAAGATTGCACAAAACGCCGAAGGGCGCGAGCAGGAAGGCGGCCGCCGCACAGGCCGAAGCCCCGAGCAGCAATCCGACGAGCGGCACGGCGAAGAGATTCGACAGCGGCGCGACGAGCGACACCGGCATCGAGCACAGCACGAGCACCGGCAGCGTGACGGCGCTGACGGTGCAGCTCAGCAGCAGCGCCTTCGGCAGCGCGCGCAGCGTGGCGCGCACGGCGTGCGGCCGATGCACGGACAGCTTCGGAAAGCGCCGGCACAGCGCGGCGTCCGCGCGGGGAAGCACCTCGACGATCGCAAAGCAGCAGGCGTACGACAGCAAAAAGGAGACGTCGACCACGGCCCGCGCGTCGAACAGCGCGATGGCGAGCGCGGCGGCCGTCAGCGAGGTGAAGCCGTCCGCGCGGCTGTAGACGAGCCGCGACAGCACGAAGAGCGTCGTCATCGCGCACGCCCGCAGCACCGAGGGCGTAAACCCGTACAGAAGCGCAAGACATCCCGCCGCCGCCGCGATCGCCCCAAAGCACACCGCGCGCGGCAGGCGCAGCCCCCGGAGGATCTTATCCAGCAGTCCGAGTATCGCGCTGACGTGCAGGCCCGACACGACGAGGAGATGGCTGAGACCCGCGCGCTCGAAATCAAGGCGCATTTCGGCGGGCAGCAGCGTTTTTTCGCCCGTGAGCACGGCCGCGCACAGCAGGCCCTCCCGCCCGGGCAGCACGGCCGTCAGCGCGACGCGCAGGCGCGCTTTCACATCCGCCGCAAAGGACAGCGCCCGCGAGGCGCGGTAAACGATCGCCGGCGTCCCCTGCGTCTGCGCAAAGAGCACGGCGCGGGCGCTCGTCCGGTCGAGCGCGTCGCCGCCGAGCGAGAACCTGCCCTCCACGGCGTCGCCGGGCCGGATGTTTTCCCGGATGTAAAAGCGGACGGCGAGGCGGGGCTCCCGGGCGCCGTCGGCCGTCTGCACGATGCCCTCGGCGTACAGCGCGCCGTCCCGCTGCGAGACCTGCGTGACGAGCACGGACAGCGTCCGCTGCGTCTGCGCGTATTCCTTTTGCGCCGCGTCGCAGCGCGCCTGCACGAGCAGCCCCGCGCACAGCCCCGCGCCCGCGGCGAGGCACAGCAGCGCAAAGCGCCCCGCGGCGGCGCTTTTTTTCAGAAACAGAAACAACAGCAGCGACAGCGCCAGCGCGCCGGCGAGCAGCCGCAGCCCCCAGCCGGCGCCCAGAGAAAAAACGGCCGCCAGCGAGCACAGAACAACAGTTCCGAATGCCGCGAGCGGTCGTTTCATAATCTTACCCCTTCAGCAAAGTTGAATGGGCCGAACGTGAAATGCTTATTCCTCTGTTTTGAAAACCGGAAGGACCTCGAGATAGACGATGTCGCTGCGGTCGGCGGCGACGCCCTCGGCGAGAACCGCGGCCTTGCAGACGATGTTGCCCTCGGCCTTGTTGACGATGGCTTCGAGCGCGAGCAGCGAGCCGCCCGTGCTGATGACGTCGTCGACGATGAGCACGCGCTTGCCCTTGATCATGTCGATCTCGTGCTCGTCGATGAACAGCGTCTGCATGTGGTCGGTCGTGATCGACTTGACGCTGACTTCGATGGGGTTCTTCATATACAGCTTGCTCATCTTGCGCGCGGCGATATAGACCTTGCCGCTCTGGCGCGACATCTCGTAGGCGAGCGGGATGCCCTTCGCCTCGGCCGTGACGAGAACGTCGAAATCCGGCACCTTTTTGAGCAGTTCCTCGGCGCAGCGGATCGTCAGCTCCACGTCGGACAGCATGATGAACGCGGCAATGGACAGGTCGTCGTTGACCTTGCAGATGGGCAGCTGGCGGGTCAGACCCGCGACATGCAGTTCATAGGTTTTATCCATTTCTATTTCTCCCTTTTTTATTTCTGTCGATCAGCCCGGAGGCCAAGTGAGATCGCGTTTCGCGAGGACGTGGAAATGCAGATGCGGCACCGACTGCCCCGCCTGTTCGCCGGTGTTGGAGACGACGCGGAAGCCCTCGGAAAGTCCGAGCTGCGCGGCGAGCTTCGCGATCACCTCGAAGATGTGCGCGACGATCGCGCTGTTGTCCGCGCCGACGGCGGCGCAGCTTTGGATATGCTGCTTCGGGATGACGAGAAAATGCACGGGCGCCTGCGGCGAAATATCGTTGAAGGCGACGACGAGCTCATCCTCATAGATCTTGTCGCTGGGGATCTCGCCGCTCGCGATCTTGCAGAATAGGCAATCCATACGCTCCCTCCTCACTGCACGCGGGAAGCGACGGCATCCCTGACGGCCGCAAGGGCATCCTTCAGCTTCGCCGTGTCCTTCGCCCCGGCCATCGCGAGATCGGGCTTGCCGCCGCCGGAGCCGCCGGCGACCGCCGCGGCCGCCTTGACGATGTCGCCCGCGCGCAGGCCCTTTTTCTGGGCTTCGCTGCCGCACGCGGCGCACAGCGTCCCTTTGCCGTTCGCCTCCGAAGCGAGCACCGTGACCGACGCGGGATACCTGTCGCGCAGCATCGTCGCCGTGTCGCGCAGCGCATCGGCCGTCGCGCCCGCGATGATGCCCGTGAAGATCTTCACGCCGCCGACTTCGGCGGCGCCGCTGACGATGCTGTCGGCGGCGGATCCGGCGAGCTTCGCGTTCGCCGATTCGAGCGCATGCTCGAGCTCCTTCGTCTGGGCGAGGGCGGCGCGCGCCTTCGCGGGCAGCTCCTCCTTGCTCGTGAGCTTGAACACGGCGGCCGTCTCGGCGAGCAGCGCGTCGTCCGCGCGGATATACTCGAGCACGCCCGTGCCGGTCGTCGCCTCGATGCGGCGCACGCCCGCGGCGACCGACGACTCGCTCAGGATCTTGAACAGTCCGAGCTCCGCGGTGTTGTGGACATGTGTGCCGCCGCAGAATTCCGTCGAGAAGCCGGGCACCTCGATGACGCGGACGATGTCGCCGTACTTCTCGCCGAACAGCGCCATCGCGCCGAGCTTTTTCGCCTCGGCGATGGGCATGACTTTGTGACTGACGGCGATGCCCTCGAGAATCCGGTCGTTGACGATCTCCTCGACCTCTTTGAGTTCCTCGGGCTTGACCGCCTCAAAATGCGTGAAATCGAAGCGCACGCGGTGCTCGTCGACATACGAGCCCGCCTGATGGACGTGATCGCCCAGCACCTCGCGCAGCGCCGCCTGCAGCAGATGCGCAGACGTGTGGTTGCGCATCGTCGCGGCGCGCAGCTTTTTGTCCACCTTCGCCGCCACGGCCGCGCCCGTCTCGAGCACGCCCGTCTTTACGACGCCCGTGTGGACGTAGTAGCCCTCGTTGGTCTTGCGGCAGTCGGTGACGGCGACGACGGATTTTCCCGCCTCGATGACGCCGCGGTCGCCGACTTGTCCGCCGCTCTCGGCGTAAAACGGCGTTTTGTCGAGGATGAGCTTGACCTCGTCGCCCTCGGCGGCCGCGTCCGCGGCTTCGCCGTCCTTCGCGATAAACAGCAGCTTCGACGCGCTCTCGAGCGTGTCGTAGCCGACAAATTCCGTCGGCTTGAAGCCGAGATCCCTGAACAGATCCGTCTCCCAGCTGTAATCCTTGCTCTTTGCGTCGTCGCGCGCGCGCTTTTTCTGGGCCGACAGCAGCGCGTTGAACGCGTCCTCATCGACCGTGCAGCCGCGCTCGGCGATGATCTCCTTCGTGAGATCGAGCGGGAAGCCGAGCGTGTCGCTCAGCCGGAACGCCTCGGCGCCCGAAAGCACCGTCTCGCCCTTTTTGTCCATCTCGTCGAGCAGGCTGCCGAGCGACTCAAACCCGGCGTCGATGGTCTTCGCGAAGCGCTCCTCCTCGGCCTTGATGACTTTTTTGATGTAATCCCGGTGTTCGTCGAGGTTCGGATACGCCGTCTTGTTCTCGTCGATGACGGTGTCGCAGACCTCATACAGGAACGGGCGGTTGACGCCCAGCAGGCGGCCGTGGCGCGCCGCGCGGCGCAGCAGGCGGCGCAGCACGTAGCCGCGCCCCTCGTTGGAGGGACCGACGCCGTCGCCCACCATGAAGACGGTGCTGCGGATGTGGTCGGTGATGACGCGCAGCGACACGTCGATCTTGTCGTCCCTGTGGTATTCGACGCCGGCGATGCGCTCGATGTGCTTCATGATGTTCTGGACAGTATCGACCTCAAAGAGGTTGTCAACGCCCTGGCAGATGCACGCGAGACGCTCGAGGCCCATGCCGGTGTCGATGTTGCCGTGCTCCATCTTCTCGTAATGGCCGTTGCCGTCCGAGATGAACTGGGTGAACACGAGGTTCCAGAACTCGACATAGCGGTCGCAGTCGCACCCGACGCCGCACGTCGGCTTGCCGCAGCCGTATTTTTCGCCGCGGTCGAAATAGATCTCCGAGCAGGGGCCGCACGGGCCGCTGCCGATCTCCCAGAAGTTGTCGTCGCGCCCGAGCCGCACCATGTGCGAGGGATCGACGCCGATCTCCTTCGTCCAGATCTCGTACGCCTCGTCGTCGTCCTCGAAAACGGACATGTACAGCCGGTCGACCGGCATCTTGATGACCGTCGTGATGAACTCCCACGCCCAGTGGATGGCCTCGCGCTTGAAGTAATCGCCGAAGGAGAAGTTGCCCAGCATCTCAAAATAGGTGCCGTGGCGGGCCGTCTTGCCGACGCGCTCGATGTCGGGCGTGCGGATGCATTTCTGGCAGGTCGTCGCGCGGTTGCCCGGCACCTTCGCCTGCCCGAGGAAATACTTTTTCAGCGGCGCCATGCCGGAATTGATCAGCAGCAGGCTCTTGTCGTCCTGCGGGATGAGCGGGAAGCTCTCCATGCGGTAATGCCCCTTGCTCACGTAAAAGCTGAGGAACTGCTCGCGCAGCTCATTGAGACCTGTCCACTCCATACTGCTCTCCACCTGTATCGTTTAATAGATAAAAAACCAAAATCAAAAAAATATAGACCTTTGCCCCGAAACGGGACGAAGGCCGAAGCATCCGCGGTACCACCCGCATTGCGCGCTCAACGCGCGCCGCTCATGTCGCGGGCCTTAACGCGGCCCTCACGTCGTGTATCACGCAGCTCTGCGGTTCGCGACGCCGCATCACAGCCTTTGCCTATTCACAACATTTGTATTATAGGGAACGCGGGCGCCTTTGTCAAGCGGTTTCGGCCCGTTCGAGCGCCGTGATCGCGTCGGCGAGCCGCCCGAAAACAGGCGCCGCGCTCTCGTAGCCGTAGCCCTCGTTCTCGACCATCACCGTCACCGTCCAGCGTGGCGCCTGCGCCGGAAAAAAGCCCGTGCACCAGCCGATGACGGCCTCGCTGCCGTCGTCGTTGAAGGTTCCCGTCTGCGCCGTGCCCGTCTTTCCGCCGGCTGTCACGGTCTGCGGCGCCGAGGCGGCGCCCGTGCCGGACTGCATGGCAAGGCACATCGCCTGCGCGACGGTTCGCGCCGCCGCTTCGCCGACCGCGCGCCTCTCCCGGGGCGCAGGCGCGGCTTCGCCGCCCACGCTTTTTACGACGGACAGCTCCCGGTAGACGCCGCCGTCCGCGATGCAGACCGTGCAGGCCGCGACATGCAGCGGCGACAGCAGCAGCCTGCCCTGCCCGAAGCAGTGATTGCACAGCTCCGCCGTGTCCGCCGCGAGCGCGCGCTCCCCGGGAAAACTTCCCTCCCCCGCGCCGTAGCCGTCCCACAGCGACAGCGGCCTGCCGAGCCCCATCGCCTGCGCCGTATTGCAGATCGCTTCCGCGCCGACCTTTTGGCCGAGCGCGATGAAGTAGGTGTTGCAGGACTGCGCGAGCGCGGTCTCGAGCGTCATGGTTCCGTGGGCTTTCTTGTTGTTGCAGCCGTAGACGACGCCGTCCACCTCGATCTCCCCCGTGCATTCATAGGTGAAATCCGCCCCCACGCCCGCGTCGAGCGCGGCGCAGGCGATGACGGGCTTGTAGACGGATCCCACGTTGAAGCACGCCGTGACGCGGTCGAACAGCGACGTGTCGTTCCGCGCGATCGAAGCCGCGACGTCGTTCTGGTCGTAGTTCGGCCGGCTCACCAGCGCGAGCAGCTCGCCCGTCGCGCAGTCGGCGACGACGATCGCGCCGCGCCGGAAGCTGCTGTCGGCGATGCGCTCGGCCGCGTACTGGATGCCGGCGTCGAGCGTCAGGACGATGCCGCCGGCGCTCTGCCCGTCGGCGCAGAGCGAGATGTCCGCCCCGTCGAGCGCCCGGCCGCGCGCGTCGGTGCGCACCCGCAGCAGCTCCTCCACCGTGTTTTCCGACAGATACGTCTCAAAAACGCGCTCGAGGCCCGTCGCGCCCTTTCCCGCATAATCGAGATAGCCGATGAGGTGCCGCGCGAGCGAAAAGCGTCCGCTTCGTCCGCTCACGGACACGGTGCGCACCGGCAGCGCGGCGGGCAGCGGCGAAGCGAGCGGCACGACAAAAGGCAGCGAGCCCTTCATGCCGTCGCGGAAAGCCGCGAGATCGCTCGGCGCGATAAAATCGGTCAGCGACCAGGCGGCGGCGTCCGCCGGCAGCACGACGGCAAGCTCGGCGCTGTCGATGCCCGTGAGCAGCCGCCCGTTCCGATCATAAAAATCGGGGCGGCGGCGTGCGATCACGCTCGTGTAGGTGCTCTGCCTGTCGGCGGCTTCGGCGTAGCGCGCGTCGCTCATGAGCGTGTACAGCCGCAGCATCAGGATATTGGCCAGCACGGCGAGCGAAAAGAACAGCAGGTAGACGCGTTTTCTCGTCAATTTCATCACCGCGCTTAGTCTTGGCGGCGCGCGGCGCTTTTAAACATCCCCCCGCGGCGAAAAAGCGGCCGCGCGGCAAAAGAAAAGGACCGGATCTTTCGATCCGGTCCTTCTGTATCTTCATCCCGCCGCGCGGAATGTGCGGACTGTTTCCCTGCAGGGGATCAATACATGCCGCCCATGCCGGGGTTCGCCATCGGCGCGGGGTTCTCCTCGGGGATATCGCCCACGAGCGCCTCGGTCGTCATGACCATCGCCGCGACGGACGCCGCGTTCTGCAGCGCAGAGCGGGAGACCTTCGTCGGGTCGACGATGCCGGCCGCGATCATGTCGCCGTACTTTTCCTTCGCAACGTCGATGCCGTAGCCGACCTTGCCGGAGGCGTTGATCTTCTCGATGATGACGGAGCCCTCGAGGCCGGCGTTGAGCGCGATCTGGCGCACAGGCGCCTCGAGCGCCTTCAAAACGATGCGGGCGCCGGTCTTTTCGTCGTCGTCCGTGCAGCTCTCGAGCTCTTTCTCGACCGCGGGCATGGCGTTGATGAACGCGACGCCGCCGCCGGCGACGATGCCCTCTTCAACGGCCGCCTTCGTGGCGGAAAGCGCGTCTTCGATGCGCAGCTTCTTTTCCTTCATCTCGATCTCGGTCGCGGCGCCCACGCGGATGACCGCTACGCCGCCCGCGAGCTTCGCAAGGCGCTCCTGGAGCTTTTCCTTGTCGAAATCGGACGTCGTGGTCTCGATCTGCGAACGGATCTGGCCGACGCGCGCGTCGATGGCCTTCTTGTCGCCGCCGCCGCCCATGATGATGGTGTTTTCCTTCTTGACCTGGACCTTCGACGCCGTGCCGAGGTCCTCAAGCTTCGCATCCTGCAGCGTCAGGCCGACTTCCTCGCTGATGACCTTGCCGCCGGTGAGGACGGCGATATCCTGCAGCATCTCCTTGCGGCGGTCGCCGAAGCCCGGCGCCTTGACCGCGCAGCAGACGAACGTCCCGCGCAGCTTGTTGACGATGAGGTTCGCGAGCGCGTCGCCCTCGACGTCCTCGGCGATGATGAGCAGCTTCTTGCCGGTCTGGACGATCTGCTCGAGCAGCGGCAGGATCTCCTGGATGTTGCCGATCTTCTTGTCCGTGATGAGGATGGAGGCGTTGTCGAGAACGGCTTCCATCTTCTCGGTGTCGGTCACAAGATACGGGGTGATGTAGCCGCGGTCGAACTGCATGCCTTCGACGACCTCGGTGTAGGTCTCCGCCGTCTTGGATTCTTCGATCGTGATGACGCCGTCATGCGTCACTTTTTCCATCGCTTCCGCGATCAGGTTGCCGATGACTTCGTCGCCGGCCGAGACGGTCGCGACACGCGCGATGTCCCCGGTGCCGGAGACCTTCTTGGAGTTCGCGACGATCGCCTTGACCGCCGCGTCGACGGCCTTCTGCACGCCCTTCTTGAGAGCCATCGGGTTCGCGCCCGACGATACGTTCTTCATGCCCTCGTGGATCATCGACTGTGCGAGCAGCGTCGCCGTCGTCGTGCCGTCGCCGGCCGCGTCGTTGGTCTTCGTCGCCGCTTCCTTGATGAGCTGCGCGCCCATGTTCTCGAACTTATCCTCGAGCTCGATTTCCTTCGCGATGGTCACGCCGTCGTTGGTGATGAGCGGCGCACCGAACTTCTTGTCAAGAACGACGTTGCGGCCCTTCGGCCCGAGCGTGATCTTTACCGTGTCCGCCAGCTTGTCGATACCGGTCTGAAGGCTCTTGCGCGCTTCCTCGCCGTATTTCAGATCTTTCGCCATTGTTACCCTTCACTCCTTGATTTTTCTTTATTAAAGAACGACCGCCAGAATGTCGGACAGACGAACGATCGTGCACTCTTCGCCGTCCACCTTGACTTCCGTCCCGGAATACTTGCTGAGGATGACCTTGTCGCCTTCCTTGACGGTCATTTTGACTTCCTTGCCGTCAACGAGCCCGCCGGGGCCCACCGCGACGACTTCCGCGACCTGGGGCTTTTCCTGTGCAGACGCCGTCAGAATGATGCCGCTCTTGGTGGTCTCTTCCGCTTCCGTCATCTTTACGACAACTCTATCTGCGAGAGGTTTCAGTTTCATTTGTGTTTCCTCCTTAAAATTATCGTTAGCACTCGTTTCTTTTGAGTGCTAAGATTATTTTAACCCATTTTCCCGAAATGTCAATATCCTGCGGGGATTTTTTGTGAAATTATTTGCCGCCCGTGCCGCGGATGCGCTCGAGCGCCGGCAGCAGCAGCCGCAGCGCGCTCGCAGTGACGATGCCCATGACGACGCCGCTGATGACGAGCACCGGCGTGTAGTAGAAGACCGTCGGCGTGCCCAGCAGCAGCCAGGCCGCGACGAGCTGCCCGACATTGTGCATGACGGCGCCGGTCACGCTCGCGAGCCCCTTCGAAGCGCGCAGCGCCGTGACGAGCGCCATCGCGCCGACGGACAGCAGCCCGCCCGCGAGGCTGAGCGCGCCCGCCGTCACGCCGCGCGTGAGCAGCACGAAGCAGGACTTCAGCACCGCGAGCAGCACCGCGCTCGGCGCGTTGACGAAGAACAGGCAGTACATCGTCACGATGTTCGACAAGCCGAGCTTGATGCCCGGCACGGGGATGAAGGAAGGCACGAGGCCCTCGATATAGGAGAGCGTGACGGCAAGCGCGATAAGCAGGCCCATGAACGCGATCGTTCTCGTTTTTCGTGTCCGCATAGATCCTCCGGATTTTGATTTGTTCTTGAAATCGTCACAATTTGAGTATATATACATAGATAAACTAACACGGTAAAGGGGGCCCGTCTGCCGCGTGCGGCCGTCGCGCCGCAACGTCGTTTGACTTTTTCACATCGTTTATTATATAATATCTTCACTCGTTTTCACAGGAGGCGAAACCTGTAATGAAAAAGTTTTTTGCACTGCTCGTTTTTGTCCTCGCCGCGGCGCTTCTTCTTTCGGCCTGCGGCGGCGATGATATAGAGATCCAGGACGGTACCTATCGCGCCGAATACGCGGATTACGACCAGCACGGCTACAAGGACTACGTCGTCATCACCTTTAAGGACGGCGCCGTCGCCTCCATCGAGGCCGACGGCGTCGCCGAGGACGGCAGCCTGAAATCGCAGTCCGAGGAGTACAAGGAAAAGATGGAGTCCGTGCAGGGCACCTATCCGGAGAAGTACTACAAGGATCTCATCAACCAGTATCTCGAGAATCCGGACGCGGACGATATCGATATCGTCGCCGGAGCGACCGCCACTTCGAACAGCTTCATCACGCTGCTCAAGGCCCTCGAAAAGAACGTGCGCACGGGCGACACCAAGACCGTCGTCGTCGAGCGCTGAACGGGGCGGGCGCGCCGAACCGCGCGCCGGGCGTCAAAAATGCAAAGGCAGTTTAAAAAGGGTCTCCCGCAGCACGGCGGGAGACCTTTTTTTCTGTTTTCGTGCGGCCGTCGGGGGGGCGGCGGGCGTCACGCGTCCCGCGCGCCCCAAAGGCAGATGCGGCAGGCCTCGCTGTTGACGTCGTCCGGCAGAGGCTGCGCGCCGGCGGGAAGGCCCCCCGCCGCGATGCGCTCGAGGCTCAGCAGCTGCAGCGCGTAGCCGAGCTCCATGATCTCCAGCGGATTTCCGGCGCCCGACGCGAGATTGATGGGATTCGCGTTCTGCAGCAGATAAAGCGTCTTCTCGCCGAGCGTGTATTTCTCGATGCCGTCCTGCACGGTCTGCGGCGAAGGCGCGATCTCCCTGAGCCGGGCGACGTCGATCTCCATGTTGTAATGCCCGGCGTTGCACAGGACGGCGCCGTCCTTCATCAGCCGGATCTCGCGTTCGCCCACGACGTCGAAGCGCCCCGTGACGGTGAGCACGACGTCCGCCTGCGGCAGCAGCTCGTCGAGGCGCCCCACCGCGTGCCCCTCGATCTTTGCCTTGAGCAGCCGGAGCGGGTCCGTGTCGTACACCATCGTGCATGCGCCGAGCGCCCGGAAGCGCTGCGCGATGCCGAGCCCGCAGAAGCCGTAGCCGATGATGAGGATCTTTTTGCCGCCGATGAGCATGCTCGTCGCGCGCATGAAGCCGTCGACGACCGACTGGCCGACGCCCGTCTCGTTTTCGACCAGCCGCTTGACGGGCGAATCGTCGATCACGAGCACCGGGAAATCGGGCGATATCCCCTGTTTTTCGAGGATCAGCCGCCCCGAGCGCGTCTCCTCGATCGCCCCCTGCGGCCGCCATGCGCCGCGGCAGCTCCAATACCGCTGCAGCAGGCTCGCGCCGTTGTCCATCAGCAGGTCGTACGGCTCCCGCATCGCCTGCGCGACGGACGCCTCGAGGTCGCGCAGCGTGTCGCCCTTTTTGGCGAGGACGGTCACGTTCGGCAGCGCGCTCAGATACGCCGCCGTGTCCGGCTTCGTCGAGCCGAGATTGCCGACGAACACGATCTTTTCGGCGCCGCCGGCGAGCAGCACCTCCGTGCGCACCGCGGCCTTCGGCTCGCAGTGCATGCACACGAGGAACGTCTTTCCCCGGAAGGGCCGCTCCCTTTCATACCGCTCCCTGAAGATGCGCAGGACGTCCATTTTCTCCCGGTACCATTTGATCCGCAGCGCGCCCGCCTGCGCGAGCGTCGGATCGTCGATATTCGATTGCAGCACAGCTCGTTCTCCTCTTTTCCGTTCGATCGCCCGCGTTTGCCGGCGGGACATCCCGGGGCGCGGGCCGCTCTCCGCTTGCTTCATCTTAGCAAAAAGCATAGAATAAAAACAGGACATTTATCCTGTTTTTGAGGGAGGCCCGGAAATGAAAGAGCTTTCGGGGGCGCTTTTGAAGGATCACATCCGAAAGGTCGCGGCGGAAGAGCTTTTCACCGGCGAAACGCTGGCGCGGTCGCAGCTGCTGCAGTATGAGCCCGGCGAGACGATCCTCGAGGCGGGCGATCCGCTGCGCTGTCTGATGCTCATCACCGAGGGGCTCGCACAGGTGTGCTCGCTCTCCGCCGACGGGAAGCTCGCGGTCATCGCCGACGCCGCGCCGCCGCAGATCCTCGGGGATATCGAGTTGCTGCAGCAAAAGGCGGCGCTGCATCACGTCCGCGCCAAGACGCCCGTCTGCCTTGTGCGCATTCCGATCGACGCGGCGTCGGGCTCCGCTCCCGACAGCCTGCTCTTTTACCGCCGCCTGTGTCAGATCCTGATGCGCAAGCTCTACAAAACCTCCCACGCGTATTCGCAGGCGCTGCTGTATCCGGCTGCGGAGCGACTCGCCGCGCTGCTGCTCGACAGCGCGCAGGACGGGCGCATCCGCCTGCGGGAAAAGGACGCGGCGGAGCGCCTGGGGATCACTCCGCGCCATCTGCGGCGTCTGCTGTCGGCGTGGATCGAGCAGGGCGTTCTCGCCCGCGCGCAGCCAAAGGTTTTCCTGCTGCTGCGCGCGGACGTCCTGCGGGCCGTGACGGCCGGCATGGAGTGAGGTCCCCTTCCCGCGCCGGCACAAGGGCGGTCCGGCCGCTGTTTTTTTATTTCTCCGCGCGCAAGAATCGGGTTGCAGTGGCAATAATCAATATAGTATAATATAGGCCGGCGCGCGGCGGAAGTCCGCCGCGCAATACAGCGATGCAAGCGGCGGCATGCGGCGCCCGCGGAGGAATCATGGTCTTCAGCAGTCTGTTGTTCGTTTTCCAGTTTCTGCCCATAGCGCTTCTGCTCTACTATATATCCCCGAAGAAATTGAAAAACCTGACGCTGTTCGTCGTCAGCCTGGTCTTTTATTCCTGGGGAGAGGTGCGCTACTTTCCCATCATGATCGCGACCATCCTCGTCAACTACTGCAGCGCGCTGGGGATCGAATACTACGACAAAAAGCTCGCGGCGACCGACGCGGACGGCGACGGCGGCGCGCGCAAAAAATATGCCCGTCTGCGCAAGCTCGTCTTTCTCGCCGCCGTGGTGCTGAGCCTCGGCGCGCTGTTCGTCTTCAAATATCTCGGCTTCTTCACGGAAAACATCAACTCGATCTTCGGCGCTTCGATCCCGGTCGCGGCGCTGACGCTGCCGCTGGGCATCAGCTTTTATACCTTCCAGACGCTGTCGTACACCATCGACGTTTACCGCGGCAAGGTGGAAGCGGAGCACGATTTCATCGATCTGTCCGCCTTTGTGACGCTTTTCCCGCAGCTCATCGCTGGCCCCATCGTCCGCTATACCGACATCCACCGCGAGCTCAAGGAGCGCACCGTCACCGCCGAAGCGCTCGACAGCGGCATGGAGGACTTTATCCTCGGCCTTGCGCGCAAGGTGCTCATCGCGAACAACGTCGGCGCGCTGTGGACGGAGGTGGAAGCGCTCGGCTTCGGCTCGATCTCGTCGGGCCTCGCGTGGCTGGGCATCCTCGCGTTCACGCTGCAGATCTATTTCGACTTTTCCGGCTACTCGCAGATGGCCATCGGTCTCGGCAAGATGATGGGCTTCAACTTCCCGAAGAACTTCGACGACCCGTACATCTCCCGCAGCGCGACCGAATTCTGGCGCCGCTGGCACATCACGCTCGGCTCCTGGTTCCGCGAGTACGTCTATATCCCCCTGGGCGGTTCCCGCTGCGGCAAGGCCCGCACGATGCTGAATCTCTTCATCGTCTGGGCGCTGACCGGCTTCTGGCACGGCGCGTCGTGGAACTTCGTGCTGTGGGGGCTGTATTTCTTCGTCCTGCTCTCGATCGAAAAAGCGGGCTTCCTCAACTTCCTCAACCGGCACAAGGTCTTCTCGCACATCTACGCGCTGTTCGTCGTCGTCGTCGGCTGGGCGCTGTTCGCCATCACGGATTTTTCGCAGCTCGGCGTCTTTTTGCAGCGCCTGTTCGTGCCGACGGCGCTGTCCCACGCTTCGTCCCCCGTCGGCGCGCTGTATTATCTGCGCAACTACGCGGTGAGCCTGCTCGTCGGCTGCTGGTTCAGCACGGCGGCGGCCGGCCGGCTCTATGCGGCCGTCCGCAAGCGGCGCGGCCTTCGCAATCTGCTGCTCATCGTGCTGTTCCTGCTGTGCACGGCGTATCTCGTCGATTCGACCTATAATCCCTTCCTCTACTTCCGGTTTTAAGGGGGCGCAAGGCATATGAAAAAGAAAAACTGCGCGCTGTTCCTTCTCGTTTTCGGTTTTATCGTCATTTTCGGCATCGTCAACCTTATCACCCCCGACCGCGAATTCTCGGAGAACGAAAACAAATACCTCGCGACCATGCCCTCCCTGAGCTGGAAATCGCTCGTCAACGGGACGTTCGCGACCAAATACGAGACCTATATCGCCGATCAGTTCCTGCTGCGGGACGAGTGGATCACGGCAAAGTCGGTCGGCGAATACCTGCTGCTCAAAACGGAAAACAACGGCATCGTCTACGGCAAAGACGGCTATATGTTCGGCAAATTCTACAGCTTTGACGAAAAGAAGCTCAACTCCAATCTCGCCGCGATCGACGCCTTTTCCTTCGCGGCCCGCAGCGACGTCTACTTCATCGCGGTGCCCTCGTCCTATTATCCGCTGGTGGACAAGCTGCCCGCGGGACTTCCCTACGTCGACGAAAACTTCTTCATCGGCCGCGTCAACGATTATCTGTCGCACTCGACGACGCCCGTCAACGTCAAGGACACGCTCGCCGTCAACTCCGACAAATACATCTATTACCGCACCGACCACCACTGGACGACCTACGGCGCCTGGCTCGCCTATTCCCAGTTCGCCTCGTCCGCCGGGCTGCAGGCGTTCAGCTATTCGAGCGAGCAGCCGACGCGCGTCAAGGGCTTCCTCGGCACGAGCTATTCGAAGAGCAAGTATTTCCGCGCCCAGCCGGATGTCATCGAGTATTTCGATTTCTCCGGAAAAATAACGATCGACGGAACGGCGCACGACAGCATCTACAACCTGGATCAGTTCGCGAAGCGCGACAAATACGCCGCTTTCCTGTGGGGCAACAACGGATACGCCGAGATCGAGACGGACTACGACGTCAACAAGCTCGGCTCCATCCTCGTCATCAAGGATTCCTACGCCGACAGCTTCGTTCCTTTCCTGACGGAGCATTACAACAAGATCGTGCTCGTCGACCCGCGCTACTACAACGACTCCTACAAGGCGCTGGCGGAGGAGCCGTTCGACGACGTGCTCATCCTGTTCTCCTTCGAGAACCTCTGCAACGAAACGAGCATCACGAAGCTCGGTCTACTGGAGAGCTGAGTATGGACATCAGTATCCTCGATGTGCTGGGCCCCGTCATGGTCGGCCCGAGCAGCAGCCACACGGCCGGGGCGCTGCGCCTCGCCCGCGCGGCGCGCGCCGTCTACGGCAAACCCTTCGACCGCGTGCTCTTTGAGCTGCACGGCAGCTTTGCGCGCACGGGCGCCGGCCACGGCACCGACAGGGCGCTGCTCGCCGGGGTGCTGGGGCTGCTGCCGACGGACACGCGCATCCGGGACTCCTTCGCGCTCGCGGACGCGCGCGGCCTTCGCTATTCGTTCTGCGAAGCGGATCTCGGCGAGGTCCACGAGAATACCTGCCGCATCACGTTTTTTTGCGGGGACGCGCGTTTCTCCGTGACCGGCAGCAGCATCGGCGGCGGGCGCATCCGCGTGACGGACATCGACGGCACGGCGGTGGACGCCTCCTGCGAGCTGCCGACGCTCATCGTGCGCCAGCACGACAGGCCCGGCGTCATCGGGGACATCACAACGCTGCTCGCGGCGCG
Organism: Oscillospiraceae bacterium; assembly: GCA_034933305.1. Classification (GTDB taxonomy): domain Bacteria; phylum Bacillota; class Clostridia; order Oscillospirales; family Ruminococcaceae; genus JAYFNU01. Next base: position 103,214 of record JAYFNU010000003.1, on the reverse strand, counting down.
CGGCATCAACATCGGCGTCATGCGGCTGTCGCGCGAGGGCAGAGGCGACGTCGCGACGACCGTCATCGAGACGGACGACGCGCTGCCCGCGGATCTTCTCGCGCGGCTCGCCGCGCTGCCCAACGTCATCGGCGTGACGGCGGTCGATCTCGACCGGGAGGACGCGCATGTATAAAAATATGGCCATGCTTCTCGAAGCGGCGGCGCACAAGCCGCTGCCCGATGTCGTCCTCGAGGACGAAGCGGCCCTCACGGGCAGGAGCGTCGAGGAAATTCTCGCCGCGCTCGACGAGCGCTACGCCGTCATGTGCGACAGCGCTTCCCGGGCGCTCGGCGGCGGCCTTGCGACGCACGGCAATCTCATCAGCGGCGAAAGCTGCCGGCAGGCGGCCTATGCGGCGCCGCTCGCCGGCGATTACCTCAACCGCGTCATGGCGCGCGCACTGTCGTGCAGCGAGGTCAACGCGTCCATGGGGCTCATCTGCGCGGCGCCCACCGCCGGCTCGTGCGGCATCCTGCCGGCGGTCCTCATCGAGACGGCGGACCGGCTCGGCAACGCGCACGACGACGTGCTGCGGGCGCTCGCCCTCGCGGGCGGCATCGGCGGCATCATCACGCGCAACGCGACCGTCAGCGGCGCCGAGGGCGGCTGTCAGGCCGAGTGCGGCACGGCGTCGGCCATGGCGGCCGCCGCGGCGGTCTTTCTCGCGGGCGGCGCGCCGGACATGTGCGCCGAGGCCGTTTCCATTGCGCTCTCCAACTGCATGGGGCTCATCTGCGACCCGGTCGCGGGCCTTGTGCAGCTCCCCTGCTCTTTCCGCAACGCGAGCGGCGCCGTCAACGCCGTCATCAGCGCGGACATGGCGCTCGCGGGACAGCGCTTCGCCATCCCGGCGGACGAGGTCATCGAAGCGATGTACCGCGTCGGGCGCCAGCTCCCCTGCGAGCTGCGCGAGACGTCGCTCGGCGGCATCGCGGCGACCAAAACGGGAAAAGAGATCAAAAAACAACTTTTTTCGAAAGAAGGGTCCCTATGACAAAACAGGAAAAATACGCCCGGCTGCTCATCGACGTCGGCGTCAATGTCCAGAAGGGGCAGGATCTTGTCATCAGCGCGCAGGTCGAAACGGCGTCGTTCGTGCGCCTGTGCGCGGCGTACGCCTATGAAAAGGGCGCGCGCGAGGTCGTCATGAACTGGAGCGACGACCTCCTCACCCGGGAAAAATATGAAAAAGCGGCCGACGACGTCTTTGACGCCGTCCCCGAGCACATGAAGCTCTTCATGGACAGCTATTCGCAGAAGAAGGCCGCCTTTCTGTTCCTGTCCTCGACCGATCCCGAGAACCTCAAAAACGCGGACACCGGGCGCATCCGCCGCTGGCAGACCGCCAGCGCAAAGGCCATGAAGATCTACCGCACGATGCAGGCGGACGGCGAGCTGCAGTGGTGCATCGCGGCCGTGCCGTCCGTTGCGTGGGCAAAGAAGGTCTTCCCCGACCGCACGGAGAGCGAGGCGCTCTCTGCGCTGTGGGAGGCGATCCTCAAAACAGTCTATGTCACCGCGGACGGCGACGCCGAGGCCGACTGGAACGCGCACATCCGCAAGACCGACGAGCGCGCCGCCGCCCTCACCGCGTACAATTTCAAGGCGCTGCGCTATAAGAACGCGCTCGGCACGGATCTCACGGTCGAACTCGCCGCGGGGCACAAGTGGTCGGGCGGCGCCGAGATCACCAAGGACGGCATCCCCGTGAGCGTCAACATGCCCACGGAAGAGGTCTTTTGCCCGCCCAAAAAATACGGCGCGAACGGCGTCGTCTTCGCGTCGATGCCGCTCGTCATCGGCGGCGCGCTCATCGACCGCTTCCGCATGACGCTGCGCGACGGGAAGATCGTCGACGTCAAGGCGGACGTCGGCGAGGACATCCTGCGCGGCAACGTCTATCTCGACGAGGGCTCCTGCTATCTCGGCGAGGTCGCGCTCGTCCCCTACGACTCGCCCATCTCGAACCAGGGCATCCTCTTCTACGACACGCTGTTCGATGAGAACGCGTCGTGCCACATCGCCTTCGGCTCCGCCATCGCGAGCTTCACCGACACCGACGCCGCCCCGCGCGAGGAATACGAGGCGCGCGGCATCAACGACTCGGACATCCATATCGACTTTATGGTCGGCACGCCCGACTTATCCATCACCGGCATCCGGCAGGACGGCAGCGAAGTCCCCGTCTTTGTCGACGGCAATTTCGCTTTCTGAGCGCCCGGACGGTTCGACTTCGAAGGAGGAGAATGAAATTATGGAAAAGATCAACACAAACAAAGCGCCCGCCGCCATCGGCCCCTACGCGCAGGCATGGTCCTTTGAAAAGCTCGTCTTCACTTCCGGACAGATCCCCGCCGACCCCGCGACGGGCGCGATGGAGAGCGGCGACGTGACCGCGCAGGCGCACCGCGCGCTGCAGAATCTGCTCGCGGTGCTCGAAGCGGGCGGCAGCGACGCTTTGCACGTCCTCAAGACGACCTGTTTCCTCGCGGACATGGCGGATTTCGCGGCCTTCAACGCCGTCTACGCCCAGTACCTGCCCCGCTGCCCGGCGCGCAGCTGCGTCGCCGTCAAGGCGCTCCCGAAGGGCGCGCTGTGCGAGATCGAGGCCATCGCCGCAAAAGTCGAATAGACGCAATTCCCGGCAAAAAAACGCCCGCCGGAGGGAGCTGTCTGCTCCTTCCGGCGGGCGTTCTGTGCTGTTCGCTTCGTTATTTGATGTCCGTCTTCCACAGCCCGTGCAGATTGCAGTAGGCAAAGGCAGCGACCGGGCGGTCGCCGTTGAGGGTGAACGCCGCGGACGGGGCGTCGCTCGGCGTGAGCGTCTTGCGCTGGCCGCCGCGCTCGGTCTGCAGATAGATCCATTCGATGTAATGCTCTTCCGTCATCGGATGCGGCACGGAGCCCACGGTGACCGCGACGCCGTTGCCCTCGACGGTGACGACCGGCACGTGCTTTTCGAGGCTCGCGTCGACGCTGCCGGGCACCAGCTCCGTCATCGGCTCGCCGCAGCAGATGATCGGCACGCCGGAATTGCGGATCATGCCGACAAGGTTTCCGCAGTGCTTACAGACATAAAACCGGTTTTCGCTCATGGGTTTGACCTCCTGAATTCTCTTCATATATCTCCTTCCGGTCCGCCGCGCACAGGCGCGTCACAACGGCTTTACCGCGCGCGTGGCCCAGAAAGTCGGCACATTGTGGTCGTGCAGGTTTCCCTGCCCGTTGGTGTCCCCGTAGACGTCGGTGAGCGCGAAGCCGGCGTTGAGCTGGCCGCCGATCTGCTCCTCGATCGTGTGGGAAAACTGGATGCCCCAGCCCTTTTCGAGACTTTCGGCATACCGCTTTTCATCCCGCAGCGGATTCCACGGCAGCGAATACTCGATGACGTCCTCCGTATCGCCATAGACCATATTGAGGCCGTTGTCGAGCCCGGCGAGCAGCACGCCGCCCTTCTTCAGACAGCGGAAGCACTCCCGCCAGACGGCGCAGACGTCCTCGATATAGCAGTTGGAAACCGGGTGGAAGATGAGGTCGAAGCTGCCGTCCGCGAAGGGCAGGGGCCGCGTCATATCGGCGCGGACGATGTCGATGGCGTAGCCCTCCCGCGCCGCGACCATCCGCTCGCTCTCGAGCTGCTTTTCGGAATAGTCGAGCACCGTGCAGACCGCGCCGCAGGCGGCAAAGACCGGCATCTGCTGCCCGCCGCCGCTCGCAAGGCCCAGCACGCGCGCGCCTTTGAGCGGCGGAAACCATTCCCGCGGCACCGGCTTCACCGGCGTCAGCAGCATCGACCACTCGCCGCGCTGCGCGTCTTCGTAGGTCTCATGGCCGATGGGCTTTCCCCATTCCCAGCCCCGCTCGACCCAGCCGTCGATGACCGCGGCGTTGTCGTCTGTATATCGTCCGCCCATTGCGTCCGCCTTTCATTTTCCGCTTTTCTCAGTCGTCGGCGAATTTCTCCAGCCATTCGTCGGAAAGGACCGCCAGCTCGTCGCGCGCGGCGTCGAGCCTGCCCGATAGCTCGGACAGTTTGATATAGTCGCTCGTGATCTCGGGCTTTTTCATGTCCTCTTCCATGTAGAAGACGTCGCTTTCGAGCTCGGCGATGCGCTTTTCGAGGGCGGTCTTCCGCTCGCGCTCCTTTGCGCGCTCGCGGCGCTGCTCCTTCTGGCTGGCGGAGGATTCCTCCCTGGGCGCTTCCGCCGCGGCCGGCGCCGCTCTCTCCGGCGCAGGCTCCTCGCCTGTCTCCCGCCACTGGCGGTACTGCCGGTAATTCTCAAACAGCTTCCAGCCGCCGGGCTCAAGCGCGAGCACGCGGCTGTCGATGCACTCGATGAGATAGCGGTCGTGCGTCACGACGAGCATCGTGCCCGCGTATGTACGCAGGGAATCGTAAAGAATGTCCTTCGTATAGATGTCGAGATGGTTCGTCGGCTCGTCGAGCACGAGCAGATTCGGGTGTTCGAGCGAGATGCGCGCGAGATTGAGCCGCGCGAGCTCGCCGCCCGACAGGCCGTGCGCGTCGTTGAAGACGTCCTCGCCGCGGAACCCCACCGACGCGAGAAGGCTGCGGATGCCGAGCTGATCCATCGAAGGGTAAAGATCCCAGATATAGTACAGCGGGTTCCGCGAGCGCGTCGCGGACAGATTCTGCTCCAGATAGCCGATGCGCACGCCGCCGCCGAGGCGCACGCGCCCCGCCGCCGGCGGATTTTTCCCGAGGATCGTTTTGAGGAGCGTCGTCTTGCCCGTGCCGTTCGCGCCGATGATCGCGAGGCGCTCGCCGCGCAGGACCGTCAGGTCGAGATGCTCGATGAGGACGCGCCCGCCCGCCCGGACGGACAGGTCGGCCGCCGTGAGCACCTCCTTATAGGGCTCGCCGTACGGCTCGATCGCGAGCTTGATCTTCACGTGCGCCGCATTCTCGGGCGGCGTGCGGTCGAGCTTCTCGAGCTGCTTGCGGCGGCTCTTCGCCATGTTCGACGTCGACGCGCGCACGAGGTTTTTGTCGACGTAGTCGGACAGCTTCTCGGCGAGCTGCTCGGTGCGCTCATAGACCGCCTGCTCGCGCCTCTCGTTCTCTTCCTTCTGGCGCAGATACTCCGTGAAATTGCCGTTGTAGACGCGGGACTTCCCGTTCTGGATCTCGACGATCTTCGTCGGCACCGCGTCGAGAAAGTGGCGGTCGTGCGACACCGCAAGGATCGCCCCGCCGTAGCCGAGCAGAAAGCTTTCGAGCCATTCGAGCGTATCGATGTCGAGGTGGTTCGTCGGCTCGTCGAGCACGAGCAGATCGGGGTTCATGATGAGCAGCTTCGCGAGCGCGAGCCGCGTGCGCTCCCCGCCCGACAGGACGCCGACGCGCTTGTCGTGCGTTTCCTTCGGAAAGCCCATGCCGTTGAGGATCTTTTTAATGTTGAAATCGAGGTTGTAGCCGTCGATGGCGTCGTATTTCGCCGATACCTCTTCGTATTCGGCGACGAGCGCGGGGTCGTCGCCCATCGTCGCTTCGAGCCGCTTCATGCGCGCGAGCAGCGCGTCGGCGTCGTTGACGGATTTCATCTCTTCATAGACCGTCTTTGCGGCGTCAAGCGAGGACATCTGCTTCTGATAGCCGAGCGTCGCCCTGCTTTTGAGCGCAAAGCTGCCCGACGACGCCGCGAGCTCGCCCGTGACGACGCTCAGCAGCGTCGTCTTGCCGCAGCCGTTGTAGCCGACGAGCGCGACGCGCTCTTTTTCGTGCACCTGAAAGGAAACGTCGCGCAGCACCTCGTTCGCGCCGAACGACACCGCGACGGAATTGACTTCGAGGATCATGGGGTTCTCCGTATCACTTGATTTTTGCTTTGTCCTTGCACCACGCGAGCAGCCCGGCGTACGTGTCGAGTTTGTTGTCCTCGTTGAGGATCTCGTGGCGTTTTCCCTCGATGAGCCGCAGCGTCACGTCCTTCATGCCCGCCGCCTTCAGGCTGTCGTACACCTCGCGCACGCCGGCGCCGTAATTGCCGACGGGGTCCTCCGCGCCCGAGATGAGCAGCACCGGCAGGTCCGCCCGGATCTTTGAGGGCCAGTCCTTTTTCGAGACCTCGCCCAGCAGCTTCATCAGGTCGCGGTAGCCGGACAGCGTGAAAAGATAGCCGCAGTCGTCGTCCGCCGCATAGCGCTCGACGTTGCCCGGCTCGGTCGACAGCCAGTCGAAGGGGGTCTTCGCGTCGGGGATGCGCTTGAGGTAGGCGCCGAAAGCGACGTTGTTGATGAAGGGGCTGCGGTGATGCTCGCCCTTGAACAGCGACAGCACGTTGATCAGGAATATGCCCGCGCCGCCCGCGGGGTTGCGCCCGCTCGTGCCCATGACGACAAGCGCGTCGATGTCCTTCGAATAGCGCGCGGCGTACAGCCGCACAATGAAGGAGCCCATGCTGTGCCCGAGCAGCACGACGGGCAGGCCGGGATACGCCTTCTTCGCGAGCATCGTCAGCGTGTGCACGTCGTCCGGCAGCAGCGACCAGCCGTCTTTGTCGGCGAAAAAGCCCTTTTCGCCGCCGGCATGCTTCGCGGTCTCGCCGTGGCCGAGATGGTCACTGCCGAAGACGACGAAGCCGTTGCGCGCCATATACTGCGCAAACGCCGCGTAGCGCCCGATATATTCCGCCATGCCGTGTGCGAGCTGCAGGATCGCGCGCGGCGCGGCCGCATCGTCGGTCCACTGCCTGTAGTAGATCTGCGTTTTTCCGTCGCCCGACAGGAACGTACCGTTCTTTTCCGTGACAGCCATGACCGTATCTCCTTTATCAAATTGGATTTGTCTTTATTATACTATCCCTGTCCGTCCCGGTCAATCGCGGCCCGCGCGCGCAAATTAACATTGTGCGGCTGGACAAAGCAGTGTATAATGAAAATATACTAAAGACGTATTCTTTACACCATCAAGGAGTTTTCATGTTATTTGCCGAGCTGCTGGGCTGTCTGAAGGACGCCCTCATCGATTCCCTCAAGCTGCTGCCGTTTCTGTTCGCGGCCTATCTGTTCATCGAGTATCTCGAGCATCGCGCGAGCGATAAAATGACCGCGGCGCTGTCAAAATACGGGCGCTGGAACCCCGTCATCGGCGCGGCCGCGGGCCTTGTGCCGCAGTGCGGCTTTTCCGTGAGCGCGGCCGATCTTTTCGCGGGGCGCATCATCTCCTTCGGCACGCTCGCCGCGGTCTTCATGTCGACGTCCGACGAGGCGCTGCCCATCCTGCTCGCGTCCGACACGGGGCGCGCCTGGGCGCTGCCGCTGCTGGGCATAAAATTCGTCGTCGCCGCCTGCGCGGGTCTGCTCATCGACACGCTGCACAAGCGCCCCTCCGAGGAGGAGCATTTTGAGGCGCACGACGAGATGCACGCCCACTGCGACCGCGAGTGCTGCGAGCACGGTATCCTGCGCACGGCGCTGCATCACACGCTGACAAGCTTCCTGTTCATTTTCGGCTCCGTCATCGTCATCAACATCGCCCTTCTGCTCATCGGCGAGGAGACGCTCGCCGCGCTGCTCGCCGGCAAGGCGCTGCTGGGGCCCGTCGTCGCCTCGCTCATCGGTTTTATCCCCGGCTGCGGCGCGTCCATCCTGCTCACCCAGCTCTTTACCGACGGCGCCATCTCCTTCGGCGCGCTGTGCGCGGGCCTGACGGTCAATTCCGGCATCGGGTTGCTCGTGCTGCTGCGCAGCAACAAGCACGCGCGGGAGAACCTCTCGCTGTGCGGCATCCTGTTGCTCACCGGCCTGCTGACGGGGTTCGTCGTCAATCTGCTCACCTGAGCGGCCTTCAAAAAACAAAAAGGCGCCGCGCATCCGCGCGGCGCCTTTTTTCAGTCCATCTTCAGATACTGCACATACTGCGCGACGCTTTTCGCGTCGCAGTCCACAACGCCCCGCGTGCCGTCGCTGTATTCCAGCAGCAGGCAGTAGATCGTGTTGTTGACGGCCTTCGGCTGCTCTCCCGCGCGCACGCCGAGGCATTTCACCCTGACGATCGTCTTCTTTGCAAACAATCCCATATTCGTTTTTCCTCTTTCCTTTGTTATTTCGATTTTTCAAGATAGCGCTCGAGGATGCCGGCCGCGCAGGCGACGAGGTCGGCGCACGGGCGCTTTTTATAATACGCGGCGGTGCGCTCCTCGGGCGTCGGCGCCGTGGATGCGGGCCCCGCGAGCAGCTCCCGGCAGATGATCGAGCCGTTTTCGGCGCGGAACTCCCCGGCGAGCCGCTGGACGGTCTCGTACTGTCTCTTCTTCCCCTCGCCGTCCTTCGGATCGCTGTAGCCCTCGATCGCGCCGAGCGCGAGGAACATCCCGCTGACCGTGCCGCACACCTCGCGCATGCGCCCCATGCCGCCGCCGAACGACGACGCAAACGCCGCCGACTGCTGCGGCGAAAGTCCCGTTTTGTCCGCGAACGCGAGCAGCACCGCCTGCGCGCAGTTGTATCCCTGCAGAAAATAGTTCTTGGCCGCTTCTTCCCTGTCTGTCATCCTGTTCTCCTGTCAGTTTACTGTGATCTTTCCGAGGATCTCGCCGACCTTGCCGCGCAGCGCGAGATCGGCGCTGCCGTCGAGGGGCGTCACATCGCGGTTGATGAGCACGAGCGTCCGGCCGCGGAAATACTGCACGAGCCCCGCCGCGGGATAGACCGTGAGGCTGGTGCCCGCGACGATGAGCGTGTCCGCGCCCTCGATGGCCTGCACCGACGCGCGCAGCACCTCCCCGTCAAGGCTCTCCTCGTACAGCACGACGTCCGGCTTGACGATCCCGCCGCACGCGCAGCGCGGAACGCCTTCGCTGCTCTTGATGAACTGCGCGTCGTAGGCCTTGCCGCAGCGCATGCAGTGGTTGCGCAGCACGCTGCCGTGGAGCTCGTACACCGTTCTGCTGCCCGCCGCCTGGTGCAGCCCGTCGATATTCTGGGTGACGACGGCCGTCAGCCTGCCCGCCCGCTCGAGCTCCGCGAGCTTGAGATGCGCGGCGTTCGGCTTTTTGTCGAGCGCGAGCATCTTGTCGCGGTAAAAGCGAAAGAATTCCTCCGGGCGGCGTTCGAAAAAGGTGCGGCTGAGGATCGTCTCCGGCGGATAGTCGTAGGTCTGGTTGTACAGCCCGTCGACGCTGCGGAAATCGGGGATGCCGCTCTCCGTCGAGACGCCCGCGCCGCCGAAAAAGACGATGCGCGCGCTGCCGTCGATGATCTGCTGCAGTGTCTGCATGTCGCTCATCTCCTTGTCTTCGATTATACACGTTTCGCGCCGATTGCACAATTCGCGCGCGGATGTATTTTCGGTTGCATTGCGGGCGGCGGCGATGTATAATGATACATACTTTATAAGTTTAAAGTTGTACCGCTGCATTATCATGCAGCATAGCCGGGGAGGAAACGGATGGAAGACAAACAGGGCCTGTCCATCAGCAAAAAGACATTTTTCAGCACGGCCGCGATCCTGCTCGCGATCCTATTGTTCGCGGGCATTCTGACGCAGATCCTGCCGCGCGGCGCGTACGACCGCGTCGTGACGGCCCAGGGATACACGCAGGTCGTCGACGGCACCTACCGCGAGACGGGCGAGGCGAAGCTGCCGGTGTGGCGGTGGTTCACGGCGCCCTTCGAGGTCTTCGCGAGCGGCGATTCGGCGGTCGCGATCGTCATCATGGTCTTTCTCGTCTTCATGGGCGGCGCCTTCCTCGTGCTCGACAAGAGCGGCGTCCTGCGGCGCATCATGTTCGTGCTCGCGTCGCGCTTCGGCAAAACGAAATACCGCCTGCTGGCGGTGTCGGTGCTCGTATGCATGGCGATGGGCTCCTTCGTCGGCATGATGGAGGAGACGGTGCCGCTCGTGCCCATCGGCGTCGCGCTGGCGCTGGCGCTCGGCTGGGACACCTTCGTCGGCGTCGGCATGACGCTGCTCGCCGTCGGCATGGGCTTCGCCGCGGGCACCGTCAACGTCTTCACCATCGGCATCGCCCAGAATCTCGCGGGGCTGCCGACCTTTTCGGGCATCGGCTGGCGGCTTGTCTATTTCGCCGTGGTCTACGGCATCTTCCTGTTCTTTCTGACGCGGTACGCGAAAAAGATCGAAGCGGATCCGAAGCGTTCGGCGCTGTACGAAAGCGACAAGGAGCGCCGCGCCCGCTTCGCCTACAATCCGGACGACCCGGTGGCGCTCGACGCGCGCGTCGCAAAGGGCACGCGCATTTTCGTGTGCAGCCTGCTGCCGGTCGTCGTCTACGTGCTGCTGAGCCTTTGGTTCACGGCGCTGTCGGATTACGTGCTGCCGGTGCTCATGGTGCTCATGACGTTCGGCGCGCTGACGGCGGGCGCCGTCAGCGGCTACAGCGGCGAACGGGGCGGCCTGCTGCGGGACTTCGGCAGCGGCATGCTCTCCATCCTGCCCTGCTCGCTGTTCATTATCCTCGCGATGAGCGCAAAGCAGATCCTCGTCGAGGGCGGCATCATGGACACCATCCTTTACCGGGTCTACGGCCTGCTCAGCGGGCTCGGGCCGTACACCTGCGTGCTGCTCATCTACGTGTTCGTGCTGATCCTCGAGTTTTTCGTCAGCTCCGCGTCCGCCAAGGCCTTCCTCATGATGCCGCTGCTGGTGCCGCTCGCCGACCTCGTCGGCATCACGCGCCAGACGCTCGTGCAGGCCTACGCGTTCGGCGACGGATTCACCAATCTGTTTTACCCGACCAATTCGATGCTCCTCATCGCGCTGGGCATCATCAACGTCTCCTATGCCAAATGGTTCCGGTGGACGTGGAAGCTGCAGGCGGTGCTCGCCGCCGTCAGCTGCGCGTTCCTGCTGTTCTTCGTCAAGATCGGCTGGGGCCCGTTCTGAGGCCCCTGCCGCATAAAAAAGCCCCCGCGGATGCGGGGGCTTTTTCGCGCTTACCGGATGTACAGCGCGTCCTTGTCCTTGTCGTAATCGACGACGAGCCTGGTGTCCGGCTGCACCTCGTCGGCGATGAGCTTGCGGCCGATGAGCGTTTCGACGCGCTGCTGCAGGAATCTGCGCAGCGGGCGCGCGCCGTACACGGGGTCATAGCCGTTGTCGATGACGTAGGTCTTCGCGGCGTCGGTGAGCTCGCAGGAGACCTGCCGGTCGGCCAGGCGCCGGTTGAGATCGCTGATCTGCAGCACGATGATCTTGGAGATGTCCTCTTTGGTCAGCGGCTTGTAGAAAACGATCTCGTCGATGCGGTTGAGGAACTCGGGGCGGAAGGTGCCCTTGAGCTGAGAGAGGACGCTCTGCCGCGCCTCTTCGGTGATGTTGCCCGCCGCGTCGATGCCGTCGAGCAGGAACGAGGAACCGATATTGGACGTGAAGATGATGATGGTGTTCTTGAAATCGACCGTGCGGCCCTGCGAATCGGTGATGCGGCCGTCGTCGAGCACCTGCAGCAGCACGTTCCAGACGTCGGGGTGCGCCTTTTCGATCTCGTCGAACAGCACGACGCAGTAGGGTTTGCGGCGCACCGCTTCGGTGAGCTGGCCGCCCTCTTCATAGCCGACGTATCCCGGAGGCGCGCCGATCAGGCGCGAGACGGAGTATTTCTCCATGTATTCGCTCATGTCGATGCGCACGAGGTTGTGCTCGTCGTCGAACATGCTCTCGGCGAGCGTCTTCGCGAGCTCGGTCTTGCCCACGCCCGTCGGGCCGAGGAACAGGAACGAACCGATGGGGCGGTTCGGGTCCTTGATGCCGGCGCGCGAGCGGATTATGGCGTCGCAGACGCGGTCGACGGCCTCGTCCTGGCCGATGACGCGCTTGTGCAGGATCTTGTCGAGATTGAGCAGCTTGTCGCGCTCGCCCTCGAGAATGCGCGCGACCGGGATGCCGGTCCAGCGCTCCACGATGCGGGCGATCTCCTCGTCGGTGACCTTGTCGCGCAGCAGCGTGTTCTTTTCCTTCTTTTCGGCCGCCGCCTTCTCGCTCGCCTCGAGCTCCTTCTGGATCTTCGGCAGCTCGCCGTACTTGAGCTCCGCCGCCTTGTTGAGGTCATACTCGCGCTGCGCCTTCTCGATCTGGGCGTTGACGTCCTCGAGCTTTTCGCGCAGCTTCTGCACCTTGCCGATGGAGATCTTCTCGTTCTCCCACTGGGCCTTCATCGCGCGGAACTGCGCGCGCATGTCCGCGAGCTCCTTCTCGATGACCGCGAGGCGCTCCTTCGACAGCGCGTCGCTCTCCTTTTTGAGCGCCGCCTCTTCGATCTCGTGCTGGATGATGCGGCGCGAGATGACGTCGAGCTCTGTCGGCATCGAGTCCATCTCGGTGCGGATCATGGCGCACGCCTCGTCGACGAGGTCGATGGCCTTGTCGGGCAGGAAGCGGTCGCTGATATAGCGGTCGGACAGCGTCGCCGCCGCAATGATCGCGCCGTCCGTGATCTTGACGCCGTGGAAGACCTCGTAGCGCTCCTTCAGACCGCGCAGGATGGAGATGGTGTCCTCCACGCTCGGCTCATTGACCATGACCGGCTGGAAGCGGCGTTCGAGCGCCGGATCCTTTTCGATGTACTGCCGGTACTCGTCAAGCGTCGTCGCGCCGATGCAGTGCAGCTCGCCGCGCGCGAGCATGGGCTTCAGCAGATTGCCGGCGTCCATCGCGCCCTCGGTCTTGCCCGCACCGACGATGTTGTGCAGCTCGTCGATGAACATGATGATGCGGCCGTCGCTCTTCTTGACCTCGGCGAGCACCGCCTTGAGGCGTTCCTCGAATTCGCCGCGGAACTTCGCGCCCGCGATGAGCGAGCCCATGTCGAGCGAGAAAATGGTCTTGTCCTTCAGCGACGCGGGCACGTCGCCGCGCACGATGCGCTGCGCGAGGCCCTCGGCGATGGCCGTCTTGCCGACGCCCGGCTCGCCGATGAGCACGGGGTTGTTCTTCGTTTTGCGCGACAGGATGCGGATGACGTTGCGGATCTCCTCGTCGCGGCCGATGATGGGGTCGAGCTTGTTCTGGCGCGCGCGCTCCACGAGATCGTCGCCGTATTTCCTGAGGGCCTCGTAGGTGTCCTCCGGCGTGTCGCTCGTGATGCGCTGGTTGCCGCGCACGTCGGCGAGCGCCGACATGACGTCGTCCTTGCGGATGCCGAGGCTGCGGAAGAGCTCGCTGAGCGCGCGGTTCGGCGCCGACAGCAGCGCAAGGAAAACGTGCTCGACCGAGACATACTCGTCGCGCATGTTCTCGGCGATGCGCTCCGCCTGCGCGAGCGCCGCGTCGACGTCGGCGGCGATATAGATCTTGCCCGCCTCGCGCGCCGTGCCCGTCACCTGCGGCAGGGCGTCGACCGCCCGCTGCGCCGCCGCGCGCGCGCCGTCTTCATTGACGCCGCATTTCGTCAGCAGCTGGGGGATCAGGCCCTTGTCCTGCGTGAGCAGCGCATAAAAGATGTGCTGCTGCTCGATGAGCTGGTTGTTGTGCTCCGCAGCGCAGGTCTGCGCGCTCTCGATCGCTTCGAGCGTCTTCTGCGTATATTTGTTCGTATTCATAAGCTTCTACCTCCCTGAACAGGATGGCCCTTCTTCTGATTGTTTCGCATGCTTTATCATAAGCGCAAGCTGTGAATTTTATTGATTGATTTTATGAATTATTTATTAATTATTAGCACTCTTATTTTTTGAGTGCTAACTTTGCGGACGCCGTTTCCCGCCCGCGCACCGCGGCGCCGCCGCTTCCGCCCGCAGGCAGGGCCGCGGGAGCGGCCCCGGCAAAACAGCAAAGCGCGGGAGCGGACAGCGTCCGTTCCCGCGCCGAAAAAACGTCCCCTGCCCCGCCCGGCTATTTTTCGGTCCCGGGGAAGAAAAGCGCCACCGTCCCGGGGCCGACATGCCCGCCCGTCACAGGCTCGTAGAACACCGTGACGCACTCCCCCGCGAAGCCGCACTTTTTCAGCGACGCGAGCAGCGAGGCCGCGCCCGCCTCGTTGTCCGCATGCGCGATGCCGATGCGGGCGGTCCTGTCCTCGGCGAGCGACGCGTATTTCTCGGCGAGATGCGCGAGCGCCCGCTCGCTGCCCCGCGTTTTTCCGCACAGGACGATGCGGCCCGCTTCGTCCCCCTTGAGGATCGGCTTGATGCCGAGAAGGTTGCCGATGAGCGCGGCGGCGCCGCTGATGCGGCCGCCCTTTTTGAGGTATTCGAGATCGTCGACCGTAAAATACTGGCACATCGTATGGCGGCGCGCGGAAATGTCGGCCGCGACATCGCCGAACGCGTCGCCGCGCGCGATCATCTCGGCGGCCCGCAGCACGAGCAGGCCCTCGCCGAGCGACGCCGCAAAGGTGTCGATCGCCTCGACGCAGGCGCCCGGATGGCGCTCCCGCAGCTCCTGTACGGCGACGGCGGCGGAATTCGCCGTCCCGCTGATGCCGCCCGACATGCCGACGTACAGCACGCTGTCGCCGGCGAGGACGTCGGCCTCGAAGCGCCCGAGAAAATCGGACACGTTGACCATCGACGTGCGGACGTCCGCGCCCGCGCGCATGGCGCCGTAGAACTTTTTTCCGTCAAAATCGGTCTCTGCGGAATAGTCGGCCGGCTCCCCGTCCACCGTATAGGAAAAAGGGATGACGCCGACGGCGTATTTTCGGATGAGTTCCGCCGGGAGGTTCGCCGAAGTATCCGTGTAAAGCCTGATCATAGATCTTCTCCTTGCGTTACGCGCCGCCCCGGGATGCGGGCCGGCTGACTTCGTCCATGCTACCACGCCGGTGCCCGCAAGGCAACCCATTCTTCGGCGCCGCCGCTCTACGGAATCGCAGCACTCTCTACCGGAAGTAGGGTCTGCCGGAGAAGCGGGTTTTATCCGCGCCGCGCCGCAGCGGGCGCACGCGCATCAAAAAGGCCGCGCAAAAGGCGGAGCGCCCCGCCGCGCGGCGGCCCGATATGCTATACTGTCTTCAGATGCAGAGCGGAAAGCGGGGGCTGAAATGCGCATCGCCCGCGGATCGGGCCCTGCGGAAAAGGACAGGACGGCAGACTGTGAATTACAGGGACTTTACAAGGCTGAAAACGGGAAACTGGGTGTCGGTCGGCAAATTCTCCGATCGGCTTTATGCGATGGAGGTCCTCACCGGGGCCGTGAGCGCGCCGGAATATCATAAGATAACAAAAGAGGAATTCGATACGTTCGAGAGCTGGAAGGATTCGGAAAAAGTGCGCGCGATACTGCACAGGCCCGCCTTCGGTCTGGCGCTGCGGAACAATCCCCATTTCGATTTTGATGAAAACGATATTTTGAATGACCGCTATCTTTGACGGCGCGGGCGGCAGGATCCCCCGGCCGGATCCCGATGCGCCGATGCGCCGTCCCGGTGAACGGGGGCGCGCTTCCGCGCACGGCTTCGCCGCGCGGCGCGCGTCATGAAAAAGCTCCCGCCTGCGCGCCGCAGGCGGGAGCTTCGGTTTTTTTGCGGACAGCCGTCCGGGCGCGGCCCTCTGCGGAAGAACTCAGTCGACGGATTTGAGGCTCTCGACCATGTCGATGCGCCGGAGCTTGCCGTACATCGCGATGTCGACGACGACGGAGAACACGAGCGTGAGCGCAAAGCTGAAAAGGAAGCTCATCGGCCGGATATTGCGGCCGAACATGACGAGGTCGACCTCGACGGTCTTGATGACGAAGGCGTGCATGATGACGCCGAGGCCGAGCCCCAGCACGGCGCCCATGAGCGTCAGGATGCCCGTCTCGCGGTAGATGTACGCCGCGGTCTCCCGGTTGTGGAAGCCGAGCACCTTGAGCGTCGCGAGCTCGCGCGTCCGCTCCGTCACATTGATGTTCGTCAGGTTGTAGAGCACGACAAAGGCGAGCGCGGCCGAACAGAAGATGAGCACGGCGACGACGTAATTGAGCGTCTCGATCATGTCGTCGAATTTCGCGCTGATCTCGGAGGTGAATGTGACGGTCGAAAATTCCGGCAGGTCGAGCATGCGGTCGGACAGGGCCTTGCGCTGGGTCTCGTCCTGCGCGAGGCCCTTGCCCATGAGCATGTTGTATTCGGGGGCCTCGCCCGCCAGCTTTTCGTACAGCTGCGGCGACATGTAGAGGTAATTGTAGATATAGTTTTCGGTGATGCCGCCCACGACGACGTCCACGGTCTTGCCGTCGGCGATCTCGAAGCTGACGGAGTCGCCGGGCTGCACGCCGAGCAGCTTCGCCGCCTTTTCGGTCAGCACGGCCGTATCGTCGGCGAGCGCGACCGCCTGTTTCGTCGTGCGGCTGCGCAGCAGGATGAAATCCTCCAGCCGCCCCGCATCTTCCGGCACGAACAGGTAGACGGTCTTCTCGCCGCCGCTCCCCGTCTTCTGCAGGTCGATGGATTTTTCGCGGGCGAGCAGATAGTCGCTGAAGACCGTCTTGTCCTCCAGCACGGCCTTTGCCCGCTCGGACATCCCGTCGGGCGCGTCGACGGACGCGACGGTGTTGTAGCTGTACAGCTCGTCGTACTGGTTGTGCAGGATGCCCGAGACGGAATCCTTGATGCCGAAGCCCGTGAGCATCAGCCCGGTGCAGCCGGCGATGCCCACGACCGTCATGACGAGGCGCTTCTTGTAGCGGAACAGATTGCGGCAGGTGACCTTGCCGATGAAGCTCAGGCGGTTCCAGATAAAGCCGATGCGCTCGAGCAGGATGCGCTTGCCGGGCTTGGGCGCCTTCGGCAGCATGAGCGTCGACGGATATTCGGCGAGCGCCGTCCGGCAGGCGGACCACGTCGCGCCGAGCGTGCACACGAGCGACGCGCAGAGGCCCTGCGCCGCGAGGCCGACGCGGTAGGGCAGCAGAACGTCGGGCGCCGTGTAGAGGAGCCTGTAGGAGTTCCAGCAGACGACGGGCAGGGTCACAAAGCCGACCGCGACCCCCGCGGCCGCGCCCGCAACTGTCGCAAACAGCGCGTAATCGACGTAGCGCTTCATGATCTTCGCGCTGTCGTAGCCGAGCGCCTTATATGTGCCGATGAGCACGCGCTCCTCCTCGACCATGCGCGTCATCGTCGTGAGCGCGACGAGCGCCGCGACGAGGAAGAAGAGCACCGGGAAGACCGTGCCGAGCGCCGCCATGCGGTCGGCGTCGGATTTGAAGCTCGCGAAGCCGACGTTTTCGTCGCGCGTGAGCACATACCACTTCGCTTCCTCGATGTCGCTGAGCTTCTGCCGCGCCTCGGTGAGCTTGTCCTCGGCGTCGGCGAGCTGCTGCTCCGCGTCCGCCTTCTGGGCGTAATAGTCGTTCCAGCCGTCGGCGAGCGCTGCGCGGGAGCTTTCGATCGACGCGCGGCCGGCGGCGATCTGTCCGCTGCTGTCGTCGATCTTGGCCTGCGCCGCCGTGATCTGCGCGCGGCCGGCGTCGAGGGACGCCCGCAGCTCGGCGAGCGGCGCCGACTGTTCGTCGAGCTGGGCCTTCCAGGGTGCGAGCGTATTGTTATAGCTGTCATCGAGCGCCGCTTTCGTCGCGTCGAGCACCGCCTTGCGCTGGGTGAGCGCCGCTTCGGCGTCGGGGTCGTGGGGCGCCGGCTGCGCGTCGAGCGCATCGCGGGCGGTCTGCCATGCGTCCATGCCGGTCTGCCAGGCGGCGAGCTGCGCCGCATACGCCGCGTATGCGGTGTCGTACTGCGTCTTGTAGGGCTCGAGCGCGGCGACGCCCTGCTGGTACTGCGCTTCGAGCGCGTCGAGCTGGGCGCTCTTCGCGTCGAGCTCCTTTTGCGCCTGCGCGACGGACGCCGCGCCGGCGTCGAGCTGCGCCGCGCCGGCGTCGAGCTGCGTCTGGGCGTCGTTCAGCTTTTTGCGGGCGTTGTAGAGCTCGCGGTCGAGCTTTTCGCGCTGCTCGTCGAGCTCCTTCTGCGCGTCCGCGATCTTGTTGTACGCCTCAAGGTACACGCTCTCGTAGCGCACACCCTCGCGCACGCCGGCGGTCTCTTCCAGACGATCGGTCACCGTTTTGACCTTGTCGTCGTACGCCTGCGAGAAGGTGTTGAGCGCCTTCGCATCGGCGACGGCGAGATAGATGTCGGTGTAGACTTCCGTGCAGAAGGCATCCTGCGGAACGTAGAGATAGTGCGTGATCGTGCCGCTGCCGATGTCCGTGCTGCCCAGCGAAAAAGAGAGATAATAGGAGGATTCGACGATACCGACGACGGTGAAGCGCGTCACCTTGAGGTTGTCGCCGAGCGTGCCGTCGCTGTCGTCGAGTTCGATGACGGTGCCGAGCGCGATGCCCTCGACGTCGAGGTTGCTGCGCCCGAGCAGGCACTCGTCGTCCGCCTCGGGATAGCGGCCCTCGACAAGGACGGGGCGGTTGAGAAAATCGCCGCCGTCCGCCGCGCCCTCAGGAAGGCTGTGCAGACGCACGGCCTGCTGCTTGTCGCCGATGGTCGACAGGACGTCAACGAAATAGCCCGGCTGCACGGCCGACACGCCCTCGGTGTCGCGCAGCACGTCGACGTCCTCCTCGCTGAAGCCGAGCGTCGACAGCAGGCGGACGTCCATCATGTTGGTGTCGTCGTAATACTTGTCGACCGTGTCGCGCATGTCGGGCGCGACGGCGTTCAGGCCCGCGTAGAAGCCGGCGCCCAGCGCCACGATGGCGACGATCGCGATGAACCGCCCGAAGCTTTTGGCGATCGAGCGGCGTATGTCCTTGTTGAATGTGCGTGTCTTCATGTTCACCATTCGATCGTGTCGGCGCTCGCGGGCGCGTCGTTCGTGTACATGCGGGAGACCTTGCCGCTGTTGATCTCGATGACGCGGTCGGCGAGGGCGGTGAAGGCCTGGTTATGGGTGATGACGACGACGGTGCGGCCCGTGTCGCGGCAGGTGTCCTGCAGGATCTTGAGCACATGCTTGCCCGTGCGGTAATCGAGCGCGCCCGTCGGCTCGTCGCACAGCAGCAGCTTCGGGTTTTTCGCGAGCGCGCGCGCGATGGCGACGCGCTGCTGCTCGCCGCCGGACAGCTGCGCGGGGAAATTGTCGGCCCGCTGCGCGAGCCCCACCTGCGCGAGGACCTCGTCCGGCGCGAGCGGATCGCGGCAGATGTCCGACGCGAGCTCGACGTTTTCGCGCGCCGTCAGGTTCTGCACGAGATTGTAAAACTGAAAGACGAAGCCGACGTCGTGGCGGCGGTACTCGGTGAGCTGGCGCTCGTTGCAGCGGCTGATCTCCTGCCCGTCGAGCCATATCTCCCCCGACGTGCAGCTGTCCATGCCGCCGAGCATATTGAGCACCGTCGTCTTGCCGGCGCCGCTGGGCCCGACGATGACGACGAACTCGCCCTTTTCGGCGACAAAATTGACGCCGTCCGCCGCGGGGATATCGACTTCGCCCATGCGGTAGATCTTTTTGACGTCTTTGAATTCGATAAACGGCATAGGGTGACCTCATCCTTTTTTGATAATAAAACAGTATACCATGCCGGCGCGCGCAAAAACACGGACAAATCGCCCGGATTGTCCAAAAGCGGGGCGGGCGCCGCGCGGCGCCGCGGTTGTCTGCGGCGCGGGTTTGTGATAGAATAAATTCAATATAACAAAGCGCTTCGCCGGGCGCAAGCGCGGATCGGACGGGCCATGGACCGCATCCTGCTGTTTATCCCCATGTACAACTGCGAAAAACAGATCCCCCGCGTGCTCGCGCAGCTGCAGGGGGGCGCGGCGCGGTACATCACGGCCGCCATCGTCGTCAACAACCGCAGCACCGACGCGAGCGAGCAGGCGGTCACCGACTATCTGCGCGCGCACGCGCTGCCCGTGCCCGTGTCGCTGCTTCGCAACGACGACAACTACAACCTCGGCGGCTCGCACAAGGTCGCCATCCAGTACGCGCTCGACAACGGGTACGACTATCTCATCGTCTTCCACGGCGACGATCAGGGGCGGCTCGACGATTTTCTGCCGCTGCTCGAAAGCGGCGAATACCGCGCGTGCGACGCGGTGCTCGGTTCCCGTTTTATGCGGGGCTCGGTGACGCCGGGCTATTCGGCGGGGCGGCGCCTCGGCAACCATGTGTTCAACGCGCTGTTCAGCGTCATGACGCTGCGGCGCGTGCGGGATATCGGCGCGGGGCTCAACCTCTACCGCACGGCCGTTTTCGCCGACGGCGTCCATCTGCGCTTTTACGACAGCCTCATCTTCAACTGCCAGAGCCTGCTTTATCTCTATGACCGCAAAAGGCGCGTGCGCTTCTGCCCGATCTCGTGGCGCGAGGAGGACCAGATCTCCAACGCGAAGCCCTTCCGGCAGGCCCGGCAGATCTTCCGCATGCTGCTGCGGTACGTCTTCGCGCGGCGCTCGCTGTTCACGCAGGACTTCCGCGCGAAGCCCGTCGAACGGTACGGCTTCCGCCGGATCTATCCCGAAAAAGAAGTACAGGAGTGAGCGCATATGCAGGATAAAGCGCACCTCATCATGCCCATGGGCGGCAGCGGCTCGCGTTTTTCGGCGCTCGGCTTCGACGTGCCGAAGCCGCTCATCGACATCCAGGGACGCCCGTTTTTTTACTGGGCCGCGCGGTCCATCGAGAAATACGCGCCGCTCAGGAGCCTGACCTTCGTCGTGCTGCGCGAACACATCGAGCGCTACGGCATCGACCGGAAGATCGCCGCGTTCTTTCCGGACGCGCGCGTCGTCGCGCTCGACCATGTGCTCAACGGGGCCGTGCTCACCTGCCTCGAGGGCGTGCGCGGCATTGCGGACGACAGCCCCGTCATGTTCAACGACTGCGACCACATCTTTACCTGCCGCCCGTTCACGGATTTCCTCGCGGCGGGCGATTTTTCTGCGCCGGACGGCGCGCTGCTGACGTTTTCGTCCCGCGCGCCGCTGTACAGCTATCTCACGCTCGACGCTGCCGGGCGCATCACCGGCACCGTTGAAAAGGTCCCGGCGAGCGACCGCGCCATCTGCGGCGTCTACTATTTCAAAAACAAAGCGCTGTTCGAGACCTATGCCGGGCGCTATCTGCACGCGTGCAGCTATAAGGAATTTTTCGTCAGCGGCGTCTACAACGGCATGGCCGCCGACGGACTCGATATCCGCAGCTTCCCCGTCGGGCTGCACATCCCCTTCGGCGTTCCGGACGAATATCTCGCGGCAAGGGACGACGCCGCGTTCAAGGAGCTGCTGTGATGAAGAGCGTTCTTTTCGTGTCGGCGGTGCTGCTGCTCGCGGCGGGCCACTATTTCCGTTCGCTGCGCTGGGGCCAGCTCATCCGGGTCTACGAGAACCCGCCGCAGGATCTGCTGCTCTGGTCGCTGTCGACGGGCTACACCGTCAACTTCTTCCTGCCGCTGCGCATCGGCGATGTCATCCGCGCGCTGCTGCTGGGCCGCAAGCTTGAAAACGGCTTCGCGCTCGCGCTGTCGACGACGCTCATCGACTACTGCTTCGACATCCCGAGCGTCTGCCTCATCTTTTTCGTGCTGCGGCTCGTGCATCCCGCGAACGCGGCGCTCGCCGCGGCGCTGCAGTGGTACGCGGTGTTCACGCTCGTGCTGCTCGCGGCGTTCGCCGTCGCCATCGCCTTCAACCGCTCCGTCAAGCAGGCGGTGAAGTCCGTCTGCTCAATCTTCAACCGGCATATCGAGTTCAGTCTGCTGTTCTTTCTGTGGACCTGCATCGAATCCGTCAAGGATGTCTACCGCGCCGTCGGCAAGCTGCGGCTGCTGTTCAACACGGCGGTCATGTGGGCCTTTTACATCGCGTCGTACAAGGTCATCTCGCTTTTTCTGACGGCGACGGCGGCGCAGACGAGCCTCACGGACGTCATCGTGACGCTCTTTTCGCCCTCGAGCCTCAAAAGCTCTCTCGCCGGCACCGTCGGCGGGCAGGCGATGAACCGCTGGTTCTCGCTGTACATGCTCGCGACGCTCGCGGCGCTGCTGCTCACGGCGGGGCTCATGACGCTGCTGCGGCGGCGCGCGGGGCGGTCGGCCGCGCCGCAGGAGCTGTCCGTGCACAAGCTGCTGCCCCAGATCCACGAGGACGACCGGCTCGAATTTCTCGACCTGTATTTTTCAGGCGAAAAGCGCGATTTCATCCAGAAATATCTCGAGCTCAACCGCGACGTCAACGTGCTGCAGAACCTGTCGGGCGGCAGCTACGCGACGACGCTGCTGTGCATGGATCCGACCAGCACCTTTTATCGCAAATACGCCTTTTCAAAGGACTGCACCAAACTGCGCGAGCAGGTGGAATGGATCGGCGCGCACGCGGCGTCGCTGCCTGTGCCGCAGATCGCCGGCATCCGCGAGGGCGACGGCTACTACTGCTACGACATGCGGTACGATCCCGCGAGCGTGAGCTTTTTCAATTACATCCATTCGTCCAAGCACGAGGACAGCCTGCGCGTGCTGCTGGAGGTCCTCGAGGCCGTGCGCGCCGGCGTCCACACCGATCGCCGCCCGGCAGATCCCGAGGAGATCGACGCCTATATCGAAAAGAAAGTCACCGAGAATCTGCGCAGGCTGCACGAGTCAAAGGCGCTGCGCCAGCTCGGCGGCTACGACCGGGTCGTCGTCAACGGCCGCGAATACCGAAACCTTCCGCTCATCGAGCGGTATCTGTCGCCCGACGCGCTGCGCGAGGTGTTCGCCGGCTGCGAGGTCTGCTCCATTCACGGCGACCTGACGGTCGACAACATCGTCTGCTACAGCGACGGCCGGCGGCCCGACTACTACATCATCGACCCCAACGGCGGCAACATCCTCGACACACCCTTTATCGATTACGGCAAGATGCTCCAGTCGCTGCACGGCAATTACGAATTCTACATGCGCACCGAAGCGGCGAAGGTCGAGCGCAACGAGATCACCTACATTTTCACCCGCTCGGCGAGCTATCAGTATCTCTACGAAAAATACAAGGCCTATCTGTTCGAGCATTTCTCCGCGCGCGACGTGCGCGCGATCTTCTATCACGAGATCGTCAACTGGCTGCGGCTGCTGCCGTACAAGCTGGAGAAGGACGAGGCCCGCTTCCCCGCCTTTTACGCGGGGTTCCTGCTCGTCGTCAACGACGTCATCGATCTGTTTGGGGGCGGCGATGAAAACAAAACTTGCGGTCTTTGATCTCGACGGGACGCTGTTCGACACGAAGGAAGTCAACTTCCGGGCTTACCGCGCGGCGTTTCTCGCGTGCGGGTGCGCGGTCGACGAGGAGCGCTTCCGCGCGGAATTTTTCGGCCGGCACTTTTCCGATTTCCTGCCGCTGTTCGTGAAGGATCCGACGCCGGCGCTCATCCGCGCCATCCACGAGACGAAGCAGGCGCGCTATGCGGATTATCTCGGCGAGGCGCGCGAAAACGCGGCGCTGTTCGACTACATCGCGGCGGTGCGTCCCCCCTGCGCGACCGCGGTCGTCACGACGGCCTCCCGCCGCAACGCGCTCGACGTGCTGCGGTATTTCAAGCGCGAAGCCTCGTTCGACCTGCTCGTGTGCCAGGAGGACGTCCGCCACGTCAAGCCCGATCCCGAGGGCTTCCTGCTCGCGATGGCGCGCTTCGGCGCGGCGCCCGACGAGACGGTCATCTTCGAGGATTCCGACGGCGGCGTGCGCTGTGCGCGCGCCACAAACGCGCATGTCCTGCGCGTGGAACAGTTCTGAAAAGCATCCCGGAGGCGTAACGATGTCGATGTCCTCAAGCCCGAAGCTGACAGGCCGCGGCGACCTGTCGCCCCGGTGGTTCTGCGCGCTGCTGTTCGCGCTCATCGCCGGGAAGCTTTTTTTGTGCTCTTTCCAGATGATCACCGTCTTTCCCGGCAGCGCGCCCATCGACGACGAGTGGCTGCTCGCCGCGGCGCAGTCGATCGAGCGGGGCGAATGGCTGGGCGCGTACACCTGGCTGACGCTGACGAAAAACATGTTCTTTTCGGTGTGGCTCGCGCTGCTGCACACACTGGGCATCCCCTATCTCATCGGCAACCAGCTCCTGTATCTCGCCGCCTGCGCCGTCTGCTGCCGCGCGGCCGGCGGGCGCCTTGTCGAAGCGCGCTGGCAGCGTCTGCTGTTCTTCGCGGTGCTGTGGCTGTCGCCTTACAGCTATGCGACGGCGACGCTGCGCCTGTACCGCGACAGCATCACGCAGCCGCTCGCGCTGCTGTTTTTCGGCGGCATGCTCGGCTTCTGCCTGCGCTGGCGCGACCGGCTCTCCGCGCGCATCGGCTTTGCAGCCGCGGCGGGTCTGGGGCTCGGCCTGACGTACATCACGAAGGAAGACGGCGTCTGGATGGTCCCCTATGCGGCGGCGGCATCGCTCGTCTACATCCTGTTCGTCCTGTTTGACAAAAGCGCCCCCGTGCGCCGCCGCATCGCCGGGCTCGCGGCCCCCGCCGTGCTCGCGGCGGTCTGCCTTTGTGTCACAGGCGCCTACTGCTATATGAATTATCGCTATTACGGCCGCTTCATCGCGAACGAGATCAGCGCGCCGGAATTCGTCGACGCGCTCGAGGCGATGCGCAGCGCCGACGACGACCTGCCCCACGAGGCCAATTTCGTCTGCTACGAGACCCGCGAGAGGATCTATGCCGCCGTGCCGCTCGCGGCACAGCTCGGAAAATACCTCGACGGCGGCGCATACTACGCCGGCTACGGCGACCCGCAGACGCGCGAATTCAACCACGGCGGCTTTTTCTTCATGGTGCAGAAGGCGGCGTACGACGCGGGGCTCGCGACGACGGCGCAGCAAAAGCAGGCGTTCTTCGCGCAGCTCGCCGCCGACATCAACGCGGCGCTCGACGACGGGCGCCTCACGCGCAACGGCGAGAGCGCGTCGTCGCCCATTTCGAGCGGCATGGTGACGCCGTACGACCCGAGCTATCTGTCCCCCACGCTCGCCGAGGCGGGCAGCTCCTTCAGGGCGCTGCTGCTGTTCGAGCAGTGCTCCCCCTTCGCGCCGCTGAGCTATGCGACGCCGGAGCAGGCCGCGCCGTGGGAGGCCTACACCCGCACGAAAGCGAGCAACATCGCGGTCTACGGCACCGCGCAGCCGCTCTTCTCCACGGCGCAGAAGCTCACGGGATATGCCCTCACCGCCGTCACATGGGTCTACCGCGCCGCGATCTTCCCGGCGCTGCTGGCCTTTGCGGTGCTTTTCGTGCGGCGTTTCGGCAAGGCCTGCCGGGAACTGAAGAAGCCGTTGTCGTCCGATACGATGCAGGCCGTGCTGCTGCTCGGGCTGCTGCTGACGGTCCTGCTGCGCGTGGGCATGGTGGCCTATGTCGAGGCCGTCAATTTCCACATCGGCACGCAGCTCCATTATCTCGCGGGCGCGGGCATCCTGCTGCTCATCTGCGCGGCGCTCGGCGCCGCGGGCATCCCGTCGCTGCGGCGGCGCTGAAATTTTAACAAAAAAGCGCCCCCTGACAGGGGCGCTTTTTACTGTGCGCGGCCTTTTGTTTGCCAGTCAATGCAGAGTTCAAACCCAGCCGGTGCTTATTAAATACAGGTAGTTTCCAACTAAAAATTCACAGTGTCGGGATCCTTTACGACGCCGCAGACATTTTTCAGCCTGGCGATCGCGTCCGCCTCCTGCGCGCTCAGCTCAAAATCAAAAACATCTGCATTTTGCCGGATTCGCTGCGCGTGCAGCGATTTTGGCAGCGGCAAAAAGCCCATCTGCAAGCTCCAGCGCACGCAAATCTGCGCGGGAGTTTTTGCATGCCTTTTTGCAATACCGGCGATCGTTTCATCGTCGAGTGCGCTGCCTTGTCCGAGTGGGCTGTAGGCCTCGAGCAATATATTGCGGGCTGTACAGTAGTCTGCCGTCTCCGGTTGCGTGATGCCGGGGCAAAGTTTAATCTGATCGACGGCGGGTATAATCTTTGCCGTTTCGAGCAGCGCGTCAAGATGCCGCGGCATGAAGTTACTCACACCGATCGCACGGATTCTTCCCGCCTGAAGCAGCTCCTCCATCGCAAGCCATGATTCGGCATTCTTTTCTTTCCAGCAGTCACGCACGCTCACAGGATTCGGCCAGTGGATCAGATACAAGTCGAGATAAGACAGCTGCAGATCCTCCAGCGTTTTCTCGAACGCGGCATAGGTCTCGTGATAACCATGTGCGCCGTTCCAAAGCTTGCTTGTCACAAACAGTTGCTCGCGGGGAATACCGCAGCCTGCGATACCCCGACCGACGCTTCTTTCATTTCCGTAAACAGCCGCACCGTCGATGTGACGATAGCCGAGCTCAACAGCAGCTTTTACGCCGTCGCTCGTCGTGTCATCGTCCGGCGACTGAAATGTACCATATCCGATACAAGGTATCCCAATGCCATTATTCAAGAGGTAGCAGTCAGCTGCAGATTTCAATTTCATTGCAATTCTCCGTTCCTGTCGATTGAATGTGTATAAAAAAAGCTCAGTATGCGCTTTTGATGGAACCCAAAGCCTCGTTGAAGCGTGCACAGGCGCCGGAGATGCCGTCCGGCTGGCCAAAGATCATATACACATTGGTCACGATCATGTCGGCACCGCTGCGGACGACATCAGCCGCAACATCATAATTAACGCCGCCATCTATCATGATTTTGAAACCGTAATCGCCCGCTTTTCGAAACTTGGCCAGCCTGCGCAGCCGTTCAAGCGAACCAGGAAGAAATTTTTGGCCCGCGAACCCCGGTTCGACAGACATGAGGATAACATAGTCGACGATATCCGCCACCGGCTCAATAATCTCGACTGCTTGCGACGGATTGATGATCACACCTGGCGTGATCCCGGCTTCCCGGATCATTGTGACCGTCCGCCGCACAAAGTTGGTGGCATCGTAATGGAAAGAGACATAATCAGCGCCATATTCCGCAAGGCGTCCGATATAATCCATCGGCTCCGATACCATCAGGTGCACTTCCGCCGTTGCATCGGGATATCTGTGTTTCAACTCCCGCACGACTGTCGTCGGGAAGCAAAGGTTCGGAACATAATGTCCATCCATGATATCGATGTGAAAAAAGCGCACACCGGCACAGTACAGCTCATCCACCTCGCGGCCGAAATTAAGAAGCTCGATATTGGCGAGAGAAGGCGCATTGATCACCATGGTCTTACTCCCCCCTCAGCCAAAATAGTGTTGAAAAAAGCGGATCGTCTGCGTCGCTGCGGTCAGACCGTCCGGAAGCGGGAAACACTCAACGGACAGCACGCCGTCGTAGCCGATTTCGCGGATACTGCGGCAAAACGCGTCGTAATTGAATGATCCGGAACCTGGATACATTCGCGTATTGTCGCCAAAATGGATATGCCCGAGCCATGGGCCCGCATCGCGCAGGCAGGTCGACAACGAGCGTTCTTCGATGTTGATATGAAAAGTGTCCATCAGCACCTGACAGTTCCGCAGGGCGTTGTCCTCGATCATGCTGCGGACTTCCCTCCCCGTGTTAAGAACGTTGTTTTCAAAACGGTTGGTCGCCTCCAATAATACGGTCACACCCTTTTCCGCAGCATAGGAAGTGATTTCGCGCAGCATCTCCCCCATTACGCCCAAGCAATAGGCGCGGTCGGCGTCCTTCGGCACGTTGCCTTTAATACTGCCGATGGTGACTTTGCTGCCGAGCTTTTCGGCGATATCAATATAGCGGCGGAGCATGCCGACGAGTTGCCGCCTGCGGGCCTCGTTCGGGTCCATCAGGTAAAGGCCGTACCTTCCGTAAATCTGCCCCGTGCCGATCGTGGCGATGAAAATGCCAAGTTTTTCACAGACGGTGCGCAGCGCAGCCGTGTCAAGTGTCTCCGGATCCGGTGTATGAATCTCGACTGCGTTGTAACCGAGCGACGCCGCCGTCTGCATGCTGACGGCAAAATCGCCGTCCAGCAGCAGCGGTGTCGTCGGGGATGTCGTTTTACCGATGGCAATGCAGTATTTCATGCTGTGTTCCTTTCGCGCGTAGTGCGCCAGGAAAAGCGGCGCGCGAGACGGCGTTGTTCGTCTCGCGCGCCGCGCGTCCGCAATTTGTCACTGAAAATACTCCGGGTAACTCTGTTTTACCTTTTGGAGGTCGACAAGCGTGTAGCGAAGGTGATCTTCCATCGCCGCGTGGGTGATGACAGGATTCCCCGCCTCTACTGCCCGCAAAACTTCCTCATGTGCCTTGATGGTGACCGAAAGATCCTGCGTCATCATGCACAGCCTGCGCATGCGGTTGAGATGTGTCGTCATGCTGAGCGTCATCTCGTAGAGATACTCCATATTATTGATGTAATAAAAGCGTCGGTGAAATTCCTGATCGAGTTGAAGCGATCGGTCGATATCCTTGTTGCCATAGTATTCGAGCAGCACCAGGTTCTCTCTCTGCTTCTGCAGGAATGCGCTGTTCTTACTTTCACAAGTCATCGCGGCGAGGTTCGGTTCGAGCGTCATGCGCAGGTACTGCCCCTGCTCGATGAGCGACGTGTTGAGCAATGAAACGTAGGTGCCCTTCTGGGGATAGATATCCACCAGCCGCAGCTGCGCGAGCTCCAGCATCGCTTCTCTGATCGGCGTGCGGCTGACTTTCAGCTTTGCGCACAGATCTGCTTCCTCCAACCGCGTGCCCGGCGCAATATGGAAGGAAACAATATTGTCGTACAGCACGCGTTTGACGTACTTGTTGGATTTCTCACTTTTTTTCTTTTCCGGAATATCCACCGAATCAGTCTCACTTTCTCCGCAATTACGTCAAACGGCATCCCGACCTTGAGAGATTATTTTAGCATTTTTTTACTGCCTTCGCAAGCTGTCAGGAGTGTTATCAGACTGCAGTTTCGGCCTTTTCTTCGATAAGGCGGCGATTCCGCAGCTTCTCATTCCTGTGATCGGAGTATACCTGCAGTAAAACCGCGATAAGGAGAATCACGCCTGTGGTAATATCCTTCCAGTAGACGCTCAGGTGGCCGTTCAGATTGATCAGATTCGTGATAAACTGCATAAACAGCACGCCGAAGAAAATGCCATAAATTTTCCCGGTGCCGCCGCGGACTTTTGTTCCGCCGATGACAACTGCCGCCATGATGGTCATCTCCCAACCTTCGCAGGCGGTCGGCTGTCCGGCGTTAATGTGTCCGCACAGTACCGTGCCGCAGATGCCTGCCATCAGGCCGCTGATCGTGAATACGGCGATCTTGATGCGATCGACGCGGATGCCCATCATCTCGGCCGCCTCTTCATTTCCGCCGACGGAATAGACGGCGCGGCCGAACGGCGTGTATTTCATGACGACCGAGAAAATCAGAATGAGCAAAAGGAAGATCAGCGTCGCATACGGGAGGAATCCGCCGAAATTCCCATTCCCCACCGTTTTGAGCACCGTTGCGCTTTCGTCAATCGTTATGGAGAGCTCATTGTTGAGCAGAAGCGCAATGCCGCGCGCCGCGAGCTGCATGCCGAGTGTCGCAATGAACGGCTGAACCTTGAACTTTGCGATGACAAGGCCGTTCAGAAAACCGATACAGGCGCCAGAGAGCAGGCCTGCAATCACGCTCGGCCAAAAACCATATTTGCTGAAGATCGCCACGAACATACTGGTCATGGCTGCGTTTGCGCCAACAGAGAGGTCGCGCGCCCCAATGAAAAAGCACATGTTCACACCGACGCCCATGATGCCGATCATGGATGCGGTGCGCAGAACGTTGATGAGATTGGTCTTGTAGCTCAAAAACGTCATGCCATACGAAGCCGTCCCGAAGATCATCAGCAGCAGCACGGCAATGATGGCCGTGTTGTTTTCAATGAAGGACAGAATATCTGTTTTCGTCTTGTTTCCGCCACGCATTCTGTTCACCCTCCTTACGTATTCTTTTCGCGCTGGATCATGAGTGAGCCGATGATGATCCCCGCTTTGATGAGGTTCGACACGGCAAAGGGCACGCCGTTCATGTTGACGGTTGTTCCGATCATCGTCATGATTACACATCCCATGATCGACCCCAACATGCGCGCTTTTCCGCCCTTCATCGATGTGCCGCCGATGGCGACAGAGGCAATGGCGTCAAGCTCAAACAGCTTGCCAAGCTCATTCGGGTCGAGAGCTCCGTTTCGGGCCGTCTCCAGAATGCCTGCGCAGGCCGCAAAAAGCGTCGAGGCAACATATACGGCGATGATGACCATTGTGGTACGCACACCAGCAAGGCGTGCCGCGCGCGCGTTGCCGCCGATGCCTTCCACATATTTCCCGAAAACAGTCTTCCGCACAAGGAAGAGGCCGAGCGCTGCGACAAGGACAAAAAAGATTGCCTGCACAGGCACGACGTCCCAGAACCGCTTCAATCCGAGAAATGTGATGATGGGGTACTTTGAAAGGGAATAGACCTTGGAGTTTGCGATCAGAACCGCAAGGCCGCGGATCGCGATTTGCATGACAAGCGTCAGAATAATGGGCTGCACGCCTGTTTTGGCGATAAGCGCTCCGTTGAAAGCGCCGATAAGTCCGCACACCACAAGCGAGATGAGCACGTAAACGAAAAAGTTGCCGCCGCTGCGCAACCCGAGCGCAACGATGATTCCGCTGAGCGCCATCATGGAACCGGCCGAAATATCCGTTCCGCCGGCGGAAATGACGATTGTCATCCCGACTGCAACAAACAACAGCGACGTGGATTGCTTGATGATAAGCAAAATCGTACTCATCGACAGGAAGTTCGGCGTCACGAGGATGTTGAACAGCAGCAGCGTACCGAAAACGATCACGGAGCCGTATTCCACCATAACTTCGCGGAACGTCATCCTGTTCTGTGTACCCGTCTCCGATTTTACTGGCATACTTCGACCTCCGTTCCCCGTTTGTCTCCCTGCGCGATCGCGGCCATAATATTCTCACTGCTGATTTCGTCGGCGACAAGCTCGCGCGTTTTTTTGCCGTCGGTCAGAACAACGATCCTGTCGCATCCGCGAACAAGTTCTTCAATCTCAGACGAGATATAAACGACGCTGATGCCCTGCGAGGCGATCTCACTGATCAGATCCTCGATCTCACCCTTCGCGCCGACGTCAATTCCGCGCGTCGGTTCATCCAGAATAATCATGTCGGGTTCCATTGCGAGCCAGCGTGACAGCACGACTTTCTGTTGATTTCCACCAGACAGGCTTCGGATCTTCGTCTTAGACGACGGCGTTTTGATGCGGATCCGACGGATGTATTCATCGGTAATCTTCTGCTGCTTTTTGAAATCAAGAACACCGAAGCGGCTCAGCTTATGCAGCTGGGAGATCGTCAGGTTGTCCTCGATACTCATGAAGGGGAATATGCCCTCTGTCTTTCGGTCCTCCGAACAAAATGCGAGGCCGTGGGAGATCGCGTCGGTCGGGCTTCTGAATTTAATCGCCATTCCCTGCAAAAATGTTTCGCCGACATAGTCCTGGTCGTCGCCGAAAATGACTCTTGCTAACTCTGTGCGTCCGGCGCCGAGAAGGCCCGCAAGGCCGACAACTTCTCCCCTGCCGATGTCAATATCAATGCCGTTGAGGCGGTAATTTGATTTTCGGATATTTTTTGCCGAATAGAAAATCTCCGACTGCCTGCGGTCATATGTGTACGCTTTTTTCTTGTTGATAAGTTTGCTCGCATCCCTGCCGATCATCATGGAGATCAGCTTCAGCTTTGGCAATTCTCCAATCGGTTCGCAGGCAACGTATTCACCATCCTTGAGGATCGTCACCCGGTCGCAGATCTTGTAGACTTCGTCGAGTTTATGCGTGATAAAGATGGTGGAAATTCCCCGTTGCTTAAGCTGCCGCACAACTCCGAACAGCACGTCCACCTCTTCATTATCCAACGATGAAGTCGCTTCGTCCATGATGAGGAGCTTTGCATCGAAGGCGAGCGCCCGCGCGATGGATGTCATCTGCTGGATCGCGGTACTCTGTGAGTCCAGCCGCTTGGTCACGTCAATGTCTATGCCAAGACTCATCAGCGCAGCCCTTGCATCCGCATTGATTTTCTTCCAGTCGATCAGGCCGTTTCTTTTCGGCGCATGACCGAGATATATGTTTTCAGCCACGCTGGCAAACGGGCTGAGATTCAGCTCTTGGAATATGGGACTGATTCCCAGATGCAGAGCCTCGAGCGTGCTGGACAGGTTAATCTGTTTTCCGTCGAACACCATCTCGCCCTTCCCGGGATCTCTGCGGTAATAACCGGTGAGTATTTTGATCAGGGTCGATTTTCCTGCGCCGTTCTCGCCCATCAGTCCCATGATCTCGCCGCGGCAAACTTCAAAACTGACGTCTTTCAGCGCCAGCACGCCCGGGAACGATTTGGAAATGTTTTTCATTGAAAGCAGGGTATCCGTGTTTTCCATACAACCTCTCCTCGTCGTAGGTCTATTTACAAAAGGCAGTCCGAAAGGCACAAAGCCTTCCGGACTTGCCTTTAAAACCCTAAAAGAATCTAACGCTCAAACTTTTACCACGTCGCCTTGGCCTGCTCCTCCGCCGCGTTCTCGATCGTGAACAGGCGGTCATTGGAGTAGATCAGTGTGTCGACAGTCTTGCCCGCCTCGATGTCTTCGATCACCTGGGTGACCTGTGCGCCGAGGAACGGTGTGCATTCGCAGACGGCAGCGACTCTGCCCGCGATGATCTCATCGAGTGCATCGGAGCAACCGTCTCCACTGGATACAACGATGACATCCTTGCCGGGGGTATAGCCCATGCCGTCGACAGCCTGGAGCACACCGAACAACATCTCGTCGGAATGCGTCATGATGACGTCAATATTCTCAATGCCTTCCGCCTGAATCATATTCTCGGTAGCTGTCTGGGTATCGGTGCGGGAATAATTGCCGGTCTGCGTCGCGATAACGGTGCACTTCGTTCCGCTGATGGCATCGGCAAAACCCTTCGTGCGCTCAATCGCAGTCGTAGAACCCGCCGTTCCGGTGATTTCAATGATGTTGCAGCCATCCGGGAACTTCTTTGTGACCCACTCGCCGATCCTATGGCCGCCGTTGTAGGCGTCCGTGCGGATGGCCGTCACATAATCGACGCCCGCCTCACCCTTGACAGAACGGTCGACGAGGATGACCTTAACGTTGGCAGCCTTGCAGGCTTCCATCGCGGGGACAAGGCCCTCTTCCTCTTTGGGCTTGATTACGAGGTACTGGATTCCCTGGGCGATCAGGTCGTTGACGTTCGCAACCTGCGTTGCTGTATCGTTCTTCGCTTCGTTCCAAACGACTGTCGCGCCGGCGGCTTCAAGCTTATCGATGATATCGTTGGTGTCTGTCGTGTTCCATGCGTTCGTCATGTGGCACGCGGCGACGCCAATCTTGATGCCGGTCAGGGGCAGTTCGCTTGTTGTGTCGCCCTCGGTCGTTTCGGGCTCCGTTGTTTCGGTGCTTGTGCAAGCTGCAAAGGACAGTGCGAGAACAAAGATGAGCAGCAGCGCGAGAATCTTTTTCATGTTTTCCTCTCCTTTGTAAATGTTTGTAATATATTAATTTGCGATTAACATATCACAGCTTTATGTTAACGCAACAGTGCGCTAAAATCAACCTGATTTTGGCATTATTGCTTAAATTCGTCGATTATTACATGTTTTTATATTCATTATTGTTGAATGCGCATAATTTCGGATTTGCCTCTCAAAATCGCGCGCTTCGGTTGCAAAGCAATTATTGCATGTGATATACTTTTATGGGTTTAATATTTTAGTCCAATAGTTATATATCAATCAGAAAGGATGTAATACAATGAAAGTCGTCATTTCCTGCGAATTTGCGGGGTTCCCGCTGAAGAGCGCCGTTTTGGAGTATTTGAAATCCAAGGGGCACGATATTTTGGATGTTGGTCAAAAGAGCCCGGATGAAAAAATCCTGTATCCGCAGGCGGCAGCGGCGCTCGCAAAGGTTATCCAGGGCGGCGAATATAAAAAGGGCGTTCTCATCTGCGGCACAGGTGCCGGCGTAAGCATTGTGGCAAATAAATTTAAAGGGGTTTATGCGGTCGCCTGCGAGAGTATTTTTACGGCCCGCGGTATTCCCGTCATCAACGATGCAAACGTGCTGGTCATGGGGAATAACGTCGTCGGACAGAAAAACGCCTGCGCCATGGTTGAACAGTTCCTGTCAGCGTCATTTGCGGATGGTGAGACGCCCGAGCGCAAGGTTTTCCTTTCGGGCATGCTGGACGACGTAAAACGGATAGAGGATGAAAATTTCAAATAGCGCTGCGGGAGTCGAATGAAAGAGGGTTAATCCAATGGAACCATCCATCCTGGCAAGGCGGCCTCTGGCCCTGGAGAACAACCGTATATCGCGCAGCTATATCGGCGGGACGTTGCTAAACAAGTGGAAGGGGCTGCCCGCCGGCGAAGAGAGCTGCATGTGCGAAGAATGGCAGATGTCGGTGGTTGAGGTACAGAATATTGACAGCAAGCCCTATGACGGTCTAAGCAAAATCAGACTTAAAGACGGCGCGGAGATCGCGTTGCGCGATCTGATTGCCATGGCGCCGACCGCTTTTCTCGGGAAAAAGTATGTGGAGGCTGTCGGGGATAGCTGCGGTATGGGCATACGCACCGGCGATTCCGTTGTACGTCTCAGCTTGCAGGCACATCCGCGCCCCGCCGATGCAAAGAAATATCTTAACTTTTCGCGGGGCAAAACAGAAGCTTGGTACATTGTCGAGACACGCGAGATCGGCGGCGGGCACCCCTATGTTCGCATCGGGCTTAAGCCCGGAGTGACGAAACAAAAAATGCGGGAGATGTTTTTTGCCGAGGATGTCCGCGGGATTGAGGAATCCATGCATAAAATCCCGATTGAAAAGGGCGATGTCATCCTCGTGCCGTCAGGGACGCCGCATGCGATGGGGCCAGGCGCCATGTTTCTGGAAGTAGCCGAGGCATGCGATTTCACGTTCAAGCTTGAGCATGTGATGCCGACACGCCGCCTGGACGATCGGGAGATGCACTACGGTATCGGCTTTGACAATATGCTCGAATGCATCGATTATTCGACCAGCACAGAGCAAGAGATACGGAAAAAGGTCTTGCTCCGCCCCGTTCTCACGGAGAAAACAGAAGCCGCCGAGATCTTTTCGCTTATAGGCTACGGAGACACTCCCTGCTTTACCATGAATAAGGCCGTCGTCCATGGGAATTACACCATGCGATCATCGGGCATCTACCGTGCAGCTGTCGCCATTGACGGCAGCGGCATCGTGACCGCCGCGGATGGTTTTAAGACCGTGTTCAAACAGGGGTCCGGCATCTTTCTGCCGGCCGATTTCGGCGAACTCACATTTTCCGGAGATTTTGTGTTCCTGTTTTCTGACGGTGAAAAGGAGGGAAATCCCAATGTCTGAATGCGTATACTGCAAATATGCAATCCCATCACACGTCGTCAAGGTCTGCGACCTCGACTCGTCTAAGGTTTTTCTGTTTAAAGAACAGACCCACGCCGGCCGCTGTGTCGTGGTGGAAAAAAATCACCACAGGGAGCTATTTGAACTGTCCGACGCCGAACTTTGCGGCTTTATGCGCGACGTATCGCTGGTCGCCAAGGCGATTAATGAACTGTATCACCCGGACAAGATCAATTACGGTTCTTTTTCGGACACTATGGGCCATATCCACTTCCACATTGTCCCCAAATGGGAAGGTAAAGAAGAGTGGGGCGGCACTTTTGTCATCAGTCTGGACAAGACTTACCTGAGCGATGCAGAATATGCGGCGCGTGCAAAACAGTTGGCAGACGAAATCGAGAAGCTCCGAAAACATATCTGTTAGAAAAGGCCCCGGCGGAAGTCGGGGCTTTTCTTTTTGACGTTTCTGGGGCGGCGACTTGCAAAATCCGGGCGGACGGGATAGTATTCTATAGGAAAGTATGAGGTGCATCCATGTTCCATCCGTTCCGGCATTTTCAGACGATCACCCGGCACCGCCACGCCGTCATCCGCAACTGCTTCAGGGCGGGCATCCCGCTGCGCGGCCTGCTGCACGATCTGTCCAAATACTCCCCTGTCGAGTTCATCCCCGGCGCAAAATACTGGAGCGGCGACAAAAGCCCGAACATCGGTGAGCGGCGCGCCTGCGGCTACTCGCTCGCCTGGATGCACCACAAGGGGCGCAACCGCCACCATTTCGAGTACTGGACCGATTATGCCGCCGGGGCGAACGGGATGGTCGGCATGCCGATGCCGCCGAAATATCTCGCCGAGATGTTCTGCGACCGCGTCGCCGCGAGCAAGATCTATCTCGGAAAAGCGTACACCGACGCCGCGCCGTACGAATACTACTGTCACAGGAAGGACGGCTACCTCATGCACCCTGACACCTCCGCGGCGCTCGAACGGCTGCTGCGCATGCTGCGGGACGAGGGCGAGGAGAAGACGTTTGCCTTCATACGGCACACCCTGCGCGAAAAGCGGGGGCGCTGAAATTTCCCCGCGAACGTCCGGCCCCCGCCGGCGGCGGAATCCTATATATCTGTCGGAGCCCTGCGGTCGGCCGCGGGGCTCTTTTTCAATGCTCCGGAAGATCCGCCTGCGGAACGGCGGCATACTCGATGCGCGCGCCCGCCCCGCGCAGCACGCGCAGCAGCTCGTCCGCTTCAAGGAAGACCGTCGCCGTGTTGTCGTTCGGGTGGACGCCGATGCGCCGCCCGCAAAAATCCGCGTCGACGTAGGCCCGCACCCGGCCCCCGGCGTCATTGAGCAGCCCGAAGGGCGTGACGGCGCCTTTTTGCAGGCCGAGCATCGCGCCCAGCTCCTCCTCGTTCGCAAAGGAGAGCGGCCGGGTGCCGAGCTGCGCGCGCAGCGCCCTGAGGTCCGCCCGCTTTTCCCCGCGCAGCGTCACGAGGTAGTAACCGCGCTTTTTGTCATCCCGCAAAAAGAGGTTCTTCGCGACGTCCTCCGGGTGCGGCAGATGCCGGGCGAGCATCTCCCCGATCGTATAAACTGCCGGATGCTCCGCCAGCTCGAACGCGACGCCGTGCAGCCGCAGCAGCTCGAAGACCTCCTGCCTCCCGAGGGCCGCGCCCTCTCCCGTTCCTCCCGCTGCTTCCATTCCGCTCTCCCCTTCTCTTTTGCCCGCCGCGCCGCCGAAGCGGATCTCCCGTCTTCCTGCGCGTGCGGCGTTGATTTTTTCTATTATAGGCCGCCGGCCGGCGAAAGGGCAAGCGCGGCGCAAATAAAAGCAGCGGCGCGGACGAAGCCGCGCCGCCGTAAAATAAGGGGAACACCAATTCAGTCGATCAGCTTGTAGGCATCCTGTGTGGCGGAATAGCCGAGGCCGTCCGGCGGATACGTCACCGTCAGGCCGCCGGGGAAGCTGTCGATGTGCCGTCCGATGACCGCCCCGTAGATATTGGGGCGGCTCTCGAGGACGACTGTGCCGTTGTACGCGTACAGCGTGCCGCACAAGTAGATGCTGCTGCAGCTCGCCGTCACGGTTAGGCTGCCGTTCTGGCAGTAGAAAAACGTGTTGCCGGTCGTAACGATGCCCGAGCCGGCGAGGGTCATATCGCCCTTTACGTAGACATTGTTCGCGCCCGTAAAGGTGGTGCCGGTGCCGCCGGGGCTCGCCTTCAGGCTGCCCGTCACGTAGATGAGACTGTTGTTGAAGGACGGCAGATGCCCGTTGTAGCCGCCCCACGAGAGGTTTCCGTAGACGATCAGCGCGCCGCCGCTGTTGATCTGGATGCCCGCGCCGGCGGTAAAGTCCCCGTTGACGATGAGCACGCCGTCGATGATGCAAAGCGCGCTTGTCTTGAAGCTTCCGCTGATCTTGTTATAGCCGCTGATGGTGAAGGGCTGCCACGCCTTGCCCCACTGCTTGATCTGGTCGGCGGTCGCCGTCGAAAAAACGTGGCCGCTCGTCGCATCGGTCAGCAGGCCGTCGAAATAGGGCTGCATATCCACCATGCCGATGGGATCGGCGCCCTTGACGAGCGTGCCGATGCTCACGCAGCCGATGATGTCGGGATCGCCGCCGTCGACGGTCGTCACGCCGGTGATCGTCGTGAGGCCGCCGGGCTTGCATTCGAAGGCCCCGTTCGAGAATACGCCGCCGTTGATCGAGAAAGCGGCGCCGCCGAGCTGCAGCAGCTCGCCGGGCTCGCCCTGAAATACGCCGTAATCGAAGGGGCTGGCCATTTTTCGGGTCGTTTTGAGCGCCGTCGCATGCAGCTCGCTCGTCGTGGTGCTCGTCACGCCCAGCACGCGCGCGAAGGTCGTCTGGATCTGCGCGCTGGACGTGCAGGTGATGGTGTCCTGCGCGGAAAAGGTGACGGTGAGATCGGCGGCAGCGTAGCCGTTCGCCTCAAAATAGCGCTGCGCCTTCTGCGTCGCATCGCTGTAATCCGGCAGGCACTGGGCGCCCGCGAGCGCCGCCGCGTCCAGCGCGTTCTGCAGCCCCGATTTTTCGGCGTACATCGCGCCCATATCCACGACGAGGGCCGACATGCCCAGCAGCGCCGCAAGCGCGATGCACGCGATGGTCAGGGTGCTGCCCCGCTGCGCGCGCGCGAACCGCCGCAAAAAGCCGCCTATACGTCTTTTCATTTCCGCGTCCTTTCCGCCGCCCCGCCGCCGGGTGCGGCCCGTCAATTCTGCGCGCCGCCCGACAGCTGCAGCCGCGCCGCTTCGAGCGCGCGCTCCGCCTGCAGCTTTTCGACCGCCAGCTTCGACTTTTCGTCGAGCAGCAGGATCGTCTGCGACGCCGCTTCGTTCATTTTATCCGCCAGCGCCCTGTTCGCCGCCGCGAGCTGCTCGTTTTGCTGCATGAGCGAGCCCGCCGCGCCGGAAAGCTTCGCCGCGGTTGCGCGCAGCTCCGCCATCTGGTCGCCGATCGTCTGTTTTTCCCGGCCGAGCGCCTCTATCTGGGCGTCTTTGCCGGCGATGATTTTCTCCTTGATCGCCAGCGCCTGCGTGAGACCCGTCACCGCCGTCTTGAGCTCGGCGGGATTGCCGTCGGCAAGGATCTTTTTGAGGTACTCCGCCTGCGCGCGGGACTCCGAGAGCTGCGCATACAGCTGGGTCGCCGCATTTTTCTGCACGGCGCTCTCCTTCTTTTCCGCGGCGAGCAGCTCCTGACAGGCCTGCGCCTCCTGCGCCGCGCGCTGCGCGGCGAGGGCGGCATTCTTCGCGTCGGCGTCGAGCCGGGCGACGGTCTCCTGCTTTTCGCGCAGCTGTGCGCTGAGCGACGCGTTCTCCGCGCGCAGCGCCTCGAGCGCCGCCTTGAGCTGCTCAACATCCTGCGCCGTAAAACCGGGGCCCTGCGCCGCCGTGTCGGCGATCGTCCGGCAGTCTTCCTCTAGCTTTTCGATCTTCTGCGACAGCCGCGCGTTGTCGCCCGCGAGCTGTTCCTTCTCGTCGAGCACGCGCTTCATCTCGAGGTTGAAGTTCTCGCTCGACTGCTGCTGCTGTTTTTTCATGCGCGCGACATACTTCTGTACGGACTTTCTCGTGTATCCGCCCATAAAGCTCTCGAGGCAATTCTGCATCTCGGTCTCTTCGATGCGGCTGCGGATGCGCGACGCCGTCTCGTCAAGTCCCTCTGCGAACATGTTCTTTCCGATCTCCTGTGCGAGTACCATGGTGTTCCCCTCCGTTTTATCTCTGTCTATATCTCTGTGTGCAGCGTGTCGCCCGCCGAAAGGCCGGCGGCTGCGCCCGCCGGCAGCTCCAAAACGTGTCTGACCCCCCTGAAGATGTGTCCGACGCGCCACGGCGCGAGCGTCTCTGTGCCGACGACGCGCATGTCGCCGTCGAGATAGACCGCGTCGATCGTGAAGCACATGAAAAAGCAGTGGATCGACGCGCAGCGCCGAAGCAGCAGTCCGCCGCCGGGCGGCAGCTCCCGCCGCCCCATGAGGCCGAGGAAGCGGCTGAAAAAGTCATCCGCCGTCCGGACATCGGCCGCAAGCGTGCGGCCGCCGCATGTGACTTTCATGGCTTCACCTCAGATTCTGAAGAATGTTCATGACCGCCGGGCCGAGCAGCACGATGAACAGCACCGGGAAGATGAACAGAAGCATCGGGATGAGGATCTTCGTCGAGACCTTGTGCGCCTTCTCCTCGGCCTTCGACCGGCGGGACTGCCGCATGGCCGTCGACTGCGAGCGCAGCACGTTTTTGATGGAGATGCCGAGCTGCCCCGCCTGGATGACGGCGCCGGTGAACGTGCGCAGTTCCTCGATCTCGCAGCGCTCCGCGAGCGCCTGCAGCGCTTCCCTGCGCGTGCGTCCCATCGAGATCTCCCGGCAGGCGACGTTGAATTCGTCGACCATCGGCCCGGCCATGTTCTGCGTGATGTGCTGCAGCGCCTGCTCAAAGCCGAGGCCCGCTTCGACGCTGATGCTCAGGATGTCGAGGATGTCGGGCAGCTGGCGCTCCATTTTTCTTTTGCGCGCGGTCGCAAGGGCCGCGAGGACGTAGCGCACCGCCGTAAAGGCCGCAAAGGCGCCGACGATGCCGAAAAGCAGCTGGTCGGCGACGGGCCGGCGCGCGACGGCGCCCGCGCTGAATCCCACGAGAAACGCCGCCGCCATGATGATGCTGCGCAGCACCTTGAAATTGTCCACGCTGAACGCGAGGCCCGCCTGCGCGATCGTCTTGCGCAGGCGCTCGTCCTGCCGGTTCCTCTTTTCCCGCGCGTCGCCGGCGTTTTTTGCGCTGCGGCGCATGAACCGCTCAAAGACCTCGTTCACCGATTCGAGCGTCGGCTTGATGAAGCGCTCGAACAGCGGCTGGTTCAGCTCGTCGTCGAGAACGAATTTTCTGCGGGGGTCGTCGGCCAGCGAGTCGATGCGCCGGCGCACGGCGTCCCTGCGGGTGCCCGCGGGCGCAAGAAGCGCCAGCAGCACACAGAAGACGGCGACCGCCGCGAGGGCGCAGAACAAATACAGCAGCATAGGCCCTCCTCAGTAGCGGATGTCGACGAGCTTCTGGATGACGAGGAATCCGACGCCCTCCAGCGCGAACCCGGCGATGATGAGCGCGCGCCCGGTCGGTGTTTCGAAAAATGAGCTGATGTAGCCCGGGTTGATGAACATGAGCATGAGGATGACGACGATGGGCAGCGCCGACAGGATGATGCCCGACATGCGGCCCTGCGCCGACAGAACGCGGATCTCGTTTTTGATCTTGATCCTGTCGTTGACCGTCTCGGTGCAGATGCCGAGGATGTCGACGAGGTTGGCGCCCACCTGCGCGGACGTGAGGACCGCCGAGATGAGCAGCTCGAGCTCGTCGCTCCAGACGCGCTTCGCCATATGGTCGAGCGCCTCCTCGATGCTCGTGCCGAATTTCATCTCGCGCAGCACGCGCGCGAATTCGGTCGAGATGGGAGGCTGCATCTCGTTCGCGATGCTCTCCATCGCCTGCTGAAAGGAAAAGCCCGACGACAGGCAGTTGCTCATGATGACGAGCGACTCGCCCAGCTGCTGATTGAACAGCTGGCGGCGCTTGTTGCGCGAGCGCCGCACGAGGATGGGCGGGATCGCAAAGCCGACGATGGCGCCGGCGGCGACCGTCAGGACATTCGCCCGAAACAGCAGCAGCACCAGCGCCGGCAGCAGCGTGAATCCGATCCAGCCGTAGATGTACTCGTTGGCGTTGAGGCGCACGCCCGACATCGCCAGCAGATCCTCGAGCTGCTTGCTGATGCGGATGAGCTGCTTGCTGCCGCGGCGTTTTTTCGCCTTGTTCTCCGCGAGGACCGCGAGATACAGCGAGTCGAGGTCCTCCTGCGATTCGAGCGCGGCAAGGCGCTCGCGGACGCGGTCGCGCTTCGAGGTGTCGAGGACGGCCGCCAGCACGGCGTAAACGAACACCCCGCACGAAACACAAGTCAGGATCAGCAGCGCCGTCATTGTCCCCCACCTCCCGTTTTATCGGCCCGCCCCGCGGGGCGCGCCGTTCAGTTCCTGAACCAGTCGTCCCGGACCAGCACGCCCGAGGACGTCAGCTTCTCCGTAAAGGAGGGCCGGATGCCCGTGGGCCTGAAGCTGCCGCGGATCATGCCGCTGCCGTCGAAGCCCTCCGGAACGAATGTGTAGATATCCTGCAGCACGACCGTGTCGCCTTCCATGCCGACGACCTCGGTGATGTTGGTGATCTTTCTCGAGCCGTCCTTCATGCGCGCCTGGTGGACGATGATGTCGAGCGCGGAGGCGATCTGTTCGCGCACCGCCTTCAGCGGGATCTCCATGCCGGACATGAGCACCATCGTCTCGAGGCGGGACAGCAGGTCGCGCGGCGTGTTCGCGTGCGCGGTGGTCATCGAGCCGTCGTGGCCGGTGTTCATCGCCTGCAGCATGTCGAGCGTCTCGCCCGAACGGACCTCGCCGACGATGATGCGGTCGGGGCGCATGCGCAGCGCATTGCGCACGAGACTGCGGATGGTGACTTCGCCCATGCCCTCGGTGTTGGCGGGGCGCGCCTCGAGCGTCACGACATGCCGCTGGCGCAGCTGCAGCTCCGCGGCGTCCTCGATGGTGACGATGCGCTCGTTCTCGGGGATGTAGGCGGACAGAACGCTCAGCAGCGTCGTTTTTCCGCTGCCGGTGCCGCCCGAAACGATGATGTTGAGCCGCGCCTTGACGCAGGCCTCGAGAAACGACATCATCTGCGGCGAAACGGACGAAAAGCGCACGAGATCGCTCACGGTGAGCGGCGTGCGCGAGAATTTTCGGATGGTCAGCGAGGGGCCCGTCAGGCAGACCGGCGGTATGATGGCGTTGACGCGGCTGCCGTCCGCGAGGCGCGCGTCGACCATGGGGCTCGACTCGTCGATGCGGCGCCCGACGGAGCTGACGATGCGGGTGATGACGTTCATGAGGTGCTCGTCGTCGCGGAACCGCACGCGCGTGAGCTCGATGAGCCCCCGGCGCTCGACATAGACGCTCTTCGCGCCGTTGACCATGATCTCCGTCACGGCCGCGTCCTCGAGCAGCGGCTCGAGCGGACCGAGCCCGATGACGTCGTTGTAGACGTTGCCGATGATCTTCTGGCGGTCGGTGCGCGAGATGTTGAGTCCCTTCGCGGTGATGAGGCTGTCGATGGCGCCCTTGTAGAAATCCTTGAGCGCGGCGCCCGCGAGCTCTTTGTCGCTCGTGTCGTGGTTGAGGTAGTCGATGAGCTCGGTGTGGAGCGTGTCCTCCAGCGGCGCATAGGCGTCGGGGATCTCCGGCTCCTGCGCCGCCGCGGCGGGCCCTCCTCCCTCTTCGGGGCGGACGGCCATTTTCTGCTGCTCGAGCCGTTCCATCAGGGTCACGCCGGATCACCTCCTACATGTGAAAGCGTTTCTTGGGCTGCTTGTATTTTTTGAGCAGCTGCCGCTTTTCGCGCGGCGACAGCTTCTGGATGTCGAAATCGTCCGAGCCGCTGATGAGCAGCCGTGAGATGTCGCCGACCGCCTGGCTGAGCAGGCAGCGCGGCTCGCCCAGCGTGAACGGGACGCCCCGGTTGAGCGCCGAGACCGCGGTCTTGTAATCGCTCGGTATCTTCGCCCAGATGGGGCAGCCGATGACCTTCTGGACGTCCGACATCGTCACCGTGTTGATCTCCACCGCGCGGTTGACGATGATGCGGACCTTCTCCTTCTGCTGCAGTGACGCGAGCAGCGAGATGGACAGCTTGGAATTCTTGAGGATCGAGATGTCGAGCCCCGTCACGAACAGCAGCGTGTTCGACGCCTCGATGGCCGTGATGGTCACGTCGTCGAAGGTCGGCGGCGTGTCGATGATGACGTAATCGTAATAGGAGCGCAGCAGCCGGATGAGTCCCTGCACGCGCTCCGAGGAGACGACGTCGGCATACTCGGGGCTTTTGGGGGCGCACAGCACGTGCACCCCGGAGGAGTGCACGACCATGTAGCTGCGGATGGCGTCGATGTTGGGGACGTAGACGTCCTGTACGAGCTCGGCGATGGTGTCCTTCGGCTCGATGCCCATGAAAATGTGGACGTCGCCGAACTGCAGGTCGAGATCGACGAGCGCGACCTTCTTTTTGCTCTCGGCGAGCTTGACGGCGAGATTCGTCGCGATGGTCGTCTTGCCGAGGCCGCCCTTCGAGCCGAACACCACGATGACCTTCGAAGCCCACGCGATGCTCTTGT
This sequence comes from Oscillospiraceae bacterium, assembly GCA_034933305.1. Lineage (GTDB taxonomy): Bacteria > Bacillota > Clostridia > Oscillospirales > Ruminococcaceae > JAYFNU01. Next base: position 59,124 of record JAYFNU010000003.1, on the reverse strand, counting down.
TATCGGAAACCGCCGTGAGGCGGATCGTTTCATTGTTGTAGACCGTTTTGAGGTATTCGGAGAATTCCTTGGCATTGTGCGGAAAATCGACGACGTTGTGCGCGCCGATCTTCATCGCGCCGCGCACCGTCTGCATGTCCATCGTCTCGGACACGAGCACGACGAAGGTCCGCGGGCGGTGAAGAATGACGCGTTCGGCGAGGCTGAGCACGTCCGGGTCGCCCGAGTCGAGCGACATGACGATGATGTCGGCCTGCACGTTTTCGATCTTGTCGACCGCGGAAGCGCCGCCCGCCGACTCCGCCACAATGGCCAGATCGTCCCCCGCGATCATCGCGCGCAGCGCCGCGAGCGTTCGCTCGGCCTTGCTGATGAGCATGATCTTGATCTTCATGGGTTCCCCCTCCTGCGCCGCGTTTAGTCCGGATCCTCAGCCGAGGACGTCGGTGTCGATGATCCCCGTGCCCGCGTCGTCGTTGTCCGTCGGCGCGCGCAGCAGCAGCGAGATGCTGCCCATGCTCTGCGCGAGGGTCAGCTTGAGCGCCTGCCCGGGCTCAAGCTCCAGCGTGACCGTGGTGTACTTGTCCTCCGAGCCGGCCTTGTCGAGGACCTTGTCGACCGCGAGCACGCCGACGTTCTGCAGCAGGATCTGCGCGGTCATCTTCGGCTGGTCAGCCGCTTCGGCGTCCGCCGTCTGCTGTGGCTGGTAAAGCACGGTCACGTCGACGCGGTTGCCGGGCCGCAGCATGCCCGCGAGGCCCGTCGTGTCGGTGACGGCGATCGTCATCGCGCGCATGCCCTCTTTGACCGAGTAGGACAGCGAGCCCCCGGTCTGCCCGCCGACCGTATCGACGAGCCGGCGGGCGAGCAGCTGCTCGCCCGCGAGAACTTCGGAATTCGTGATCCTGCCGACCGCCTCCTCCGCAGAGGTGACACAGCCCGGCAGGACCGCCGCCGACGGGATATCCGCATAAGTCAGCATTTCGGCCGTCACGACGGTGTTCGCTTCGATGTCGGCGGCCGCCACGACGACCTTCGTCGTCGCGACCTGCGCGGGCGTGTTCGCCGCGCGCAGATATAAATACAGGCACAGCCCTGCCGCGAGAGCCGCCAGTACGGCGATCAGTTTGACTTTTTTCATAAGAGTGCTCCTCTCCCGCAGGCGCTGCGCGCGTCGCTATTGTTCGAGTTTCATCGTGCTCGTCGAGCTGAGATTGACCGTCTTCCCGCCGAAAATGGTCGACGTGAGGCCCGTGAGCACCGCCGTGGGCGACGTGACCGTCACCGTGACGGCGTCGCCGGACACGGCGACGGTCGCCGTGAGGGTGTCGGGCAGGATGGGCGAGCTCGCGAGGGCCGCCGTCCGCGCGTCGGCGGTGTCGCCGCTGTTGAAGGCGCCGTCGTCATAGACATGGATCGCGGAATACCGGGCCGCCTCGCGCGCCGCGTTGTCGACCATGATGTTGTTGTAAAAGATCCACCCGAAGTCGATAATGCCGCACAAAAGCAGCAGCAGCAGCGGCAGCACGAGCGCGAACTCGACCATCGCCTGCCCTTTTTCACTTCTCCCTCGCTTCATGGTCGCCTCCCAATGAGTAAAGCCAGACCCCCGGACGTTGAGCCGAAGGTCTGGCTTTCCGCTTTCATTTCGGGCTGCGGTTGCGCACTGCCGACGTGCCCATCGCAAATGTTTGCTTTGGCGGTCTTTGCGCACAGATCCCGCTTATTCCGCCGGAACCGTCAGTTTTTCTTTCGCAGCGTTGAAGATATTTTTGACGTTGCCGCCGAGCGCCGTCAGCGCCACGATGACCACCACCGCGATGAGCGCGATGATCAGGCCGTACTCGACCATGCCCTGGCCGCTCTCTTCATCCCTGAGCCAATTGAAAAGCTGTTTCATCGTTGATCTCCTTCAGGTTGTAGATGTCGTTCGGATCGTTTTTCCAAGCAAAGGGGTTTGCTTCAGCCTTCCGCCGGAACCGTCAGCTTTTCTTTCGCAGCGTTAAAGATATTCTTGATGTTGCCGCCGAGCGCCGTCAGCGCCACGATGACCACCACCGCGATGAGCGCGATGATCAGGCCGTACTCGACCATGCCCTGGCCACTCTCTTCGTCCTTGAGCCAATTGAAAAACTGCTTCATTTCTTTTCTCCTTTTATATTGCTGCCGCTCGTATATCCTACACTTTGGGAAGTCCCCAAAAGTCGTGGCGTTGTCTGCGCAAAGCCGGCCGGAAAAAAGAAAACATCCGAGTCCAGAGGCGGACACGGATGCAGTCAGTCATGGGATTCTGCAACTGGCTGCCATCCTTTTGCGAGGAACAGGCCCTATAGCTTTGCGTCACGGCCTTTCGGCCGTTTTGCCCTATTCTGTTGTATGATAGTCGCAACTGAAAGTCGCAAGTATTACTGAATTTCTCTCCTGAGACTTTTATATCACACTTTATGTGCGAAAACAATAGGCTTCCAGAGAAAAAAAGCGAAAAAATGCGTTTTCTCTGTTTCGCTCAAAATTCCGGCGGAAATCTAATCAAATCGCACAATTTTTATAGAAGGAAGAGGTAGACGAGTCCCGCGAGGAGGCCCAGCGAAAGAAACGGCGCCATGGGGATCATGGCGGTCTTTTTGAGCTTTTTGGCGAGCAGCCCGATCCCGCAGAAGGCGAGCATCGTCAGCGCCATGCACATCGCGCCGCACAGCACGGCGGGATAGCCCAGCGCGAGGCCGAGCGCCCCGGCGAGCTTTACGTCCCCCGCGCCGACATACCACAGCCCGCCGAGCATCTTCGCGCACATCACGAAAAACGCCATCAGCACCGCCATGCAGGCGAGCGCGGGCAGCAGCGCGGCGAACCCGCCGAGCAGCACCTGCAGCGCGGCGCCCGCGGCGGCGATGACGAGCAGCAGCTCGTTGGGGATGAGATGCACGCGCACGTCGATGACGGCGACGGCGACGCTCACGAACCAGATGAGGCCCGCGAGCAGCGCGGCGGCGATCCCGCCGGACGGGGCGCGACAGGCGAAGAAGCCCCAGCCCGCGGCGCACAGCGCGGCGCACAGCACCCGCAGCCACGGGGACATAAACCGCCCGTCCGGGGCGAGCTCCTTATTTTTCCGCCTGAATTTGCAGCGGCACACGGCATCGGCGAAATCCGGCAGAAAAGCGCCCGCGAGCGCGCCCGCCGCCGCACACAGAATCGTCCATCCCATCTTTCCGTCCCCCGTCCGTTCGTTGTGGATGCGCGGTTCCGCGCGCCTGCGCGCGGGGCCGCCGAAGCATCGCTTTCATCTTACCCTGCCCGGCCGAAAAAAGCAATCGGGCGTTCGACAAACGCTCGTTGACAAGCGTCTGCCGGGGCGGTATAATTATTTTCACGCGGGTGTAGTTCAATGGCAGAACACCAGCTTCCCAAGCTGGATACGAGGGTTCGATTCCCTTCACCCGCTCCAAAAAAGCCGCCGCGGAAAACCGCGGCGGCTTTGTCGTCCGCCGTTTTGCGGCGCTCGATCGCAATTGACACCGGGGCGCAAAAATAATAAGATAAAAGCACCAATCGGATCGGAGCTTGCCGTGTTCATTCTGAAGGAACAATTCAATCCCGGGTGCCTTCCCGCGCCGCTCGCGCAGAAATACAGGTCTGCCGACGGGCCCGCGCTCCGGGCGGCGCTCTATTTGCTGTGCGAGGGCGGCTGCGCGGACGCGCAGACGCTCGCGGCGGCGCTGGGTATGGGCGAGGCGGTCGCCGAGCGGTCCCTCGCCTACTGGGAATCGGCCGGGCTCGTCGCGCAGTCGGCGGACGCGTCCGCCGCAGCGCCCGCAAAGAGGAAAAAAGAAACACCGCCGCAGGCTTCGGCGCGGCCGCCGCTCACGAGCGAGGCCATCGGCGAGCTGTCGCTGCGCGACGGCGCCATCGCCGCGCTGTTCCAGGAATCGGAGGCGATCGTGGGCCGGCCGCTCGACACGCTCGAGACGCGCATGCTCGCCGAGATCTATGCGTACGACAAGCTGCCCGTCGACGTCGTGCTGACCATCGTCGCCTATTGCGCGCCGCGCGCGAAGAGCAACCGCAAGATCATCGCGCTCGCTTCCCGAACGGCGGCGGAATGGAGCGAGCAGGGCATCTGCGACAGCGCCCGCGCCGACGCGCAGGTCCGCCTGCTCGAGCGCCGGGAGAAAAACGAGGCCGCCGTCGCCGACGCGCTGTCGCTGCGGGACAAGGAGTTCTCCCGCGCGGCAAAGGCGCACATCGCGCGCTGGTTCGAGGAATATCATTACGACATCGGCTTCGTGCAGGCGGCGCTCGCGCGGCTGCAGTCGGCGGGCAATCCCGTCGACAATCCCGTCGCCTATATCAACACCATCCTGAAGGACTGGTACAACAGCGGCTACACCTCGGTCAGGGACACCATGGAGCGGGCCGCAAACATCCAGCCGACGGCGACGGCGCGCCGCAGGCAGGGCGAGAACTCGATGATGAAGCTCGCGCTCGACAAGCGCAAAAAGCACAAGGAGGCAAGCGGCAGTGGCGTACAGTGAACAGGTCCGGCAGCAGGCCGCGGACAGGCTCGAAGCGCGCCGCCTGTGGTACGCGCAGAAGACCGCGGACGACAGGGAGCGCATCCTGCGCGAGATCCCGGCGCTGTCCGCGCTCGAGCAGGATATCGCGCAGCTCGGCGTCAGCGCCGCGCGCGCCGCGCTCGGCGGCGAGGAGACCTCCTCGCAGGCTCTGCGCGCGCAGCTCGACGAGATGAAGGCGCGCGAGGCGGCGATGCTCGAGGCCAACGGCTGCGAGGCCGACGCGCTGCAGCCACAGCACTATTGCGCCGTCTGCCGCGACACGGGGCGGGCCCCCGCCGGCGGAACGTGCGAATGCCTCAAAAAGCTGCTCGCCGCATGCGCGACGCGCGAGGTCAACCGCGTGTCGCCGCTGCGGCTGTGCTCCTTCGACAGCTTTTCGCTCGACTACTATTCCGACGCGGCCGACGCGGAATACGGCGTCTCCCCGCGGGAGAACATGCGCGACACGCTCGAGATCTGCCGCGGTTTCGCGCGGGACTTTCCCCGCTGCGAAAAGAGCCTGCTGCTGTTCGGCGACGCAGGCCTCGGCAAGACCCACCTCGCGCTGAGCATCGCGAGCCGGGTACTAGAGCGCGGCTTCGACGTCGTCTACTGCTCCGCCGCCGACGTGCTGCGCCAGATCGAAACGGAATTTTTTGAAAACGGCCGCGACACCTCGACGCTCGCGAGCCTCAAGGACTGTTCGCTGCTCATATTCGACGACCTCGGCGCGGAGTATGTCAGCGCCTTTACGCGCTCGGCGCTGTACGACCTTGTGAACACGCGCATCAACGCGGGGCGCCCGTGCGTTTTCACGACGAACTTCATCAAGCAAAGCGAGCTCATGGCCCGCTACGGCGAGAAGATCAGCTCGCGGCTGCTCGGGTGCTGCCGCACGCTCCCCTTCTTCGGCGAGGACATACGGCTGATGAAAAACGCGGACTGAGGGTCCGGAACATGCAGAAAAGGACGGGAAGAAAAATTTCTTCCCGTCCTTTTTTTTGAGGCCTGCCGCGGCGTCACAGCCCGATGTTGCCGAAATAGAGCAGCGTCAGCGCGATCGCGGCCGCAGAAAAAGCCATGCCGACGACGGCGCCGTTCTTTTTCTCTTCCTTTCGCAGCAGCGAGAAGGTCCCGAGGATGATCGACGCGAGCGCGACAGCCGCCGCGGTCCGCGCGCCGTTCGCCTGCATGTTGGCATACAGCCGGGCCGCATAGTCCCATTTGTCCCTGAGCAGCCCCGCCGCCCAGGTGACCGGAACGCAGATGGCCGAGAATATGCCGAATACGAGAGAAAACTGCGCAAAGGGGGATTCCTTTCCGTTCTGCGGTGCGTGTTCCAATTGTAGCGCCTCCTTTTTATCGTGCAGTTTGATTATTCCGTCAGCAGCGCCGCCGCCTTCAGGTAGGCGTAGCGCGAAGCGGTGAGACTGATGCCGCCCTGCAGATAGAGCCTGTAGGGCGCGCGCAGCGGCCCGTCGCACGACAGCTCGATGGAAGAGCCGTTCGTGAAGGCGCCCGCCGCCATGATGACCTCGTCGTCGTAGCCGGGCATCGCCCACGGCTCCGGGACGGCGAAGCTGTCGACCGGAGAGGAGCCCTGGACGGCGGCGCAGACCTTGCGCATGTTCTCCGGACTGCCGAGCTCGACGGTCGTCACGATGTCGCTGCGCGGCGCGTCCTTGTCGGGATACGTCGGAAATCCGAGCTTTTCGAACATCGCCGCGGCATAAATGCCGCTCTTGACCGCCTCGCAGGTGACCGCCGGCGCCATGTACAAGCCGAGATAGAAGGTGCGCAGCCCCTGCGGCCAGCAGCCGATCTCGCGGCCCGTGCCGGGCGCGGTCAGCCGGTTCGCGCACCGCTCGACGCAGTCCGCGCGCCCCGCGATGTAGCCGCCGGTCTCCGCGACGGCGCCGCCCGCGTTCTTGATGAGGGAGCCGACGATGAGGTCGGCGCCGCACTGGGTCGGCTCGGTCGTCTCGGTGAACTCGCCGTAGCAGTTGTCGACCATGACGACCGCGTCCGGATTGCCGCGCTTTGCCGCGGCGACGGCCTTCCCGATGACGTCGCAGGAAAACGCGTCGCGCCCCGAATAGCCGCGCGAGCGCTGGATATGGATGAGCTTTGCGCCCGGCGCGCGGCGTTCGATGGCGTCGTAATCGGGCAGTCCCTTCACGAGGTCGATCTGCTCGTACCTGACGCCGAACTCCCGCAGCGAGCCGACGCCCTCGCCGCCGATGACGGACTTGAGCGTGTCGTACGGCTCCCCCGTCGCGGCGAGCAGCGTGTCGCCCGCGCGCAGAATGCCGAACAGCGCGACGGTCAGGGCGTGGGTTCCGCTCATGAACTGGGCGCGGCACAGCGCATCCTGCGCGCCGACGATGTCCGCAAAAACGCGGTCGAGCGTGTCGCGCCCGCCGTCGCCGTAGCCGTAGCCGGTCGAGCCGGCGAAATGCGGCGCGCTCACGCGGTTCTTTTCATAGGCCCGCAGGACCTTGATCTGGTTGAAGTCGCGGATCTCCTCCGCGCGGGCGAAAGCCGGCGCGCACGCCGCCATCAGTTCCCGGTCGAGCGCGCAAAGGCGCTCGCTGATCCCGAATTTTTCAAACATCTGCCAGTAATTCCAACGTCTTTCCGATCAATTTTTTCGCATTTTCCGCGTCCTCGAGGCTCGCGGTGGACGCGGCGCAGTGGATATTGCGCGAGGCCACCGAGATGCCGACGACCCGCGCGCCCGCCGCCGTTTTGTGGATCGAGCCGGCGTCGGTGCCGCCCGACAGGCGGGTCTTCGTCTGCCACGGGATGCCGTTCGCATCCGCCAGCGCGCAGACCTTCCCGAACAGCTCCTCGTCGTACAGCGTCGCATGGTCGGCGTAGCTGATGACGGGGCCGGCGCCGCTGCAGGCGATCCGGTCGTTGTCCTTAAAGCCGGCATTGTCCGCCGCGCCGCAGCAGTCGACGATGACGGCCGCGCCCGGGCGCACCGCGAAAGCCGCCGTCTGCGCGCCGCGCAGACCGACCTCTTCCTGCACCGTGAAAGCGAAATGGCAGTCGACGGGGAGGTCTGTTTCAAGCGTTTCCAGCAGCAGCGCGCAGCCCAGGCGGTCGTCGATCGCCTTGCCGACGATGCCGTTGTCGCCGAAGCGGCGCAGCTGTGTGTCGAAGACGGCCGTGTCGCCGACGCGGACGTACTTCTCCGCCTCTTCCCGGCTGGCGGCGCCGATGTCGACGTACAGCTCGTCGAGCTTCGGGATCTTCTTGCCCTCGTCGCCCTTGCGCTGATGGATGGGCGCCTTGCCGAGCACCCCGCGCAGTCCGGCGCGGGGGAAATACAGCGTGCGCCCGGCGAGAGACTGCCCGTACAGGCCGCCCGCGGCGAGCAGCCGCAAAAAGCCGCTTTCGGTTATGTAATTGACGAGAAAGCCCACCTCGTCCATGTGCGCCGCGAGCATCACCGGCTTGTCCGGCGTTTTGGCGCCCTTTTTGAAGACGATCACGTTGCCCAGCGCATCGCGGTAGATTGTGTCGGCATGGGGCCGCGCGAGCGCCTCTATCCTGTCGGCGACCGCGCTCTCGCGCCCCGTGACGCCCGGCAGATCGCACAGCGTTTTTATAAGTTCAAACATTTCACCGCACCTCCCGCACATACGCGGCGAGCAGCCGCGCGGTATCGTCGACATCCTGAAGATCGAGCGTTTCGACGGGATGATGCATGAAGCGGATGGGCAGGGATAGCAGGCCCGTGCGCACGCCGCAGCCGACGGTCGTCATCTCGTCGGCGTCGGTGCCCGTGCGCCGCCCGTCGACGAACAGCTGGTACGGGATCTCCTGCCGCTTCGCGACGTCGATGAGGCGGTCGGTCAGCTCGGCGTCGAGGATGGCCGCGATGTCGATCTGCGGCCCCTTGCCGAGGGACGAGCACTCCTCCGGCTTCACGTCGGGCGCGTCGCCCGTCGTCACGTCGACGGCGATCGCCTCGTCCGCTTCGAGCGGGAATATGCCGGTCATGGCGCCCATGCCGCCGATCTCCTCGCGGGTCGACAGCAGCAGCTTGAGGCCGCACCGCAGCTCCTGTCCCCGCAGCATGTCCGCCGCGAGAATGACCGCCGCGCAGCAGGCGCGGTCGTCGAGGCAAGGCGCCGCCACGCGGCTGCCGAGCAGCTTCGACACATCGCCCCGCATGACCGCCTCCGCGCCGAGGCGCACGTGCGCCGCGGGATCGGCGAAGCCGGTGTCGACGAGCATCTCGTCGATGGCGGGCATCTCGCGCTCGCTGTCGGGCACGGTGTTGTGCGGCTTTGCCGGGTACGGGAACGGAAGGCCGACGACGCCGGTGACGTCTGCGCCGTCCGTGCCGGTGATGATCAGTTCGCTGCCCATGAGCGTGTGCGGGTCGGTCCCGCCCGCGCGCTGCACGCGCAGGAAGCCGTCCGCGTCGATATAGCTCACCATGAGGCCGATGCGGTCGATGTGCGCTTCGAGCACGACCGTCTTCTCACCCTTCGCCGCCTCGCGCACAGTCGCGACGAGGTTGCCGAGCGCGTCGGTCCCGCAGGGATAGTCCGAAAGAATCTCCCGCGCGGCGTCGACGGCGCTGCGTTCGCGGCCCGACACGCCCTTCTGCGCGCACAGTTTTTCGATGATCTCGTATGCATTCATAGACTGTTTACCAGCTCCTTGAAATGGATTCCCCTCGCTTCAAAATTCGGGTAGGCATCGAAGATCGCCGAAGCGGGCGACAACAGCACGACATCCCCCGCCCGCGCGGCTTTCGCGGCCGCCGCGACGGCCGCGGGCAGATCCGGCACGTCGGTCATGACGAGGCCGCTGCGCGCATACGCCGGCAGCGCTTCCACCTCGCGGCGGATGACGGGGCCGGTCGGCCCGCACAGAAACAGCCGCTTCACATGGCGCAGGATCTCGGGCGCGAGCGGCGCGTAGGAGATCTTTTTATCATAGCCGCCGGCGAGGAGGATGAGCTTCTCGTCGAACGAGCGAAGGCCTGCGATGGTGCGCGTCGGCGAGGTGCCGATGGAATCGTTGTACCACTGCACGCCGTCCTTTTCGCGCACGAGCTCGATGCGGTGCTCGACGCCCGGGAAGGACGCGGCGACCTCCCGGAGGATCCCGTCGGGGACGAGCCCCTTCGCGGCGGCGACCGCCGTCGTCACGTTCTCCTTGTTGTGCTCGCCGCGCAGCTTGATGTCCCGCAGGTTCATGACGACCGTCTGCCGGCCGTTCTCCACGCGGATGAGGTTTTTGTCCGCATCCATGAACGCGCCGTTGTCGACGGGGCTGCAGCGGCTGAACCAGCGCAGCTCGCCGCGCACGTCCGCCGCCATGCCGCGCGTGATGTCGTTCTCGGCGTTGAGCACGGCGACGCCGTCCGGCTTCTGATGGAGAAGGATATTGCGCTTCGCGTCGATGTACTCCCGCATGTCCTTGTGGTGGTCGAGATGATTGGGGGCGAGGTTTGTCACGACCGCGATGTCGGGGCTGGTGCGCATCGAAATGAGCTGGAAGCTCGACAGCTCGACGACCGCGATGTGATCCCGTTCGACCTGTTCGATGCGGGGCAGCAGCGGCGCGCCGATATTGCCGCCGAGGTGGACGGTGTATCCCGCCGCCTCGAGAAATTTCGCGATGAGGGTGGTCGTCGTCGTCTTGCCGTCGCTGCCCGTGACGCCGATCGTCTTTGCCTCGCACAGATCGAAAAAGGTCTCGATCTCGGACGTCACGCAGACGCCCGCGGCGACCGCCGCCTGGATCTCGGGCTTCGTGTAGTCGATGCCCGGCGTGCGGAAGACGACGTCGGCGTCGGCGAGGCCGCTGAGATAATCCGCCCCGAGGCGAAAGGAAACGCCCATCGCGCGGATCTTTTCGCCCCACGCGCCGAGCTCCCCGAAGCTCTTCCGGTCGCACAGCGTCACCGCGGCCCCCTTATCGCAGAAGGTCTCGATGAGCTGTCTGTGGCTGATGCCCGCGCCGAGAAAGAAGACCTTCTTTCCCCGCAGGGACGCATAATAATTTTTGACGCGCTCGTTCATTCGGTTTTCTCCGTTTTTTGTGATCTATCCCATTATATAGCCTGCCCGCGCGCAAGGCAACCGCGCAGGCCGGATTATTTCGGTTCCATTTCCGCGCATTTGCTGTATAATGGATAAAAATGACTTTCTTCGACCGGAGGAACAAGGCATGAAACGTGCGCTCGTATTCGGCGGGGGCGGCTCCAGAGGCGTCTATCAGATGGGCGCATGGACGGCCCTGCGGGAAATGGGGATGGACTTCGACATCGCGACGGGCACCTCGATCGGCGCCGTCAACGCGGCGCTGTACGCCCAGCGCGATTACGGGCTCGCAAAGGATCTGTGGGACCGCATCACCGCCGCGGACATCATGGAGAACGTCGACCTCGAGCTCGCGCCGTCCATCGACGCCGCGATGAACAATCTCAGCCAGATCGGCGGCTTCATCAAAAAATATCTCAGCGAGCGCGGCGCCGACGTCACGCCCTTCAAAAAGATCCTCGGCGAGATCATGAGCGAAGACCGCATCCTCGCGTCGGGCATCGATTTCGGCTTCATGACCGTTCGCTTTCCGAGCTTCGCGCCGCGCGAGATCACCCGCGCCGACATCAAGCCCGGCTATCTGTGGCAGTATGTGCTCGCGTCGGCGTCCGTCTTTCCCGCGTTCCCGATGTGCGACATCGACGGCGAGACCTACATCGACGGCGGCTACTACGAGAATCTGCCGATCACCACGGCCCTGCGCCTCGGCGCGGACGAGGTCGTCGCCGTGGGACTGCACACCGACTTCGAGGACTCGGAATTCGACCGGCATCCGCTCGTCCGGCTGATCTATCCGAAGTCGACGCTCGGCGGCATCCTGTCCTTCGAGCGCGAGCTGCTCGACCGCAACATGCGCCGCGGCTACCGCGACACGCTCAAGGCCTTCGGGCGGCTGTACGGCACGGAATACAGCATCCGCGCGGCGGATCCGACGGCTTTTGAACACAGGGCGCTGCAAACGCTCGCGGCGCTCGCCCGCATCGAGGCGGCGAACGATCTGTCGGCGAACGCGCTCGTAAAGCCGTCGGTCGAGGCGCCCCTGACGGCGATGCTGCGCGCCGCGACCTTCAAGAATGCGCCCGGCGTCTTCGAGCTCTATATCGCGGCGCTCGAGACGGCGCTCGAGGCCGCCGGCGTCGACAGCGACCGCGAATGGGAACTCGACGACGCGCTCGCCGAGCTCACGGCGCGCGCCGAAGCCGGCCGCGCGGGCGGCGGGCAAAGCCGCGACCTTGCGCGCGCGCTGCGGCTCGAAAAGGATGCGGTGCCGGAGAAGATCAGCTTCCGGAAACTCAACACCGAACAGGAAAAGCGGGACATCATCGCCGCGGTCGTTCTCGGCAATCTCGCGCAATAAAAGGAGAATTATGGAACTTTCAGAATCCACGAAAAAAACGCTTCTCGGCTTTCAGCGCAACGAGCTGACGGAGTACAGCATCTACCACAACATCGCGAAGCGCGTCAGGGACGAGAAGGACGCGGCGACGCTGCGCGCCATCGGCGACGAGGAGCTGCGCCACAGCGGCATCTGGAAAAGCTACACCGGCGCCGAGGTCCGGCCGAAGCGTCTGAAGATCTTCTGGCTGACCCTGCTCGCGAACGTTCTCGGCTACACCTTCGCGCTCAAGCTCATGGAGGGCGGAGAGGACGCGGCGAACGGCGTTTATGAAAAGATCGCGGCCGAGGTCCCCGCGGCGAAAAAGATCGCCGCGGAGGAGGACAAGCACGAGCGCGCGCTGCTCGGCATCCTCGACGAGGAGCGGCTGCAGTATGTCGGTTCGATGGTGCTCGGGCTCAACGATGCGCTCGTCGAGCTCACCGGCACGCTCGCGGGCCTCACGCTCGCGCTGCAGAACACGAAGCTCATCGCGCTGTCCGGCCTCATCACGGGCATCTCCGCGACGCTGTCCATGGCGTCCTCCGAGTATCTGTCCGCCAAGGCCGCCGGCGAAAAGGACGCTTTCAAGTCCGCGACCTACACCGGCATCATGTATGTCATCGCCGTCGCGCTCATGGTGCTGCCCTATCTCCTGTTCCCGGCGGAACAGTACCTCGCGGCGCTGTTCACGATGCTCGCCATCGTCGTGCTCGTCATCCTCGTTTTCAACTATTATCTCTCGGTCGCGAAGGATCTCGATTTTAAAAAGCGCTTCTTCGAGATGGCGGGCATCAGCCTGTCCGTCGCGGCGCTGTCCTTCGTCATCGGGCTGCTGGCAAAGCAGCTGCTGGGAATCGACATATGATCCCGCAGGACGAGCTATGCGCGCTGCGGGACGGGTCGCAGTGTCTGCTGCGCTGTCCCGGCGCGCAGGACGCCCCCGCGATGATCGCGTACCTGCGGCAGCTTTCGCAGGACACGGATTTCATGACCCGCTGTCCCGATGAGGCGGCCGTGGGCCGCGAAGAGGAGGAGGCGTTCCTCGAAGCGGCGCGGCAGGATCCCCGCGCCGGCATGCTGTGCGCCTTCGCGGACGGGCAGCTCGCCGGCTGCTGCAGCTTTTCCGCCGTCGGCCTGCGCCGCAAGCTGCTGCACCGCGCACAGCTCGGCATCGGCGTTCTGCGGCCCTTCTGGGGGCGCGGTATCGGCACGCTGCTGCTCGGGCGCATCTGCGCCGCCGCCGGGGCGGCCGGCTGCGAACAGATCGAGCTGGAGGTCGTCGACGCGAACATGCGGGCGCAGCGCTTATATGAAAAAAACGGGTTTTCCGTCTACGGGCGGCGCCCCCACGGTTTTCGTCTCGACGGCGGCGGCTATTATGACGAGCTGCTGATGATCAAAATGCTGTGAGGCGCGGGGCGAAGCCGGACGGGATCCCCCTGCAATCACAAAGGAGAGAGGCTGCGGCCTCTCTCCTTTTTTTCTTCCCGCCGGCCTCAGGAGGCCTTCTCCGCCCCCGCCCGCGCGCTTTTCCGCCGCGCGGCGTGCACGGTGACGGAGCCCTCCCGCACGCCGATGACCGCCGCGCCGCCGCGCGCGACGCCGCCCGATAGGATGAGGTCGGCGAGCGGATCCTCGATGCGCTTCGCGATCTCGCGCCGGATGGGCCGCGCGCCGTACTGCGGCGACCACGCGGCCTTTGCGAGCGCCGCGGCGACATCCCTGCCGATGTGCAGCGCATATCCCTGCTGGGCGGCGCGCGCGGCGAGGCGCTCGAGCTGCAGCGCCGCGATGTGCTCGGCGTCCTGCGGGCTGAGGCGCCCGAAGACGACGGTCTCATCGAGGCGATTGAGAAATTCCGGCGCGAAGACGGCCTTGAGCTGTTCGCCGACGACGGCGCCGATCTCCGCGCCCGGACCGCCCGCCGCGCAAAAGCCCAGCGGGCCGCTGCCGGCGGCGATGCTGCGCGCGCCGACATTCGTCGTGAGCACGATGATGCAGTTGGTGAAATCGACGACGCGCCCGACCGCATCGGTGAGCCTGCCCTCGTCCATCACCTGCAGCAGCAGATTGAACACCTGGGGACAGGCCTTTTCCGCCTCGTCGAACAGCACGACGCTGTACGGCTTTTTGCGCACCGCGTCGGTGAGCTGGCCGCCCTCGCCGTGGCCGACATAGCCGGGCGGCGCGCCGATGAGGCGGGAGACGGCGCTCTGTTCGGAGTATTCCGTCATGTCGATGCGCACGAGCGAGCTCTCGTCCCCGAACAGCGCCTGCGCGAGCGCGCGGCAGACCTCCGTCTTGCCGACGCCGGACGGGCCGCAGAACAGAAAACAGCCGCTCGGCTTTTTCGGCTCCTTGAGCCCCGTGCGCGCGCGTTTGAGGGCGTCGACGACGGCCGCGACGGCGGCGTCCTGTCCGATGACCCGCGCGCGCATCGCCTTTTCGAGCCGCGACAGCCGCGCGCGCTCCCCCTCGTCCACCTCCGTGACCGGCACGCCCGTCCAGTCGCTGACGACGGCCGCGATATCCTGCGCGCCGATCTCGCAGTTTCCGCGCGTTCCGTGCAGCAGCATGCGGCGCCGGGCGGAAGCCTCGTCGAGCAGGTCGATCGCCTTGTCCGGAAAGCTGCGGTCATGGATATACCGGCCCGCGAGCCGGATGGCGTCGTCGACCGCCGCCTTCGTGATGACGACGCCGTGGTGCTCCTCAAGGCGCCCGCGCTGGCTCTCGATCATCTGCCGCGTGAGGGCTTCGTCGGGCTCGTCGATGCGCACGGGAAGGAACCGCCGCTCGAACGCCTTGTCCTTTTCGATGAATTTCGCATATTCCGCATTCGTCGTCGCGCCGATGACCTGCAGCGACCCGTTCGTGAGCAGCGGCTTGAGGATATTCGACGCGTCGATCGCGCCTTCGGCCGCGCCGGCGCCCATGACGGTGTGCAGCTCGTCGATGAAGACGATGACGTCCCCCATGCGCACGATCTCGGCGAGCGCGCCGCGGAAGCGCTCCTCAAAATCCCCGCGGTATTTCGTGCCCGCCACCATGCCCGCGAGCTCGAGCGACAGCAGCCGCCTGCCCCGCAGCCCGTCGGGACAGTCGTCCCCCGTGAGCAGCTGGGCAATGCCCTCGGCGACGGCGGTCTTGCCGACGCCCGGTTCGCCGATGAGACAGGCGTTGTTCTTCTTGCGCCGGGTGAGCACCGCGACGACGCGGCCGATCTCCCGCTCCCGGCCGACGACGGGATCGAGCTTTCCGTCCGCGGCGAGCTCCGTGAGATCCTGCGTGAATTTTTCCAGCGATTTCGGGCGGGGCCGCTTTTCCGGCGCCGCCGCGTCCTTTTTGACAGGCGGGCTTTCGCGGCAGTCCCGCCGCACGCCGGCCTCGTCGACGCCCGCCTTCGCAAGCAGCAGCGAAACGAGCGGGTTGTCCGCGCTGAGCATGGCGGCGAGCAGCTGCTCCGTGCCGACGCAGCCGTCGCCGAGGCGCGCCGCGCACACCCCCGCATAATCGAAAACGGCGCAGAGCTCCGGCGACGCGTCCGCCGCCGTCAGCCGCAGCCGCTCGCCGAGGCCCGCTTCCGCCGCAAGACACCGGCGGATATCCGGCGTCTGCTTCGCATTGCGCCGCAGGATCATACACGCGTCGCTGTCGGTCAGCTCGGCGAGCGCCGCGAGCAGGTGCTCCGGCCCCACGCTGATGTGGCCGAGCTCGCCCGCGATGCGCACGG
Organism: Oscillospiraceae bacterium; assembly: GCA_034933305.1. Classification (GTDB taxonomy): domain Bacteria; phylum Bacillota; class Clostridia; order Oscillospirales; family Ruminococcaceae; genus JAYFNU01. The sequence continues at coordinate 43,389 of JAYFNU010000003.1, read as the reverse complement.
CGGCCGCCACCGCCTTGTTGGATTGTCTCGAGAATCCCTTCATCATCTCACCGCTCCGTATCGTTGATCTGTACGCAGTATTGCCCGGCGCGCACGGAATAAACACGGCGGCGGCACGGCGGCATAAAAAAGGCGGCGCGGGATGTTCTCCCGCGCCGCCTGTGTGCGATCTCTAATTCTGCTGCCGCAGCGCTTCCTCGAGCGCGAGCGCAAGCTGATCCGGACACGAGGTCGCCTTCATGCCGCACCGCGTGCCCTTGAGCCGCCCGATGACGTCCTGCGCCTTTTGCCCCTCACAAAGACTGGCGATGCCCTTGAGGTTCCCGTTGCAGCCGCCCTCGAAGCGGATGCTCCGGATGACGTCGCCGTCCAGCTCGACGGTCGTCGACAGCGAGCAGGTGCCCTTGTTCTTTCTCTTGTAGACCATGCGTGTTCCCCTTTGCGCGGCGTCCGCCGTTTTTTGATGACGTACAGCATCCTACCACGCGCCGCGCGCGCGTGTCAAGCCCGCACGCCGACGAAAAAACCGCTCGGGCGCGCGCGGCCCGGGCGGCTTTTCCGTGGAAGAAGTCTGCTAAAAGAATAGCACAGCCGCAGCCGTTTGGCAATGCGGTTTTACCTTATTCTGGAAATTCAGCGCCCGCGACAATTGTCCGCGGCCGACTTTGTGCGATTCGCCGAAAGCGCCGCGGCCGACTTGTTTCGACGGACTTCGCGGGCGCGGCGCGCATTTCAGGCGCGGTCCCAGCGGTCGCACAGCTGCGCGATCTCGTTCTCGAACTTCTGGCTTTCGGCGTTCGCGAGACCGGCGTTTTTGCGGACGACGTCGGCGAGGCGCTCCCCCGCGGCCGAGAGGCGGCGATAGAACGGCGAATTCTCCTGCGCCGCTGCGCCGCTCTCGGCGCCGGACGCCGCCTCGGGCTTTTCGAGCGGCACCTTGTTCCCCTCGTCGAGGCATTCGCCCGTCAGCAGATCGTAGCTGCCGCCGCTGTAGGGCGCGACCGCCTCCATGCCGAGCTTGTCGCGGACCTCGCCCGCGAAGATGTCGCAGACCTTGTCCTCGCCGTGGTTGACGAAGACGCGCTGCGGCTTTTTCTGGATATTGCCGAGCCAGCCGAGCAGCATGTCGCGGTCGGCATGGCCGCTGATGCCGTCCATCTGCTCGATCTTGGCGTTGACCTCGATGCGCTCGGAGAAGAGCCGCACGCTCTTTTCGCCGTCGAGCAGCAGGCGGCCGAGCGTGCCGGCCGCCTGGAAGCCGACAAACATCACCGTGCTGTCCTTGCGCCAGAGATTGTGCTTGAGGTGGTGCCGGATGCGGCCCGCCTCGCACATGCCGCTCGCGGAAATGATGACCTTCGGGGTCGGGTCGCTGTTGATGGCCTTCGACTCGTCGGTCGTCACGGCGAGATGCAGATCGTTGAATTTGAGCGGATTGATGCCCTGCGCGAGCAGCGCGCGCATGTCGTCGTCGTAGTAATCGTTGAGACCCGTCGCGTAGATCTCCGTCGCCTCGATGGCCAGCGGGCTGTCGAGCCAGACGGGGAAATCGGCGTGGCCGGGCACGAGATTTTTCTGCTTGATGCCGTGGATGAGATAGAGCATCTCCTGCGTGCGGCCGACGGCGAACGCGGGGATGACGAGATTGCCGCCGCGCTCGAACGTGTCCTTCAGGATCGCGGCGAACTGCGCCTCGTAATCGCGGCGCTCGGCGTGCAGGCGGTCGCCGTAGGTCGACTCGATGACGACGAAATCAGCGCGCGTCGGCTTCTGCGGATCGCGCACCAGCGGGCGGTTCGTGTTGCCGACGTCGCCGGAAAACAGCAGGATGCGGGTCTCGCCGTTCTCGGTGATGGTCAGTTCGATGCTCGCCGAGCCCAGCAGATGGCCGGCGTCGAAGAAGCGGATGCTGACGCCGTCGAAAAGCGGATAGACCTGTTCGTAGCGGCAGCTGACGAAATGCGGCATCATCGCCGCGACGTCCGCGACCGTATAGACGGGCTCGCAGGGCGCCTCGCCGGCGCGCTGCGCCTTGCGGTTGCGCCACTCGGCCTCCTGCTCCTGGATATGGGCGGAATCGCGCAGCATGATGTCGCACAGGCGGACGGTCGCTTCCGTCGCATAGATGCTGCCGCCGTAGCCGTTCTTCGTCAGCGTCGGCAGGCGGCCCGCATGGTCGAGGTGAGCATGCGTGAGCAGCACGCAGTCGATCTCGTCCGGCTTGACGGGGAGATCGCGGTTTTCGTAAATATCGGCGCCCTGCTCCATGCCGCAATCGACAAGAATGCGTTTTCCGCACGCCTCGAGCAGCGTGCAGGAGCCTGTGACTTCATGCGCCGCGCCTAAAAAAGTGAGCTTCAAGATCGTGTCCTCGTTTCGGATAAACTTGTAGACTGTGCAATATTATAACACACATGCGCAACAGATGAAAAGCGCACGGCCGAAGCCGTGCGCTTTCTTTTTTTGTTCACAGGATGCCGCGCCCGCGAAGCGCGCCCACGACGTAAAACACGAAGAACAGGATGACCAGCACCACAATGATGACGTCGAGCTGATGCACGGTCAGGGGGATCTTGTCGTAGAGCTTCTCCTTGGCGTTTTTGAACTCCTCGGGCGCCTGCTTGTCGGGCTGCGCGGACGGCGCCGGGGCGTCCTCCGGCTGCGCCGTCGGAAGCTGCGGCTTTTGCGTGTCGCTCATGGGCTACTTCCTCGCGATATACTTGCGGATATCGAGCGCGACGGCGATGATGATGACGATGCCCTGCACGATGTAGGTGTAGGACGTCTCGACGCCGACGAACTGCATGGAGATCTTGAGGAGCTCGAAGACGAGCACGCCGATGAGGATGCCGGAAATGCGGCCGACGCCGCCGTTGGTGGATACGCCGCCGATGGTGCAGCCGGCGATGGCCTCGAGTTCATAGCTCATGCCGAGGTTGACGGATGCGCCGCCCGACTTTCCGCCGAGCAGGAAACCGGCGATCGCATAGAGGATCGAAGCGAGAATGTAGATCGAGACCTTCGTGCGCGTGGTGTTGATGCCGCTGACTTCGGCGGAATTCTCGTTGCCGCCGATGGCGTACATGTACTTGCCGTGCGGGGTCTTATTGTAAAGGAACCACATGAAGAAGCCGATGACGGCCGCGATGACGCCGAGGTAAGGCAGCAGCTTGACGCCGAACAGCGCGCCGTTCGAGATGTTCGTGTAATCCTCCCGCAGGCCGCCGATGGGCTGCGCGCCGGTGAACACGAGGCAGGCGCCGTAGACGATGGTCTGCATGCCGAGCGTCGCGATGAACGCGGGGACCTTCAGCAGCGAGATGACGAGGCCGTTGATGAGGCCGATGAAGATGAACAGCACGATGATGCCCAGCAGCACGCCGAGAATGGGCAGATCGCCGATGGCCGGATAGACCTTGCTCGTGTAATCGGAGCGCTGCAGGAACGTCGCCGCGATGCACGCGGCGAGGCCGACCTGCCGGCCGGCCGAGAGGTCGGTGCCCTTGGAGATAAGGCAGCCGGACACGCCGAGCGCGATGATAAAGCGGACGGCCGTGTTGGCGATGAGATTGCGGATGTTGTTGTCGGACGCGAAGTTCGGCTCGAAGATCCAGATGACGACCGCAGCCAGAATCATCAGAAAGATGATCGCGTTGTTGAGCAGGAATTCGCCGACCTTAAAATTTTTCTTTGTCATTGTACCCCTCCGTATTTTAGGAATCAAACCGCGTGGCCAGTTCCATTATTTTTTCCTGATTCATATCCGCGCCTTCGACGACGCCGGTGATCCTGCCGTCGCACATGACCATGATGCGGTCGGCCATGCCGATGAGCTCGCCCATCTCGGAGCTGATCATGATGATGCTCTTTCCCTCTTTGGCGAGCTGCGCCATGATGGTGTAGATCTCGTATTTCGCGCCGACGTCGATGCCGCGCGTGGGCTCGTCCATGATGAGCACGTCGGGGTCGTTCGCGAGCCAGCGGCTGATGATGACCTTCTGCTGGTTGCCGCCCGACAGCGACTGGATGAGCGTCTTGATGCTCGGCGTCTTGATGTTCAGCTTGTCGACGTTTTCCTTTACGAGCGAGGCGATCTTTTTGTCGTTGAGCATGACGCGGAATTCAAGGTACTGGCGCAGCGAGGCGACCGAGACGTTGTCGGCGACCGACAGCACGCCGAAGATGCCGCTGCCGCGGCGGTCCTCCGTCAGCAGCGCGATGCCGTTGTCGATGGCGTCCTCCGGCCGGTTGATGCGCAGCTGCCGGCCTTTGTACACGACGGTCCCGCTCGTCTTGGCGCGAAGCCCGAATACGCCCTCCATGAGTTCGGTGCGCTGGGCGCCCACGAGGCCGCCCACGCCGAGGATCTCGCCCTTGCGCAGATCGAACGAGCAGTTGCGGAAGGACTTCGGATGGATGGAGGTGTAGTCCCGCACCTCGAGCACGACCTCGCCGGGCTTGTTCGTGCGCGGCGGATACAGATTCGTGAGCTCCCGGCCGACCATGCGCGTGATGATCATGTCGTTCGTCAGGTCCTTCGCCGGCCATGTGCCAATGTACTTGCCGTCGCGCATGATCGTGACTTCGTCGGCGATGCGCAGGATCTCCTCCATCTTGTGGGAGATATAGACGACGGCGCAGCCCTGCGCGCGCAGCTTGTCGATGATGCCGAACAGCACGTCGACCTCGTTCTGCGTCAGCGACGAGGTCGGCTCGTCCATGATGACGATCTTCGCGTCGGCGGAAACGGCCTTCGCGATCTCGACGAGCTGCATCTGCGACACGGACAGCGTGCCGAGCTTCGCCCGCGGGTCGAACGACAGGCCGAGCTTCTCGAGCAGCACCTTCGTGTCGGCGTACATCTTCTGATGGTCGACGACCGTGATGAAGCCGAGCAGCTTTTTCGTGGGATAGCGCCCGCAGTAGATATTTTCGGCGATGGAGCGCTCGGGGATGGGCTGCAGCTCCTGGTGGACCATCGCAATACCCTTTTGAAGTGCATCGAACGGATTCAATATCTGGGTGGGCTTTCCCTGATAAATGATTTCGCCGGCGTCCATCTTGTAGACGCCGAACATGCATTTCATCAGCGTTGATTTTCCCGCGCCGTTCTCACCCATGAGCGCATGCACACTGCCCGGGCGGAGCTGCAGCGACACATCGTCGAGCGCTTTGACGCCGGGGAAGGACTTGCACACGCCCTTCATTTCAAGAAGATATTCCGACATTGTGGTTCCCCTTTTCTCTTCTTAGAATACGGAAGTTGCGTGTGCAGGCACACGCCACTTCCGTTATTTCCGCTTTGGTAACCGCTTATTTGACGACCTTGACGTAGTCGACGATGTAGTACGTGTCGTTGGCTTCGCCGTTGATGTAACGGATCGCCGCGTCGACAGCCGCGTGGCTCTGGCCAACGTGGTCATTGAGGACCGTGCCGGTCATCGTGCCGTTCTTGACCATCTCGTCCGCTTCGGGGATGTCGTCGACGCCGAGCAGATAGATGTCGGTGCCGACCGTGCGGCCGGCGGCCACGATCGCCTGATAGGCGCCGAGGGCCATACCGTCGTTATTGCAGAAGATGACGTCGATCTTGTCGCCGAACTGCGCGAGCGCCGTGGCCGCGAGCTCCTGGCCCTTCGCCTGGTCCCAGTCTCCGCGCTGCTCAAACAGCTTCTCGACCTTGACGCCGGCATCGGTCAGCGCTTTGATGGAATACTCGGTGCGCAGCTGCGCGTCGATGTTCTCGGGGTCGCCCATGATCATGACATAGGAGACAACGCCGTCGCCGTTGACATCGCCCTTATCGGGGAGCTCGAGGACGATCTCGCCCTGGAACGTGCCGGACTGGCTCGCGTCAGCGCCGACGTAGCAGATCTTGTCCCAGCCCTTCATATCGGCTTCGCTGGGCTCACGGTTGATGTAGACGACGGGGATGTCCGCAGCCTTCGCCTTTTCGGTGATGGTCGCCGCGGAGGAGGACTGTACGAGGTTGACGATGAGGACGTCGACGCCCTGCGCGATGAAGGTGTCGACCTGGTTGGTCTGCTCGGCCATGTCGCCCTTGCCGTCGACAACGGTCACTTCATACTTCGCCGTGTCGGTCTCGAGGGTCTTGAAATATTTCTGGAGCTCTTCACGGTAATAGGTCATGAAGTTGTCGTCGAACTTGTAGATGCAGACACCGACCTTATAGGTCTTGGGGCCTTCCGCTTCCGTGGTCTTGCTGCCGCAGGCGACAAGGCCGAAGCAAAGGAGAAGGACGAGTGCGAGCGCTAAAATCTTTTTCATATTTACCTCCACAAATTTTTCTTGGGTCATGCTTATTATAACGGCCCGGGTGTGGAGAAAAGAATAGAATTTCTTATTCGTTTAGCTATAAAATTTTACACTTAGGCAGGATTATTTATCGAATTTTGACATATCGGAGCGAAGGATGATGACGCCGTTCTCGACGAAGATGTAATTTCCGCTCGTGATGTCGTAGGGATAGTCCGAAAGATCGCCGTCGCCGAGCATGCATTCCATCAGCCGCAGCACGGCGTCCGCCTGCGCGGTGGAGTCGTTGAGTACGGTTCCGTACAGCAGTCCCTGCCACACGGCCTCGAGGCCGACCGCCGTCCCGTCGACGCCCACGATGACGAAGGGCTGATCGTAGTTCTCGTCGTCCGGGTGCGCCGCAAAGACGCCCTTCTGCGTCAGATAGTCGATGGCGCCGAGCGCCATGTCGTCGTTGTTGGAAAAGACGAGCTCAATGTCGCCGCCGTACTCCGCGTAGAGCGTCTCCATCGCCGCGTAGCCCTCGCTGCGCGTCCAGTTGGCGACGCTGATCGCGAGCACCTGCGTCTGGTATCCGAGCTGCGTGAGGCGGCTCAGGCAGTTCGTCGTCCGCTTTTCGGCGTCCTGGTGCCCCTGCTCGCCCTTGAGGACGACGAGCTGCACGACGCCGTCGCCGTTCCTGTCCCAGCGCCCGCCGGCGAAGTCGCCGCCGAACAGGCCCGCGACCATCTCCGCCTGCAGCGCGCCCTGGCGGTCGGCGGCGGGGCCGACGTAGTAGGTGTTCTCCCCGCGCATGGAATCCTCGAGCGGCTCGCGGTTGAAGAAGATGACCGGCACATCCTCCGCGGCGCACTTCTCGACGATCGCGCCGCACGCCGAGCGGTCGACGGCGTTGATGAGCAGGATGCTCACGCCGTCCTTGATGAGCTCGATGATCTGCTGGTTCTGCACGGCCTGCGAATTCGCGCCGTCGCGGATGACGTAGGTGCAGTCGTCGGGGATCTGCGCCGTCATCTTGGCGAGCATCTCGGACACGAAGGTGTCGTCCTTGTCGTAGATGAGGATCCCGACCTTGCGCTCGCGGCGCGCGCAGCCGGCGAGCGGCGCGAGCAGCAGCGCGAGCAGGCAGAGATAAGAAAGCAGCTTTTTCATGATTTTTCGACCGGCTCCTTTACGGTGATGGACGTCCCCTCGTCGAGCTCGCTCTCGATGATCATCTGCGCGGCGTTGTTGTAGTACATGCGGATGCGCGTGTAGATGTTTTTGAGGCCGACGCCCTCGCTCGGCGCGCCGTCGCGGAAGGATTCGTACAGCGCGTCGATGGTCTCCTGCTTCATGCCGTAGCCGTTGTCGCAGACGGTGAAGACGATGAAGCCGTCCTCCCGCTTTGCACTGATGCGGATGTGTCCCTTGTCGATCCTGTTCTTGAGCCCGTGGTAGATGCAGTTTTCGACGATGGGCTGCAGAATGAGCTTCATCGTCATGCACTCGAGGACGTTCTCGTCGACGTCGAAGACATAATCGAAGGAATCGGAATAGCGGATGCTCTGGATGAGCAGATAGTTGCGCACATGCTCGAGCTCGCTGCGCACGGGGATGACCTCCTGCCCCTTCGAGATGCTGATGCGGAACAGCCGCGCGAGCGCCACGACCATCTCGCGCGCCGCATCGTTCTTGTTCTGCTCGACGAGCCAGACGATGGAATCGAGCGTATTGTAGAGAAAGTGGGGGTTGATCTGATTCTGCAGGGCCTTGAGCTCGCTCTTGCGCTGGGCGTTCTGCTCGTCGATGACGCGCTGCATGAGCTCGCTGATCTTCTGCATCATCTTGTTGAAGCGCAGCGCCAGCGACTCGACCTCCGCCGTCGCGCTGATGGAGACCTCCTGCGTGCGGAAATAATCGCGCTCTTCCACGCGCCGCATCGCAAGCTCCAGCTGCTGGATCGGGTCGGTGATCTTTTTCGAAATATACAGGAACAGCATGATGCCGAGCGTCAGCACGCCCATGGACACGAGCATTGTCGTCGCGAAAAAGTTCCGCTCGATGCCGGTGACGTTGTCGATGTTGATGAACACGCAGATGCGCCAGCGCGTGCCCGACAGCGTGTCGACGTTGACGGACATGTCGTGGCCGTCCATGCGCGCGTCGGACGAGCCGAGGATGATGCTGCGCACGGTGGACAGCTCCTCTTTGGCGTCCGCGTCGAGCGTCGAGTAGACGATGTTGTAGTCGGGGTCGATGATGGTGACATGGCCGCCGACGCCGAGATTCGACTTTTTGACGAGGTCGATGAAGCGCTCGAAGCTCAGCTCCATCTTCAGCACGCAGCGGCCGTCCGCGCCGCGGTATTTGAACTGCTTGCTGATGTTGATGCGGTATTCCCCTGTGCCCTTTTCGGAATAGGGGACCGAAAAGGCGTGCACGGTCGGGTCGGACACCGCCTCGGTGAACCACTGGCTCTTCGTCACGTCCTGCGGCTTTCCGGTATTGTCGATCTGCGACGAAAACAGGCAGCGGGTGCCGTCGTTGCTGTAGATGGAGATGGTGATGATGTCGCTGTTGATGTGCACGATGTCGGCGAGATACCGCGAAAAGGCCGCGGCGCCCTCGTCGGTCGCGGTGTCGTAGCTGTCGATGTCGGTCTGGATGATGTTGGAGGTGGCGATCATCGAATCGATGTAGCTCTCGTAGTTGTAGATGATCTGCGTGGACAGCTCGCGCGTCTGCGCGCCCACGGCCTCGCGCGTGCTGCTGCTGAAGCTCGCGTACGTCGCCGCCACGATGGACGCGACGAGCAGAAACACCACGGCGACGCACGACGCGGTGATGAGAAAGCCGATCGATTTTGTTTTCGCGGCGCGCCACAGCTTATCCATGAGCCTTGAATTCCTTCGGCGATATGCCGGTGTATTTTTTGAAACAGTGGCTGAAGTAATAGGGGTCGCTGTAGCCGAGCTGTTCGGCGACGTCGATGATCTTGAGCGACGCGTCGGACAGCAGCTCCTTCGCCCGCTCCATGCGCAGCGACGTCGTGTACTTGACGAACGTCGTGTTGAGATTTTTCTTGAGCAGCGCGCTGATGTAGCTCACCGAAAAGTTGACGCTCGCCGCCATCGATTCGAAGCTGAGGTCGGTGTCGGTGTAGTGCGCGCGCATCCATGCGACGACCTTTTCGAGGTTCTGCTCGACGTTGCCGACGATGCGCGCGTCGTTTAGGCGGCGCACGGCCTGCGCGATCTCCTCGAAATACGCGAAGATCTCGTCGAGCGTTTTGAGCTCGAACAGGCGCCGGTACATGTCGTTGTGGCTCCCGTACAGCTCATACAGTCCCTCGAGATCCTCGCACGAGCGGATGAGCGTGCCGAGGATGCCCGTGAGCGTGTAATAATAAGCTCCGGCGGTCTCGCCCGCGCGCAGCGTCTCGCGGATGGACGCGAGCGCCGCGAGGAACTCCCGCTCGCTCTTGAATTTCAGCAGGTAGCCGAGCTCGCGCACCGTGCTGTCCTCGACGGGCGCGAGCTCGCCCGATCCGCCGGGGATGCTGCCGTACGCAAAGACCTTGCGCCCGCCCATGATGCCCCTGTATTCGAGCGCGCGCAGCGCCTCGCCGCACATGCGCTTGAAATTGCGGTCGGTGTGCACGGCGCTGATGCCCGCGCTCAGCGGGACATCGGAAAAGCGGTCGACGCGCTGGATGATGAGCCCGATCGTCTTTTCGAGCGCGGACAGGTCGATCGGCTCGTTGGACTTGAGGATGACGCACAGCTTTTCGTAGCGGTTGAAGATCTCGGGCGCGCAGATGGCGCCGACGCTCTCCGGCACGAATTTTCGGATGGCGGAATAGACCAGCTCGTATTTTTCGGCCGGCAGCTCGCTCGCGATCTCGTCGAAATCGAAGATGCACACCGCAAAGCGGCCGTAGCCGAGGTCGATGTCGTTGTAGCGCAGCTTTTTTTCGAATTCGGGCGTCACGTCGGTCATGTTCGACAGCCGGTACAAGTCGGTCTCGCGGATGACCGGCAGCGTGTCCTCGTAATACGCCTCGAGCGACGACAGGTTGTTCGCGGTCACATACTGCTCGTCGAGCGCGGCGCGCGCGCGCGCGAGCACCGCCTGCAGCTCCTCCTGCGTGACGGGCTTGCTGATGAAGCCGACGACGCCGAGGTTCGCGGCCTGCTTCGCGTAGTCGAACTCGTCGAAGCCGGTGATGACGATGACGCGCACGAGCGGGTCGACCTCGCGGATCTTGCGTGCGAGCTCGATGCCGTCGATATAGGGGATCTTGATGTCGGTGATGACGACGTCCGGATCCTCGGCAAGAACGCCCTCATAGGCGTCGATCCCGTTCTCGTACTGGCCGACGAGCGAAAAGCCGGCGGCGCATTTTTCGAGCATGTGCACGAGGCGCTCGCGGACGTCCTTTTCGTCGTCCACAATGACAAGCTTATACACGGTATTCCCTCCGCCGGGCATCGAGCCCGCTTCTCTTTGAGTGTATTATAGCAAATAAATCCCGCACCGAAAAGGGCAAAATCGCATTTCTGCACAAAACAGAAGTTGTATAGTCCAATCAAATAGGCTAAAATGTTTGCAGACTCCAAAGGAGGAACTATGTCGTCTGTATTTCTGTGCCTGTTCGCGGCGGCGAGCGCGATCCATCTGTACGGCAGCTTCATCGACGACCGGCGCGTGCGCAACGCGTCGAAGGGCGCCGTCGTGCTGTTTCTGCTGTGCTTTTATCTCACGCGCGCGGCCGCCCCGGAAAAGTGGTTCGCCGCGGCGCTCGTCTTCAGCCTTCTCGGCGACGTGCTGCTGATGTTCCGCCGCTGCTTCGCCGCGGGGGGCGTCAGTTTCCTGTTTACGCACATCTGCCTCATCGTCCTGTGGTCCCGCGGCATCCCCGCCGCCTTCCCGCCCTTTCTTTTCTTCCCCGCCGCGGCCGCCTATGCGGCGGTGATCGTGTGGGAGCTGCGAAAGGTCGCAAAGCATCTGCCGCGCAGGCTGCGCTTTCCGGCGGCGTTCTATCTGTGCACAAACGCGGCGATGAACCTCGCGGCGCTGCTGCAGCTGCTGTCGTCGCCCGGGCGCGCGACGGCGCTCATCTATGCGGGCGCCGTGTGCTTCTTCCTGTCCGACTGCGTGCTGTTCTTCGTGCGCTTCCCGGCGGGATTCCGCGTGCCGCGCAGGCACTTCCCCGTCATGCTGCTGTACATCGCGGGCATCCTCCTCATCACGCTCGGCGTGCTCGGCCTGCGCTGATCCCGCGCTCCGAAATGCCGGGGAAAAATTAAGCTTGGTTTAAATTGCCGGGGCTATACTGAAAAAAAACGGAGGAATGGACATGGCTTTTCAATTCTGTCCCGCCTGCGGCACCCGGCAGGACGCCGGCAACAGCTACTGCACGTCGTGCGGCGCGGCGCTGACGAAGGCCGCCGAAGCGGCGACCTCTTCGCCGGTGTCTTCGACGGCGGCGGACAGCGGCAGCTACAACGTGCTGCTGTCCGACTGCGGCACCAAGATCGCGACGGCGGCCGAGATCCTGCGCGACACGTGCGGCTACACGCTCAGCGAGGCGCAGACGCTCGTCAACAGCGTTCCCACGCTCGTCGCGCGCGGCGTTTCGCTCTCGCAGGCGAAGTGCATCTGCTCGGTGCTCGGCACGAACGGCATGAGCGCCGCCGTCTACGACAGCGCCGGCAATACCCAGTCCTACACCCAGACCTACACGGCGGCTTCGCAGGAAACCTCGTCCGCCGGGACGACCTGGCAGAGCATCGCCGAGACGGTCGCGTCGGTGCTCGCGACGCTCACCTCGGCGAACCGCGTGCGCTTTGACGACATGCGGCCCTGTGAGGAGCCTCCCCGCCCGCGCCGCGAGCCGGAGCCTCCCCGCCGCCGGGATTTCCGCGAGGATCGCATGCGCGGCGACGACCCGCGCGGCGGCCCCGGCGGGCCCCGCTGAGCGGCGCCCCTCCATCAGCGAAAACAAGCACGGCGGCTGATCGGCCCCGTGCTTTTTTTTGCGCTTTTCGCGCCCGGCCGGAAAGCGCGCGTTCAGACTTGTTTAAGTTTCCGGTGTTAAAAATGTGACATCCAAATCAAATCAAACAGAGGAAATCACAGATATGAAACGCAACTACTGGAAACTTCTCCTCGACGCGGCAATGACGGTCGTGCTGCTGCTGTCCTACAGCCACAGCAGCGTCAGCCAGGCCTTCCACGAGATCGCGGGCTTTGCGCTCGTCGCGGCGGTCGCGCTGCACCTGCTGCTCAACCGCAGGTGGATCGCCGGGGTCACGAAAAAGCTCTTCACCCGCGAGGTCAACGCCCGCACGAAGATCGGATATGCGGTCGACCTCCTGATGCTCTGCTGTCTGCTGTGCGTGGGCCTCAGCGGCGCGATGATCTCGAAGGTCGTGTTCTCGCTCGGCGGCGGCGCCGGCTGAAAGGCGGCGCATTACTTCGCGTCGGCCCTGCTGCTCATCCTGCTCGGCGTTCATCTCGGCCTGCACGCGTCCTTCTTCTGGGCGACCGTCGGCAGCCGCATCAAGCTCCCGGACACCCTGCGGCGCGTCCTCGCAATCGCGCTCACGCTCGTGATCTTTGTCTGGGGATGCCGCTGCATAGCGGCGACGAGCTTCACGCGGTGGCTTGCCGCCCCCTTCTCCGCCTCCGAACAGCAGGACGGCGGGCGCATGCAGGGCCCTGACGGGCAGGGCGGCGCCTTCGGCAGGGACGGCGAAGACCCGGCGGACGGTTCGTCCGGCGACACGTCGGCGGACGACGCCTCCGGCACCTCGCTCTCCGCAGACGGCGGCTTCGCCGCGGGCGAGGCCCCGGCGGACGGCGCGCTGCCCGACGGGAGCGCCCCCGCGGGCGACGGTCAGCACGGCGGCTTCGGCGGCGGCGCGCCGTCGCAGGACGGGCGCGGGGAAATGAACGGCCGGGAGGGCGGTTCCGCCCTGCTGACGCTCGTCAACTTCTTCTCCGTCGCCTTTGTCTTCGCGGCGCTCACGCGGCTCGCCGAATATCTCGCCGGCCGGCGCGCGCGCGCAAAGGCGCAGGCGGCGTCCGAGCCCCTCCCCGCAGACGAGGCGTAAGCGCCGGGGCGGGCCGCCGGCGGGCACAAAAACAGAGATCGCTGCGGATGCTCTCATCCGCGGCGATCTTTTTGCTTTCGCCCGCGCGCTTTGCGTGGTATACTCAACGCAGTGAACGGCCCCGCGGGACGGGGCCGGCGGGAGGATCCTCATGGTCAAAACAGTCACCATCGTCAGCCTTTCCAGCGGCATCCTGGGGGAGCCCTTCGCGCGGCACGAGCTGGAGATCGGGCTGCGCCGGCTGCGGGAATACGGACTGCGGGTGAAATTCGCGCCGCATGCGCTGTCCGGGACGGCGGTCCTGTCCGCGCATCCCGAGCTGCGCGCGCGGGATCTGCTGGACGCATTCCGCGACGGGGAAACGGATATGATCCTGTGCGCCATCGGGGGCGACGACACCTATCGCCTGCTGCCGTATCTCTTTGAAAACGACGAATTGAAAAAGGCGGTGTCCGACAAGATATTCCTCGGTTTTTCCGACAGCACCATGAATCACCTGATGCTGCACAAGGCGGGGCTGCGGACGTTCTACGGGCAGGCGTTTCTGCCGGACGTCTGCGAGCCCGGCCCGCAGATGCTCCCGTACACAAGGCGGTATTTCGGGCAGCTGCTCCGGACGGGCGCGATCCGCGAGGTCCGCCCGAGCCGGGTCTGGTACGAAAGCCGGTCGGATTTCGGCCCCGATGCCGCGGGGACGCGGATGCCCGCGCACCGCAGCCGTGGATTTGAGCTTCTGCAGGGCCGCAGCAGCTTCAGCGGGGAGATCCTCGGCGGATGCATCGACTCGATCTACGACATCTTCAACGGCGACCGGTACGCGGATTCCCCCGCGGTATGCCGGAAATACGGCCTCTTCCCCAGCGCGCGGGAGTGGAAGGGTAAGATCCTCCTGCTCGAATCGAGCGAGGAACAGCCGTCGCCGGAGAAATACCGCGCCATGCTGACGGCGCTGCGGCAGACCGGCATCTTTTCGTCCGTCGCGGGCGTGCTGGCCGGTAAGCCCATGGATGGGAAATACGCCGACGCGTACAGGGAGCTCCTCGTCGAAGTGATCGGCGACCCCGACCTGCCCGTCGTCTTCAACGTCAACGTGGGACACGCGACGCCGCGGTGCATCCTCCCCTTCGGAGTCCCCGCGACCGTCGATACGGAAAAGCAGGTCATCCTGTTTTCGGAATAGCGGCGCCGGAACGCCCGCTTTGAAGACCGCGCGCCGCCGCGCGCATGGCGAAACGCCCGTCTGCCGCAAGGCAGGCGGGCGTTTCGCTGTCCCGCGGCCGCCGGATATTTTTGCGAAAAGCGGTTGACAAAACAGTATGAGCGGACTATCATATGAATATAAATTCATATGAAAGAAGGTTCATGAAATGTCCGCGAAAAAGCACGATCACGCCGCAGTGCTCGCGCAGGTGCGCGCGCAGATGCCGGACGACGCGCTGCTGTGCGATCTCGGCGATCTGTTCAAGATCTTCGGCGACACGACGCGCATCCGCATCCTGTACTCGCTGTTCGAGTCGGAGCTGTGCGTGTGCGCCATCGCGGAGCTGCTGCAGATGGAGCAGTCCGCCATTTCGCACCAGCTCAAGATCCTGCGCAACGCGAAGCTGGTCGACTGCCGGCGGGACGGCAAGACGAACACCTATTTTCTCGCCGACGAGCATGTGCGCTCCATCATCGGACAGGGCTATGAACATCTCACGGAGGACGAACGATGAAAAAGACCTATTCTCTCGAAGATCTTGAGTGCGCGAACTGCGCCGCAAAGATGCAGGACGGCATCTGCCGGCTCGCGGGCGTAAAGGCGGCCAACGTCAATTTTCTGACGCAGAAGCTGACGATCGAGGCGGACGACGCCGTCTTTGACGACGTGCTGCGCGAGGCGGTCCGAATCTGCCGGCGCATCGAGCCCGACTGCACCGTAAAGCTGTGACCGCCATGACCAAAAAGCAGAAATGCAATTTATACCGCATCCTCGCTTCCGCCGCGCTGCTGGTCGCGGCGCTGCTCATCCCCGCCGAAGGGACGCTGCGCCTCGCGCTGTTCCTGGTGCCCTATTTCGTGGTCGGATGGGATGTGCTGTGGTCGGCCGTGCGCAACATCGCGCGCGGCAGCGTTTTTGACGAGAACTTTCTCATGGGGCTCGCGACGGTGGGCGCGTGGTTCGTGGGCGAATACCCCGAGGCCGTCGCGGTCATGCTGTTCTATCAGGTCGGCGAGCTCTTCCAGAGCATCGCCGTCGGGCGCAGCCGCCGCTCTATCGCGGCGCTCATGGACATCCGGCCGGAGCAGGCCCGGGTGCTGCGCGGCGGCAGGGAGCTCGACGTCGCGCCCGAGGAGGTCGCCGTCGGCGAATGCGTCGTCGTGCGGCCCGGCGAAAAATTCCCGCTGGACGGAATTGTGGCCGAGGGCGCCACGACGGTCAACACGGCGGCGCTCACGGGCGAATCGCTGCCGCGGGACTGCGCCGAGGGCGACAACGTCGTCAGCGGTTCCGTCAATCTCACGAGCGCCGTCAAGGTGCGCGTGACCAGTGTCTACGCCGACAGCACCGTCGCGAAGATCCTCGATCTCGTGGAGAATTCCTCGTCGCGCAAGGCGCGCGCCGAGAATTTCATCACCCGCTTTGCGCGCTGGTATACGCCCTCGGTCGTCGCGGCCGCCGCGGTGCTGGCGGTCGCTCCGCCGCTGCTGCTGCACGGCGCCTGGAGCGAATGGATCCGCCGCGCGCTCATCTTTCTCGTCGTATCCTGCCCCTGCGCGCTCGTCATCTCGGTGCCGCTGTCCTTTTTCGGCGGCATCGGCGGCGCGTCGCGCCGCGGCATCCTCATAAAGGGGTCGAACTATCTTGAATCCCTGTCGAAGGTGCGCACGGTCGCCTTTGACAAGACCGGCACGCTCACGCAGGGCAGCTTCACCGTCACGGCGGTCCATCCGAAGGACATGAGCGAGGCGGAGCTGCTCGACATCGCCGCGCTCGCCGAGAGCGGCTCCAATCACCCCATCGCGCAGTCCATTCTCCGCGCGCACGGGGGCCACATCGATCAGTCCCGCATCGGCGCTTTTGAAGAGCGCGCCGGTTTCGGCATCTGCGCCGTCATCGACGGGGCGGCCGTTTACGCCGGCAACGGACTGCTGATGGACGAGGCGGGCGCGCAGTGGCACGAATGCCACAAAACGGGCACCGTCATCCACGTCGCGAAGGGCAGCGAATACTGCGGGCACATCGTCATCTCCGACGAGGTCAAGCCCGACGCCGCCGACGCCATCGCGCAGCTCAGGGCCCTCGGCGTGCGCAGGACCGTCATGCTCACGGGCGATGTCGAAGCGGTCGGCCGGGCGGTCGGCCGCGAGCTCGGTCTCGACGAGGTGCGCGCGGGGCTGCTGCCGGACGGGAAGATCTCCGCCGTAGAGGATCTGCTCGGTGAAAAGCCCAAGGGCACGGCGCTCGCGTTCGTCGGCGACGGCATCAACGACGCGCCGGTGCTCATGCGGGCCGACGTGGGCATCGCGATGGGCGCGCTCGGCAGCGACGCCGCCATCGAGGCGGCCGACGTGGTGCTCATGGACGACAAGCCTACTAAGGTCGCCGAGGCTGTGCGCATCGCGGAGCGCACCATGCGCATCGTGCGCGAAAACATCGCCTTTGCGCTCGCCGTCAAGGCCGTCGTGCTCGTGCTCGGCGCGCTGGGGCTCGCGGGGATGTGGGTCGCGGTCTTCGCGGACGTCGGCGTATCCGTGCTCGCCATCCTCAACGCCATGCGCGCGCTGCGCACCGAATAAAGCTCTCTGCGCCGCGGTCGGCGCATAAAATGATCAAAGACAGCGCGAGGGCCCCGCTTCCGCGGGGCCCTCGCCGTTTTGTTTATTTCGTGTGGACATCGAGCTGCGGGAACGGGATCGAGATGCCGTTTTTGTCGAAATTCCGCTTTGTCTGCTCAAGCAGGTCGTAATAGAGCGGCCAGTAATCCTGCGTGCGGCACCACACGCGCAGCGTGAATACGAGCGCGCTGTCCTCCTGCTTCGTCAGGCGGGCAAAGGGCGCCGGATCCTTGAGCGCGAGGCTGTTCGCCTGCGCCGTCTCGAGCAGCACGCGGCACACGAGCGCGGTGTCGCTGCTGTACGCCGCCGCAAAATCGAGGTCGACGCGGCGCGTCTGCTGCGCGTTGTAGTTGACGACGACGCCGTTCGACAGCGTGCCGTTGGGCAGCACGATCTTCTTGTTGTCGACCGTCGTCAGCGTCGTATAAAAGATGCTGATGTCGGCGACGGTGCCCGAATAGCCGCCGGGGGCGTCGATGAAATCGCCGACCCTGAACTGGCGGAACAGCAGGATCATCAGCCCGCCCGCCATGTTGGACAGGCTCCCCTGCAGCGACAGGCCGATGGCGAGGCCCGCGGACCCCAGCAGCGTGAGGAAGGACGTCGTGGGCACGCCGAGATTGTCCGCGACGCTCAGGATGAGCACGATGCGCAGACCGATCGACATGAAGCTCTTGAGGAACGACAGAAGGCTCGGATCCATGCGCTGCGCGGCCTTGGAGCGCGCGGCCGTCCGCACCGCCCACTTGATGAGCGCAAAGCCGATGAACAGCACGGCGAGCGATCCGAGGACCTTAAAGATCGCGTCGGCCTTCGTCGCGCTGAAATAGCTCTTGATCGAATTCAGAATGTTTTCCATGATACCTCCGTAATAAAAGGCCGTCCTTTCCGGGGACGGCCGGCAAACAGCGGCTATTTTTCGCCCTTGATCCTGTCCCAGTAGGCCTTGGCGGCCTGTTCGGTCTTGTTGTCGCCGTAGTCGTAATAATGCGCGCCGGCGATGTCGTCGGGCAGGTATTGCTGCCGAACCCAGCGGTTGGGATAGCTGTGCGGATACTTGTAGCCCTGCCCGCGGCCGAGCTTCTCGGCGCCGCCGTAGCCCGTCCCGCGCAGGTACGCCGGCACTTCGGCGCCCTTGCCGTCCCTGACGTCCTGCGACGCCGCGGCGAGGCCCTCATTCGCGGTGTTGCTCTTCGGACACGTCGCGAGGAAGACGGCCGCTTCGGCGAGCGGAATGCCCGCCTCGGGCAGCCCGAGCTCCCGCGCCGCGTCGACGCAGCTTTTGACGACGGCGACCGCCATGGGATGCGCGAGGCCGATGTCCTCGCTCGCCATGACGAGCAGCCGCCGGCAGGGCGAGATGATGTCCCCCGCTTCGAGCAGCCGCGCGAGGTAAAACAGCGCCGCGTCGGGGTCGCTGCCCCGCACGGATTTCTGCAGCGCCGACAGCAGGTCGTAGTGGACGTCGTCGGCTTTGTCGTAGCGCGATGCGCTGCGCGCGGCGACCTGCTTCGCCATGTCGAGCGTGACGGTGCGCGCGCCGCCCTCTTCGGGCGCCGCCGCGGTCAGCAGATCGAGCGCGTTGAGCGCCTTGCGGACGTCGCCGCCCGCCGTCTGGGCGATGTAGTCGCGCGTCTCCCCGTCGATGCGGCAGGCGATCCCGTCGCTGCGCTCGACGAGCTCGACGCCCCGGTCGACGGCCGCGCGCACGTCGCTCCAGGCGAGCGGCTTGAACTCGAACACCGTGCAGCGCGACAGCAGCGCGCTGTAGACGTAAAAATAGGGGTTTTCCGTCGTCGAGGCGATGAGCGTGATGGAGCCGTCCTCGACCGTCTCCAGCAGCGACTGCTGCTGCTTTTTGTTGAAGTACTGGATCTCGTCGAGGTACAGCAGGATGCCGTTCATGCCCGCGAGCGTGTGGACGCTCGCGATGATGTCCTTGATGTCGCCCGTCGACGCCGAGGTGCCGTTGAGGCGGTACAGCTGCATGTTGCTGTTTTTGGCGATGATGCCGGCGGCCGTCGTCTTGCCGACGCCGGACGGGCCGAAAAAGATCATGTTGGGCACGACGCCGCGGTCGATCATGTCGCGGAAGACGCAGCCCTTTTTGAGCAGGTGCTGCTGCCCGAACATGTCGTCGAGCGTCTCTGGCCGGATGAGCTGGGCGAGCGGTGTGTGCGCCATGCGCGCCCTCCTTTCGGTTTATCTGTAAACGGGATACGCGTCGCACAGCGCCTGCACGCCGCGCGCGATGCGCTCCTTGCTGGCGTCGAAATCGTTGATGGCGAGCGTGATCCATTCGGCGATGTCGTCCATCTCCGCCTGTTTGAAGCCGCGCGTCGTGACGGCGGGCGTGCCGAGGCGCAGCCCGCTCGTGATCGTCGGCTTGAGCGGATCGCCGGGGATCGCGTTCTTGTTGGTCGTGATATGCACCTCGTCGAGGCGCGCTTCCAGCTCCTTGCCGGTGACGCCCGTGCCGATGAGGTCGACGAGCATGAGATGGTTGTCGGTGCCGCCGGAGACGAGCTTGACGCCGCGCTTCGTGAGGCCCTGCGCGAGCGCCTTTGCGTTGAGGATGATCTGATGCTGATAGTCCTTGAAGGACGGCTCGAGCGCCTCCTTGAAGCAGACGGCCTTCGCGGCGATGATGTGCATGAGCGGGCCGCCCTGCGTGCCCGGGAAGATCGCCTTGTCGACCGCCTTCGCGTACTGCTCGCGGCACAGGATCATGCCGCCGCGCGGCCCGCGCAGCGTCTTGTGCGTCGTCGTCGTGACGATGTCGGCATACGGCACGGGCGACGGGTGTTCGCCCGCTGCGACGAGGCCGGCGATGTGCGCCATGTCGACCATGAACAGCGCCTCGACGTCCTTTGCGACGGCGGCGATGCGCTCGAAGTCGATGACGCGGGGATAGGCGCTCGCGCCCGCGACGATGAGCTTCGGCTTCATCTCCCGCGCGACCTTCTCGAGGTTGTCGTAATCGATGTAGCCGGTGTCGACGTCGACGCCGTAATGGCAGAAATCGTACAGCTTGCCCGACGCGTTGACGGGCGAGCCGTGGGTGAGGTGGCCGCCGTGGGCAAGGCTCATCGCGAGCACCGTGTCGCCCGGCTCAAGCACGGCCGCATAGGCCGCCATGTTCGCCTGCGCGCCCGCGTGGGGCTGCACGTTCGCGTGGTCGCAGCCGAACAGCGCCTTCGCGCGGTCGCGCGCGAGATCCTCGACCTCGTCGACATACTGGCAGCCGCCGTAATAGCGATGGCCGGGATACCCCTCGGCGTATTTATTGGTCAGCACGCTGCCCATGGCCGCGAGCACCGCCGGCGAGACGATGTTCTCGGAGGCGATGAGCTCGATGTTTTCGTGCTGGCGGTCGAACTCGCGCCGCATGGCGGCGGCGACGTCGGCGTCATATTTTTCGATCAGACCAATGGAATCCAGATAATCTTCGTACATAATTCCTCTCCGTTTCAGACGGCTTGCCGTATTTTTATACTAATGCGCCATATTAATATCAGTCTATAAAATCAGCGGGCATTCGTCAATAGAAGAGGGCAAATAAATCATGCGCCGCCCGATTTCTTTCGCACGGCGGTGTTCCCTTTGCCGTTCTTTTAGTGTAGAATGTAAGCATGGAAACAAAAACTGCCGTCATGACAAAAAAAGAGCGCGCCGCGCGCATCGTTGCGGCGCTGGAAACCGCGTATCCCCTTGCGGAATGCACGCTGGACTTCGGCACCGCGTGGCAGCTGATGGTGAGCGTGCGGCTCGCCGCGCAGTGCACCGACGCGCGGGTCAACGTCGTGACGCCCGTCCTGTTCGACAAATATCCGACGCCGCAGGCGCTCGCCGCGGCGGACGTGAAGGACATCGAGGAGATCGTGCGGCCGTGCGGGCTGGGCGCCTCGAAGGCGCGCGACATCAGCGGCGCGATGAAGATGCTCGTCAACGAATTCGGCGGAAAGATGCCCGACGACATCGACACGCTGCTCAGGTTCCCCGGCGTCGGGCGGAAATCCGCGAATCTCCTCGTGGGCGACGTCTTCGGCAAGCCCGCCATCGTCTGCGACACTCACTGCATCCGCCTTTCCAACCGCTTCGGCATCGCCGACACAAAGGACCCCGCAAAGCTCGAAAAGCAGCTGCGCGCCGTCATCGAGCCCGAGAAGGGCAACGACTTCTGCCACCGGCTGGTGCTGCACGGGCGCGCGGTCTGCGACGCGCGCAGGCCGCTGTGCGAAAACTGCTGCCTCGCGGGGCTGTGCGAAAAGAACATTTGACAAAGCGGCGCGTTCGCGCTATGCTGATAAAAACAAAACACAGGGGCGCCGAAAGGCTGAGATCGACCGCAAGGCCGTGTCCCTCGAACCTGATCCGGATAATGCCGGCGTAGGAAGTGTTGAAATTCCTTTTCATGCTTTTTACGCCCCTTGTCCCAAAAGGACAAGGGCGTTTTGTTTTGCAAAAAACAAATGTAAGGAGTCTGTCACAAATGCAAAAGAACAAAAACCTCCACATCCTCACCGAATGCGCGATGCTCGTCGCGCTCGCCTGCGTGCTGTCGGTCTTCCCGAAGTTCAAGTTCCTGCCCTACGGCGGGTCGATCACCTTCTGCAGCATGCTGCCCATCATCCTCATCTCCTACCGCCGCGGCCTCAAATGGGGCCTGCTGTCGGGCTTCGTCTTCTCGCTGTTTCAGATGCTGACCGGCTTTTCCGCCGCGGGCATCTCGCTGTACAGCATCGTCATGGTCGTGCTGTTCGACTACGTCATCGCGTTCACGGTGCTGGGGCTCGGCGGCATGTTCAGGGGCAAGCTCAAAAGCGTCGGCGCGGAACTGGCGCTGGGCAGCTTCGTCGCGCTGCTGCTTCGCTTCGTGTCCCACGTCATCTCCGGCTATTTCGTCTGGGGCGAGTACGCCGACTGGTTCTTCGGCGAGATGGGCGCGACGGGCGCCGCGATCCTCGCAAAGGTGAGCGGCGGCGCGCTCGCGCTGCTGTACAGCGTCGTGTACAACGCGAGCTATATGATCCCGGAAACGATCATCACGGTCATCGTCAGCGCGCTCATCGCGAAATTCGCAGACTACAAGCTGGAGAGCGCGGACTGAGCTTCGGCGCCGTGCGATCGCCCCGCGCCGCCCGCGCATCCGCCGCAGGGGCGTCGGGCGCGCGCCGGGGATTTCCCTTCGCTTTCTGTCCCGCGCAAAAGGGCGCCGCAGCAGCGGCGCCCTTTTTTTGTATCTTTTCGGAGACGGACCGGTCAGTCCTTCGCTTCGACGACGATCTTGCCGTCAGCGGCCGTGATGTTCACGCCCTTCGGCGGCTTGTCGCCCCGCTCGACGAGCAGATTCGCGACCTTGTCCTCCACCTGCTTGCGGATGACGCGGCGCAGGTCGCGCGCGCCGTACTTGCCGCCCTCGGCGAGGTCCGTGAGCGTCACGAGCGCGGCGTCGTCGTACGACAGCGCAATGAATTTTTCGAGCAGCGGGTCGCGCATTTCGTCGAGCATCAGCGCCGCGATCTTCTGCATGCTTTCCTTCGAAAGCGGCTTGAAGACGACGACCTCGTCGACGCGCGACAGAAACTCCGGCCGCAGGAAATCGGACAGCGCCTTGAGCGTCTTTTCCTCGCTCATGTCCTCGACCGTCTTGCCGAAGCCCGCGAGGCCCGTCTTGTCGGACGACCCGGCGTTGCTCGTCATGCAGATGACCGTGTTTTCAAAATTGACCGTGCGGCCCTGGCCGTCGGTGACGCGCCCCTCGTCGAGGATCTGCAGCAGGATGTTCATGACGTCGGGGTGCGCCTTTTCGATCTCGTCGAACAGCACGACGCTATACGGGCGGCGGCGGACCTTCTCGGTGAGCTGCCCCGCCTCGTCGTAGCCGACATAGCCCGGGGGCGAACCGATAAGCCGCGCGACGGTGTGCTTTTCCATGTATTCCGACATGTCGAGCCGGATGAGCGGATCGACGCCGCTGAACAGCTCGCTCGCGAGCACCTTGACGAGCTCGGTCTTGCCGACGCCCGTCGGGCCGACGAAGATGAACGACGCCGGGCGGCGGCGCTTCGAGAGCCCGACGCGCGTGCGCTTGATGGCGTTCGCGACGGCCCTGACCGCCTCGTCCTGCCCGATGATGCGCTTCTCCATGGCCGCTTCGAGTCCGTCGATCTTCTTGTACTCGCTCTGTTCGATCTTGCTCGCGGGGATGCCGGTCCACAGCTCGATGACCTTGCTGAGATCCTCCGACGTCACCTCGAGATCATTGACGACGGGCAGAAGCTGCTGGATGCGCTCGTTGTATTTGATGCCCTCGCTCTTGAGATTGGCGATCTTCTCGTAGTCGGGCGTCTCCTTCTCCTGCTCCGCCTTCTCGTCGTCGAGCAGCTGCGCGCATTTCTTCGACAGCTCCTCGTATTCGGCGAGCTCCGGGCAGCGCAGCGCGCGGCAGGCCGAGGCCTCGTCGAGCAGGTCGATCGCCTTGTCCGGCAGGAACCGGTCGGAGATATAGCGCTCCGACAGCGCGACGATGAGCTCCACCGTCGCGTCGGAGACCTTGACCTTGTGGTAGTTCTCGTAGTATTCCTTGATGCCCTTGAGCATCTCGACGGTGTCGGCGATGGACGGCTCCTCGACCTTGACGGGCTGGAAGCGGCGCTCGAGCGCCTGGTCCTTCTCGATATACTTGCGGTATTCCGCGAAGGTCGTCGCGCCGATGACCTGGATCTCGCCGCGGGACAGCGCGGGCTTGAGGATGTTCGCGGCGCTCATGGCGCCGTCCGCGTCCCCCGCCCCGGTGAGGTTGTGCACCTCGTCGATGAACAGGATGATGTTGCCCGCCGCCTTGACCTCGCTGACGAGGCCCTTGACGCGGCTCTCGAACTGGCCGCGGAACTGCGTGCCCGCGACGAGCGCCGTCAGGTCGAGCAGATAGACCTCCTTGTCGAGCATGCGCGCGGGGACGTCGCCCGAAGCGATGCGCAGCGCGATGCCCTCGGCGATGGCCGTCTTGCCGACGCCCGCCTCGCCGATGAGGCAGGGATTGTTCTTCTGGCGGCGCGACAGGCTCTGGATGGTGCGGTAGATCTCCTTTTCGCGGCCGATGATGCGGTCGAGCTTGCCCTCGCGCGCCTTCTCGGAGAGATTCTCGCAGTAGGTGTCGAGGTACTTGCGCTTTTGCTCCTCCGGCTTGCCCTTGGCGGCTTTTTTCTGCTTCTGCGCCGTGTCGGCGTCGGGCTGCGCGCCCGCAAGGCCGCCGAAAAAGTTGGGGAAGGTCGGCGAGCCGCCCGCTTCGAAGCCGTTTTCATCGTCCTCGCCGGGCATCATGAACTGGTTGGAAAACGCCTCCAGCTCCTCGTCGCCGATATTGAATTTTTTCATGAGATCGTCGATGGGCTTGAGCCCGAGCTCCCTCGCACAAACGAGGCACAGCCCTTCGTTGATCGTTTTGTCGCCCTCCATGCGGGTCATGAAGATGACCGCAGGGCGCTTTTTGCATCGGGAACAGATCATGTTTGCATCCTTTATTTTAAAATTGCGCCGCGCGGGCGCGCACACTGTTTACTGGGTGAGAAGGCCGCTTTCGGTGACCGCCTTGATGGGATTGAAATGATACAGCAGCGAGAAGAGCTTCGACACGTCGATGAGGTCGGTGTTGAGCCATGTGAGGCTGTTGTTCGTGAGCGTCACGATGAGGGAGACCGCCGCGACCGCGATGTAGCAGACGAGCAGCCCCTCGGCGATGCCGATGACGCCGCCGAGCAGCTTGTTGGCGCCGCCGAGCACCGGCACCTTATTGATGCCGCGGAACGCGCGGTTGAGGCCCTTGACGACCAGCATCAGCAGGAAAAACAGCAGGATGAAGAGGATGGCGCGCACAACGGCCGTCGCCGGCTGGCTGAGCATGTTGTCGACGATCGTTTCGCTCGCGGCGCTCGTATCGGTGCCGGTCGCGGCGCTGAGGATGCGGTCGACAAATCTGCCCAGCACGCCCCATGTGCCGCTGGAGACGGCCTGATTCGCGACGCGCTGCGAGACGATGTCGACGAGCTTATCCTTGAGGAAGCGGTCGTAGACGATGGTCGCGAGCTTGCCGCTCGCCCACCAGCCGAAAAGGATCGACGCCGCGCAGCCGACAAGGCGGATGACCGTGCTGACGAGCCCCCGCTTCCAGCTGACGATGAAGCAGATGACGACGATGACCGCCGTCAGAATGTCGAGAACGATGGGTGTCAAAGCGATATTCATGATGCTTCCTCCTGTATGTGTTCCGCTTTTTCGATCCTGTCGGCGCACAGCGTCAGCAGGCTGCCGGTCTTTATGAGCGCGAAGGCCTGCGCGTCCGCGGAATAGGCCGCCCTCGCTTCCCCCGACATATTATACTCCGTCACGCGGCCCGCGCCAAGTACATAGACCGCCGACCGGGTGAGATAGATGTCCCGCACCGCGCCCACCGCTTCGGCCTGCGCCTTGACGTCGAGGCCGCTGCTGAGCAGCACCACGGAATTGATCTGCGGGCGGCTGTTGTCCCCGAAGGCGAGCGCGAGGCCCGCGCCCTCGTCGTGCGCGACGTACAGCAGCGGCGCGTCGCCGTAGGCGTAGGTCGCCTTTTCCTCTCCCCCGCCGCTGAACAGCACAGCCTTTTCATCCGTGACGACGGTGACGCCGCTGCCGACGATGATGTCGGCGGCGATGCCGTCGACATGCGCGGTGAAGCGCACGGCGGCGTCGCGCGTGTCGATGACGGTCAGCACCGTCTCGGGGCGGCCGTCGTTCGCCGTGACGCAGGCCACGGCCGCCGTGCTGCCGTCGGGCTGCAGACGCACGAGCAGCGGGAAGCCCGCGTTGGACTGCCACGTCATCGCCGACTCGTACTTGCCGTTATTGTAAACATTGAGCTGCGCGGTATACTTGTCGCTCCGGGTGAGCACGGCGAGCGTCCCGCTGCGGCATACCGCGGCGTCGACGATGTTGAATTCGGTGCTCAGCCGCGCGAGCTCGCTCGTGCGGTTGTAGACGACGAGCTCCTTGCCGCCGACGTTGTAGAGCACCGCGCGGTTGCCCGCGGCGGTGAGCTCCGGCGTGATGAAGCTGTGCGCGAAGGCGGCGAGCAGCGAGCCGCGCTGGGAGTAGATCGTGACGGTCTCCTCGGACAGCACCGCGTACGCCATCGACATCTGCTTTTCGTCGACCGCGCCCGCGCCGTCGAGCACGACGGGATACCCGTCGAAGGGCGCGAAGACCGTCGCCGCGAAATCCCGTATGTCGCGGAACGTCGTCGCGGTCAGCGTGTTCGCGAGCAGCACCGCGACGGCGACGACGGTCAGCGCCGCGAGAAACCATGCCGTGCGCCGGCGCCGGATGCGCTGGACTCTTTTTTTGCGGGCCGCCGTGATTTCGTCGTTCATGCCTTTATGTCCTTATAGATCACATCGTCGAGATAGAGCCCGCACGCGGGCGCCGTCGCGCAGAGATTCGTCCGCCGCCCCGCCGCGAGCAGCGCTTCGACGTCGGCCCGGCCGAGCTTTCCGCGCGCGGCATTGAGCAGCGTGCCGACGATGACGCGCACCATGTTGTAGAGAAAGCCGTCCGCCGCCACGGTGAAAAGAACGAGATCTCCCTGCCGGCGCACGCTGCATTCGCTCACGGTGCGCACGGTGTCGTCGGGCGTCTTCGTGCGGATGTTGCAGAAGGCGCCGAAATCATGCGTGCCGACGAACGCGGCGGCGACCCCGCCGAGCGCCTGTTCGTCGATGTGCGGCGTGAAGCGGTGCGCGCGCCCGTTGTAAAACGGATCCATCACGGTATGATTGTACACCAAATATATGTATTTTTTGGAAATGCAGTCGTAGCGGGCGTGAAAATCCGCCGGGACGATCTGCGCGGAAAACACGCGGATGTCGTCCGGCAAAAACATGTTGAGCGCCATCACAAGCCGCTCCGGCGCAAGCCGGGTGTCGGCCCGGAAGCTGACGCAGAACTTGTTGGCGTGGACGCCCGCGTCGGTGCGCGAGCAGCATTTGACGTCCGGGCGCGCGCCGAGCACCGACGCGAGCGCGCGCTGCAGCTCGCCCTGGATGCTCGGGGCGTTGCGCTGAATCTGCGAGCCGCTGTACGCGGTGCCGACATATTTTATTGTGAGAAGAAAGTTGTCGATCTCAGATCACCGCCGGAAAAAGGGTGTTGACATAGAGGACGGCCGCGAAGACCGCGGCGAACACCAGCAGCGCGACGAGGTCGCGGCTGTGAAAATGCAGCTGCTTGAGGCGCGTGCGGCCCTCGCCGCCGCGGTAGCAGCGGCACTCCATCGCGAGCGCCAGCTCATCCGCGCGCCGGAACGCCGAGATGAACAGCGGCACGAGGATGGGCGTGAGCGCGCGCACGCGCTCGCGGAAGGTGCCCGTGTCGAGATTCGCGCCGCGGGATTTCTGCGCCGACATGATCTTGTCGGTCTCCTCGATGAGCGTCGGGATGAAGCGCAGCGCGATCGTCATCATCATCGCAAGCTCGTGCACGGGCAGCTTGAACACCTTGAGCGGCGACAGCAGGCGCTCGATGGCGTCGGTCAGCTCAATGGGCGAGGTCGTGTAGGTCAGCAGCGCGGTCCCCGCGAGCAGCGCCACGATGCGCAGCGAGATCATGGCCGAAAAATAGAGGCCCTCGCGCGATATTTTGAAGATCCACCACTCGAAGATCGTGCCGCCGGACACGAAGAACAGGTTGAGCACCGACGTAAAGATGACGATGGGCAGGATCGGCCGGATGCTGCGCCAGATCATCCGCAGCGGCACCTTCGCGAGCGCGAACATCGCCGCGCAGAACACCATCGCGACCGCGACGCCCGCGAGATTTCGGCTCGTGAACAGCAGCACGATATACGCGATGGTCAGCAGGATCTTGAGCCGCGGGTCGAGCTTGTGGACGGGCGAGTCCCCGAACAGGTACTGTCCGAGCGTGATGTCTTTCAGCATTCCTCTTCCCCCTTTCCGAGCAGGGGAAGGATCATCTTCGCGGCATATTTCGCCGTGTAGATGTTTTTCGGCAGATCCCAGCCGCGCCGGCGCAGCTCGAGCACGATGGCCGTCGCCGCGGGGATGTCGAGGCCGAGCGACTGCAGCTCCTCGGCGCGCTCGAAGACCTCGTCCGTCGGGGCGTAGCAGTACAGCTTCGCCTCGTTGATGACCATGACCTTCGACGCGTGCTTCGCGATGTCCTCCATCGAGTGCGACACGAGCAGCACCGTCGTTCCCCGCTGCTTGTGATAGGCCTTGATCTCGGACAGGATCTCCTCGCGCCCCGCCGGGTCGAGGCCCGCCGTCGGCTCGTCGAGGATGAGCACCTCGGGGTCCATCGCGAGCACGCCCGCGATGGCGACGCGGCGCTTCTGTCCGCCCGACAGATCGAACGGCGAGCGATCGAGATAGCTGCGCGGGATGCCGACGAAATCACAGGCCTCCCCGACGCGGCGCGTGATCTCCTCCTCGTCGAGGCGCATGTTGCGCGGGCCGAAGGCGATGTCCCGCCCGATGGTCTCCTCAAAGAGCTGATACTCGGGGTACTGGAACACCAGGCCGACTTTGAAGCGGTGCTCGCGCAGCCGGTCCTTGTGCGCCCAGATGTCCTCGCCGTCGTAAAGGACCTGGCCGGACGTCGGCCGCAGCAGGCCGTTGAGGTGCTGGATGAACGTCGACTTCCCCGAGCCCGTGTGGCCGATGATGCCGACGAATTCTCCTTTTTCGAACGCGACGCTGATATCGTCGACCGCGACCTTCTCGTCGGGCATGCCCTTCGAGTAGGCGTAGGTCAGATTTTTCGTCTCGAGTATGCTCATTTCTTTTTCCCCCGCAGCGCGCAGAGGATCTCGACGCACGCTTCGTTCGTCACCGCGTCGGTGCGCACGCGCGCGCCGTTTTCCAGCAATATGTGCAGCAGCTCCGTCGGCACGGGCACGTCGAGCCCAAGCGCGCGCATGCCCGCGACGTCCGCGAAGACCTCGCGGGGCGTCCCGTCCTTCGCGATGCGACCGTGCGACAGCGCGACGACGCGCCGCGCGAGCGCCGCCTCGTCCATAAAATGCGTGATGAGCACGACGGTGATGCCGCGCTCGTTGAGCTGCTGCACGATCGACATGACGCGCTTCTTCCCCCGGGGGTCGAGCATGGCCGTCGGCTCGTCGAGCACGATGCAGTCGGGCGCCATCGCGAGGATGCCGGCGATGGCGACGCGCTGCTTCTGGCCGCCGGACAGCTTCGCGGGGCTCTCGAGCTTGTGCTTCGTCATGCCGACCGCTTCGATCGCCTCGTCGACGCGCCGGCGGATCTCCGACGGCTCGACGCCGAGGTTTTCAAGCGCAAAGGCGACGTCCTCCTCGACGATCGTCGCGACGATCTGGTTGTCCGGATTCTGGAAGACCATGCCGACCGTGCGGCGCACGTCGTACAGCCTGTCCTCGTCGGCGGTGTCGATGCCGTTGACGAGGACGGTGCCGGACGTCGGCGCGAAGACGCCGTTCATGTGCTTCGCGAGCGTCGATTTCCCGCTCCCGTTGGCGCCGACGACCGCGACGAAATCACCGCGCCCGATGGAGAGCGTGATGTCGTCGAGCACCTTCGTTCCGGCGGTATATTCAAAGGATACGTTTTTGAATTCTATGATATTCTGCAAGAGGATACCTCATCGCTGATGAACATGGCCGTGCCGCCGCAGGGCAGCGCAAGGCCGCTTTGGGTGACGGGCAGGCCGATCTCGTCGCAGCGCACCGAGCCGCCGAGCCCGCGCAGGACCGACGAGACGATGTAGCCCGTGACGGACGGCGCGAGTCCCGCCGTATAGGAATTGACGGTAAAGAAGAGGGGCCGTTCAGACAGCGCCTCGCGGCATTGCCCGACGAGCGCGTAGATGTTGTCCTCGAGCCGCCACATCTCGCCGGACGGCCCGCGGCCGTAGCTCGGCGGATCCATGATGACGGCGTCGTAGCGCACGCCGCGCCGGATCTCCCGCGCGACGAACTTTGCGCAGTCGTCGACGATGTAGCGCACCGGCGCGTCCGCAAGGCCGTTGAGCGCGACGTTGCGCTTCGCCGCGGCGACCATGCCCCGGCTCGCGTCGACATGGCAGACCGACGCCCCCGCCCGCAGGCACGCGACCGTCGCCGCGCCCGTGTAGCCGAACAGATTGAGCACGCTCACGGGGCGATGCGCCGCCGCGATGAGCTTCTCATAGACCGACCAGTTGGCGGCCTGCTCGGGGAACACCCCCGTGTGCTTGAAGCCCGTCGGCGTGACGTACAGCTTTATCTTCCCGTCCCACCCGATGCGCCATTCGTCGGGCAGACGCTTTTTGTACTCCCAGCGCCCGCCGCCGGACGACGCGCGCATGTAGACCGCGTCGGCGCGCTCCCACAGGGGATTCTCGCGCGGCGTGTCCCAGATGATCTGCGGATCGGGCCGCACGAGGATATAGCTTCCCCACCGCTCGAGCCGGTTGCCCCCGCTCGCGTCGATGAGCTCGTAATCCGTCCAGCCGTCCGCTATGCGCATCAGTTGATCCTTTCGTTGACCTTCGATTCGAGGTCCTTCGCCACTTTGTTGATGAGCGCCTCGTCGCGCCCCTCCACCATGATGCGGATGAGCGGCTCGGTGCCGCTGACGCGCACGAGCACGCGGCCCGTGTCGAACAGCTCCTGCTGCGCGGCTTCGATGAAGCCCTGCAGCTCTTCGTCCTCTTTGAATTTTTTCTTGCCCTCTGGCGTCGTGCGCACATTGACGAGCGTCTGCGGATAGCGCTCGATCTCCTTCGCGAGATCGGACGCCCTGCCGCCCGAGGCCTTGAGCACCTTGAGCAGCATCGCGGCCGTCATCTCGCCGTCCCCCGTCGTCGCATACTCGAGCAGGATGATGTGCCCGCTCTGCTCGCCGCCGATGCAGTAGCCGCTGCGCTGCATCTCCTCGAGCACATAGCGGTCGCCGACGGCGGTGCGCACGGCGCTGATGCCGTACTTTTTGCAGAAATCCATAAAGCCGAGATTGGTCATGACCGTCACGACGGCGGTGTCCTTCGCGAGCTTTCCCTGCGCCTTGAGGGCCTTCGCGAAGATGGCGATGATCATGTCGCCGTCGATCTCCCCGCCGTTTTCGTCGACGGCGAGGCACCGGTCGGCGTCGCCGTCGAAGGCGATGCCGATTTGCGCGCCGCAGGCCCTGACCGCCGCGCGCAGATTGTCGAGATGGGTGGAGCCGACGCCGGCGTTGATGTTGCGCCCGTCGGGCTCGTTCGCGACGAACGTGCAGTCGGCGCCGAGCTCTGTGAACAGCAGCTTCGCCGGCTCGCTCGACGCGCCGTTCGCGCAGTCGATCGCGACGCGGACGCCCCGCAGATCGCCGTCGACGCATTTCTCGATGTGGTCGACGTAATCGCGCACCGCCGTCTCGCAGCGCGTGACGCTGCCGATGTCGCCGTGCGTCTTGCGCTCGATCGCGTCCTTCTTCTCGAGGATATAGGTCTCGATCTCGTCCTCGATGGCGTCGGCGAGCTTAAAGCCGTCGCCGTTGAAGATCTTGATGCCGTTGAATTCGACGGGGTTGTGCGACGCCGAGATGACGACGCCGGCGTCGGCGTTGTATTTCTTCACAAGATAGGCGACCGCGGGCGTCGGGATGACGCCGAGCAGCACCGCGTCCGCGCCGACCGAGCAGATGCCCGCGACGAGCGCGTTCTCGAGCATGTCGCCCGACACGCGGGTGTCCCTGCCGATGACGATCTTCGCCTTGTGGGCCGTTTCCTTCGTCAGCACGTACGCCGCCGCGCGGCCGATGTCCATCGCGAGTTCACAGCTGAGTTCCGTGTTCGCCACGCCGCGCACGCCGTCTGTTCCGAAAAGTCTTCCCATAAAATGCTCTCCTTGGTGTGTATATAAATTTTAGATATCAGTAAAGGGTCTGCTGCGCTTCGTCGGCGCCGGCCGGCGGCGCAACGCCGAGGTGCCTGTAGGCGGCGCGCGTGACGCAGCGCCCGCGCTGGGTCCGCGACAGGAAGCCGATCTGCATGAGATACGGCTCGCAGACATCCTCGAGCGTCACCGCCTCCTCGCCGAGCATGGCGGCGAGCGTCTCGATGCCGACGGGCCCGCCGGCATAATTGTCGATGATCGCACGCATAAGGCGGCGGTCGATGTTGTCGAGGCCCAGCGCGTCGATGTCCATGCGGGACAGCGCGTCGGCCGCGACGGACTCGGTGATGGTGCCGTCGCCGAGAACCTGCGCATAGTCGCGCACGCGCTTGAGCAGGCGGTTCGCGACGCGCGGCGTGCCGCGCGAACGGCGCGCGATCTCCGCGGCGCCCGCCGCGTCGCAGCGCACGTCGAGGATCTGCGCCGAGCGCACGACGATCTGCGAGATCTCGGCGGGCGTATAGAGCTCGAGCTTGAGGATGACGCCGAAGCGGTCGCGAAGCGGCGAGGTCAGCTGCCCCGCGCGCGTCGTCGCGCCGATGAGCGTGAAATGCGGCAGGTTGATGCGGATGGACCGCGCGGAGGGGCCCTTGCCGATGATGATGTCGAGCGCGAAATCCTCGAGCGCCGGGTACAGCACCTCTTCGACCGCGCGCGACAGGCGGTGGATCTCATCGATGAACAGGATGTCGCCGGGCGCGAGATTGGTCAGCAGCGCGGCGAGGTCGCCCGGCTTCTCGATGGCGGGGCCGCTCGTCACGCGGATGTTGACGCCCATCTCGTGCGCGACGATGCCCGCGAGCGTCGTCTTGCCGAGGCCTGGCGGGCCGTACAGCAGCAGATGGTCGAGAGGTTCTCCCCTGCCCTTTGCCGCCTGCATGTAAACGGAAAGGTTGTCCTTGACCTGTTCCTGGCCGATGTATTCCCCGAGGGTCTTCGGGCGCAGCGAATTCTCGTTCTCCGCGTCCTCCGCGAGCGCGCCCGGCTCGACCATGCGGTTCTCAAATCCGTATTCGTTTTCTTCGTCGTACATGGCTTATCTCCCCCCGAAGCTTCTGAGCGCCGCGGCGATCATGTCCTCGGCGCGCATCTCGGGCGCGAAGGAGGAGACCGCGGCGGCCGCCTCGCTCTGGCCGTAGCCGAGCGACACGAGCGCGGCGATGGCGTCGCCGTAGGCGCCGCCCGCGGCCTGCGCCGTCTGCGCGGCGGAAACCGCGGCCGCATCGGCGCCCGCGAGCCCGCCGAGCTTATCCTTCAGCTCGAGCACGATGCGCTGCGCAAGCTTCGGGCCGACGCCCGCGCAGGCCGTGAAAGCCTTGTGGTCGCCCGCCGCGACGCTCAGCGCGACGCGCTGCGGGTCGTAGACCGACAGCACCGACAGCGCGACGCGCGGGCCGACGCCCGACACCGACAGCAGCGTGCGGAAGGTCTGCTGCTGCGCTTCGTCCGCGAAGCCGTACAGCTCGAGGCCGTCTTCCTTCACGTTGAGGTAGGTGTAGAGCGAGGCCGTTTTGCCCGTCTCGGGCAGCTCGGCGTAAACGCTCGTCGGGATCATGACAAAAAAGCCGACGCCGCCGCACGAGATCACGGCGCTGTCCGTCGTCTTCTTCAAGAGCGTTCCCCTGAGGCTGTAGATCATATCAGTATCTCCCGCGGTTCTGCAAATATAGATTCCCCATGCGCGAGACGGCGCTGTGGGCGTGACAGATGGCGATGGCGAGGGCGTCGGCCGCGTCGTCCGGCTTCGGGACCTTCTCGAGGCCGAGCATGATGCGGGTCATCTCCATGACCTGCTTTTTCTCCGCGCGGCCGTAGCCGACGACGGACATCTTGACCTGCAGCGGCGTATATTCAAACACCGGCACGCCCGCCTTGACCGCCGCGAGCACGCAGACGCCGCGCGCCTGCGCGACGTCGATGGCCGTCTTCTGGTTGGAATTGAAGTAGAGCTTCTCGATGGCGAGCGCGTCGGGCTTCGCGCGCGCGAGCAGCGCGGCGAGGCCGGCGTCGATCTCGAGCAGGCGCCGGTCGAAGGGCGTGTGCGCCTCGGTCGTGACGGCGCCGTATTCGCACATGCGAAAGGCGTTGTTCGCGTAATCGACGACGCCGAACCCCACGATCGCATACCCGGGGTCGATCCCCACGATCCTCATCACGGCACACCTCACCACTTTAATTAGTAAAGTATAGCATAAACGCCGGGGGGAATCAATTTTCATTTTGCCGTCCGGGCGCGCGAAAATCCGCCGAACTTTTTGCCGCGCGGGGCTTGCATTCATCCGGATTTTATACTATAATAACACTTGCTCACACAAAATATATGGACGTTTAGCTCAGCTGGTAGAGCATTCGCTTGACGTGCGAAGGGTCAGGGATTCGAGTTCCTTAACGTCCACCAAAAAGTCCTCATGCGGTTGCATGGGGACTTTTTTTGTCCGCATCGCGCAGCGCGATTGCGCGGCGCGGCGGCTTTATGGTATGCTGTTTCCAACCGAGCGAAAGCGCGGATGATTTTTTCACAAGGAGCAGCACGCTATGCACCGCATCCTGTTCATCTGTCACGGCAACATCTGCCGCAGCCCCATGGCCGAATACATCATGAAGGAACTCGTGCGCGAGGCGGGGCTGTCCGACGAGTTCGAGATCGCCTCGGCGGCGACGCACACCGACGAGCTCGGCAACCCGGTCTATCCGCCGGCGCGCGCCGCGCTGCGCGCCCACGGCGTTCCCTGCCCCCCGCGGGCGGCGCGCCAGCTCTGCGCCGCGGACCGCAGCCGGTACGACCTGCTCGTCGGCATGGATTGTCAGAACATCGCCGACATCCGGCGCATCTGCGGCGAGAAAGCCGAGGAAAAGATCTACCTGCTGATGGATTTCACGGATCGCGCGGGCGACATCCCCGACCCGTGGTTCACGCGCGATTTCGAGGCGGCCTGGCACGACATCGACAAAGGCTGCCGCGGGCTGCTCGAGCGGCTGCGGTAGACCTTGTCCCGCGCGG
Organism: Oscillospiraceae bacterium; assembly: GCA_034933305.1. Classification (GTDB taxonomy): domain Bacteria; phylum Bacillota; class Clostridia; order Oscillospirales; family Ruminococcaceae; genus JAYFNU01. Next base: position 8,246 of record JAYFNU010000003.1, on the reverse strand, counting down.
GGAGCCGCCCCGCCAACCTGCGGCCGACAGAAAAGCGGACTCCTTTCGGAGTCCGCTTTTTCATTGCTCTGTGCCGTTACGCCTTGACGGGCGTCGTCTTGCTGTCGTTCTTGTCCTCGCCCTTTTTGCAGAGGACCGCGACGACGGCCTGGACGGCCGCGATGGCGACCATGAGCAGCGTCCACTTGTCGGTGAAGACCATCGGGTTGCGCATGTTCTCGGTGAGGATGAAGGCGATGACCGCGCCGACAGCCGGGATCAGGCTCGACAGGCGCAGGCCGCCCTTCCTGCGGGTGCTCTTGCGCTTGTCCTCATCCTCGCGCTTGCCGAAGTAGTTGACGAGCAGCGCGATGGAGGTGAGGCCCGTGCCGACGGTGAGAATGAGGTTGAGCAGCGCCCACGCCGGGGACGAAGCGAGCGGCGTGCCGTTGTCGGTGATCTCGACGAGATCGCCGGCCTTGGTGTAGGCCGCGCGGTAGATCACGTCGCCGCGGACGATGTTGCCGCCGCCGAGCGCGATGCCGCCGTAGAGCGTCCAGTCGGAGAAGGTGTAGCCGTCCCTCGACGGGTCGGCCGGATAGGCCGCCGTGTCGCCGAGCGCATAGGTCGTTTCGCTGATGAGCGTGCCGTCGTAATCCTCGAAGCGGACGGTGTACCGGGTCGTCACGGGCTCGGCCGGGGCGTATGCCGCTCTGTAGACCGCGTTGCCTGTGACGATGTTGCCGGCGCCGAGCGCGGAGCCGCTCTCAAGCGCCCAGCCGAGGAAGTTGTAGTTCGCGCGGGCGGGACCCGCGGGAACGCTCACGACGCCGCCGAGGCCGTAGCTGCCGGTGGAGACGACGTTGCCGTTGTAGGTGAGGTAGGTGACCGTGTAGCTGACGGGCACCGGCGCCGAGACGTAGTAGACGCGGATGACGTTCTGCTCGGCGATCGCCGAGACGGTCATCGGGATGCCCTCGACTCTGCTGAAGACATAGCCACCGCTCTTTTCGGGATAAACGGTGATCTTGCTGCCGAACTCGGCGCTGCCGTGCTCGGTCAGCGCGTCGTTGCGCGAGCCGTTGTAATAGTACTCGATCGTATAGGCGAAGCTGTCCTTCGCATAGACGATGTTCAGCACGTTCGCGGCGGCGTCCGCCGTGACCGTCGCCTGGCCGCTCACCGCGCCGGGGGCCGCGTAGCCCTCCGGCAGGTAATTGCCGTTCGTGAAGGGGATGTCGCTGCCGAAGACGGCCGTGCCGGTCTCGCTGCCGAGCAGATTGCCGTCGGCGATGCTGTCCTTGAAGTAGTTGACGGTGTAGCCGAAGCTTCCCTTCGCGTAGACGATGTTCAGCACGTTCGCGGCGGCGTCCGCCGTAATCGTCGTCTGGCCGCTCACCGCGCCGGGGGCCGCATAGCCCTCCGGCAGGTAATTGCCGTTCGTGTAGGGGATGTCGCTGCCGAAGACGGCCGTGCCGGTCTCGCTGCCGAGCAGATTGCCGTCGGCGATGCTGTCCTTGAAGTAGTTGACGGTGAAGCCGAAGTCGGCCTTCACGGAGTAGACGTTCATGACGTTGCCGTCGGCCGCCGCGCCGATCGTGAGATCCGCGACCGCGCTCTCGAGCTCATAGCCCTCGGGGCACTTGTCCGGCGCCGCCGCCGTGCCGTAGCTGACGACGGAGGCGAATTCCGCGCTGTCCGTGACGGTCATCGCCGCGTCCTGGACGCCGTCGACGAAGTAGTTGACGGTGTAGCCGAAGTCGGCCTTCACGTAGTAGACATTCATGACGTTGTCGGCAGCCGCCGCGCCGATCGTGAGATCCGCGACCGCGCTCTCGAGCTCATAGCCCTCGGGGCACTTGTCCGGCGCCGCCGCCGTGCCGTAGCTGACGACGGAGGCAAATTCCGCGCTGTCCGTGACGGTCATCGTCGCGTCCTGCACGCCGTCGACGAAGTAGTTGACGGTGTAGCCGAAGCTGTCCTTCGCATAGACGATGTTCAGCACGTTCGCGGCGGCGTCCGCCGTGACCGTCGTCCGGCCGCTCACCGCGCCGGGGGCCGCATAGCCCGCCGGCAGGTAATTGCCGTTCGTGTAGGGGATGGTGCTGCCGAACGCCGCGCTGCCGGTCTCGCTGCCGAGGAGGTTCGCCGCGGCGATGCTGTCTTTGTAGTAGTTGACGGTGTAGGCGTAGCTGTTGATGCGCCAGCCGGCGTAGATGTCCGTGTTCCGCATGATGTAGAACGAGCTCGCCGCCGTCGTGCAGGCGGCCGTCTTGAACCAGCCGGTGAAGGTGTAGCCCGTCTTGACCGGCACATTGGAGGTGAGCGTCACGCGGGAAGCCGGGGCGTACGCCGCGCTCTCGTAGACCGTCGCCGTGTTCATGCTGTCGCGGTAGGTGACGGCGTACATGCCGCTCTTGACCCGGACGGTCAGATGCACATGATAGGAATTCTGCCAGCCGCCGGGGAAGTTCGCGTCCGAAACGACGGGATGGTTGCCGGCATAATAGGCCTGCAGGCCGTCGTAGTTTTTCGTCGCCTGCGTGAAGACGATCTCGAAGGCGGCCGGGGCCGCGATGACCTGGGCGGCGGTGTAGCCGCCCGTCACGACCGTGTTCGCCGTGATGTATCCCTTGTCGATGAGGCTCTGCAGCGTCGCCGCCACATTGCTCATATCGACGGGCGCCGCGATGCCGTTGGCGGCAAGCCAGCTCTTCACCGCGCTGTCGCCCGTGATCTTCGCGCTGAGCATTCCCGCCGTGCCGGCGGCCGAGCCGATGTTCGCGAAGCCGCCCGAAAGGTAAGAGGCGAGCGCCCCCCATGTGTCGGTGAAGAGATAGTTGTGGTTCGAGCCGCTCAGACCCTCCAGGTAGAAGCGGACGGGCCATGTGTCGTCCGTCACCGGCGCGGCTTTCCACTGCGCGTACAGCGTGACGTTGCCGTTGAGCGCAAGCGTGCTGCCCGCCGCATACGCGGTGCCGCTGTTGTCGGCTTTGGTGTTCCAGCCGGCGAACTGCTTGCCGTCGGGCGCCGTGAATCCGTTGTCTGCGACCGTCACATTGCTGCCGGCGTTTGCGGTGACGGCGGCCATCGAGCCGCTGCCGCCGTTGGCGTCATAGCTGAGCTGGTACGTCGTGACGGGCTCGCTCACGCCGGAAACGGTGACCTTGACCGTGCCGCCGCCCTCGGTGCCGAGCGTGAACTCCGTGACGCCGGTGGATGTTCCGTTCGCCCAGGTGATGGTCACGAGCGTGATGTCGTCCGTCACGAATTCGCCGGCGTCGGAAAGCGTCCACTTGCCGCCCTGCTTCTGCGCGGCCTGCGCGGTGCCCTTGACCGTGACGCTCACGGCGGACGCGCCTTCGGGGATGCCGTAGACGTGGATGCTGGTGTTCTTGTGTCTGCCGGCCGCAAGCAGCGGCGCGGCGCTCGACATCATCATCGGCATCTCGGGCTGTTCCCCGCTCTGCTCGCCGGCCGCTTCCTCAGCGGGCTGCGCGGCCTCCGGCGTCTCCGCTTCGGGGAGGACGGTCTCTTCTTCCTTGACCGCTTCGGCCTCGGGAGCCGCCTCGACGGTCTGTTCCCCGGTCTGCTCCTGCGGAAGGGTGTCCTCCGCATACGTCATCCCGGAAAACAGCGAGATGATCAGGGCCGCTACGAGCGCTATGCTTTGTACTTTCTTAAACATTTTTCTGCCCTCTTCATTCCTGCACTTGTGTCTGGCTTACCGCTTCATCCATGAGCTTTATGAGCTCAAGCGCGCTGCGGAAATTGACTTCCTTTTTCTGCTCGACCCACCGCACCGTTCCCTGCCAGGTGCTGTTCCTCCGGTAACGGATGAGGACGGCGAAGGTCGCCGCCGGCGGTGTTTCGACCGGGCCTGTTTCCTTTTTCGCCACATCCGCACCCTCTTTCCGCGCTTTTGTGATTTCATTATAGTTGCGGAAAGTCGCACGAACGGTCGCATTGTTTGTTTGATTAGCTTATTTTTGTTTATTTTTGCGACCGATTATGACGAGTTTTTACAATTTCCGCGCAGGCACTGGAAAAATGCTTTGAAATGTTATATAAAGAGAACATACGAGTAGTATTGGATTGTGACGTATGTGGGGTGGACAATGACAACAGACGTACCCGTCGACAGTGTTTTGAATGTGGAGACGCTCGGTTGTTTCGAAGTGTCTCTGGGTCACGTCGTCGTGGTGCGCCGCGACGACCGCAACAGCAAGCTTTCGCAGCTGTTCGCTTTCTTCCTTTACCAGCGGGGCAGAATGATCCCGCAAAGCGAAATCATCTCGAGCGTGCTGCAGGACGACGACAACGCGCTCAACGTCCTGAAGAATCTTGTTTACCGGCTGCGCAAGCTGCTCGCGTCGGCCGGACTTTCCGGAGACTGCATCCTGTTTAAGAACAGCTCCTACGGATTTTCGAGGAACGTCGACTGCCGCTGCGACTTCGACGAGCTCATCGCGCTGTCGAAGCAGGCGCGGGACAAAGAGCGGCCGTATGCCGACCGCATGCAGGCCTTCAGGCGCATCAGCGCCCTTTACGGCGGCGATTTCCTGCAGAACAGCTGCAGCGATCCCTGGGCGCTGTCCGCGGCGCTGCGTTTCCAGAAGATCTATGAGGACTGCGTGATTTTCGCCGCGGAGTCCGCCGCGGCCGAGCACGACAGCGCGGGCGTTCTCGAGGAGCTGCGCAAAGCGGCGAATCTGTACGTCTACAATGAAAACATCAACGCGGCGTACATCACCGCGCTGTATGAGACAAAGAGCGTCGGCGAGGCGCTGCGCCAGTACGACAAGCTGTCGGCGCTGCTGCTCGACGATTTCGGCGTCGAACCGTCGGAGGTCGTCAGGCGCGCCTACAAGCGGGTGCTGGAGGGCGACGACACGGCGATCGAGTCGGTGTCGGCGCTGCGCGAGTCCATTGTCGAGGAGGACTGCTTCAACGGCGCCTATTACTGCACGCAGGAGGTCTTCAAGGACATCTACCGCCTGTCGGTCCGCAAGGCGGTGCGCAGCGGGCAGTCGGTCTTCCTGATGATGTGCACCGTGCGCGAAAAGGACGGCGAGCGGCCCGAAAACGGGGCGCGCATGCACGAGGCGTCCGAGGCGCTCAGCCGCTCGCTGCGGACCTGCTGCCGCAGCGGCGACGTCTACACGCGCGTGAGCCCCGCGCAGTTCGTGCTGATGCTCACCGACATAACGAAGGAGAACTGCAACATCGTGGCGGAGCGTCTGCGCCGCTATTTCTACGGCCTGCCGAAAATGAAGCACACGCAGCTCGTGTGCGACTACGTCTCCGGCATCGACATCGAGCGGCTGCTCAAATAGCGCCGCCGGCCCATCGGCATCTGCTTCGCAAAACGCCGAAAGTGCATTGACTTTCGGCGTTTGTCTGTTGTATAATAATTTTCACGCAGCCGGACGGCGGCGCACAATAAAATCAGCGACTTTGGAAAGCATGGAGAAGTACTCAAGCTGGCCGAAGAGGCGCCCCTGCTAAGGGCGTAGGGCGGGATAACTGCCGCGAGGGTTCAAATCCCTCCTTCTCCGCCAAAGAGCCCCTGAAAATGCCTTTATTGGGCGGTTTTCAGGGGCTTTATCCTTTCTCCAAATACAATTATTCAAATCAACTCTTTGCGAAAAATCGTCTTCTATCGTGAGCAATTTTGCCCCGTTATATACAGCGATATACACAATTTGCTGCGATAGAACGCAGGAAAAGTACACATAAGAATTCCCTGGGATCTTTGTGACGCAAGACAACAATAAGCCCCCTCTTTCGAGGGGGCCTTTTCTTAGTTGTTCTGCATGAGCCTGTAGAAGTATTCTGCCTGCTGCTGTGTCATGCCTGCGGACATGAGAGTCTGTATCTTCTGCGCTTTGGTTCCATACGTCGCGTAAGCTTTCCAGTACTGCTTCCACTGGATTTCGCTGAGGCCCATGCGAGACCGGCTTTCTTTTTGTTCTCCGTTTCCGTGCCGCCGGCTGCATCCGCTTTCAGCACGTTCTTGTAAAAGTAGTACGCCTGCGCTTCCGGCATTCCTGCGTTCATGAGGCTTTGGATGCCGACGTCTTTTCTTTTATCCTTTCCGGCATAGCGCTGCTGCGTTTCCGCGTCTCCGCTCTCTGCCGCCGCCATGTAGTCTTTGTCCTGCTGCGGCGTTACCGCTCTGCCGGACACGTCGGTATTGACAGAGTTCTGCAAAGTTCCCTTGCCACTTTCGTCTACAAGGCCCGCAGCTTCAAGTTTTTTCTGCATTTCGGCCTTTTCGGAGGTATCATTCTTGTCATTCGGGGCATAATATGTTATAGTTGCAACAGAACCGTAGTTGGTTATAGCTGACGGCAATTGTAGCCCGAGTGCTTTTAACCTGCTATCGGTTTTTTCGTTTGCAACATAAAGAATATCAGACGTGTCTATAAGGCCTTGTGCGTTCGCAACAGTACGGTCATATGCGCTTGTGATAATTCCGAAACCCAACACCTCACCCGTTTTACTGGTCGGCTTAAGTAATATCGAAATCATTACAGAATTGTTGCCCGCCAGCGAATCGCCAAACAAAACTATATTATTGGGAACAGTTTGGGATTGCATTACAATAAGAGGCGCTTCTAAAATATTGGGGATTTCTTTGACTATGCCCTCTGTAATGAGAGTGTGCTTTCGCATAAGCTGCGCAATTTTCGATTTGCCAAAATAGATATTATAATCGTCGGCATCAATAGAACGCAGCGCATCTGATGTCCTCCCGACTAAAAATCCGCCGCCGTCCTTTATGCGTTGTTCTTCTGTTTTTGCTTTCATCCAAGTTCCAAATCCTGTTCCAAAACTCGGATTTATGCTATTTTGAACTCTACCCGCACCCGTCGACGTCTTCGCTTCCCTCAGCGCCTTCTCGTACATATTGCGGATATTGAGAAGCTCCTTCTCGTACTCCGTGCCCTTGAAGCGTATGGCGAGGTCGCTGAAGAAGTCGCGTATCTTTTCGCCGAGTGTTCTGTCCTGCGCGATGATTCTGTTTATCGTCTCTTCGTCGGCCGGCGCTGTTCGCGTCGGAAGGTGTTTGGGCTGCATTCGGGTTGTGGAGTCTTGACTGTTTTGAGGATTTGTGCGTATAATATCAGCAGAAGGGTTTGTACCGTTGCTCGCTTTGGGCGTGTGGTTAGGGGAGTTATTTCCATTAACCGTAGCGGTAGGGCCTTTCTTTTTGTTATTCTCATGGAATCAATTTCAATGGAATGCCTACCATCTGCAATTCCTACCACAGCAACAACATAGCCATCCATTTGTTTTTGGATCTCAAACGCTACTCTTCCCGCATAATCTTTAGTAGGCAGAAGCTGCACTTTATCAGGATCTTCAAATACTTTTGGAAGTTGCTGTATGGATTCTTCTGTAACAGGAAGGTGCCCGCGCAGCAATTCCGATTTCTCATTCCCATGCTCATTGAACGCATGCATGATCTCATCGCTTCTTATTGCTATGTTGTACCCCAACAAATCCTTACCTGCTGCAGTTTTTATCTTGTTGCTCAATTTAGAAGATACTTTCCCGAAATAAAAGCGAACCGCGTTCCCGAAGGACTTAACATTTTTCACAAACTCTGAGAATGACATATCATTCCCACTTACATATCCTTTATGAGATGACAAGTTTTGAGCTTCATGTTTACTGAATGAATCGACCCATGAATCATTCGTCACGGTATTCGTGTTATTTGTGTAGGGACCACTCAAACCGCTCATGTTGGAGTTGTACGGCTGCACCGTCTTTATCCCCGCGTCATACGGCTGCACGGCCTTTATCCCGCTTGTATCCGTCGCGGCATGGACGTACCCGGCATCCGCGTATCGCTGTGAGGAATGACTTGATCGTTTTGCGGCAAAGAAAAACCGGCGCTGTTCGCGTCGGCTACTTTTTCTGTGCTGCTTTCTCCGCTCGGAGCTTGGCTATCCGTTCCATGCGCCCCTCCGAGAAGTCCAGTTTCTCCGATTCTATCCACTGACGGACCGTTATTGCGTCCATCTCCTCGAGCGAGAGTTCCTTTTTCAATGAGTCTTGCTTCTTCTCCAAGCTTTCCATCGTTAACCCTCCATTCATAGTAGTCAATTAAACCACTTTCTTTTAACTGTTTATAAGTGCTGACAGGCTTATCGCCGATGCCTTGCATATACTCGAGCGGAATAAACCGCCCTTCCTTTACGAACCTTCCTGTTGCGCGTGAGATTGCCTTGTCTATCGACAAATCGTTAAGGTAA
>JAYFNU010000002.1:0-84779 GCA_034933305.1 Oscillospiraceae bacterium | reverse complement strand
GCGCGCGCCGTGAAGGCGCGCGCGGGGGCTCTTTTGTCCGGGGAGAGCGGGGGCCGCGTCAGACGGCGGCCGCCGGCAGGCGCAGCGTGAAGCGCGCGCCCTTTCCGCCGGGGCTGTCGGCCGCGATCGTGCCGCCGTGCTGTTCGATGATCTGCTTTGCGGCGAAGAGGCCGAGGCCGCGGTGGCCGCCGTCGGTGCGGGACGCGTCGGCGCGGTAGAAGGGCTCGAAAAGCTGCGGCAGGCTGGCCGCCGGGATGCCCTTGCCGTCGTCGGCGATGACGATCTCCGCGCCGCCTTTGCGCCGCGCGCACGACACGCTGACGCGGCAGGGCGTCTCGTTGTGGTCGAGGATGTTGCGCAGCAGGTTGCCGAACACCCGCTCGAGCGCGAGCCGGTCGGCCGACACGGCGATATGCTCCGCGGGGATGTCGGCGGCGAACTCGAAGCCTCTTTTTTCAAAAAACATGTAATAGTTGGCGCAGCAGTCCCGCAGCGTCTCGCAGATGTCGAGCGTCTGCAGATTGAGCGCCGCGCTGCCGGTGCGGTAATTGATCTGCTCGAACAGCACGTTGACGAGATCCTGCAGCTCCTTGGTGCTGTTGTAGAGATAGCCGAAATACTTTTTCTCGTCCTGCGCGCTCAGGCCGCCCTCGGCGAGCACCTCGGCATAGCCCTTGAGCACGGTGATGGGCGATTTTAGGTCGTGTGCGAGATTGGAGACGAGCAGATTGCCCGTCTGCACGGCGCGCTGCTTCTCGGTCTGCTCTACTTCGATCTGCCGCACGGCCTCGTTGTAGCGCCGCACGAGCGTCTGTGCCTCGAGCAGGCGGACCTGCCGCTCGTCGATGACCGCGAAGGCCGGCGCGGAGCGCGAGATTCCCGCGCCCAGCGCCTCAAAATCCCCGCGGATGGGGCGGTAGACGGCGCGGACGAAAAACAGAAGGATCACGATCATGCCCGCGCAGCCGGCGAGGATCGCGAAAAAGAGCACGACGCCGCTGTTCTGGGCGTAGATGTTGTAGGCGTAGATGAACGAATCCTGCAGGATGAGCACCGGGCGGCCGTCGAGCTGTGCGCGCCGTATCTGCAGATCGCTGTTCACGGCGCTCGCGAAAGCGCTGATTTCATCGAGCGTGCCGCCCTCGGCATAGATATCGTATCCCCGCGTCGAAACGAGCTTCCCGTCCGCGTCGAAATAATAGATGCACGCGTAGATCCGGTCGAGATAGGCGTCGTCGGGGTTCTGCGGGTCGATCGAGCCGAGATCGGGCTGCTGGATGCGGGAGATGTTGTCGTACTGGTACTGCTGGATGCCGTCGAACGCAAAATACGCGGCGGCCGTGCACAGCAGGATGGCGGCGAGCGCGATGAGCAGCCGCGTCGTGACCAGTTTTTTGATGCTAAGACCGGCGATCTCAGAATTTTTCACTTTTATATCCGAGCCCCCTGACCGTTTTGATGTATTTCGGCGCGCGCGGATCGTCCTCGATCTTGTCGCGCAGATTGCTGATGTGCGTCGTGACGGTGTTCTCGTCGCCCGGCAGATAGTCGCCCATGACGGCGCTGTACAGCTGCTCCTTCGTGAACACCCGCTCGGGCGACGAGATGAGCTTGAGCAGCAGCTTGTATTCCGTGGCCGTCAGCCCGCAGTCCTCGCCGTTTTTGCTCACGCGGCACTTCTCGCGGTCGACGGTCAGCGCGCCCCACCGCTCGGCGCCCGCGTTCGCGCCGAGCTTGCCGCTGCGGCGCAGCAGCGCGCGCACGCGCGAGACGAGCTCGAGCGAGGAAAAGGGCTTCGTGATGTAATCGTCGGCGCCGAGGTCGAGTCCCAGGACCTTATCCTGCTCGAGATTCTTCGCCGTCAGGAACAGCACGGGGACGCTGGAGAATTCCCGCACCTTGACGAGCAGCGCGAGCCCGTCGAGGCGGGGCATCATGATGTCGAAGATGCACAGATCCGCCTGGTTCGCAAGCAGCCATTCGAACGCGGCCTGCCCGTCCCCGACGGACGCCGTCTCGAAGCCCTCCTTGCGCATGAAAAGCTCGACGAGCTCCGCAATATCCTTTTTGTCTTCCGCGATGAGGATCTTCATCACGCTGCCTCCCTTTTGCCCGTTTTCAGCTTCAGTGTACCACATTCCGGCGCTTATTCGTAGCGCAGCGCCTCGATCGGATCCAATTTTGCCGCTTTGTTGGCGGGATAATAGCCGAAGAACACGCCGATGAGCATCGAGAAGCCGACGGCGATGAGAATGACGGCCGCCGACGGCCGCGCCGCATAGCCGACGAGCTTCGAGCCGACGGCGCCGAGCGTGAGCCCGAGCGCGATGCCGATGAGGCCGCCGAGCAGGCAGATGACGATGGATTCGACGATGAACTGCAGCCGGATGGAGCCGTTGGTGGCGCCGAGCGCCTTGCGCACGCCGATTTCCCGCGTGCGCTCGGTGATGGACACGAGCATGATGTTCATGACGCCGATGCCGCCCACGAGAAGGCTGATGCCCGCGATGACGGAGATGGCGAGCGAGATCATGTTCATGGTCTTGTTGCTGCTCTCGACATACTCCTGGTTGTTGTAGGACACCGGCAGGAAGCTGCGGTTCTGCGCATAGGCGCGCTTGAAGAATTCGTCGATCTCGGCGCTGAGCGCCTTGACGTCGGTGCCGGGCTTGCCGATGACGGTCAGCTCGCGATAGCCGGCCTTCGCGTTGTTGATGTACTTGGCCGTGCCGATGGGCACATATACGGCCGTCGACGTGTCGCCCGTATAGGAGAACACGCCCGTCTGCTCCTTGTGCGCATAGACGCCGACGACGTAGAAGGAATAGATCTGATCGCCGATCTTCACGTCGATGGTCTTGCCGATGGGATCCGCGCCGGGGAAGAGCTTCCCGGTCAGCTTGCTGCTGACGACGCAGACCCTGCGCTTCGCCGCGCTATCCTTCTCGTTGAGAAAGCGGCCGGTGAGAAGATGCAGCTTTGTGACGGTGAAATAGTCGCCGTTGACACCGGAGATCGTGATGTCGGCCGTCTTTTCGGCCCTCGTCGCCTGGCTCGCGGAGAGCTGCTCCGTCATCTGGACGGCGGCGATGCTGTCGGACAGCTGCGCCTTGAGCCGCGCAGCCATCTCGTCGGTGATGTAATCCTGCTCCTCCGGCTCCGAGGTGAACATGTAAGCGGCCGTATCGCCGCCTTCGGCCGGGTACGCGGCGCTGTCGTCGGCGGTCACGCCGGAGGCGTCCGCCGTCCCGGTCTGCTGCGGGCGCTGCTGGAGGTAGACGGAGATGTTGCCGGCGCCCCAGCTCTGCATCTCCTCGTTCATGCCGGCGGTCATGCTGTTGCCGACCGTGACGATGGCGATGACGCTGCTGATGCCGATGATGATGCCGAGCATCGTCAGCAGCGCCCGCAGCTTGTTGGCGAGCAGCCCGGAAAGCGCGGAGGAAATATTTTCAAACAGCAGCATGCGGCGCACACTTCCTTTCGTCGGAGATGATCCTGCCGTCCATGAGCGTTATGCGGCGGCCGCACTCTTCGGCGAGCGCCGTCGAGTGCGTGATGAACACGATCGTCTTGCCCTGCTGCTCATGCAGGCGGTGGAACAGATCCATGATGAGGCGCCCCGTCGCGCTGTCGAGCGCGCCGGTCGGCTCGTCGGCAAGGATGATGGAGGGATCGTTGATCATGCTGCGGGCGATGGCGACGCGCTGCTTCTGCCCGCCGGACAGCTCGTTGGGCTGGTGATCCATGCGGTCGCCCATGTCGACGAGGCGAAGCAGCTTTTCCGCCGCGCGCAGCGCCTCGGCGCGCGTCTTTCCCGCGTACAGCATCGGCAGCGCCACGTTCTTGAGCGCCGAGGTGCGGGAGATGAGGTTGAAATTCTGGAATACGAAGCCGATATGCTCGTTGCGGATGCGGGACAGCTCTTTGTCGCCGAGCTTTTCGATGTCCTCGCCGCCGAGGCGGTACTGCCCCGACGTCGGGCGGTCGAGCGCGCCGATGATGTTCATGAGCGTCGATTTGCCCGAGCCGGAGGCTCCGACGATGGCGACGAACTCGCCGCGGTCGATGTCGAGGTCGATGTCCCGCAGGACCTTCAGCTCCTCGCCCCGGCCGAGAAAAAAGCTCTTGCAGATGCCCCGCATGGAAATGACGGTCTGTGCGGTCATGGCGCAGCCCCCCTATACCGTGCCGTTCATCATGACGGCCTCGGCGGCGTTCGCGCTGCTGCGGATCTCCATGCCCGCGCTGAGCCCGCTGCCGCTGATCTCGACATAATAGTCGTCCTTCTGTCCCACGGTGACCTCGATCGGCTTCCAGTTGGCGCCGTCCTTTGCGTAGACGACGGATTTGCCGTTTTCATCGCCGACGGCCTCCTGCGGGACCATGAACACGCCGTCCTTTTTCGACAGGATGATCTGCGCCTTGACATTCATGCCGACGCGCAGGCCGCTGTTCTTCGTCGTGACGGTGATGACGGCCGGGAAGGCGACCCCGCCGCTGCTCCCCTCGCCGCTTTTTGCGGTCATGGCGATCTGCGTCACCTTGCCGCGGATGTCGGCGGTGCCCGTCGCGTCGGACTTGATGACGACCTCCTGGCCGATCTTTATTTTTTCGATGTCGAATTCCTTGATGTTGACGGAAACGACGAGGTTTTCCACGTCCTGCACGACGGCGAGCGGCGAGGTGCCCTGCGCGGAGCCGACGGTCGCGTTGATCTCGGTGACGACGCCGTTGGTCTCGGCTTTGATGGTGCAGGCGTCCCGCTTCTTCTTGAGGTCGGCGTAATCGGTCGAATTTTTGGCGGCTTCGAGCGTGCGGCGCGCGCTCTTGACGCTCTCGCCGGCGCTCGTCTGGGCGCTCTTCGCGGCGTCGAGCAGATCCTTCGCGGTGGACTCCGCGGCGGACGCGGCGTTCCACGCCGTCTCGAGCGCATCGAAATTGCTGTTTGTCTTGGCTTCGCCGTATGTATTCTCGGCCTCGCTCAGCGCGCTCTGCGCCGCATCGAAGGCGGCCTGCGCCGACGCGGTCTTCGGGCCGGCGTCCGCGGCCGTCTTCTGCGCCGCGGCGAGCGCGGTGTTTGCGGCGCTGCGCGCGGCATCCGCGTCAAGCATCGCTTTCTGCAGTCCGGCTTTGACGTCGGCGGGATCCGCGGGCGCCTGTGCGTAGGCGGCGCTCGCCGCATCGTAATCCGCCTGCGCCCGGTTCAGCGCGTTCGTCGCATCCGCAAGCGCCGTATTGGCGGCGGCCTGTGCGGCGATCGCCGCATTGAGCGCGGCGCCCGCCTGTTCCTTGCGCGCGAGCGCGGCGTCGTAGGCGGATTTCGCATAGGCGCAGGAATCGGCCGCGCGCTTGTAGGGGGCATTGGCCGTCTGAGCGGCGGTGTGCACGGCGTTGTAGCGCGCCTCGGCCGCGCGGAAGTTTTCGTCGGCGGTCTTCTGCGCCGCGACCGCGCTGTTGTAGATCTCCTGCGCATCCTTGACGGCCTGCGCGCCCGAAGTGCCGAGCTTCGCGAGCTCCTTGTCGATCTCCGTCGTGTCGAGGCGGAAAAGAATGTCGCCCTTGCTGACCTTCTGTCCGACGACGATCGCGATCTCCTTCACCTTTTCCGTGCCGGGCGCGGTGATATTGACGACGCTCTGGCATCCGACGAGGCCGGAGACGGTGACCGCCTCGGTCATCGTCTGCGCTTCGAGCGTCGTCGTGCGGATCTCCGTGCCGGCGTCGGCGCCGCCGCTTTTCCCGAGCTTCGGCAGTATGACCGCGGCAGCGGTCACGACAGCCGCGAGCGCGGCGCAAAGGACGATGATCCTTTTTTTCGTGAATACCTTTTTGCTCTTCAGCAATTCTTTCAATTTCTGCATGGCGTTGCACCTCCTTGGATTTCCACTCCATCATAGAAGCGCAGACGCAAGACAGAATTCATTTTTTCTTAAGATTTCTTAAGAAGCGCGGACAGACGGCGCGAGGGCCCCGCTTCCGCGGGGCCCTCGCCGTTTCGCATATCGTTTTTGGACCGGCCGCTAAGCGCCTCACGGCTTCACCGACAGGCTCACGCGCACCTGCACCGGCCTTGCGTCCGCCGCTGCGTTCGCCGGCATAACGTCCAGCACCAGCGTGTACGTCGAGCCCACGCGCAGGCGGCTCGTGTTCGTCAGCGTGTACGTCGCCTCCGCCGTCTTCCCGCCCGCCACGATCTCGCAGCCGTAGGCGCCCAGCGCCTGCAGCACCTGCGCGCTCGTCGCGCTCCTGTTCACCGTCACGCTCCCGATCTTCCCCGTCGCCGGCGCCGTCAGCGTCACCGTGTCCGCATACGTCCGCGCGCTGTTCGACTGATACACCGCGTGCTTTGCCGGGCCCGCCGCCGCGCGCACCGCGCTCTGGCTCACCCGCACGCTCAGCACCGGCGTCAGCGCGTATTCGCTCACGCCCGGCACCGAGAAGCCGAGCTGTATCCTGTACGTCGTCCCCGCCGCGTAGCTCTCCGCTTCCTTCAGCTGCAGCGTCACGACCTGTTTCCCGTTCACTTCCGCCGACGACGACGTGAACTTCGCCGCGTCCGGGCCCTGCAGCACATATCCCGCCGCGCTCCCCGCGATGTTGCTCATGCCCGTCAGCGTGTACTCTATCCTGCTGTTTTCCCGGTCGAGAACGTCCAGACTTCCCTTCGCGCTCACCCGCGCCGCCGGGACCGCCGCATACACCGTCACGCTCACCGCCGCCGCAGTCCCCTGCACCGTCCGGCCCGTCGTCTTCTCCGTGTACGTCGGCTGCGCCGTCCATTTGTACGTCCCGTTCGCCGCAAGGCCCGCGCACCGCGCCGTGATCGCGCCGTCCTCGTATCCCAGCGCGATCGTGCCCGCCGACGGGCCCGTCACCTGCGTGAATGTCATGCCCGTCACCTCGAACCATGCGTCCGCGCTTGTCACCGCGCTCGCCGCCGTCTCCCCCGTCAGATTCCGGTTGAGGCGCAGCGTGTTCGTCTGCAGCTTCATGCCCGGCGCGCGGTCCGTCACGTTCACCGTCACCGTCAGATTCATCTTCCAGCGCGGCGTCAGACCGTCCATGAAGTTCACCGGCAGCGTGTAGCGGTAGCTCCCCGCCTTCACCGTCCCGTCCGTCATCGCCGCCGTGATCCCGCCGTCCTCATATACCACCGTCAGCTTCGCCGCCTCCGCGCGCTTCGACGCATCCGTCTCCGCGCTCTCGAGCGTCTGCGCCGTCCCGTCCAGCAGCGCGGCCTGGTCTGCCTGCGCCGCCGCCGCCGTCACCAGCGCGTCCCTGCTCGCCGTCACGGCCAGCTCCGTCGTCCCGTACGGCTGCGCGGCGCCCGCCGCCTCGTTCCAGCTCGCCCGGTTCAGCGTTATATTTCCCTTCACGCGCACCCCGGGCAGGCTGTTCGTCACGTTCACGTTCACCGTGACCGCCTTCAGCGCAAAACCCGCCGCCGTTCCGTCGTCCGCCGCCGGCACGAACGTGAACGCATACGTCCCGTTGCGAAGCGCCGTCGGATCGGCGCCGTCCTTGAATTTTGCCGTCACGCGCCCGTCCGCATACGTCACATCCAGCGCCGCCGCGGCCGCCGCGTTCGTGCTCGTCAGCGCGATGCTCTCCCCGCGCAGCGCGAGGTTCCCCTGGTTCAGCGTCACATCCGCGCCCGCGAGATCCGTCGTCCCGCTGAACACGCTGCTCAGCTTCAGCGTCCCCGACACCTTCGCCGCCGGCACGCTCGTCACCGCCGTCACGCCGTACGTGTACTGCACCGCCGTCAGCCAGTTGTTCTGCCGGATCCCGATCGTCGCCGTGCCGCTCACATATTTCCCGTTCACCGGCTGCAGCGTCAGCGTCATCCCGCTGCCCGACGTCGCGAGCGCCGCAAACCCCGCCGCGCTCACCTTGTCGAGCGTCGCCGCCCTGTCGAGCGCCACCGTCTGTTTGCTTGCCCGGTCGATGAGCGTGAAGCTCACGCTCCGGTTCTCCCCGACGATCGTGTTCACGATCCCCGATCCCGCGCTCAGCGCGATGTTCGGCTTCACCGTCTCCGTCGCGAGGCTGAACGCACAGTTCACCGGCCAGTTGTATCCCGCCACCGTCACCACCAGCGTCCCGCGCAGCACCGGCTTCCCCGACACATATCCCGACGCCGGGTCGTCCGCGTCCGCATAGCGCACCGTCAGCGTCCCGTCCGTATAGCGCCCCGCCAGCGTCGGCGTCCCCGTCAGCACCGCGTCCGTCACCGCGCCGTTCTTCGCCGTCACCGTCACGTCCGCCGTGCTGTCCGTGTAGAACAGATTGAATCTCTGCGCCTGCTTCACCGTCACCGACGGCTGTTCGCTGCGCACCGTGATGTTCAGCGGCAGTTCGTATACCACTCCGTTTTGTCCCGTCACGCACAGCTTCGCGCGGATCGTCCCGTTCGCCGGCAGGGTCGCGTTCCCGCTGCCGTCGACGTTCCGGATCGTCCACACGTCGCTGCTCCCGACCCGCGTCACCGCGAGCGTTTCGCTCACTTCGTACGTCGTCGCGCGGTTCACCGTCACCGGCACCCGCAGCTCCGCCGCCGTCACTTCATTGCCGTAGCTCGGCAGCACGTCGATGTCGACCCCCGCCGTCAGCCACGGGTTCAGCGTGACCGACGCCTGCTCCAGGCGCGGCGCGTAGTCCCGCACGTACACCGACACGCTGCTCTGCGCCTTCGTCAGGTCCTTCGCCGTCGCCGTCACCGTGAACGCCCCGGCCTTTGCGCCCCTGACCGTTACGATCCCGTCCCCGGTCCCGCTCTGCGCCGCGACCGTCCCGATGTCCGTGTCGCTCGACGTCCATGTCACGCCCGTCCCCGCGAGGACCGCGCCGTCCTTGTCGTACGCCGCCGCCGTCAGCCGCAGCTGGTATCCGCCCGGCGTCGCCGTCACGTCCGCCGCGTCGAGCAGGATCGTCTGCGCATCGTTGTCGATCACGAAGACGCCGCCCTGCGTCATCCCCGCGCTCGTCACCGTCAGCGCCTGCGCCTGCCGCGCGATGATCCGGATGTCCCTGTACGCCGAACGCCCTGCCGGGTCGTTCGTCAGCTTCGCCGTCACCCGCACCGTCCCGCTCGCGCCGTTCCCGTTCGCCAGCACCACGCCCTGCCCGTCGACCGTCGCAAGGCTCGCGTTCGACGTCGTGAACGTCAGCAGGCCCGCGTCCACCGCCGTCTCCGGCGCCCCGGATGCGTATATCTCCAGCGTCGTCTCTTCCCCGCCCTGCAGGCCCAGCGCCGGCACCGCCGGCACGAGGCCCGCGCTCAGGCGCTGCGCTTTGCCGATGCTGTACACCCTGACCGTGCAGCTCGCCGTTTTGCCGTTCGCGCTGCGCGCCGTGAGCACGGCTGTGCCGGCGCCCTGCGCGCGCACGGCCGCCCCGGTGTTCCCCGACGAGACGACGCGCAGCACCGCCTCGTTGCTGCTCGTATAGACCGTCGCCGCGAGATCGGTCGTCGCGTTGCCCGGTCGAATGTCGCGCAGGACGGCCTCGCCGTTCTCGCCCGCCATCATCTCCGCCGGGCAGGAGAGCCCGAAGGAGGTCAGCGGGATCTCCCGGCGCGTTATCGAAAGCGTGTAGTCTTTTGACGCGACGCCGTCGGCCGCCGTCACACGGACCGTGAACGTGTTCACGCCGTATGCGAGGCTGAATGTGCCCGTCCCCGTCACTGCGGCGCCGGCGTCCTGCGCGGCCGCGGCGATCGTGACGGTCCCGGTATCGGCGGAGACGGCCGCCGTGTAATTCTGGGTATTCGCGGAAAACGCCGGCGTGAGCGCGGCGGTGCCCGCCGACAGGGACGCAAGGCGCGCGTTCGAGGAGAGCACCCCGGCGCTCTTGCTGTAAAGCTGCAGCGTCCCGTCGCTGTTGCCCGTCGCGGACACGTAGATCACGCCGTCGCTCACGAGCATGTCGCAGCCGCTCGCGGCGCTGCGCACATCGTGGCCCCTTTGCACGAACGCCCCGTTTTCGAGCGTGTAAACGCGGCAGACGTCCGCCGGCGCCGCCATGACCACAGGCGAACCGCCGAAAGCGGCGAGGCCGAACTCCGTAAAAGCGGACGCCGCGGTATAGGTGATGTCGGCGTCCCATGAATCTCCGTCATAGCGCGCGATGTAGGCGCTCTTTCCCTCCTGCGGCTTGCGCATCACCCACAGGGAATCCCCCGAAACGACGGCCCGCACAGACTGCGCCTTCGCGAAGCTGCCGAGCTGCACGAAAGACTGCCGCTGCTCGTCGTAAAGCTGTACGAGCGTCGGCGCGTTCGCTGCGAAATAGTCGTTCGAGACGAGCACGGCGGCTCCCTTGTAGACGGCGAGCGCCGGCACGGAGAAATAATTGCCGGTGATCGAGCCGAGCGCCGTGAAGCCGCTCTTCGCGGCGTTGAGCTTTGCGAGACGGATCACGTCGCCGTCGGCGGACGAATACGCCGCGTAGAGATTCTGCGCGTCGCATGCGAGCTGCGCGGGATTTGCGTTGCCTCCGTTCGAGGTGAAAACGGTGCTCCACGCGCTGCCGCTGTATTTTGCGACGGCCGCGCTGCCGTCTGTCTTCGCATAGGAGACATAAACGGCGCCGCCGAAGCAGGCGATGCTGACGTCGATGCCGTCGGTCCGCCCCGCGATGCCGAGATCGGTCCACGCGCTGCCGTTCCATTTTTTGACGCGCACGGCGTCGCCGCTGCCGTCGGAAACGATGCCGGCCATGTAAATGCAGCCGCTGTCGTCGGCGGCGAGGGCATTGCCGTCGCGCGCGGCGGTCGCCGCGGGCGCGCCGCCCGCTTTGTCCCACAGATCGAGCCCCGCGTAATCGGGGTAGGAAACGGTGATCTTCATGGTGCCGTCGGCCTGTTCGCCGTCGGCGGTCACGACGATGCCGCTGTTGGTGCCGTCCGCGTAAAAAATGGTGTTGCTCGCGAAGGTGTCGCTCAGGTTCTGCGTCCCGCGGGATTCCCCCGCCGTCAGCGCCGCGCCGCTGCGCACGCCGTCGGCGCTGTAGGCGTCGGTCAGCCCCGTTTCGCCGTCGCGGAAAATATAAATGTAATCCTTGCCCGCGATGTTCGTCCGGTTCTCCACCGCCGTGTTGACGCGGTAAACGATGACGCCGCTCTCGGGGATCTTCAGTTCAAAGCCCCGGAAGGAGGTGTTCGTGTTCTTCTCGCGGTATTCGACGACGAAAAATTCCGACTCGGACAGCGGTGAGCGGATGATGAAGCCCTGGTTTCCGCCGCCGTCGAGCGGGGAGGTCAGATAATAGTCGCCGCTCGCGGTGATCTCGGGCAGCGTCAGCCATCCCTGCGACGCGCGCTGATAGGACAGCGGATACTGCAAAAAGGAGCCTTCGCTCGCCATGATGTCCCACGCGCCGACCGGGTCGCCGTCGCCGGACGAGCGGTACAGATCAGGCAGGCCGATGGTGTGCAGGAATTCATGCGCGATGAGCCCCGCCTTGCTCGTGAGCAGCGTGTCGCCGCACAGAATGTTGTACGTGCGCACATATTTTCCGCCGATGGTCCCCGTCGCGGAGGAGACGGCCTTGTGCGAGCGCATGATGCCGCTGTCGTCGGCCGCGCCCTGGATGATGATCGTCAGATTGTCGAGCACCCCGGATTCCCGCCGGTCGAGCACGGCGCCCGCCGGCAGGGACAGCGCGCCGCTGCCGAAGGCTTTGATGACCTCGTCGATGACGAGCTCGTCGTTGTCGTCGACCTGCGCCTTGGTGCGCGAAAGATTGAGATAGGCGATCTTCGCGACGCCGGCGTCGTCGTAGGACTGCGGGAATATGTTGAAAACCTCTGCCTTTCCGCAGGACACGGCCCGGATGTAGGCGCAGAAGGAATCGTCGACGGAGCAGGGGTACGTCGAATCCGACGCCCCCGTGACCGTGTTGTCGTAGCGCTCGCGCAGATCCGCCCACGCCGAGCGCATCGGTTTATAGGACATCGTCTCGTTGAAATCCTCGGCCGTGTCGCCCGCAAAGCGCACGAACACGACGAGGTTGGTGAGCTGCAGCTCGGCGGACGACCCGGAACCGGAAGCCGCCAGCAGCGCGGGCGCCCTGGCGGGCGTCTGCGCGTTCGCCGCCGTCTGTCCGCCCGAAATGTCCTCCGTGACCGTCAGCCCGAGCTCAGCGAAAACATCCGCGTTCTCTTTTTCGGCCGCGCGCACCGTGACGGTGCCGGCCGTCTCCCCCGTCAGCGCGCCCGCCGCGTCGACCGACGCGGCGCCCGTGCCGGGCGTCACGGTCCAGTCGAGCAGCGCGGGGTCGACCGCCGCGCCGTTTTCATCCTCGGCGCTCAGCTGCAGCGTTTCGCCGCAGGCGAGCGTCTCGGCCTCGGCCGGCGCAAGGATGCGCAGCTGCTGCGCCGCGCGCGCGGGTGCGGAAAACATCCCCGGCAGCAGCACCGCCATCACGAGAAATGCGAGAATTCCGGACGTTTTTTTCATGTATATACTCTCCGTATTTTTTGGCAAAAGAAAAGCGGCCGCAGCCGCGACCGCCCTGTGCCTTGCAGCTGGCAGTCATCCGCACAGCGGAGAAGACCCTGTAGCTTTGCGTCGCTGCCTTTCGACAGTTTTGCTCTGTATTCAATTGTATCTATAAAATAAATTACCATATTCTTCTTGCGTTTTCAAGCCCCGGCCGCGGAGAAAAGGGAAATGCGCCCGCAGCCGCCCCGGCGGCGGAGATCCCGGCCGGCGCGAAAAGCAGCCGCGGCCTTCCGCATTTCAGCGGCCGAGGACGTACTTTTCGAGAAAGTCGGCGACTCCCCCGGCCCGGGCGCTGCCTGTGACGGCGTCGGCGGCCGCGAGCACCGCCGGCGCGGCGTTGTCCACCGCGACGAAGCATCCGGCGGCGCAGCGCAGCGAAAGGTCGTTGCCGCTGTCCCCGAAAGCGACGACCTCTTCCCTTCGTATGCCGAGCGCGGCGCACAGCCGGGCGAGCGCCGCCCCCTTCGTGACGCCGCGCGCCGTCATTTCGAGCGCCGCGTCCGACGCCGGAACGGCCTCGACGGCGAACCGGCCCCCGAGCGCCGCGCACAGCGCCGGGATGTCGGTTCCCGGCGGCAGCATCGCCGAGAGCTTTTCGATCCCGCCGTCCGCGCCGAGAAAATCGCCGGCGTCCGGGACGATCCGCAGCCGGCGCAGCGATCCCGCGAAGCGGACGGCGTCGGGGAGCGAGAAGCCGCCCTGCCGCGTCCATCGACGCAGCATCTCCCTTTCGAACAGCGCCCCGCCGCACAGCTGGAGCTCAAAGCAGGCGCCGAGCGGCCGCAGCAGGGCGACGGCGGCCCGCGCCGTTTCCCCCGGCAAAAGCGTTTGCAGCATGGGCGTCTCCCGCCCCGCCTGCGTCGTGCGCGCGCCGTTCGACGTGATGTAATAATCCGCCGGCATCCCCCGGATCTGTTCCTTCAGCCCCGCGTACGCGCGCCCCGTCGCGACCGCGAGCACGCAGCCGAGCCCGCGCGCTTTTTCAAGCGTGCGGGCCGTTCGTTTCGGTAATGTGCCGTGATCGAGGACGGTGCCGTCGAGATCATAGGCGATGACGCGGGGAAATCCGCCTCCCTGTTCGCTCAATTCTCGCCGAAGCCGCCTTCGATCAGGTCTTTGAGCGCGCAGACGGCCTGTTCCTCATCGGGGCCCTGCGCCGCGATCTCTATGCGCGCGCCGCAGCCGATGCCCTGCGCGAGCAGGCACACGATGGATTTCGCATTGACGGGCGCCCGGCCTGCGCCGGTATCGCGGACGGTGATCTTCGACCCGAATTCCTTCGCCCTGAGAACGAACACCGATGCCGGCCGGGCATGGAGCCCCGTTTCATTGATGACGGTCGTCTCTGCCGTGTACATGAATTCTCCCCTTTTGCGTGCGCTATGTTAGATGCAGAACGGCGAAGGCTTTTGCGAGGCCGTCGTTTTCGACGGTGTCCGTCACGAGATCCGCCGCTTCCTTCAGCGCGTCGCACGCATTGCCCATCGCGACGCCCGTGCCGCAAAAGCGGATCATCTCGAGATCGCTCCTGGCGTCCCCGAACGCGAACGTGTCCTCGATCCGGCCGCCGATGCGGTCGAGCAGGAAGCGCACGGCGTGCACCTTGTCCGCGCCGGGCAGCGAAAATTCGCCGAACAAATCCGGCTTCCCGCCGATCCCCCAGGTGTCCACCTTGAGCGTTTCGCCGAACGCGCGCCGCGCCGCGTCCATGACGTCCTTCGTCAGGCAGAAGCTGATCTTCGCGACGTCGTCGCGGTACAGATTCTCCCCGAAGATCATCTTCGGGAACGCCTTCTTTACAAAGGCCGCCGGGATGTGCATCTGCTTGGCGGATGCCTTCAGAAAGGTATCGCTGCCGAACAGGCCGTTTTTGCTTTCGAGATAAAAGCCGAGCCCCTGCGCCTTGAGCCAGTCGACGGCGCGGGCGGTGTCCCCGGCGGAGAGCGCGAGATCCAGCGCGACCGCGCCGCCGTCCTCGACGTACAAGCCGTTGCCGCCGATCAGGCCGTCAAAGCCGATCTCCCACAGGTCCGCGTAGATCTCCGCCTTGCTGCGGCCCGTCGTGAGGTAGACGCGGCTGCCGAGCGCGCGCGCCGCGCGCACGGCAGCCGCCGCGGAGGGCGGCGCGGCGCCGTTCTTTTCGCTCACGAGCGTCCCGTCGATATCGAGAAAAATCAGCTTCATAAAAAGCTCTCCTTCGCGCTGAAAAGCGTTCAGCCGAGATCCGCGCCGTTGCTCTCTATGACCTTTTTGTACCAGAAGAAGGAGTCCTTGCGGCTGCGCGCGAGCGTGCCCGCGCCGTCGTCCTGCTTGTCGACGTAGATCATGCCGTAGCGCTTCGCCATCTCGCCCGTCGAAGCCGAAACGAGATCGATGCAGCCCCACGGCGTGTACGCGATCAGGTCGACGCCCTCGTCGATCGCTTTCTCCATCTCCCGGATGTGCGCGCGCATGTAGTCGATGCGGTACCCGTCGCGGATGCTCCCGTCGCTGCCGACGGTGTCCGCCGCGCCGAGTCCGTTCTCGACGACCATGACCGGCACGCCGTAGCGGCCGTAGATCTCATGGAGGTAATAGCGCAGCCCCTTCGCGTCGATCTGCCAGCCCCATTCGCTCGACTCGAGATAGGGATTTTTGACGCCGAGCATCATGTTGCCGGCGGCCTTCGCCTTTTCGGGGTCGGCGCTCACGCAGCTCGACATATAGTAGCTGAAGGAATAGAAATCGACCTTGCCGTCGCGCAGCGTCCGCTCGTCGCCCGGCTCCTTTTTGACGGCGGCGCCGATCGCCCGGAAATACGCGTCCGCGAAATAGGGATATGCACCGCGGACCATGACGTCGCCGCAGAGATAGGTCCCCATCTTCGCGGCGTTCTGCGCGAGCAGCATGTCGTCGGGATTCGGCGTCAGCGGATAGCTGCACATGCCGGCGATCATGCAGCCGACCCGGTTGTCCGGATCGACGGCGTGCGCGATCTGCACCGCCTTTGCGGAGGCGACGAACTGGTTGTGCAGCGCCGTGTAGCGTTTCCCCGCGCTCCCGGGCGAGTCCGCGCCCGCGCCGAAAAGCGTTTTCGGGACCTCGGAGACGATGCCGCCCGCGAGGCCCGCGCCGAAGCTGTGGCACAGCACGTTGATCTCGTTGAAGGTCAGCCAGTACTTCACAAGCCCCTTGTATTCGTTGAAGCAGACCTCGGCGTACCGGACGAAGCAGTCGATGCAGCGCCGGTCGACCCAGCCGTCGTACTTCTCGCACAGATGGTAGGGCATCTCGTAGTGACTGAGCGTCACCAGCGGCTCGATGCCGTATTTGCGCAGCTCCTCGAAAACGGCGCGGTAATGCTCGATGCCCGCGCGGTTGGGCTCCGTGTCGTCGCCGTTCGGGAAAATGCGGCTCCAGGCGATGGACATGCGGAACATCCGGAAGCCCATCTCGGCAAACAGCGCGATGTCCTCTTTGTAGCGGTGATAGAAATCAATGGCGTCGTGCGAGGGATAGACCCGCGCGGGATCGATCTCCCGCGTGAACTCGCGCATGCTCGTCCGGCTGCCCGCGGTCATGTGGTCGGCCATGGAAGGTCCCTTGCCGTCGGCCCTCCACGCGCCCTCGCACTGATTGGCGGCCGTCGCGCCGCCCCAGAAGAAATTGTTCGGGAAAGGCATGGATCTTACCTCCTTAGCGCCGTGCGCGGCGGCCTGTCCCCTGGGGCGGGCCGCCGCGCCGGATCCTTCGTTACTGCTGTGCGGGCTGTGCTTTCGCCGCTTCGTCCGCTTCCGCCGCCTGTTCCTTTTCGATCAGCTGCTTTTCATAAGCTTTGAGGAACGGCGCGTACACAAGCAGACCCACGACAATGCCGATGACCGGTATAAAGATGTTCTGCCACGCGAGCGCGGACAGGAACTCATTGACGCCGATGGGCATCAGGGAGCCCGTCGTGATGTAGCCGGGCTTAAAGAAACCGATGACATAGCCGAGCCACACAAAGAGCATCGTGATCATGGGGGTGAGGATGTACGGGATCGAGAGGACGGGGTTGTACATGATCGGATAGCCGAAGGTCGCCGGTTCGTTGATCCCGAACAGCGCCGGGATGACAGCCACGCGGCTGACCTCCTTGATCTGTTTCGACTTGCTCTTCAGACCGAGGAGCACAAGGCCGAAGGTATCGCCGGTGCCGCCGGCCGTCGCGATGGCGGTGAACAGTGACGTCGCATAGAAGATCGCCTGGCCGCCGGCGGCCACGGCCGCCTGGTTCGCCGCGATGTTCTGATACATGACCGCCGCGAGGGCGATATAGACGACCATCGTTCCGTGAATGCCGAAGCACCACAGCAGGCAGGCAATGAGGGCGATGACGAACATGCCGGGCACCGAGTTGACCGCCATGAGCGGGATGGACAGGATGACCGAGATGAGCATCGGCAGCGTCATGTTCATCGCGAGCTGGGCGAGGGTGTTGAGCCCGTGCCAGACGAGGACGTTCAGCGCGATGGGGATGACGGCGGAGAAGGCGTCCTGCAGGAACTGCGGGACGACGTCGGACATCCGGATGACCCAGTTGTGCTTCTCGCAGAACTTCGTGATCTTGACGGAGAAGATGCCGATGAGGATGGCCACGAACAGGCCGACCGCGCCGAGGGTCATGGTGGAGTTGTCGAGCACGGTGGCCGAGCTGCCGTCGGCGAGCGTGACCGTTTTCGGCGGCGCCGCGACGAGGATGAAGATCGCGAGGGCGTTGACGCCGCCCATGAGCGGCTTGAGGCCGAGGAGCTTAGAGTAGGTGTAGGCGATCATGAAGACCACATAGACGGACAGCAGGCCCATCGTGGCGTTGTAGGGCGCCATGCAGAATTTGTAGAACGCGCTGTCCGTGGTCAGCCATCCGAAGATCGTCGGGATGGTGCCGATGATCTGGAAGATCGCGCCGACGAGGATGATGCCCATCGCGCCCATGAAGCCGCTCTGCAGCGCCATGACCGCCTTGTTCGCCGCGAGCTTCTCGCCCGCGTGCTGCAAGCCCTTCATGAACTTGCTGTCAAAAAAATTGGTTTTCTCCTTTTCCATGAACGGTCACTCTCCTTTTATTTTGATAACAATTTGTCGACCTGCCTGAAAATGTTCTCCGCGTTGCCCACCGCATAATCGTAGGGCGTGATGACGTCCACCGGCTTCCCTGTCTGCTCGGCGATGTTCTGTTTCTGATAGGACACCTGCGGGCCGAGCAGAATGACGTCGTATTCGGCGCAGATATCCATGAAATCGCCGACGCCGCGCGCGATGATTTTTTCCAGCGGCACCTGTTTCTCCTGCGCATACTTCTCGAGCTTTTTCATCAGCATGCTCGTCGACATACCGCCGGCGCAGATCAAAAGAATCTTCATGCCAGCATCTCCCCCCTTCCTTATTGTTTGTCCTGATTGTCGATCTTCCTGTAGAGAAGAATGATCTCCCGGATGAGCTCCTCGGCGAGCACGCTCGTCATGAGATGATCCTGCGCGTGCGTGACGAGGACCGACGGGCAGCCGAGCTCCCCCTGCGCGTCCATCTGCAGCAGCGAGCGGTGCGCCTCGTGCGCGTCGTGGAACTGTGTGTGGGCCGTCGCGAGCATCCCGTCCGCCTCGGCATAGCGGCCCTGTTTCGCGAGGTTGAGCGCTTCGAAAGCGCTCGAACGGCCCGCGCCCGAATTTGCGATGATCGTCATGCAGATTTCTTCAAGCTTTTCATTGTCCTGCATATGTTCTCTCCGTCAAAGTTTATTTGCTATCATCAGAATATTTGCGATCTCGTCGTCGCAGAAGACGACGCCAAAGGCCTTTTCCAGCGGCTTGAGCAGCGCCAGCAGGTTCTTGAACTGCTGCGCATGCGCGCGGATGATCTCCTCCTTGTGCAGGTTCGGCCGGACGGGCTCCCCCTCGAGCAGACGGTTGAGACAGCACGCGATGTGGATGAACAGGCCGACTTCCGCGTCGAGCGACAGCTCGCACACCTTGTCGTTCATGCTTTCCATGACGCCCGGCAGTATCCTGCGCAGCTTTGCGATGTCGACTTTCTCGAGCTGCTCGCCGAGATAGTCGTAGACCTCCTCGAAGTCGATCTTGCTCTTCTCTTTTTTCTTGAAATGCAGCACCGACGGCAGCCGCTCGGGCGGCACGCCGAGCACCTCGCCCGCCGATATGAAGGGCAGCGCGAACAGCTTCGGATCGTAGGTGCCCACGACGCAGTCGATACAGGCGTCCCGCATCAGTCCCGCGAGCTTTTCCCGCAGGGTGTCCCTGTCGCTGATCGCGAGCGGGATGATCGCGCATCCGCCCGCGTCGCCGTAGCGTTCAATGTATTCCTTGAGCTGTACGGCGCCGCCCTCGCCCGTCGTGCACAGCGTGACGATGACGTGCCGCAGCGGCGTGCGGAAGGCGTTCATGCGCTCCGTGATCTTCCGGTACAGCGCGTCGAGTCCGCCGCTCGAGGCGGCGCCGCGCGCGCATTCGACGCAGAACTGCAGGATGGGAAACTGGATACAGCGGATCTCCCGGCCCGTCTCCTGCGCGATGGGCAGCAGCATGTTTTTCGTCGCCTCGGCGTCGTACAGCGCGAGGATCCCGAAGCCGACGTCGGCGCGCTCCACCGTTTGCCGCAGCAGCTCGTACGCCGCCTTGCTCGTCATGCCGTAGGGGATGTCGACCGCCTCCACGTTGCCGAGCCCCGTGACCGTGTTGACGGCGCAGGCGAGCGCTGTCGCGATGCCGTCGCCGTGGAAGGCCAGCAGCAGCGTCGGCGTGCCCGCCGCATTGGCGGACGGCGCCTCGAAGCAGATGAACATCGCGATGAGCACGATCTCGTCGACCGGCAGCCGGACGGCGAAGGTCTGTTCGATGCGTGAAGCGAAGCGGAAGGCGAGAAGGTACTTTTCCTTGTGGTTCTCTATGATGTCGGAGATCTGCTCCGGCGCGAGCGTCCGCTCGGCGCGGGGATTGCGCAGCGCGCTGTCGATGTGCAGGCAGAGCCCGTAATGGACCGAGACGGGGTAGCTCTCCCCGAACTTCTCCGCCGCCGACGCGAGAAATTCCTCCGCGAGCTCGATGACGCGCCCGTCGACGAGCTTCGACAGCTGTTCGCGGTCGACGACCTGTCGCGCGAGTCCGGCCCGGTAGGCGTTGAAGTTCGCCTCCAGCTCCGTCTCGACGAGCAGGCTGATGTCCTTTTCCGTCATCCCCCGCGCGCGCAGCTCGCTGACGCGGCGGTCGATGCCGGTGTACAGGTTCTCGCTGTACAGCAGCTTGTCGCGATCGACCGGGCTCATCTGCATCGAGCTTTCGCTGAAGGTGTAGCTGTAGTCGGAATCGATGAGCTGCTCGATCTCGGCGCGGTGCTTTCTGTAATTGAGGAAGCCCTTGCGCACGTAGTAATCGAAATCGCCGTTGGTGATCTCGATGCAGTTTTTATCGTCGGCGATGCCGCGCACATATGCGCTGGCGCATCCGATCTTGATGTCGCCCTTGAGCTGGGAGATGTTGTAGTCGCAATCGTACAGCAGCAGACAGCGCAGCAGCTCGGCGCTCACGGTGAGGGATTTCTTGGCGCGCGCCGCCTCCAGCGTGAAGAACCGCCGGATGAGCTCGAGCCGCTCGGCGAAGGGCCGGTCGGCGAGCGCCGGCAGCTCGATCGCGATGGGGAAGCGGCGCTTGTATTCCTCGGTGGCTTCCCGCGCGGTCAGATCGGAGATCGCGATCAGGATGGGCGCGGCGTTCTGCGCCTCGCCGTTTTGCTCGGCGGCGTCGCACAGCCGCCTGCGCAGCCGCGGCGCGAGCAGCTCCGCGTTGTCGACCACCGCGACACCGGGCCCGTTTTTGCCCAGCAGGCCCCCGCGGCCGGCGTCCCCGAAGAGCATGGCCTCCATACTCCGCTCGTCCTCCGCGCATTCCCGGCAGTCGCACACCGCATAGGTCGCGTCGGGCGGCAGCGCGCCGCACTCCACGGCGAATTTATAGGCGACGAGCGCGGCGAGCGTCCTGCCGGTCCCCTTCTCGCCGGTGATGAGCATGTTCAGGCTCCCGCCGGGATATTGGACCGCCGCTTTGATGAGCTTGACGATGCGGCTGAGGCTCCCGTCCTTGCCGGCGAGATTGTCGAAAGATTCGTATTCCTGCCGCGCGGCCTGCGGGGCGGAATAGAGGACCGGCCGGCTGCCGCTCTTTTCGATCTTTCCCTCGCCGACGAGCTCGTTGAGCATGGCGCTGGCGTTGGTGCGCTTGATGCCCAGCGCGTCGGCGACATACTGGGTGGTCGCGCCCGCGCCGGCCGAGGCGAAATGAAGCTGGATGAGATCCAGGATCCTGTCTTTGTTCGTTTTCATGTGTCACCCTCCCTCTGAGAGTATACACAATATACATTGGTTCCACAATAATCCCTTCGCGCCGGGACTTCAACTCGCCTTTTGTATACCCGCCGCGCGCCCGTTGATACACAATTTTGATAGTTTATTGAGCTTACGCGAATTTATTTTATGCGCATTGCCTCAATTCGGCGGCAAAATTCCCGTGTGTATAGTCAAAAACAGCTTTTTTGCGGAAAGTGTATAGTTCCCGCGGGCTTCCGGCGCGATTTTCGGGAAACGGACACCGTTTTTCCCCTCCGGAACACAAAACGGCCCCGCGGGCGTTTCCGGGAAACGCCCGCGGGGCCGCTGAAGGCTGCGGGAAGCTTATGCGAGTTTTTTGAGCAGCCAGCCGCGCAGAACGGCGGCGTTGTTCTCCTGCGGATCCTTTGCCGCGTAAAGCAGCGTCACATTGCCCGCGCGCAGCAGCCCGGCGCACAGCGCGGCGAATTCCGAAGCCGCCGGGTTCGCGTCGAGCTCCGCCGCATACTCCTCCGCGAAGGCCGGGAAATTTGCGGTCTGGTGCCCGAACCGGCGGCGCATACACCCGCCGGACGCGCAGTTCGGATCTCATTTTTCCTGCGCCTGCTCCGGCGGGAACACCACCGTCAGCAGCATCTTGAAATCCTCTTCGGCGCAAACGGCGTGCGGCTTGCCGGCGGGCATGACGATCGCCTCGCCCGCCGCGCAGACGTGCGGCTCTCCGCCGACGGTGAAGCGGCCCCGGCCCTCGAGCACCAGCGCCATCGCGTCGCCTTCCGACGCGTGCGTGCCGATCTCCTCGCCCTTGGAAAAAGCGAACAGCGTGACGCTCAGCGCGTCGTTCTGCGCGAGCGTTTTGCTGACGACCTGGCCCGGCGCGGCCGCGATCTCCCCCGCGAGGCTGAGCGGCTGTTCGTGCCGGATATTCTTGATATAAGTCATCTTCACTGCACCTGCTCGATCGCCGCGACGGGGCAGCTCTCCATCGCCTGCCGCGCGGCGTCTTCCTGCGCGGGCTCGACCGGCGCATCGGCCGCGAGCGAGACGTTTTCGTCGGTCATGGTGAAGACCTCCGGGCACATCGACGCGCACAGTCCGCAGCCGATGCAGGTGCTGTTTACATAGTATTTCATTTTTGTCCCTTTCTGCCGCGCATGGCGGCTGTCAGTCAAGGATCCGTCCGTCCGTCGCAATCGTCACGACCTGCCAGGGAATAAACCTGCCGCTCGCCTGCAGCGCGGCCCGCGCCGCGTTCTCGAGCCCGCCGCAGCAGGGCACCTCCATGCGCACGACGGTGACGCTCCGGATATCGTTGTTCCGGAGGATCTCCGTGAGCTTTTCGGCGTAGTCGACGCCGTCGAGCTTGGGGCAGCCGATGAGAACGACGTGGTTGCGGATGAAGCGCTCATGGAAGCGCGCGTAGGCGTAGGCCGTGCAGTCCGCCGCGATGAGCAGCTTCGCTGCGTCGAACCACGGCGCCCTGACCGGCGCGAGCTTGATCTGCACCGGCCACTGGGTCAGCTCCGATACGGGGCCGCTCTCCTCCGGCGCCGGATCCGCCGCGCGGCGGAAGACCTGCGCGCGGGTGCCGGGGCAGCCACCGGCCGCGCAGTCGCCCGCCGCCTGCGCCTTGTGCTGCGCGACCGCCCGGCCGTCATACGCCGTCGCCTCGCGCTGCGTGAAGGTGATGGCGCCCGTCGGGCACGCCGGCAGGCAGTCGCCCAGCCCGTCGCAGTAATCGTCGCGCAGCAGCTTCGCCTTCCCGTCCGCCATGCCGATGGCCCCCTCGTGGCAGGCGGCCGCGCAGGCGCCGCAGCCGTTGCATTTTTCTTCGTCGATGTGAATGATCTTCCGGATCATCTGTAGACCTCCGATCGCTTTTTGACTTTCTGATCGGAGTATACTATAATATTTAAAACATGTATGTTGTTTTTACAACAGAATTGAGGTCGGATTGGATTATTCTTTTCTGTCGGACACGCTCCTGTTCCGCGGGACGTCGCGGGAGGAGATCGAGTCGATGCTCGGCTGTCTCGGCGCATCCGTGAAGCGGTATGAAAAGGGGCAGACCATCCTCCGCGCCGGCGAGCCCGCAACGTCGATGGGGCTCGTTCTCGCGGGCGGCGCGCATATAGAAAGCGACGACGTCTGGGGCAACCGGAGCATCCTCGCGCACGTCGGGCCCGGCCAGCTCTTCGCGGAAACATACGCCTGTATCCCGGGCGAGGCGCTGCTCGTCAACGTCATCGCCGCCGAGAAGAGCGAGGTGCTGTTCCTGCAGGCGTCGCGGCTGCTGTCGACGTGCGGAAACGCCTGCGCTTACCACAACCGGCTCATCGCCAATCTGCTGCAGATCTGCGCGCGCAAAAATCTCGAGCTGTCCCGGCGCATCCTGCACACCGGCGCGCGGTCCATCCGCGGCCGGCTGCTGTCGTATTTGTCGGAGCAGGCCAAGCTCACGGGCAGTTTCGAATTTTCGATCCCGTTCAATCGCCAGCAGCTTGCGGACTATCTCGGCGTCGACCGCAGCGCGCTGTCCAACGAGCTGTCGAAAATGCGCGCCGAGGGTCTTCTGCGCTGCGAGAAGAACGCCTTTTCGCTCAGGCAGCCCTGACGCAGGCGCGCCTGCGCCGCAAACAAAAGCGCCCGCGGACGATCGTCCGCGGGCGCTTTTTAGGAAGGCATCAGATGCAAACGCCGCCGTCGACGACGAGGTTGGCGCCGGTCATGAAGCTGTTGGCATCGTCCGCGAGAAAGAGAATGCCCTGCGCGATTTCGGCCGGCGTGCCGAGGCGGCCCATCGGCTGCCGGGACTCATACATTTTTTTCTCCGCGACGGGGTCTGCCGCGGTATCGATGCGCGCCTGCAGCGATTCCGTCAGCACGGTGCCCGGACAGATCGAATTAACGCGGATATTCTCGCGGATATAATCCGCGGCCATCGCTTTCGTCATGGAAAGGAGGGCCCCCTTCGTCGCGGCATACAGCGTGCGGTTCGCAAATCCCTTGATCGCGGCGACCGACGCAACATTGATGATACAGCCCGCGCCTCTTTCCCGCATGATCTCCAGCGAGAATTTTGACATGAGAAAAACGCTTTTTACATTGACGCGCATGGCCTCGTCCCACTCGTCCTCCGAGAAGTCGGTCACCGAGCCCTGCGGGACAATGCCGGCGCAGTTGACAAGTATATCAATCCCGCCGAAGGTGCTGACTGCGGCGCGGACGACCGTCTGCGCGCTGTCGGCGGCCGAGACGTCACCAGGCGCGCCGACAGCCCTGCCGCCGGCGGAACAGATCGCCTGCACGGCCTTTTCCGTGTGGGCGGCGCTCTTTGAATTCACCACGACGCCCGCGCCGGCTGCGGCGAACGCGCACGCCGTCTCAAAGCCGATGCCGGCTCCCGCGCCCGTGACGATGACCGTCTTGCCTTCGAATCTCCCCATCAGCGCAGCGCGATCACGCGCGAGGGCGATCCCTCCACGCCCCTGAGGCGCAGCGGAAGCGCGATGACGTCGAAGTATGTGTCGACCACGGCGCCGAGATTGACGAGGTGCTCGATGTTGAGGCAACCGTTGCCGAGCAAAATGCGGTGAACGTGGAAATTTTCAGGGTGAAGTTCGGAATTTTTCGCGCCGAGATCCTGGAAAAAGTCAAAGCCCGCGATCTTTGCTCCCTTATCGACGAGCCATTGTGCGGCGTCCTCACCGAGATAGGGCGACTGCATCCAGTAATCGTCCGTCCCGAACATCCTGTCGCTCCAGCCCGTATACAGGAGAACGATCATGCCCTTTTGCGTGATCTTGCCGGCCGCCTTGTCGAGCATGGCGGCGGTCACCGGCTTGTTCGGCTTCACTTCGGTGCAGTCGATGCAGTAGCCCGGCCCCATAAAATGTTCGAGCGGCACCTCGTCGATGGGCGTGCCGCCCTTGATGATGTGCAGCGGCGAATCGAGATGTGTCCCCGCGTGAATGCCCTGCTGATAATAGGAGACGTTGATTCCCTTTTCATTGATGTCGATGCGGTTCTCCACGATGACCTTCGGGGAGTTTTCCCGGTTGGCCGGCGGGATCGACATGCCCGTAAAGACCGGCATGGTCAGGTCGATGATCTCTTTATATTGCAGCATACGTTTTTACCTCTTTCCATGTTACGGATGAATGACGACCTTCATGGCGCCGTCCCGCCGGTTTTCAAAAATATCGACCGCTTTTTCGTAATCCTCGAGCGGGAAGGTATGCGTCACGAGGCGCTTGCCGTCGATCGTGCCGTCCGCGAGAAAATGCAAAACCTTGTCGGAAACGTTGGGGTTCGCCTTGGAGCCTACGATTTTGATCTCGTTGAAAACGATGCGGTTGAGCGGCAGCGGGATCTGTTCGAGATCGTCGTGATAATTGGCCGTCAGCGCGATCGCGCCCGCCTTCTTGACGAGTTCGCAGGCCTTTTTGGGCGAATCGTTCGCGCCGGAACACTCGATGACCTCGTCGCATCCGACGCCGTCGGTCAGCTCCAACACCCGCGCGACGGGATCCTCCTTTTCAAAATCGATGCACACATCAGCGCCGAGCTCTTTGGCGAGTGCGAGCTTTTTCCCGCGGCCGATCATGAAGACCCGTCCGGCGCCGAGTCCCTTCGCCATCTGCATGGCGCAAAGGCCGATGGGGCCGGGGCCGAAGACGACGGTCGTGCCGCCGGGCGTGATGCCGACAAGATCAATGCCGTGCATCGCGACACCCGCCGTGTCGCACAGCGCCGCTTCGTCAAAGCTCAGGTTGTCCGGCATTTTGTGCAGCGCCTGTACCTTGTAGGCGTTGTACTGAGCGTTCGCGCCCTGCCAGAAAAAGCCATAGTGGCGGTGGCCCTTGTCGGTCGCGCTGTTTTTGCCGTCCTGTCCGTAGTTGAGGCAGACCGTATAGTGACCTGTCAGGCAGTTCCGGCACTTGCCGCAGCCGCTGTGGGCTTCGCCCGCAACGCGGTCGCCGACTTTAAATTCCGTCACGCCCTCGCCGAGCGCAACAACCTCGCCCGCCCATTCATGCCCCATCACAAAGGGGAAGTAGGGCGGCCAGTGGACGCCCGCATATTGCCCGTGAATCATTTTGGGATCCGAACCGCAGATGGCGACGGCGCGCACGCGGCACAGAACCTCGCCCTGCATGGGTGCGGGGACGGGCATTTCGACGACCTCGAGCTGATCGTAGGCCTTGAGGACGACCGCTTTCATGGTCTTTGGTATGTTCATTTGGTTTCCTCCGTTATAGAATTGTACCGCACGCGCGCTTTACGTCCGGAACCGGACGCAGACAGGTGTCGGCACGCTGATCTCAGATACTTTTTCGAGCGCGCCGGTTTCCGCCTCAGCGCGAAAAACGACGATGTTGTCCGTATCCTGATTTGCCGAGAGCACATAGCCCCCCTTCGGATCGACTGCGAAACTGCGCGGGACCTCGCCGCCGCAGTCATAGCTGCCCACAGTCCGCAGCAGGCCGGTGTCCGGCTCAACGGCAAAGCATACGATG
This sequence comes from Oscillospiraceae bacterium, assembly GCA_034933305.1. GTDB lineage: Bacteria > Bacillota > Clostridia > Oscillospirales > Ruminococcaceae > JAYFNU01. Next base: position 58,398 of record JAYFNU010000002.1, on the reverse strand, counting down.
GTGTTCTCCCCGCGGTTGGAGCCGTACAGAAAGCGCCCGTCGGCTGACAGATGAAGATCGGCGCAGGTGTTCGGCACGGCGCTGCGGCGGGATGCGACGGTGGAGATGTTCTGTCTGTGGGTGAAGATGCCCGTCTCGGCGTCATACGCGAGCACGGTAATCTCGCTTGTGAGCTCCTTGATGAGGTAGCATACATCTCCGCCCCGGGAGAATTCGCAGTGGCGGGGCCCCGAGCCTGCATCGAGCGGGAAAAATCCGTCCGGCGTCAGCAGCCCCGTGGCGGGATCGACCGCATAGCGCATGAGCCTGTCGGTGCCGAGATCCGGCACGAAAGCGCGGCGCTGTGCGCGGTCGAAAACGAGCGAATGGGCATGGGGCGAATTTTGGCGCGCTCTGTTGACGCTGCTGCCTTCATACTGGAAAAACTGGCGGCGGGGACACGCCGCTCCATTTTCGTCGAGCGAAAAAACGGCGACACTGCCGCTCATATAGTTCGAAACATAGACCGCGTCAGCCGGCCCCGTCGTTACATGGCAGGGGTCGGTCCCGCCCGTCGGCTGCTGTGAGAGCAGCGTGAGCGTGAGGCTGTTCGCATCGAAAGCAAAGCTGGACAGCGCGCCGCAGCGCTCGCCGCGGAATTCCTTGAGCTCGTTGACAGCGTATCGTTCCGGTGTGTTGGATAAACTGTCTGCAGAAGACGCGACTGTGCTGACGAACGTTTACTGCCTTCGTCGGGTAGTTGACCTGCGAAGCGAGGTGGAGTGCTCTGCTCTGCCAGATGTGCATATTGAGAATGTGGCGCACATATCGCTGGAGATGCAAAAGGCCGAAAACGCCGACAATCCCCAAAAAAGCAATGTTCCGTTGGCAACAAACGAGTTTTGCCTTCCTGATGATGTGTCTAGATTTATTGAAAACTACCGCTCCTATGTGTTGCCTGTGGTTGCGCAAAACGCTTTTCGCTCGCTCTTTGAGTTGCTTTTGGAAAGTGATGAGGGGGCGACGCTATTCCATTGCTTTATGGGGAAAGACCGAACCGGCGTCACTGCGGCACTGCTGCTGCACGCACTTGGAGTCCCCTATTCGGTAATCATGGATGATTACACTTTATCGAATGTCTTAGTTGAGCATGTCATGGCAGGTGCGATGGAAAAGGCAAAGGCTAGAGAGCTTCAACGGCATCCTCGCCTCCTACGGCTCAAATTACGGCTCAGTCACAAAGGAAGTGGACAACGCCGTGAGTTATCTCTATGAGAACGCCGGGGCAAGCGAAATAGAGGGCTCTACCCTCATGACGACCATGGACATCCAGCGTCGCTACATACGCGTGTCGGTCGAGGAGATAAATGACATACTTGACTCCGACTTCACCTACGATGAGATAGAAGCGAGCATACGCTGCGGCGAGCTGCTGGCGTTTTCTCCCGACGAGGACAAAAACAGTTTCATCGTAAAGCTTCCGACCTATCACATGGATGAGTATTCCTGCGATATAGCGCAGATGCTTATGAACTACGAAGGCTATGACAGAATCGGGATACGATAAAATATTTATTTGACGAAAGGGAGCGCTTTCGGAGCGTTTAAACGTTCCGAAAGCTCTCTTGCGGGTATATGACATGAAATTGCTCACGCCGATAAAAATAAACGGCCTAACACTGAAAAATCGCATGGCGGTCTCGGCCATGGTGACTAATTACTGCGAAGAGGACGGCTTGCCCAACGAGAAGTGGATATGCTATCACGAGCAAAAGGCAAAGGGTGGCTGGGGACTCATCATCACCGAGGATTATCGCATATCCCCCGAAGCGGGCGGCTTCAAAAATCTGCCGGGGCTGTGGAGCGATGCGCAGATACCAGCGCACAGGGCGTTCACTGACCGCATGCATAATGCGGGGGCGGTGGTCGCGGCTCAGATATACCACGCCGGTCGTGAGACCTGTGGAGCCGTGACGGGCGTCCGATGTGTTGCCCCATCTGCCGTGAAGGACCCAACTATGAGCGAAATCCCACGCGAGCTTTCCGTTGAGGAGATAGAGGAACTTGTCGAGCAATTCGCGACTTGCGCACTTCGCGTCAAGCAGGCGGGCTTTGACGCCGTGGAGATACACGGCGCACACGGTTATCTCATCAATCAGTTTGTTTCGCCTTTCTCCAACAAGCGAAGCGACGAATACGGGGGCGACCTTTTAGGGCGCTCACGATTTGCGACGGAGATCGTAAAACGCGTGCGCGAGCTGTGTGGAAGGGATTATCCGATAATCTACCGCATGAGTGCTCAAGAGTATGTCCACGGTGGCTTGTCGCTCGCCGAAAGCTGTGCACTTGCGCGCCTGCTTGAAGGAGCGGGGGCCGACTGCATAAACTGCTCTCAGGGCGTTTACACCACCGCGTATACGATAACGCCGCCATCGGGTTTCCCGCTTGCCGGTTACATTGAAAACGCGTCGGCGATAAAGAGCAGCGTCGGCATACCGGTCATGGCGGCGGGGCGGATAAACGACCCGCTCATAGCGGAGATGCTGTTGCAGGGTGACAAAACGGATATCTGCGTTATGGCGCGAAGCTCGCTCGCCGACCCCGAAATGCCTAACAAGGTCTGTGCGGGCAGGTTTGGTGACATACTTCACTGCATAGGCTGTCTTCAGGGCTGTATCGGTGAAAATAACAGGGGCGGCACCGTCAGGTGCCTCGTAAACCCGCTTACCGGAATGGAGTACAAATACGATTTGTCTTCGGCAAAGGCACCTAAAAAGATTGCTGTAGTCGGTGGCGGAGTTGCGGGCTGCGAGGCGGCGATAGTTGCTTCGTCGAGAGGGCACAAAGTCACGCTCTTTGAAAAATCAAACGAACTTGGCGGGCAGTGGCGAGCGGCCTGCGTCCCACCGGGAAAAAGCGAATTCGCCTCGTTTCTGTTGTGGCAAAGAAGGCAGCTCACACAATACGGGGTTGAGGTGAAAATGAACTGCGAAGTCGACGCAGAACTGCTGAACAAGGACGGCTTTGACACTGTAATAGATGCGTGCGGAAGTGTTCCACTTTGTCCCTCGATTCCGGGATTAAAAGAGAACTTCATATCTGCGAACGAAATACTGCTCGGGCGGGAGCTTCAAGGAACGCACTTCACCGTCATCGGCGGAGGGCTCGTGGGCTGCGAAACAGCGGATCACCTTGCTTCGCAGGGCTGCAAGGTTGTGGTATTGGAAATGAAGGATGCCATAGCCAGCGACGGCGAACCTTCTTGCGTACATTATCTGTTGGAGCGACTCCGAGAAAACGGCGTTGAGATTATTACCGGTGCAACGGTTACCGGCGTTTCAACACATGCCGTAGAATACCAAAGAAACGACGTCTGCCATTCCCTCGACAGGATGGATGCAGTTGTGTGCGCCGTCGGTTCAAAAGCTAATTCGCTTTGTACAAATGACGTGATATTGCCTGTGATAAGAGTGGGCGACGCTAAACAAGCGCGTAATGGTTACATAGCCATAAGAGAAGGCTATGAAGCGGGACTCAACGTTTAACTCCATACAGCCGATTTTATGCGGAGCAGAAAAGTGTTCATGAAGTGTGGTGCTGATTTGTGCAAGCGTTAGGAAACACTTTGAATAGCCTCTTTCAGATATGCGTTAAAAAAGTAGGCGACTGTTACAATACGGCAAAACATGTGCTTCCATTCCCCCAAAAGGACTTGACAGATTCGGTCAAGTCCTTTTTTTATTCGCATGGGCAATGCATTGCCTATGCACTTAACCCCCGAACTCACTTTCTCGAAATTGACACGTCAACATTTCATCTCAGGAGGTCTTGAATGAATACATATCGCCGTATGGACAGGTACTCGGAGGCAAAGGACAGAACAACCTCAATTGTATAATGCCGCGAGATAGGATTTGCGTCGGTAAAGGACGACTCTAAAACTTCGCGAATTTGTCCAATCGAGGGCACATGGTCGAGCGAGAGATATTGCTCGGCTTGTTTTGCTTGTCAGCATCGCCCGCGTGCTCCGCCGAAGCTCCTTTTTGTTTTTCACCCAAAAACAAAAAGGAGTATTCAGATGGATAAAAATGAGAAACGATATATCCGCGTCAGAGGACAAAAGGTCGAAGTGGATATCACCATATATCAGGAGTACAACAAGCTTCGCAACAAGCAATGCCGACGAGATGCGTTGTACAGAGCGACCACCGAGGAGCTCACAGAGGAAGAATGCCTAAATCCAAATGCGCTCGACGACGAAATCGAGCGAAGACTGCTTGCCGAACAACTGCATATCGCGCTCCAAAAGCTCACGAGAGAGGAATATTCCCTCATTCGTGAGCTTTTCTATTGGGATACGAGCGAGCGAGACTTGGCAGAATCTTTAGGGGTTTCGTGTTCTACGGTACATAAAAGAAAGGCTCAAATTCTCAAAAAGCTAAGAAAACTTTTGAAAATCAGCGATTTGTGGTAAGCAGGCACCCTGTTTTTTGTGTTTAGTAAGTAGAGGGACTTTTTAGAACCTCCCGAACATTGACAAAAGAATAAAGCCTTAACAGATACATCAACCCTCGTGACTTGAAAAGGTCAGCCGCGTGAACGGTGCGCTTGCGATCAACACCACGTTCAGACCGCCCGAAGGCATACGGGCGACGGGCCATGAAAGCGAGGGCGACAATGGTACACCTGCACAGCCACAGACTCAAGCAATGGGTGCAGCTCGGAGAGAACCTCGGAGGGGAGCCGACCACCCCCACAAAGTCTTTGGGACTTTATGGAGGTCCAGGTAACCCGTGGAGCGGACAAGCCATCCGCCGTCTGTTTAGGGTAGATGAGCATAAACAAAAAGGAGTAAAAAAATCGGGCGGGACTGGTATGTCTTAGTACGATAAGAAGCAAAAACCCATCCCGCCCGACAATCCAAGGAGGAACATTATGAACTGGATGACTATACGCCGCACCGCGGCATACCTAAAAGAAAACAATCCAAACACAATGATCGGTGAAAGCACAATCCGAACGCTGATCGATTTCGGCTTTCCCTGTGTCCGCATCGGAAACCGAGTGCTCATAAACATCGACACCTTTGCGGATGATATGAATGTTTTCGTGGCGCGCAGAAACACGAGGCGCGTTCCTATAGGGAGGTAGCTCATGAAGCCGCGTCCGCTATATGACAAAAAGACAGGTGCGCTGACGGGGTACCAGCTTCGGGTGTATGCCGGAGATAAACCCAACGGCAAAAAAATAATACTCGCCCGCAACTGGCGCTTTGATCCGAAGCTGCCAGCGTCAAAGATAGAGCGAGAGCTCATGCGGCAGCAACTGCTCTTTGAAGACGAAGTCGAAGCGAACAGCGATGCCATTGAGTTGCAAAATGACACTGAGGCGGAAAGATCGGTTGTGAATATAGCGCTGACGCATGAACCGGGATATGCCTTCAAAGAGTTCACCGAATTCTGGCTGTCAGCGCAGTATAACCTCAAGCAAAAGACGCTTGACACCTATGAATCCAAGCTCAAGCGAGTCGAAGGATATTTCGGAGGAAGAAACCTTGACGACATCGAGTCGATAGACATTGTCAGTTTCCTTAAGAGCCTTCGCGAGGACGGTGCAAATCTCCGCAACGGTAAGCCGCTTTCAATGAAATCCGTTCGGGAATACTATGTTCTTCTCAAAAACATATTCGATTCGGCTTGTGGCTGGAAAAAGCTCAGCGATAATCCAATGAACGCTGTATCGATACCAAAATCCAAATACAAGAAGGTGAAAGCGTTGACCGAAGACGAAGCTGTTGTTTTCTACAACGCCTTAATCGAACATGCGCCCGCAAAGTACCGCGCCTACCTTCTTCTGTGCATGCAAACAGGAACGCGCCGCGCGGAAGCTGGAGGACTTTGCTGGGATAAGGTGATGTTTGACGAAATGAAGATCCGCATCGACACGACAGTGCAGTATAGTCACAACAAAGGAATCTATGAGGAAACGCCCAAAACGGAATCATCTGTACGAACACTAAAGATCACGCCGGAGATCTCGAAAGCTTTGCGTGAGCTAAAAAAAGAGGATGATTCCGCTCGTGAAAAAATAGGGGCGGATTGGAATCCGAAGGGATATGTATTTACCACATACGGCGGCGGCCCTATGCACCCGTGCACGCCCTACACCTGGCTACAGCGTTTTCAAAAGCAATACGGCCTTGCGCGGTGCTCTATCCACCAGCTCCGGCACACCAACGCAACACTTCTGATGGCGAACGGTATCGACGCAAAGAGCCTGATGGGGCACCTCGGCCACACGAACATCTCGACGACCGACAAATATCTCGACTTCATCTCGGAAAAGGAAGAGCAGGCCGCCGACACGATGGCGAGCTTATTCGAGCCGAAGCTGTGAAAAGGCAACAAAAAGCGCGGCAGATGCCGCGCACATAAAGCAGCTCCTCAAAAAAGTTGGACTTTCAGTTGGCCTCGAGTTGGACTCGGGACTTTTCGGGCAAAACAAAAATCCCGTAAACGCCCAATTCATGGGCATTTACGGGATTTTCAGCGTGGTGCGAGTGACGAGATTTGAACTCGTACGTCATAGACACACGCCCCTCAAACGTGCCTGTCTGCCAATTCCAGCACACTCGCAGAGGATCAGCCGCGAAAATTATTATAACATCGCGATCATGCGGTGTCAACCATTTTTATGCGTTTCGGCTCGGCGGCGGGCGCCTGTCCGTCCGCTATTCGGCGGCGTCCAGCGCGGGCGGCATGGGCGAGCGGCGCAGATGCAGCCGGCGGCGCGATGCGTCCGGACGGCGCGCCTGCATGCCGGTCACATCGATGCCGCTGACGATGAGCATGAGATAAAAGCTGACGGAGCGGGACAACAGCATCGCGGGCACGACCGTCTGTTCGGTGAAGAAAGTCTTGAACAGGCGCACGAATCCGCTCTCGCTCGCGCCCATGGCGCCGGGCAGCGGCAGGAAGGAAACCGCGATAAACAATACCGACTCGAGCGCGATAAGGTCGAAGGCTGTCGCGCCGGTGAGCGAAAATGCCTTATAGACGAAGAACGGCACGGAGTAGTTGGTGAGCATCTGCAGGAAGGTATAGATGAACGGCTCCCAGAACAGCCGCGGGTGCGTGCGCACAGCCGCCGCGCAGGTCTGATATTCCTGCATCTGGGCGTGCACGCGCGCGCGGACTTTGTCCCCGTTGCGAACGAGGCGCAGCTTCGCGAGCAGCCCGATGATCTTATCCGCCGCCATCGGCGCAAAGCGCTTGGAAAACAGCGCGAAGCAAATGGCGATCATCAGCAGCAGGTTCATGATGATGCCGAAAAAGACGAGCGCGCCGAAGCCGCTGAGGTGCTCCGTCACATATTTGTATTTGACGATGAACATGCCCGCGCCGAGCACGAGCACCGTGATCTGGTAGGAAAGGTTCGCGAGCAGCATCGAGATCGACACGTGCGACACGCGCAGATTATCGCGGCACATGTAATAGATCTGCATGGGCTGTCCGCCCGTCGAGGAGGGCGTGACGGCGCTGAAGAAGAAGCCGGCGAGCGCATAATCGAGCTTGCGCTTGAGCGGCAGCCTGCGGCCGAACAGCTCGAACGGCGCGCCGAGCGCCAGCGCCTGAAACAGGATGCTCAGGCACATGACGAGCACGCCCGCCGCGATCCACCAGGCGTTGACTTCCGAGAGCGCGTCGAGGATCTCGCTCGCGGGGGTATTCTTGAATGTGACATAAAAGGTAACGGCCATGAGGGCAAGCAAAAACAGCTTGCCGAACAAGTGGCTGTTCTTTTTGATCTGTTTCATCTCCGGCCGTCCCTGCGGCCCTTCGGAAAGTGCGCGGGCCGACTCTTTTCTTCCTATATAACGACGGCCGCCGTACTCCGGCTTCAACAGCTGGCGCCGCGGCTGCTTTGCGGACATGTCCCCGGTGACAGAACTCGGCATAAAGATTTCTCCTGTATATTCTATTTGAGACGATCGGGAAAAAGAACCTGCGGCGGGGCCTTCCGGGGATCACAGACTGTGCCGCAGGGGCGTCCTTCGCTGTTCTGCAATTATATCACATCGGCCTTTAATGTAAATATAGGAATTGTAAATTCTGTCCGCCGCAAAAAAGGCGGCCCGGACCTGCCGAAGCGGTCCGGACCGCGGTCTTCTTTTTTATTCGCCGATGGCGGGCTGGTCGTCGTCGCAGGCCGTGGCCGACGAGACGTCCTTGAGCCGACGCTGGATCTGGCGCGTGCGCACGCCCACGAGCTTGTCGAGCTCGGTGTTGGCCTGGTTGAGGCGCTGCTGCGTCGCGGAGAGCACCTCGGCAAAGTTGTCGAACTCCGTCTTGACGGCGCCGAGCACCTTCCAGACCTCGCCCGACCGCTTCTGGATGGCGAGCGTCTTAAAGCCCATCTGCAGGCTGTTGAGCAGCGCGGCCATCGTGGTCGGGCCGGCGATCGTCACCTTGTAGTCGCGGCTGAGCGTCTCCACCATGCCGCGGCGCACGACCTCCGCGTACAGGCCCTCGATGGGCAGGAACATGATGGCGAAATCCGTCGTGTTGGGCGGATCAATGTATTTGTCGCGAATGTCCTTCGCTTCCATTTTGATGCGGTTTTCAAGCTGCTTGGCGGCAAACTCGATGCCGGACGGCTCGCCCGCATCGTACGCGTCCATCAGCGCCCCGTAGGTGTCGAGCGGGAATTTCGCGTCGATGGGCAAATAGGTGACGCTGCCGTCCTCCGACGGCAGGCGCACGGCGTACTCGACGACGTCGCGGCTCCCCTGCTTGGTGGCGACGTTCTCGGCGTACTGCTCGCGGGCCATCATCTGCTCGAGGATGGCGCCGAGCTGGATCTCGCCGAGGATGCCGCGGGTCTTGACGTTCGACAGCACCTTCTTGAGGTCGCCGACGCCCGCCGCGAGCGTCTGCATCTCGCCGAGCCCCTTGTAGACCTGCTCGAGCCGCTCGCTGACGAGCCGGAACGACTGTCCGATCTTGTCCTCGAGCGTCTTCTGCAGCTTCTCGTCGACGGTCTCGCGCATCTTCTCGAGTTTTTTGCTGTTGTCCTCCTGCAGCGCGGCGAGGCGGTTCTCCATCGTCGTGCGCATGTTGTCGAGCCGCTGCTCGCTCTCGACCGAAAAGCTCTTGAACCGCTCGTTGACCGCGCCGAGGCTGTCGGTCATCGTCTTCGTCATCGCGTCGAGCCGCGCGTCCTGCCGGGTAAACGCCCCCTGCAGCGACGTGTTGAGCATCTCCGACATGGCGTTGAGGTTCGCGACGGTCTCCTTGCGGGATTCGCGCTGCTCCCCGAGCACCTCGCGGCGAAGCGTCTCCGTCAGCTCGTCGTAATCGTTCCGTCCGGACACGCGGAACAGCACGACGACGAGCAGCGCGACGGCGACACCGGACAGCACCGCTATGCACAGCAGCAGGATCTCACTCGCACTCATTTCGCGGGCGGCGCCTCCTCACCGAATTTCTGCGTGTAGCTCTTGATGGCCTCCTCGATGACCTTGACGGCGCGGCCGCGGCCCTCCACGGGGTTGACGGCCGTCTCCTTGCCCTCGAGGTCCTTGTAGACGGAAAAGAAATGCTCGATCTGCTTGAACATGTGCGACGGCAGAGCTTCGATGTCGCGGTAGCCGTTGTACATCGGATCGGAGAACGGGACGGCGATGATCTTTTCGTCGTTCTTGCCGCCGTCGAGCATCGTCACGACGCCGATGGGATAGCACTGCACGATCGACAGCGGCACCATCGGCTCGGTGCAGATGACGAGCACGTCGAGCGGATCGAGGTCGTCCGCATAGGTGTGCGGGATAAAGCCGTAGTTCTCGGGATAGTGCGTCGCCGTGTAAAGGATGCGGTCGAGACGCAGCAGACCCGTCTCCTTGTCGAGCTCATATTTGATCTTGCCGCCCTTGGGGATCTCGATGACGGCGGCGAAGCTTTCGGGCTGGACGCGCGCGGGATCGATGTCATGCCAGATATTCATTTTGCACTCCTCAAACGCTTTTTCTTATCATACCATTTTTGCCCGGCGCGGACAATACGGAAGCCGCGCGCCGGGCTGAAATATTACAGAGCGTAATTTTGTCTGCAATTTGTTTTTTTTGTAAAAATCGCGGGTCCGCCGCTTATGAAGCCGGCCGACCCGCGCATGCGCTACTTTTTATTGATCTCGAGGCGCTTCTCCGTGCCGTTCGCGAGCCGCCGGATATTGGCGCGGTGCGACCAGAACACGAGCGCGGCCATGGCCGCGGCGACGATCGTCGACACCGTCCGCTCCGTTCCGGAGAGGGTGCAGGCGACGAAGTTCGCAATGGGGAAGCACAGCGCCGCCGCGAGCGACGCGAGCGACACGATCTTCGACAGCGCGAAGACCAGCGCGAAAACGCAGCCGAGCACGACGAGCAGCAGCGGATTGAGCACCAGCAGAATGCCCGCCGACGTCATGACGCCCTTGCCGCCCCGGAAGCCGAAGTACAGCGGGAACAGGTGCCCCGCGAGCGCCCCGAAGGCGGCGACGTAGGCCCCCGTCTGCGGATCGAGGCCGGCCGACAGGAAGATGGCGCGCCCGAGCACGAGGGCTGCGACGCCCTTTGCGAAGTCGCCGACGCCCGTGAGCGCGCCCGCGCGAAGGCCGACCGAGCGCAGTACGTTGGTCATGCCGGCGTTGCCGCTGCCCTTCGAGCGGATGTCCTCGTGCGCGAACAGCCGGGTGAAAATGATGCCGAAGCACAGCGAGCCCAGCAGATAGGCGCCGAGCGCGGTCAGCCCGTAGGCAGTGACGGCCGTCATACCTTGTCTCCCCTCTCCCGCACGATCATGCGCACGGGCGTCCCCTCGAGGCCGAAGGTCTCCCGGATCTGGTTCTCGAGATAGCGCTTGTAGGAGAAGTGGAACAGATCGGCGCTGTTGACGAAGCAGACAAACGTCGGCGGACGCGTCGACGGCTGCGTGATGTAATAGATCTTGAGCCGCTTTCCCTTGTCCGACGGCGGCTGCACCCGCGCGACGGCGCGCGCGAGCAGCTCGTTGAGCATGCCCGTCGTGACGCGCATGGAATTCTGCTCGTCGACATATTTGATGAGCTCGAACAGCCGGTCGACGCGCTGGCCGGTCTTTGCGGAAATAAAGATGATCGGCGCGTAGCTCATAAAGCTGAAGCCCTGCTCGTATTTTTTGCGCTCGGCGTCCATCGTCCTGCCGTCTTTCTCGACGAGATCCCACTTGTTGACGGCGATGATGCAACCCTTGCCCTGTTCATGCGCGTAGCCGGCGACCTTGGTGTCCTGCTCCGTGCAGCCCTCGGTCGCGTCGACCATGATGACGCACACGTCGGCCCGGTCGACCGCCGCGAGCGCGCGCACGACGCTGTACCGTTCCACGTCGTCGCGGATGTTCCCCTTCTTGCGCATGCCCGCGGTGTCGATAAAGACGAAGCGCCCGTATTCGTTTTCCACCGGCGCGTCGACGGCGTCGCGCGTCGTCCCCGACACCTCGGAGACGATCATGCGCTGCTCGCCGAGCACGCGGTTGACGAGCGAGGATTTTCCGGCGTTCGGCTTGCCGATGACGGCGACGCGGATCTCGCCGGCATCCTCGGCCTCGGCGTCGACGGGCTTGAGATAGGCGCACACCGCGTCGAGCAGATCGCCCGTCCCGTGGCCGTGCACGGACGATACGGGGTACGGCTCGCCGAGCGCAAGGGAGTAGAAGTCATACAGCTCCATGGGCGGCTCGCCCGTCGCGTCGCACTTGTTGACGCACAGGACGATGGGCCGTCCGCTCTTGCGCAGCATCGAAGCGATCTCCGTGTCGGCGGCGGTGACGCCCGCGCGCACATCGCAGACCATCAGGATGACGTCCGCCATGTCGATGGCGAGCTGCGCCTGTTCGCGGATGTGCACGAGGATCTCGTCATCGCTGCCCGTCTCGATGCCGCCCGTATCGATGAGCATGAAGCGGTAGCGCTGCCATTCGCACTCGCCGTAGATGCGGTCGCGCGTCACGCCGGGCGTGTCGTCCACGATGGCGCGCCGTTCGCCGATGAGTTTGTTGAAAAGCGTCGATTTGCCGACGTTCGGCCGTCCGACGACGGCCACGACCTGTTTAGCCATTCTTTCACCTTCCCAGCAGTGCGTCGGCGAGCTGTGCGCCGCCGCTGAGCACCGCGATGTCCTTCCCGAGCTCCCGCGAGAGCTCTTCGACCGTCACGCTGTCGAGAAACATGTCTCCCTCGCTGCGCAGCATATCGTCGGGCAGCAGCACGCGGTCGCCGCCGAGCCGCCCGGCGAGCTGCCGGACGATGTCCGTCGCGGTCACGAGGCCGCTGACGATGACGTTGCCGCCGAAAAATTCATTCTTCACGGCATGCACCGCGCAGCGAAGACCCGGATTCTTCTCCTGCGCCGCGGCCGCGAGCGCGCCGAGCGACGGCGCCGCCGCCTCGCCGGTGACGATATCGACGTTCGCCGGCGCGATCGGTCCCGGCGCGCCGAGCGCGTCGAAAAATTCCTGCCGCAGCAGCGCGAGCATGCCCACGCCGTTCTCGAGCTGCAGCATCTCGTCGTAATACGCGCAGCCGGGGACGTCCCTGCCCGCGAGCAGGAAAAACTCATCCGCCGGATACACGAGCGCCGTCCCGCCCGCGGCGCGGCAGCGCGCCTGCGCCTCTTCGATGACGCGAAGGACCTCGAGGGCGCTTTCGCGGTCGTAGGGCGTGATCGCGGGCAGGCCCGCGCGGAAGGCGGTGAGCCCCGCCGGCACGCAGGCGATCGAGCGCACCGACGGCTGCAGCGACGTCAGTTTGGCGAGCGTCGCGCGCAGCGCGTCGCCGTCGTTGACCCCGCGGCACAGCACGATCTGGCAGTTGATCTCGACGCCCGCTTCGGCGAGCCGATAGAGATAGCGCAGCTTTTCCCCCGCGAAGCGGTTGCCCATCATCGCGCTGCGCAGCGCCGGGTCGGTCGTGTGCACCGACACGTTGATGGGCGACACCTTCATGTCGATGATGCGCTCGATCTCGCGGTCGTTCATGTTGGTGAGCGTCACATAGTTGCCGAACAGAAACGACAGCCGCTCGTCGTCGTCCTTGAAATACAGCGTGTCCCGCAGACCCGGCGGGAGCTGGTTGACAAAGCAGAAAATGCAGTCGTTCGCGCAGCTGCGCTGCTCGTCCATGAGAAAGGTCTCGAACGCGAGGCCGAGATCCTCGTCCTCCTCTTTCTCGACGTCGAACTCCCGCCGCCTGCCGCCGCGCGCGACGCACAGCGTCAGTCGCTCGGCCGCGGTATAAAAGCCGTAATCGAGCACGTCGTTGACGGCGTGCCCGTCGATGTCGGTGAGCACGTCGCCGCTGCGGATGCCCAGCGCCTGCCCTATGCTGTTCTTTTCAACGCCGGTGATCCTGACCGCCACGATGCGCCTCCAAAACGATTCTATAGAATAGTATATACGAAAATCCGCTGATTTTGTAGCGCCAATTTGTTTTCGGGCCGGCGCGGGGACACAGAGCTCCCCCGCCCGCGAAAGCGGAACGGGAAAATCTCAATAAGCAGCCGTGAAATCAGCGCCGCCGGCAACCGCCGGCGGCTGAGTACCGCAAAACCTCCCGCCGCAAAAGTTCACGCCGTTCCGTTTCCCGAAGCGACGGGAAGAACCGATTAAAGAAGACAAAAACCGGCGAAAGCAAAAAACAGAGGCCGCTGAGCTCTGTAATCTCCCCAGCGCCAAAGCGCCCGCGCCCCGCTTCCCGAAGCGAAAGGGCGAACCGATTATAGAAAAGTAAAACCGGAGAACATAAAAGACAGAAGCGCTGAATTTTATAATTTTCCCGGCGGCAAATTTCCCGCCGTTCCGTTTCCCGAAGCGAAGGGACGAACCGATTAAAGAAGACAAAAACCGGCGTGAACAAAAACCGAGGCGCTGCGTTCTGTAATTTTTCCGGCGGCAAAGCTTCCGCCGTTCCGTTTCCCGAAGCGAAGGGAAAACCAATTAAAGAAGAGGCAAACCAGCGCAAACGGTCACAGTTTACGGAGGCGTTTGCGCGGCGGGGTTTTCAGGGTGTGGTCACACCCTGAACCGCCGAGGGGTGTGGGGGCCATCGGAAGCCCCCACGCGTTTGGTACTTTTCTCGCAGAAAAGTACGACCTCCGCTCCCATTCGGGCGCCCTGTGCACATCGTTCGGATGAAAATTTCCCATTCGGGCGCCCAGCGCACATCACTCGAAAAGGCTTTCCAGTTTGCGCGCCCTATGCACATCATTCGAACAAAAATTACCCATTCGCACGCCCGGCGCACACCGTTCAAATAAGTTATGCCCGTTCGCGCGCCCTGCGCACATCGTCCGCCGCGCGGCCGCCCTATCGCAGGCGTGCGCGCGGGCATCGCTCCCCCGCTGAAATTATATTTGCATAAAATTACAGGACGAGGAGAATCCTCGTCCTGTTCTTTGTTACGCTTCCTTGTTGATGATTTCCTTGCCCTTGTAATAGCCGCAATTGCCGCATACTCTGTGCGGGACCATCAGTTCGCCGCACTGCGAGCACTTCGCGAAGCCGGGCGTGGGAAGCTTCCACACCGAGGAGCGCCGCTTGTCGCGCCGTGTCTTGGATATCCTTCTTTTGGGTACTGCCACTTTTAGCACCTCCTCATCGTGTGGTTATCGTTTGTGAGCAGTCACGTTATTTGCATCAAAATTGCGTGCTTAAATATTATACCTATTAAAGCGGCCGATGTCAACGGGTCGCGCCCGCTTTTTTCTCAGAGATATTTTTTGAAGCACTCGCCGAGATTGGAGACGTCGGTGGAGACGGTGAAGACGACGCGGAGATTGTCGCGTGACAGCTCGTCGACCTGGTCGAGCAGCTTCGCGAGGCCCTCGAGATCGTGATCGCCGACCTTGAGGATGCCGTCGACGTACACTTCCTCGATGTCGTAGTCGCCGGCGAGGACGCCCATGAAAAAGCCGTAGAACATCGTGTAGCCCTTGATGGCATAGTCGTCGACATCGATGAGACGCACGGATGATTTGATGTTGTAGGTCGACTTCATGCCCTTTTCGATGCAAACGATGGTGCCCGCCGCTTTTTCGGCCGATTCGTTGATCATGTCGATCATGGTCTTGGTCTTGCCCGAGCCCTTCTCGCCGACGATTAATTTTATCATGTTGGTGTACCTCCGATTTGTTATTTGAGTTTCTTTAAAAGGTCTTCTCTTTCGCTTTCATAGCCCGGTTTCCCGAGCAGGGCAAACATGTTTTTCTTGTAGCTCTCGACGCCGGGCTGGTTGAAGGGGTTGATGCCCAGCAGATAGCCGGAGACCGCGCACGCGCGCTCGAAGAAATAGATGAGCTCGCCGACGTTGAAGGCGTCGATGGCGTCCGCCTCAATGACGAGACAGGGCACGCCGCCCTCGTTGTGCGCGAGGATGGTCGCGTCGCACGCGGCGGCGTTGACGTCGCTCATCGCGCGTCCGGCGAGGTAGTTGAGACCGTCGAAATCCTCCGCCGCGCGCTCGACGGTGCGGTCGGACAGCGGCTTTTTGAAGCGCACGATCGTCTCGAACATGACGCGCGTGCCGTCCTGCACGAACTGGCCCATCGAGTGGAGGTCGGTCGAAAAGATGACGGACGTCGGCATGAGGCCTTTTCTGTCCTTGCCCTCGCTCTCGCCGAACAGCTGCTTGTACCACTCGTTGAACATCGCGAACGACGGCTCGTAGCAGGCCATCAGCTCGCAGGTCTTGCCCCGGCGGTAGAAGAGGTTGCGATAGGCGGCATAGACGTTGCAGTCGTTGTCGAGGCCGTCGGAATCGTACTTCTTTGCCGCGGCGGCGGCACCCGCCATGAGCGCGTCGATATCGAAGCCCGCCGCCGCGATGGGCAGCAGCCCCACGGCCGTGAGCACCGAATAGCGGCCGCCGACGTCGTCGGGGACGACGAAGGTCTCGTAGCCCTCGCGGTCGGCGAGCTGCTTGAGCGTGCCCTTCGCGCGGTCGGTCGTCGCGTAAATGCGCTTAGCCGCCTCGGCTTTTCCCCAGCGCTGCTCGAGCATGTCCTTAAAGACGCGGAAGGCGATGGCCGGTTCCGTCGTCGTGCCGGATTTCGAGATGACGTTGACGCTGACGCGCCTTCCCTCGCACAGGCGAAGGATGTGGTTGAGATAATCGCCGCTGATGCTGTTGCCGGCAAAATAGACCTTGAGCGGCGACGTCTCGTTGAGGAATCCGCCCGACAACAGCTCCGTCACCGCGCGGGCGCCGAGGTAACTCCCGCCGATGCCGATGACGACGAGCACATCGCTCGTCTCGCGGATGCGCTTCGCCGCCGCCTTGATGCGGGCGAATTCCGCCTTGTCGTAATTGA
Organism: Oscillospiraceae bacterium; assembly: GCA_034933305.1. Lineage (GTDB taxonomy): Bacteria > Bacillota > Clostridia > Oscillospirales > Ruminococcaceae > JAYFNU01. The sequence goes on along the minus strand of JAYFNU010000002.1, from coordinate 42,041 downwards.
ACGGCAGATCGCGCCAGCCGAGAAAGTCGCTGCCGGCGCCGGCGCCGCTGCGAACAAGACCGCAAGCCTCCCTGACCTCGCCCGAGGTCGCCGAAAGCTCGCGGTCTGCGGCAAAAGCCTTTGCATATTCGGTGATAAATTTGATGGGCATCGCGCTGTCCCCCCTGTTCACCTGCTGCGTTTATCCTTATAGCTATGATATAGCAGCCGGCAAACGATGTCAAGGACGGCGCGCTTTTTTACATGTCGAGCAGCGCTTCGAACAGCAGCCGGAAGCCCGTCGCAAAGTCGATCTTTTCGATCGCGCGCACCGCCGTGACCGGATAGCTGCCGATCTCCTCGTCGCCGCAGAAGACCCGGACCGCGCCGACCGTCTGCCCCGCTTCGACGGGCGCCTCGACGCTCTCGGCGAGCTCGACGGCGCAGCGCACGGATTCCGCCTTCCCGCGGGCGACGACGACCGATTCCGGCAGATTGACGCTGTATTCGCAGTAGGGCTGCGCGCCGCGCTTGACCCGCACGGGCCGGAAGCTGCCGTCGGCGACCCCGATGGGCGCGCTCTCGTAATTCGCGAAGCCGTAATTGAGCATCGTGCGCGCCGCGGCGAAGCGGCCGGCCGAATCGCCCGAGCCGAGCACGACCGCGATGAGCTCCATGCCGCCGCGCGCGGCAGACGCGCTGATGCAGACGCCGGCGTTGCCCGTGGTGCCCGTCTTGACGCCCGTCATGCCGTCGTAGGTGCGCAGCATCTTGTTGGTGTTCGTCAGCTGGGTCTCGCCGCCGCGCAGCGCATCCGTCCAGATGGTGATGTAGTCGCGGATGCGCCCGTGGGCGAGCAGCGCGCGGGACATGACCGACACGTCGCGCGCACAGGAGAGATGCCCCTCCTCGTCGAGGCCGTTGGCGTTTTTGAACGTCGTCTTCGTCATGCCGAGCTCCGCCGCCTTGCGATTCATGTCGGCGACGAAAGCCTCCTCGCTGCCGCCGACATATTCGGCGAGCGCGACGGCTGCGTCGTTGGCGCTCGCGACCGCGACGGCCCGCAGCAGCTCGTCGACCGTCATGACCTCGCCGGGCTCGAGCCAGATCTGCGAGCCGCCCATCGAATAGGCGTGCTCGCTCGCGGTCACCTTGTCTTCGAGCGTGATCTTCCCCGCGTCGAGGGCTTCCATGACGAGCAGCATCGTCATCACCTTCGTGATGGAGGCGATGGCGCGCGGCGCGTCGGCGTTGCGCTCGTACAGCACCGTGCCCGTGCCGGCGTCGACGAGGATGGCCGCCGCCGCGTCCATCGAAAGATCGGCGGCCGCGACGGCCGCCTGTGTCTGCGCCGATGTCTCGGCCGCTTCTTCTGCGGCGGGCAGTCCGTCCGCGCGCACGGCGGCGGCCGGACACAGCAGCGCGAGCGCAAGCGCCGCGCTCAGCGTTTTTTTCAGATTCATACAGCCCTTCAACCTCCCGTTTGTAAAAGCTATGCGCGCACGGGGGATTTATAGTATAATGAGGACAAATATTTTTGAAAGGCTGTCTCCTGTGAACGTCTTCTTTTACACCTTCGGCTGCAAGGTCAACAGCTTCGAATCCGCGGCGATGGCGGGCATGCTGCGCGCGCGCGGCTATGCTCCCGCCGAAAGCGAGGCGGACGCCGACGTCGTCGTCGTCAATTCCTGCACCGTGACCGCCAACACCGACCGCAAGGTGCGCCAGTACCTGCGGCGCGTGCGACGGGAAAACCCGAACGCCGTCACGGTGCTCACCGGCTGCTATGCGAGCGCCTTCCCCGACGAGGCCGCCGCCATGGAGGACGCCGACATCGTCACCGGCGCGGCCGACCGCCGCGCGCTCGCCGACCTGCTCGACGATTACTTTGCCTCGCGCCGCCGCGTCGTGTCCGTCGCGGACCCGGCCTGCGCCGCCTTTGAGCCCCTGTTCGCACCCGAGCTCGACGGGCATACCCGCGCCTTCCTCAAGATCGAGGACGGCTGCGAGCGCTACTGCACCTACTGCATCATCCCCTACGCCCGCGGCCGCGTGCGCTCGATGGAACCGGACGAGCTCGCCCGGCAGGTCCGCGCGCTCGCGGACAACGGCTATCGGGAGATCGTGCTGTCCGGCATCAACCTCTCGGCCTACGGCAAGGGCACGCCGAACGACCTCGCCGACGCGGTGCGCATCGCCTGCGCGCCCGACGGCGTCGAGCGCGTGCGGCTCGGTTCGCTCGAGCCCGACCTGCTTCCCGACGCGCTGCTCGCGCGCCTCGCGGCCGAGCCCAAGCTGTGTCCGCAGTTCCACCTGTCGCTGCAAAGCGGCTGCGACGCGACGCTGCGGCGCATGAACCGCCATTATACGGCCGCACAGTACGCCGCCGTCGCCGGGCGCCTGCGCGCTCTCTTTCCCCGCGCGACCTTTACGACCGACGTCATCGTCGGCTTTCCCGGCGAGACCGAGGGCGATTTTGCCGACAGCCTCGCCTTCGTGCGGGACTTCGGCTTTCTCAAAGTCCACGTCTTCCCCTACTCCGTGCGCCCCGGCACCGCGGCCGCGCGCATGGACGGCAAGGTGCCGCGCGCCGAAAAGGAGCGCCGCAGCCGCGCCATGGTCGCCGCCGCCGCTGCGGGGCGCGCCGCGGTGCTGCGCTCTTTCCTCGGGCAGGACGTGCGGGTCATCCTCGAGCAGCCCGTCGGCGGCGGCGTCTTCGACGGCTACACCGACGAATACCTGCCCGCAAGGGTATCCGGCGCGGGGCTGCGCGGCGGCGGGATCGCGCGCGGCACCGTGCGGGACGTCTGCGGCGACGCCGTCGTCCTGGAGGTCCCCGCGGGGCGGGAATGAAGCGGCCCGCGGATCGCGCGGGCGGGAACATGCGCCGCAGATGCAAAGAGCGGGGAGAAATTCTCCCCGCTCTTTTTGTATATTCAGGATCGGAAAATACTGACAGGAATATCAGTCGAGCTCGACCGCGCCGGTGTACAGCTCGTAATATTTCCCCTTCGCGGCGATGAGTTCATCGTGGGTGCCGCGCTCGATGATGCGGCCGTGGTCGAGCACCATGATGACGTCGGCGTTGCGCACGGTCGACAGGCGGTGTGCGATGACGAAGACGGTGCGCCCGCGCATGAGGGCGTCCATGCCGCGCTGCACGATGGCCTCGGTGCGGGTGTCGATGGAGCTCGTCGCCTCGTCGAGGATCATGACGGGCGCGTCCTCGACGGCCGCGCGGGCGATGGACAGCAGCTGGCGCTGTCCCTGCGACAGGCCGCTGCCGTCGCCGGACAGCACCGTGTCGTCGCCCTCGGGCAGCATCATGATGAAGTCGTGCGCGTTCGCGAGCTTGGCGGCCGAGACGATCTCCTCGTCGGTCGCGTCGAGCTTGCCGAAGCGGATGTTGTCGCGCACGGTGCCGGTGAAGAGGTTGACGTCCTGCAGCACCATGCCGAGACTGCGGCGCAGGTCGTCCTTCTTGATCTTGTTGATGTTGATGTTGTCGTAGCGGATCTTGCCGTCCGCGATGTCGTAAAAACGGTTGATGAGGTTGGTGATCGTCGTTTTGCCCGCGCCCGTCGCGCCGACGAAGGCGACCTTCTGGCCGGGCTTCGCGTACAGCGTGATGTTCTCGAGCACCGTCTTTTCGCCGTCGTAGCTGAAGTCGACGTCGTAGAAGCGCACGTCGCCCTCGAGTTTCTGGTAGGTGATGGAGCCGTCGGCCGTATGGGGATGCTTCCACGCCCACACGCCCGTGTGCTCCGGCGTCTCGGTCAGCGCGCCGTCCTCTGCGCATTTCGCGTTGACGAGCGTGACGTAGCCGTTATCGACCTCGGCGGGCTCGTCGAGCAGCGTGAAGATGCGCTCGGCGCCCGCGAGCGCCATGACGACGGAATTGATCTGCTGGGACACCTGGCTGATGGGCTGGGTGAACGATTTGCTCAGCTGCAGGAACGCGGCGATGGTGCCGAGCGTCATGCCGCCGATGCCGCCGATGGCGAGCGCGCCGCCCGCGATGGCGAGGATGACGTACTGCAGGTTGCCGATGTTCATCATGATGGGCATGAGGGTGTTCGCAAAGCGGTTGGCTTTCGTGCCCGCGTCGCACAGCTCCTCGTTGAGCACGTCGAATTTCTCCTCGGACGCCTCCTCATGGCAGAAGACCTTGACGACCTTCTGGCCGTTCATCATCTCCTCGATGTAGCCGTTCGCGCGGCCGAGCGACTTCTGCTGCTGCACGAAATACTTCGCGCTCTTGCCGGCGATGCTCTTCGTGACGCCGAGCATGAGAAAGACGCCGAGAATGACGATGATGGTCAGGTGCCAGCTCTTGACGAGCATCGAGATAAAGACCGCGACGATCGTGATGGCCGACGAGAAGACGTTCGGCAGGCTCTGCGAGAGCATCTGCCGCAGGGTGTCGGCGTCGTTTGTGTAGCGGCTCATGACGTCGCCGTAGCTGTGCGTGTCGAAATATTTGACCGGCAGCGACTGCATGTGGGAGAACATCTCGTCGCGGATCTCCTTGAGCACGCGCTGGGAGATGACGACCATGATGCGGTTGCTGATGAAAGTGGCGAGGATGCCGGCCGCATAGATGCAGCCCATGATGGCGATCGCCCGCAGGAGCTCGGTGAAGACCGGGTTCGTCTGCTGCGCGAGCGGGGCGATATAGTCGTCGATGAGGATCTGAAGAAACAGCGAGCCCGCGACGCCCGCGCACGCGGACAGCAGGATGCACACCGCCGCGACGGCCAGCTTTCCCTTGTGCTCGCGCACGAGGAAACCCAGCAGCCGGCGCATGGTCTTTCCCTGATTCTTGGGCTTTTCCGTCGCGACCATCGGTCCGCGGCCGCGCGGCCCGCCCTTGAGCTCCTTGACCTGTTCATTCGCCATCTGCTTCGCCCCCCCTCGTCTGGGTCTCGTATACTTCCTTGTAGATCGGATTGGACGCGAGCAGCTGCGCGTGCGTGCCGAAGCCGTTGACCCGGCCGTTGTCGAGCACAAGGATGCGGTCGGCGTCCATGACGGAGGCGACGCGCTGCGCGATGATGAGCTTCGTGGTGTTCGGGATCTCCTCCCGGAACGCCTTGCGGATGCGCGCGTCCGTCGCGGTGTCGACGGCGCTCGTCGAATCGTCGAGGATGAGGATCTTCGGCTTTTTGAGCAGCGCCCGCGCGATGCACAGCCGCTGCTTCTGGCCGCCGGACACGTTGGAGCCGCCCTGTTCGATGTAGGTGTCGTAGCCGTCGGGAAACTCGCGGATGAAGCCGTCGGCCTGCGCGAGCTCGCACGCGTGCACGAGCTCCTCGTCGGTCGCGTCGGGATCGCCCCAGCGCAGATTCTCCTTGATGGTGCCGGAGAACAGCTCGTTCTTCTGCAGCACCATCGCGACGGCGTTGCGCAGCGTTTCGATGTCGTATTCGCGCACGTCGTGCCCGCCGACGCGGACGCTTCCCTTCGTCGCCTCGTACAGGCGCGGGATCAGCTGCACAAAAGTCGATTTCGCGCTGCCCGTGCCGCCGAGGATGCCGATCGTCTCGCCGGCGTTCACCCGCAGGCTGACGTCCTTGAGCGCGAGATTGGCGCCGCCGTAGCTGAAGCTGACGTGATCGAACTCGATGCTGCCGTCGGCGACTTCGCCGGCGGGCTGCTTCGGGTCGTCGAACTCCGGCTGCTCGTCGAGCACCTCGGCGATGCGCACGGCGGATTCGCGCGCGATGACGATCATGACGAAGACCATCGACAGGATCATGAGGCTCATGAGGATGCGCATGGTGTACGACAGCAGGCTCATCAGCTGGCCGGTCGTCATCTCGGAGCGGATGACGTACTTTGCGCCGAACCACGACAGCAGCAGCATGCACCCGTAGGCGCAGAACTGCATGAGCGGGTTGTTCAGCACGATGAGCTTTTCAGCCGCGGAATAGTAATTGAACAGCTCGCCCGAGACGCCGCCGAACTTCTTCTTTTCATACTCCTCGCGCACGAAGGACTTGACGACGCGGATGCCGCGCACGTCCTCCTGCACGACGCTGTTGAGCTTGTCGTACGTCCGGAAGACCTTCTGCATGATGGGGAAGGTCTTGCGGATGATGAGGTACAGCCCGATGGCGAGCACCGGCACGACCGCGAGATAGATCATCGCGAGGTGCGGATTGATGCGGTAGGACATGAGCAGCGAGAAGATGAGCATGACCGGCGAGCGCACCGCGATGCGCGTGATCATCTGGAAGGCCTGCTGCACGTTGGACACGTCCGTCGTCAGGCGCGTGACAAGGCTTGACGCCGAGAATTTGTCGATGTTCTTGAAGGAAAAGTCCTGGATCTTGTAGTACATTTTCTGGCGGAGATTCTTCGCGAACCCCGCCGACGCGCTCGACGCGAAATATCCCGACAGCACGCCGAAGGCGAGCGACAGCAGCGCCGCCGCCACGAGGACGGCGCCGTAGCGCAGCACGACGTTCATGTTGCCGGCCTCCACGCCGTCGTCGATCAGGCTGACCATGACGAGCGGGATGAGCACCTCCATCATCACCTCGAGGATGACAAAGAAGGGGGTGAGGATCGCGTCTTTTTTGTATTTGCCCACACACGGGGCGAGTTTTTTTATCATGCGTACCTCCGGGTAAAATATTATTCCAGCATGCCGCGGATCGTATCGATCACGCGGTAAAATGCGGCGAGATCGTCCGGTTCGATGCTGTCGGTGATCTCTTTTTCGAACGCCCCGATGTTTTTGTGCATCGCCTCGGAGGCGCTCCTGCCGCGGTCGGTCAGGACGATCTTCTTGAGGCGCGCGTCATAGGGCACGCTCTCGCGCGTGATCATGCCGTTCTTCTCGAGCAGCTGCAGCATGCCCGTTGCGCTCGCGCGGCGGACATTGAATCGCTTCTCGATATCGCGCTGGAAAACATCGCCGCTGACGCTCTCGCGCGCGATATAGCCGAGCATCCAGATCTGCACGCCCGTGATGTCCTGCGGCAGCGTCCGCACGGCCATGCCGTCGAAATTGCGCCGCAGCAGATTCGACAGCCGCCGGATCTCAAAGCCGAGATGCCGCGTCTGATCGTCGTTTGTTTCGCACATTCCGTCTCACTTTCCCGCCGTATATTTGTTAGCTACCTAACAATTATAGGGCATTCCTCACAAAAGTCAAGTGGTTTTTTTAGGAAGGATTCCCTCTTTTCGGGCGGCGCATGCCCGGGAAAAAAGCGTTTTGTCCGCGCGGGCGCCGGTAAAATTTTTCACAAGCCTTGCCAAGCGGCGCGAAAAGTGCGAAAATAGAAAAAATTCTCAGGGGTCTGCGAAACGGAGGGAACGGTATGAAAAGAGTAGCGGTCGTCACGGGCGGCAGCAGCGGCATCGGGGAAAGCACGGCGGCGATGCTCGCCGACAGGGGATACGTCGTCTACGACTTCAGCCGTTTCGGCAGCGACACGCCCGTCGTGCACCACCTCCCGGCGGATGTGACCCAGACGGCGTCGCTCGCGGCGGCCTTCCGGTCGGTCTACGAGGCCGAGGGTTCGCTCGACCTGCTCGTGTGCAACGCGGGCATGGGCATTTCCGGCGCGGTCGAATTCACGACCGACGAGGCGGCGCAGCGGCAGTTCGACGTCAATTTCTTCGGCGTCTTCCGCAGCATCCGCGAGGCGCTGCCGTATCTGCGCAAAAGCGACGACGCGCACATCGTCGCGGTCAGCTCCGTCGCGGCGCCGCTGTCTATCCCCTTCCAGGCCTTTTACTCCGCCTCCAAGGCGGCGATCAATTCGCTCGTCCTCGCGCTCGCGAACGAGCTGCGCCCGGCCGGCATCCGCGTGAGCGCGGTCATGCCGGGCGACGTGCACACGGGCTTCACCGCCGCGCGGCAGAAGAGCGCCGCGGGCGCGCCGCTCTACGGGGGGCGCATCCAGAAGGCGGTGGGTGCGATGGAGAAGGACGAACAGGGCGGCATGACGCCGGCGTACGTGGCGTCGGTCATCTGCCGCGTCGCGCAAAAAAAACACCCGCGCGTGCTGTACACCGCGGGGGCCAAATACAGGGTCTTCGTCGTGATCGACAAGCTCCTGCCCGTCGACGTCTGCAACCGTCTCGTCGGCAAGCTGTACGGCTGATGCCGTCTTCCCCGCCTGACAAAAGCGGCGGCCTTCCGGCCGCCGCTTTTTAATTTACAGCTTGAAATCGGGGATGATCGCCCGGATCTGCCCGAGCAGGCCGACGCGCGGCTTGTCCGGGTCGGGCAGCTGCGGAAAGTCGTAGCCGGGGAAATCGTTCCCCTCGACGATCGCGGGCCCCGTCGGCGTCAGGCAGACGTCCCAGCCGACATAGCGGATCTGGGGCACGACGAGCGCCGCCTTTTTCACGAGCGCCTTGACCTCGTCCATGTAGGGCAGCTTGTAGCCGGCGAAGGGGATGCCGGTATAGGGGTGCGCGTCGTAGCATACGAGCTGCTGCGTGTGGCCCCGCCCGCAGATCTCCCCCTTGTCGAGATCGAAGTGGCAGCAGACACCGCCGTTGTCGAGATTGTCGATGAAGCGGCCGCCGTTGCCCATCTTGAACACGGCGTAAAGGATGTACGGCTCGCCCTTCCAGACCATCGTGACGATGCGGAAGCAGTTGATCGCGCAGGGATAGATCCTGCTCGCGGCCTCGTGCTGCACGATGGGCTCTTCGAGCACGCCGAAATTCTTCGCGGGATCGGTGACATAGGCCCAGGCGGCCGCCGCGTCGGCAAAGTCGGCCGTCTTGAGCTTTTCGATGCCCTTGCCGCTCTCGCCCGAGTACGGCTTCGCGAAAATGGCCGTCTTTCCGGCGTAAAAGCGCTCGAACGCCGGGAAATCGGTCTTTGCGAGGTCGATCACCTCGCGGCCGAGAAAATCCCGGAAGCGCTCGTCGAAGACGTTCTTTTTGTCGAAGATATAGGAATAGGCCTGGTCGTTGAGCGCGGTGATGAGCTTTCGGTTCTTGAACCGCGTCATGTACGTCGCGCGCTCCCGCGCGTTCATCGCGTAGAACTCGAAAATGAGATAATCCTTGTAGCCCGCGCCGTAGCGCGCAAGGCAGCCCGCCATGTCGAGGGCGATGAGCGCCTTCGGCCGGCCGGTTTTCTCGTGCACGGCGTCAACGGCTTCGGCCGCCTTGCCGAACGACGCGCCGCCCACGACGCGCCGCAGATAGCGAAGATCCATACTTTCCCAACCCCATCCCATTTTTTGCGGACATGAAAACGGCAGCGGCGGTCTTCGATCGCCGCTGCCGCTGCGCGTTTTACAGATTCTCGCGGATCGCGTCGCGGAGTCTCCCGAGACCGTCGAGCAGCACGTCGTCTTCGATCGTCAGCGCCGCCATGATCTTGAGCACGGCGTTTTTGCGCCCCGCGCTCTCGATGACGACTTTTTTCTTGAAGCAGGACGACAGCACCTTGCCGCACATCTTGTCGCCGACGCCGGAGAAATCGACGCCCCAGATCATGCCGATGCCGCGCACCTGCAGGCGGCTGTCGAGCGGCAGGACTTCCTTTTCAAGGAAGCCGCGGATGATCTCGCCCTTGCGGCGGGCCTCCTCGTCGATGCGGTGGGCGACGAAATAATCGATGCCCGCGCGCGCGGCGACGATGGACAGCTGGTTGCCGCGGAAGGTTCCGTTGTGCTCGCCGGGGGTCCAGATGTCGAGCTCGGGCCGGAACAGCGTCAGCGCCATGGGCATGCCGTAGCCGCCGATGGATTTCGACAGCGTGACGATGTCGGGCACGATGCCCGCGCGCTCGAAGGAGAAGAAATAGCCGCTGCGGCCGACGCCGACCTGGATATCATCGACGATGAGCAGAATGTCGTTGCGGTCGCAGAAGGCGCGCACGTCGCGCAGCCACTGGACGGGCATGACGTTGACGCCGCCCTCCGCCTGGATCGTTTCGATGACGAGCGCCGACGGTCTTTCGACGCCGGAATGGTCGTCGTCGATGAGCGTCTGCATATAGGCGATCGTGTCAAGCCCCTCGAACATGCCGGGGGCCGGGACATGCGTGACGTTGTCGAGCGGCACGCCCGCGCCGCCGCGGGAGTCGGCATCGGTCGTGAGCGCCAGCGCGCCGAGCGTCATGCCATGGAATGCGCCCATGAGCGCGAAAACGCCGGGACGCTTTTTCACCTTGCGGGCGAGCTTGAGCGCCGCTTCGACGGCATTGGTGCCCGTCGGTCCGGTGAACATGATCTTATAATCGAGCCCGCGCGGCTTGAGGATCTTGCTCTCGAACGTCTCGATGAACTCACGCTTCGGCACGGTGTACATGTCGAGCGCGTGCAGCACGCCGTCGGATTCGAGATAATCGATCAGCTGGCCCTTGATCTCCTCGTTGTTGTGGCCGTAGTTGAGCGCGCCGGCGCCGTTGAAAAAGTCGATGTACTCGTTGCCGTCCTCGTCCCAGTATTTTGAGCCCTTGGCCTTCGTGAACACCGCCGGAAAACGGCGGCAATAGGAGCGGACCTCGGATTCATACGCTTCAAAAGGCTTTGTGTTCAAGATGGTTTCTCCTCTTATCAGAATACTTCAAACACGAAACGCCGCTGTGCGGTTATTTTTCATTTTACCCTTTTCAGCGCTGTAAGTCAATTTACCGGCCCGATTTCACGGCGGCGGCGAGCGCGATGCCGTAGCAGACGGCGAGCCGCTGCTTCAGCTCCTGCGCGGACAGCGCCGTGCCGTCGGCGAGGTTCTCCTCGACGACGCAGACGCCCGCCGCGCGAAGGCGCAGGATCGACGAGACGACGAACATCGAGGACAGCTCGTTTTCCGTCAGCAGCACGCCGAGCTGCGCCCAGCGGTCGTTCTTTTCCGCCGCGCCGGACGCGACGGGGTTCTCCGCGTAGTAGGCGTCGTGGCTGCGCACGACCCCGCACAGGGGCTGCTCGCCGGCGGCGTAGGCCGCGTCGATGACGGTGTCGAGCAGCGCCATATCGGCGACCGCCGGATACTCGAGCCCCACGTATTCCTTCGTCGCACCCTCGCCGCGCACCGCGGCGGTCGGTATGACTATCGTGCCCGGTTTTATGCCGCTTATGACGGCCGCGCCGGCCCCGACCTTGAGCAGCGTCTTGACGCCGAGATGGTTGAGTTCCTCGACCGCGATGGCCATGGGCATGCAGCCGTGTCCCGACGACATGACGCCGACGGGCACGCCGTCCTTTTCGCCCTTGCAGGTGAGATACTCGCGGTAGAGCGCGCGCTCCTCGGATCTGTCGAGCAGCGCGGCGATGTCCCGCACCTCCTCGACGCCCGCCGTGAGCAGCATGACGGGCGCGACGTCGCATTCGAGCGTGCCGAGATGATGCATCCGGCCGTCCGCGTGGACCATTCTCTGACTTTTGAAGGCCATGGTTATCTCCCCTCCTTTTCCCGCTGCCGCAGGATCTCCGCGGCGCGGATGGAAACGCGGCTCGCGACCTCGATGCGCTTTTTGAGGAAATCCGGATCCTTGTAGGCCGGATAGATGTTCGCGTCGAACATGTCGTGATCGGCGAGCATGTAGCCGAGCGCGACGCAGATCGTCGCGGTGCGGATGCCCAGCAGGTAGCCCATCGTGAACAGCGTGCCGCTCTCGTTCTCGACCGCGCGCACGTTGGTGTCCTGCCAGATCTGCATGCGCTGCCTGAGGCCCTCGTGGGCCGCCATGGATTCCATATAGAAGGAGTCGTGCGCGCGGTAGAGCCCGATGTCGGGCGTCTCGCCGAACTCGGCGCAGGCCGCCGCAAGCGCCGACACGAGCCGGTGATCGGCGACCGCGGGGAACTCGGGCGGCGCATATTCGTAGGACGCGCCCTCGCCGCGCACGCAGCCGCTCGCGATCATCAGCGTGCCGGGCTGGATCTCGGGCTGGATGCCCGCGCAGGTGCCCACGCGGATGACGCTGCGCACGCCGAGCTGCGCGAATTCCTCGAGCGCGACGGAAACGCACATGCACCCCATGCCGGACGACACGACCGAGAGGGGCGTTCCGTCGCCGGTCTCGCCCGTATAGGCGGCAAAGGTGCTGCGCTGGCCGACGAAATCGGCCTTTTTGAAATACTCGGAAATGATCTTGCTGCGCTGCGGATCGCCGGGCATGAGCACGGTCGGCGCGAGCTCGCCCGGCCGGCGGCCCGTGAATTTGAGCCGCCCGTCGCCGTCCGTCAGCGGCCTGTTCTTCAGATACTGCATCGTATTTCACCTCATAAAAAGACAAAAGGAACCTGCGCGGGTTTCGTGTGCGTGAAAGCCCGGCAAATTCCTTTTGTTGTTTGAATTGTTGGGGGAATGCTTATCTCTTGCCCTGGTCGTACGGCTGGCCGTTGGCCTTCGGCGAATGGGAGTGCTTGGACGTGAAGGCCAGCGCAATGAGCGTCACAATATACGGAACGCTCTTATAGAACGCATCGGGCAGCGGCAGGGAGGCGAGGAAGGGGATGCTGGTGTACGCGGCCGCGAGCGTCTTGCAAAGGCTGAAGAACGCCGCCGCGATGATGAGCGATCTCGGGCGCCACTGGCCGAAGATCAGCACCGACATGGCGAGATAGCCGTAGCCGGCGACCGTGCAGCTGTACGCCGCGGAGATCGGGACGATATACATCAGGCCGCTCATGCCGGCGAGCGCGCCGGACAGGATCAGCGCCTTGTAGCGCTGCTTGTAGACGTTGATGCCCAGGGAGTCCGCCGCCTGCGGATTTTCGCCGCATGCGCAAAGGCGAAGGCCGAAGCGCGTCTTGTTGATGACGATGGCGGAGACGATGAACAGCGCGATGCCGATGTAGGTCGTGATGTAAGCGTTCTGGAAGAACATCGGGCCGATCACGGGGATGTCGCCCAGGACCGGCACCTTGTCGAAGCGATAGAGGTTCGAGAAGGCGATGTTCTCATTGCCGCTGTTGACGAGGCGCGCGTAGAAAATGCAGAACGCGGGCGCGAAGGTGTTCAGCGCCATGGCGGCGATGGTCTGATTGGCGCGCAGGGTGATGGCCGCGTAGGCGAGCAGCAGCGCGAACAGCACGCCGGTCGCCGCCGACAGCAGCAGCGCGAGGATGAGCGCCAGCTGCGGGTTCATCTTGCCCTCAAGCGCCTTGAGGAAGAAAACGCCCCACATCGCGGAGAAGACCATGATGGAATCGAGGGCCATGTTGATGACGCCGCTGCGCTCCGAGAACAGGCCGCCGGTCGCCGCCACGAGAAGCGGGATGAAGAAGTACATAAAGTAGCGGCAGATAAAGTAGAACAGGCTCATTCTTCCGTGCCCCCTTCCAGCGTTTCCGTCCGTTTGAGACGAACCTTTGCCGCCGCGCCGTTGAGCTTTTCACGCAGCAGCAGCACGAACGCGGAGAAGTAGATGACAACGCCGGTGATGATGCTGACGATCTCCTTCTGGAAACCGAACAGCTGCATGTACTGGCCGCCCACCGTGAGGAAGGCCATATACAGCGCGGAGAAGATGGCGCCGATGGGGTTGTTGTTCGCAAGGCAGGCGACGGCGATTCCGGTGAAGCCCTCGCTTGCGGACTGCTCCACGACCTTGATATAGACGCCTGACGTCGTCAGATAGTGCAGGCCGCCGCCGAGGCCGCAAAGGCCGCCGGACAGCAGGATGGCCGTCATGATGTTGCGCTTCGATTTGATGCCGGCGTAGCGGCAGGCGTCGGCGTTCATGCCGCAGGCCTTCAGCTCGAAGCCGAGCACCGTCTTGTCGAGGATGATCCACACGATGATCGCCGCGAGAACGGCGATGAAGATGCCCATGTCCGCGCTGCTGTTGTTGGTGATGGACGCGAGGAACGTCTTGGGCAGACGGCTCGCCGCCGGCACCGGCAGGCTCTGGCCGCGCAGCTGATCGTAGATGAACGTCCGGACCCAGTAGACCGAATAGTACATCGCGATGTAGTTGAACATGATCGTGCTGATGACGACGTTGACGTTGAAGTAGGCGCGCAGGATGCCGGGGACGAGCGCCCAGAGAGCGCCCGCGACGAACGACACGAGCACGGGGATGAGCCATCCGAGCACGCCGGTGACTTTCCCGTCCATCTTGATCGCGGTCCAGATGGCGAAATACGCGCCGATGATATACTGGCCCGGTCCGCCGATGTTGAACACGCCGGTCTTGAACGCGAGGCACAGCGCGACGCCGGTGCACATGATGGGGGTCGCAAAGTAGAGCATGTCGCCGAGGCTCTTGACGCCGCCGTACGGCGTTCCGCCCAGCAGCAGCATCTTAAAGCCGCCCCAGCCCGTCGCCGGGTTGGAAAGCATCAGGACGATGAGCGCGACGAGCATGCCGCCCACGATGGCGATCAGCGATGAAATCAGACTTGTGTAGTCCTCAAAGGTCTTTTTGCGCTTGCGGATCTCTTTCGTCTTGCCGCTCATGCCTTTTTCGCCTCCCTCTTCACGCCGGCCATGTACAGGCCGACCTCCTCGACCGACACCTTTTTCGGGTCGAGATCGCCCATGAGCTCGCCTTCAAAGATGACGAGCACGCGGTCGGAGACGTCCATGACCTCGTCGAGTTCGAACGACATCAGCAGAACACCGCGGCCTGCGTCGCGCTGGGCGACGAGCTGTTTGTGGATGTACTCGATGGCGCCGACGTCGAGGCCGCGCGTCGGCTGCACCGCGACGAGCAGATCGGGATTCTGGTCGATCTCCCGCGCGACGATCGCTTTCTGCTGGTTGCCGCCGGACATGCTGCGGGCCATTGTGCGGCCGCCCTGGCCGGAGCGGATATCGAAGCGCTCGATGAGCCCGTCGGCGTAGCTGTTGATCTTTCCGAAGTCGAGGAAACCGGCTTTCTGGAAATCTTTTTTGTAGTAATTCTTCAGCGCGAGGTTGCTCGCGAGGTCGTAGTCGAGCACGAGGCCGTATTTGTGGCGGTCCTCCGGGATGTGCGACATGACCGCGAGGTTGCGCTCGCGCACGGATGCGTTGGTGACGTCCTTGCCGTTGAACAGAAGCTTGCCGCTGTTCATGGGCATCAGGCCCGTCAGCGCGTAGATGATCTCGGACTGGCCGTTGCCGTCGATGCCCGCGAGGCAGACGATCTCGCCGCGGCGGACGCTGAAGCTCAGGTCGTTGACGAGGTTCTTCTTGGTCTCCGGGGAGGTCACCACCATGTGCTCGACGCGCAGCACCTCGTCGCCGGGGGCCGCGGGGCTCTTGTCGACCGTGAAGCTGACCTCGCGCCCGACCATCAGTTCGCCCATCTGCGTCGTCGTCGCATCCTTCGTGTCGAGCGTTTCGACGAGCTTGCCGCGGCGCAGGATGGTCACGCGGTCGGAGACCTTTTTGATCTCGTCGAGCTTGTGGGAGATGAACAGCAGCGTGTGCCCTTCCCGCGCAAGCCCGCGCATTATATTCATAAGCTCTTCGATCTCCTGCGGCGTCAGAACGGCCGTCGGCTCGTCGAAGATGAGGATTTCCGCTTGTCTGTACAGCATTTTCAGGATTTCGACGCGCTGCTGCATGGCAACGGTGATATCCGCGATCTTGGCGTCTGGGTCGATGGAAAGTCCGTACTTTTCGCTGAGCTCCATGACCTTTTTCCGGCATGTCGCCATATCAAGGAACAGGCCCTTTACCGTCTCCTCGCCGAGGATGATGTTCTGCAGAACGGTAAAGTCTTCGACAAGCTGAAAATGCTGGTGAACCATCCCTATGCCGAGGTTCGTGGCTTCGCGCGGATTGCGGATCTTCGTCGGCTTGCCGCGCAGGACGATTTCGCCCTTCTCCGGCTGGTACATCCCGAACAGGACGCTCATCAGCGTCGATTTTCCGGCGCCGTTTTCTCCGAGCAGTGCGTGGATCTCGTCCTTGCGGATGTCAAGGGTGATGTCGTTGCATGCGATGACGCCCGGGAACGTCTTGGTGATGTGACGGAATTCGATGATGTTTTCCGTATTGTCCATAGGTTCCACCTTCATAATAATTTAGAGCAGGTGCCCTATACGACAAGAAGGCGCGCGCAGCGCGCCTTCTTGCCGTAATTGCTCACATAAAGCGTGGGATTAGCCGAGGAACTCCAGGGTGACGTACTCAAGCGGGATAAGGTCCGGCGTGGCATAGGTCGCGTCGGTCGGGATCGCGCTCGAGATGCCGCCTTCGTCCGCCGCCAGCTTCGCAAAGATGGCGTCGTAGTCGGCCTTCGTGAAGTTCTTGAATCTCGAGAAATCGTCCGGGAGCTGGACGCCGTTGTTGGCCGTGCCGTACGTCGTCAGCTTGCCGCCGATGGCATCCCAGTCAGCGCCGCCCGCATACGCGGCGGTGATGCCGGAATACGTGGCGTTCGTCAGGGACTTCATCGCGGAGGTGATGATGCGCTCGGACTTGGCAGCCTCATCGGTGTCGACACCGACAAGATAACGGCCTTCCGCAGCCTCAGCCGCCGAGATGGCGCTGCCGAGGATGTTGCCGCCGCAGGAGAAGACGACTTCCGTACCCGTCTCATACCAGCCGGACACTGTCGTGGCCTTTTCGGGGGTCGCGTTGAAGTCGCCGGAATACCAGTACTTCATCTTGACATCGCCCTTCGCAAGGCCGAGTTCCTTCGCCGCATAGTCGGCGCCGTAAACAAAGCCATAGCCGAAACGGATGACGGCCGGAACCGCCATGCCGCCGAAGAACGCGAGGCTGCGATAGCCTTCCTTGACGCAGGCATAGCCCGCGAGGAAGCCGACTTCCTGCTCCGCGAAGTTGATCGGAGCAACGTTGGTGATGCCGTTCAGGGACGCGTCGCCGTCGATGAAGATGACCTTAACGTCGGGATAGTTCGCGGCAACACTCGCCAGCGCGGTGTCCCAGAGGAAGCCGCAGGTCACGACGACCGACGCTTTCCACTGTTCGACGGCCTGCGTGAAGATGGTGATGCGCGCGTCATCGGAATCTTCAGCCGGCTGCAGGTAGTTGCAGGTCAGGTTGTTCTCTTTGGCGTACTTCTGGCAACCTTCCCAAGTGCCCTGGTTGAAACCGTTGTCGTTGATCGTGCCGAGGTCGGCGCAGAAAACGATGTCATACGTTTCCGCTTCGGTCGTCGCCGGGGTTTCTTCCGTGGTCTTGCTGCCGCACGCGACGAACGTCAGCGCGAGAGCGGCAACGAGAAGTAATGCAAGGAACTTTTTCATATTTGCCTCCTGATAAATTTTGCGGGCTTTCGCCCATATAAAACACGTCGCTTCATCCTCCGCAGCCCCCTTGCGCAGGCGGATGCGGCGGGAATCCGACGCCGTATTTCTACTAAATTATAATATAGAACGCACGTTATTTCAACCGACAAATCGCCTTCCTGCCCACTTTTTAAGGGACAGGTTCGCCCACTGTTCTGCTAATTGCACATATTTATCTTCGGAATTTTGGCGTATTATACGAAAGGGTATCGGCTGTAAACAATTGTAACTATTGCTGTCCGGCGGCCTGTTCGGGGCCCTTTTTCAGCGGCCCGAAAAAGCGCTCGAGCGGCGCGCCGACACGCTTCAGCGTGAAGCTCATGACGGGGCCTGTCAGCAGCACGCCGGCCGCCGTGCCGACGCCGACGATGCCGCCCATGAGCCAGCCCGTGATGAGGAACAGCGCGTCAAACAGCATGCGCGTCCACCGCAGATCGATCTTCGTCACGTCGCGCAGCCACAGCGGCAGAAAGTCGAACGGGCCGATGCCGAGGCTCTCCGTCACGAAGAACCCGAGGCCGATGCCGAAGCCGAAGACGCCGATGCACAGCAGGATGATCTTCACGTAAAGCGGCGAGCTTTCCGCGGGAAACGCGGCGCGCAGCATGCCCTCGAACAGATCGATCAGCGGGCCGGACAGAAAAACGGTCGCGACGGTGCCGAGGCCCATGTATTTGCGGCCGAGCCACAGCATGACGGCGAAGAGGATGACGTTGTTCAGGGACGTGATCTGTCCGTAGGACCAGCCGAGCAGGACGTGCTGTCCGTCGATGAACACGGAGATGGGATCGGTGCCGAGGCCGCAGGTGTAGTAGCAGCCGATGCTGAAATTGATGAGCGCCATCGTCGGCACGAGCAGCAGCAGCCGCCGCAGCAGCGAGCGCACATTGAGCGAAGCAAAATATTCTTTGATCAAAACGAACCCCTTATTTCAAATCATCGAGCTTGTCGATCATCTCGATGGCCCGCAGCGTGATCTTCGTCATGAGGTCGACGCGCTCGGCATAGCCGTCGTCGTTCGAGGTGCACATGCTGCCGTAGGCGTTGTACAGGCTGTTGCCGGCGAGCAGGATGGTGCCCGCGCGCACGCCGCCGAGCAGCGAGGAGACGACGAACAGCGACGAGCTCTCGTTTTCCACGGCGAGCACGCCCGCGTCGGTCCACGGCTGGATGCGCTCGCGCCATCCCTCGTGCGCGCCGGGGCTCTCGAGATAGAACGTGTCGTGGCTGCGGATGATGCCGACATAGGGCTCGACGCCGAATTCCCGCGCCGCGGCGCGCAGCGCGTACACGACATCGACGTCCGCGACCGCCGGATATTCCGACGGGATGTATTCGTTGGTGGTGCCGTCGCCGCGCACGGCGCCCGTGGCGATGACGAAGGAGTTGGGGGGCATGTCCGGCTGCAGGCTGCCGCAGGTGCCCATGCGGATGAGCGTCTTCGCGCCGATGATCTTGAGCTCCTCGGTGCAGATGGCGACCGCCGTGCCGCCCATGCCGGTGCACATGACGGAGACGGGGATGTCCCTGTAGGTGCCCGTGTAGGTCGGGTTGCCGCGCGACACGGCCTTGAGCTCGGCGTTGTCGAACTGCTTCGCGACCATCTCGCAGCGCGCGGGGTCGGCGGGCAGGATGACGTGCCGGCCGATGTCCTTTTCGTCGAGGCCGATGTGCCACATCTTTCCGTTCCTGTTTTCGAGTCTTACGGCTTTATATTTCATTTTTCACATTTCTCTTTCTTCATTCGATTTGATCTCAAAGGTCGCCTTGAAGCGCATGGCGTCGCAGTTGTAATAGTCCTTGCAGTAGGCGAGCGGTTCGCCCGCCGCCGACAGCCATGTCGACGCGATGAGCAGGAAATTCTCGCCGTCAAAGCTGAATCTCGTCTCGGTCCCCCGCACGCCCGCCGCGGGCACGGAAGCGAAGGAGCAGCCGACGCTGTGGACGTTCTGCGCGAAATACCGGGCGAGCCATGCTTCGATCTCGTCGTCCGTGCGGGCCGACGGGTCGAGCGCGGCGGCCGGAAAATAGGTGTAGCTGAGCACCGCGTTGGTGCCGCCGGCCGCGTACAGGCGCACGAAGCTGTTGAGCTGGGCGCCGCCGGCGTGCAGCTCGTTGTCGAGGAAGGCGTCGTAGGAGTTCGGGCGGTGCTGCGAATACACGACCTGCGCTTCGCCGATGGCCCGCCGGACCCGCTCGCGCGGCAGCGTGTAGACCGTCGGGAAGCCGCCGAACGTGTCGGGCTTCGCGGTGTCGTAGACGACGAAGGTGCCGCGCCCGTGATAGGTCTTGATGTAGCCGTCCTCGTACAGCAGCACCAGCGCGCTGCGCAGCGACGTGCGCCCCGCGCCCGTCAGGCGCGCGAGTTCGCTTTCGCTCGGCAGCATGTCGCCCTTTTTGAACTCCCCGTCCGTGATGAGCCGCTGGAGGCGGCGGTACAGGTCGACGTAGACCGGCGTGCCGCGGCCGCGCATCTCCTGCGCGAGCACTTCCCGCGCCTTGTCGGAGATGACGGCGTTATTGACGTTCGCCATGGGCCTTTACGATCTCCGACAGCGCGAGCTCCGCGATGTCGATGGCGTCGCGCATGAGCGGCGCGTACTGTGTTTTGAAGTCGATGGACTTCCCCGTCGCGTAATTGTCGGTCACGACATAGACGCAGCCCGCGCGCGAGCCGAGGATCGCCGCGATGGCGAGCAGCGCCGACGCCTCGTTGTCGACGGCGAGCACGCCGAGCTCCTGCCAGGGCCTGATGCGCTCGGCCATGCCGTCGTGTGCGAACGGCGACTCGAGGAACAGCGCGTCATGGGTGCGGATGATGCCCGTCCGGATGGGCTTGCCGCGCTTCCGCGCCGCATCCATGATGGCGAACAGCGTCTCGTGGTCGGTGACCGCGGGATACTGGAGATTGAGATATTCGACCGTCGCGCCCTCGCAGCGCACCGCGCCCGTCGGGACGAGGATGGTGCCGGGCTCGATGTCCGGCTGGATGGCGCCGCAGGAGCCGACCTTGATCATGTTGCGGCAGCCGATGTGGCGCAGCTCCTCCACCGCGATGGACGTGGGCATGCAGCCGTTGCCGATGGACATGGCGCTCATGGGCACGCCGTACTTTTCGCCGGTGTAGGTGATGTACTCGCGGTGGAAGCCGACCTGTTCGGCCTTGTCAAAAGTGCCGGCGATGACCGCCGTGCGCTCGAGGTTGGACGTGAGGATGACGCCCGGCGCGATCTGGGAAGCATTGATGCCCAGATGGTGGACCTTTTTGTCTGCTTCATACTGGGGGACGCTGTCGAACCCGTTTTTGACCTTGCTCATCTTACTTCCCCCTTCCGGATCATGTCGTCGAGGATCTCGACCGCGCGCACGGCGATCTTGCTCGCGACGAGGATGCGCTTGTCCATGAAGTCGTCCTCGAAGGCCCACGGATACGCCTTGCGCGAATCGGGCCCTTCGTAATAGATCGTGCCTTCGATCATGCTCGTGTGCGACACGCAGATGGAGCCCGCGCGGATGCCGAGCCTGTGCGCGAGCACAAACAGCAGCGCGCTCTCGTTCTCGACCATCTTGACGCCGGCGTCGACCCACGGCTTCATGCGCTCGTAGGTGTCGACCATCGCCGTGCTCGTCTCGCGGTAGTAGGAGTCGTGCGCGCGGTAGAGACCGACGACCGGCTCCTCGCCCATCTCGCGGGACGCGCGGATGAGCGCTTCGACGACGAAGGGATCGGCGATCGCGGGGAACTCGGGCGGCGCGTACTCGTACGAGCAGCCGTCGCCGCGCACGCAGCCCGTCGCGATGATGATGCGGCCGGGTTCGTAATCGGTCATGAGCGCGGCGCCCGTGCCCACGCGGATGAGATTCTGCAGGCCGATGTTGGACAGCTCCTCCGCCACCGTGCTGACGGCGAGGGGGCCCATGCCGGAGGACACGACTGAGATGGGCACGTCCTTCTGCGTTTTGCCCGTATAGGTATAATAGGTGCGGCGGCTGTTGACGAAATGCGACTCCTTGAAGCAGCCGGCGATGATCTTGCTGCGCGCGAGGTCGCCCGGCATGAGCACGGACGGCGCGATGTCGCCGTCGCCGAGCCCCGTGAAGAACAGCTTGCCGTCTTCGCCCGTGAATTTCTTAGCTCTGAATTCCATTCTACTCTCCGTTATTTTTTATTCTTTAAATCCCATTCGGCGATTCGTGCGTTGAGTTTGCTGACCGAAGCCCTGCACTTTTCGAGGATGTCCTCTTCGTCAAAATTCTGGAGCTTTTTGTTGCGGACCATGAGGCGGCCGTTGCAGAAGACGGTGTCGACGGCGTGCCCGTCGCCCGCGTAGAGCAGGTTGCCGACGCGGTATTCGGGGCTGACGAGCGACAGGTCGTCGTCCATGTTGACGAGGATGAGGTCGGCGCGGTTGCCTTCCTTCAGCTCGCCGACGTCGCCGTAGCCGAGCGCGCGCGCGCCGTTGCGCGTCATCATCTTGAACGTCGTGCCGGCGTCCATGACGGTCGGGTCGAGCGTCGCGGCCTTCTGCAGGTACGCGCCCGCGCGCCCTTCGCGGATCATGTCGCGCGTCGAGCTCGAGGCCTCGCCGTCGCAGCCCATGGCGACGTTGATGCCGCGCCTGAGCATGGCGGCGACGGGCGGGATGCCGTCGCTGATCTTCATATTCGTGTTGGGGCAGTGCACCGGGTTCGCGCCGCACTCCCTGATCATGTCGAGCTCGAAGTCCTTGAGCCAGATGCTGTGCGCGAGCAGCGTGTTCTTGTCGAGGATGCCGAATTCGTACAGCGCCTCGCCCTCGCCGCGCAGGTTGTACATGCGCATGACGTCTTCCGTCTCTTTTTTGCCCTCGCCGAGGTGGGTGTGGAAGACGAGCCCGCGCTCGTTCGCGAAGGCCTTGAGCGCCTGCACGAGCGTCTTGGAACACGCGGGCAGGCCCGCGGGCGCGACCGACGCGCGGATGAGCCCGCCGTTGCGGCCGTGCGCTTTTTTATAGACGACCTCGGAGCGCCGCAGCGCCTCGTCGACCGTGATGATCGGCGTCGCCTCGTTTTCCGGCACGTCCGTCGTGCTCACGCCGAACGTCGCGCGGATGCCGCTGTCCTCAAAAGCCTGCAGAATGGGGTCGACGCGCATCCAGTCGCCCATCTCGTTGATGGTCGTCGTGCCGAAGCGCAGCGACGAGAGGCAGCCGAGCAGCGACGAGTAGTAGACCATCTCGTCGTCCATGATGTCCTCGAAGCCGAAAAGGCGAACGAGCCACTGGGTGATGGGGTAATCGTCCATCGGGCCCTTGAAAAAGGTCTGGTTCATATGGGTGTGCGCGTCGGTGAAGGAGGGCATGGCGACCATGCCGTGGGCGTCGATGACCGTGGCGCCGTCGTATTCGCGCGGGTCGATCTTCTCCGCGATCTTTTTGATGCGCTCGCCCTCGATGAGGATCTCGGCGCGCTTCGTTTTCAGCGTGTCGAAGTCGGCGACGTCGCAGTTCCTGAGCAGAAATCCGTTCATAGTGTCTCTCCCTGCTTTTCGCAAAGTTTTCCGTAAAGCGCCGGCGCGCGATCACGCAGCCAGTCACGCTCCGTGATTTTCGAAAGGTCGATCTCCACGGTGACGCTGCCGCGCTCGTGCGTCACGAGCGCGAGCTCCCGCCCGTCCGGGCCGTAGGCGTACATCATGGGGACTGGATCGCAGTAATGGGTGCAGCCGACGATGAACGCGCGGTTTTCGATGGCCCGCGCCTTCGCGACGGTCGTCCACTCATACAGCTGTTGTTCGTGCCACATGCCCGTGCCGACGGTGTTGATGAACAGCTGCGCGCCGCCGAGCGCCAGAATGCGGGCGACCTCGGGGAAATGCACCTCGTAGCACAGGATCGTGCCGACGGCGCAGAACGGCGTCGCAAACGCCTCGATGCTCTCGCCGCGGGTGCTGCCGCGCGCCACGTCGCCGACGGTCAGCGCCGTCTTCTTGTGGCTGTAGACGAGGCCGTCCGCCGGGCTGATGACCGCCACGCAGAGATCGTGGTTGTCGCCGGCGCCGTCGGTGCCCGTGACGATCCATTTGCCGTACTTTTTCGCGAGCGCCGCGGCGTCGGCGATGTGGTCCGCGCGCAGAAAGCCCTCGGGGTAAACGACGATGTCGCCGGCGTCCCCCGCGGCAAGATACTGCTCCATCTCGGGCAGCTCGCTGTCCACATGCAGCTCGCCGGATACGAAGTCCGCGCGCGGCGCGGGACAGCACAGCGTGACGCGGAATTTTTCCTGCATGGCCGGCCCCTTACTTGTTTGTAAATTTTTGAAGTTGTTTGTATCTCGTTTAACTTGTGTGACAACTTGATTCTATCATAAAACACGCGGCCGCTTTTTTCAAGTGCCCGGCGGCGCTTTTGAAAAAATGAGCGTTTTCACGAATCCTGCGCGTATTTTTCCGTCAGATTGACGGTAAATCCGCGCCGGGCTGCGCGAAGGTGTTCCCCGGCGCGACATTTTATGGTATACTATGGGCATAGAAAGACCGGGGACCCGCGGCGGCGGGGCCGCGGGCGGGCGCGATCCCGGCCGCGGGCGACATCCGCCGCGGCGCAGGAGAGGATATTGCCATATGCTGCTTGGATACAACTGTGACCTCACGACGCAGACGGAGCTGCTGTTTTCGATCATATCGAAAAGCCCCGCGCTGTTTTCCGTCTTCGAGGGCGCGCAGGAACTCGGCCTCGGCGAGTATTACATCGGGGGCGGCTGTCTGTGCCAGACCGTCTGGAATTACCAGAACGGCTTCGATCCGCTGCACGGCGTCTCCGACATCGATCTCGCCTATTTCGACGCCGACACGAGCGCCGACAAGGAGGACCGCACCGCGCAGACGGTGCGCGAGCATTTCCCGAAGCTGACGCTGCGCATCGACATCAAGAACCAGGCGCGCGTCCACCTTTGGTACAAGCGCAGCTTCGGCTACGAGATCCAGCCCTACCGCTCGCTGGAGGACGCGGTGTCGACCTGGCCGACGACGGCGTCGGCGGTCGGCGCGCGCATGGAGGCGGAGCAGCTGATCGTCTGCGCGCCGTTCGGCCTCAACGATCTGTTCGGGCAGACCGTGCGGGCCAACAAGACGCAGATCACGCCCGAGATCTATCGCAAAAAATGCGAGAAATGGTGCGCGCAGTGGAGCACCCTTCGGGTCATTCCCTGGTAACGGAAGGCCCCGGCGCGGCGGGCGGCAGCCCGCCGTTTTTATGTGCGGGAATCCCCGGGCCTGCGCCCGGACGCGCGGCGCGGCCGCGCGGCAACAATGTCGGGAGGATGCGATGTATCAGCTACTGGCTCTTCTGGCCGGCGCCGCCATCTCGGTGATGGTCGCGGTCAACGGCGATCTCACCGCCGGGATGGGCGTTTTCCGCGCCGCCGCCGTCATCCATGTCGTCGGCGTCGTCTTCTCCTATTTTCTCTGCCGGCTCAAAAAGGTGCAGCTCTTCAAAAAGGCGCCGGTCCCGCTGTGGGCGTACCTCGGCGGCGCGACGGGCGTGCTCACGACGCTGTTCAACAATTACGACTACGCTCACCTGAGCATGACGAGCATCGTCGCCCTCGGGCTGCTCGGGCAGTGCGTCACCTCGAATTTTCTCGACGCCTTCGGTCTGCTCGGCATGGACAGGCGGCCCGTGCGCAGATCCACGTGGGTCGGGATCCTGCTGTCCTGCGCGGGCGTCGGGGTCATGCTGGGCGGCGTCAGCGGAGGGAACTTCGGCGCGATGCTTCTCGCGCTCGTGACGGGCGGCACGGTCGTCGTCTCCCGCGTCATCAACGCCCGGCTGTCCCGGGGCACGGGCGCGCTCGCCGGTTCCTTCTACAACCATCTCGTCGGGCTGCCCTTCTGCGCGGTGCTCGCCGCGGCGATCCCCGCCGCCGGCGACGCCGGCGTCGGCTCCCTGCGGCCCTGGATGTTCAGCGGCGGCATATTCGGCGTCGCGCTGGTGGTGCTGTTCAACGTCACGGTGCCGAAGCTCTCCGCCTTCCGGGTGACGCTGCTCTCCTTCATCGGACAGATCTTCGCCGGCGCGGCCATCGACCTCGCGCTCGGGCGCACGGCCTCTCCCGCGCTCTTCTGGGGCGGTCTCCTCAGCGCCCTGGGCCTTTTGGCCGGCATGCTCCTCGAATGGCTGGAGTCGCGAAGAGAACAGCAAAAGGAAAAAGCCGCCGCGCCCGACGGCGCCGCGCCGAAATAGATCCGCCGGCGCGCGAAAGGCCGCCGGCCGGAAGGCAGCCGCGCGCTCCCATGCAAAAAAGCTTCCCGCCGGGCCGGACGCCCGAAGGGAAGCTCTTTTTTTATCTGCCGGTGCGCGGCTTCCGGCCGCGCGCGCTCACATGCGCTCGATGTAATCGAGCAGCTCGCGGACGCCCTCGCCCGTGTAGCTGCTGACGCAGAAGATGGGGTTTGCGCCCGCATAGCGCAGCGCGTCGGCCACGAGCTCGCGGCGGCGCGGATCCGGGCAGGCGTCGATCTTGGTCACGACGCCGAGCGCCGGACGGTTGAACATCGTCGTGGTGCGCGGGGAGAAGGAAAACTGGTCGTCGTTGACGTCGTGCAGGAACAGCACGACTTCTGCGTCGACGCCCGAAACCATCAGCGCCTTGAGATAGGACCGGTGCTCGAGATATTCCCCGGGCGTGTCGATCGCCGTTCCGCCGACGATCTCGACGGCCTGGGTCTTTTTGTAGGTCATGTCGAGGTTGTAGATGCGCTGGCACAGCGTCGTCTTGCCCGACCCGACCTTGCCGATGAGCATGATCTTCTTCATCAGGTCTTCGTGATGCTGCACGGCGTGCAGCCGATGATCTTTTCGAGCGTGTCGTTGACGCTGCGCAGCGACGCCTCGACGCTTGCGACGTCGCCGACGATGACGAGCGAGCCGCTGAAGCGGTCGACGAAGACGATCTCGACGTCGGCGGTCTTCGTGGCGATATCGGCGCCGATGATGGCCGCCTCGCTGGGCGTGATGGTCAGAATGCCAAGCGCGCCCCTGTTGTCCGAGATGACGCCGAGCTTTTTGTAAAGGCTCGGGTCCGGATTGGCGATGAGGTGCGCCATCGTCACCTGTTTTCCGGGCACATATTCCTGTATGATTCTCTGTTTATCTTCCGACATGCTATCGCTCCGATTTCATCCTTTAATTTGATTATTATAGCGCGGCCGCGGGCTTTTGTATAGAAAAGAATCGCTCAGGCTTTGTAATATCCGGCCGCAAGACGGCAGACGAGGATATAGACGGCGCTCGACAGGCGGTTGAGCGCCTGCACGATGTCGGTGCGTGCGCCCGCGAAGGTGTGCACGGCCGTCAGCTCGCATTCGCGCGCTTCGGTGCGCAGCGCGTTGAGCGCGGCGCCCGTCTCGCACATGTCGGTGCCGGGGATGACCCAGCCGACGCCGATCTCCTCTTTCGTGTGGTGGGAGACGTAATGGATGCGCTCCTCGTCCATGCCGAACAGCGGCATGTCGGGCAGCGGGGTCTCGTTGACCTCGGCCGCGAGGATCTGCCGCGTGTAGAGCAGCAGCTCGTTGAGAGGGCTCGCGAGCTGGCGCAGGCCCGCGCGCGACGCGATGACCGCCGTCTCGATGATCTTCGCCTCGAGGCGGTCGAGCCGGCCGCGCAGCGCGATGCGCGGGTCGGTCTTGGGCACGAGCGTGCTGCCGCGCAGCAGCGTCATGTCCTCCGGCTTTTTGTCCGGCTTCGGCTGCGGCGCGCGGTAGGTCTCCGCGAGCGATTCCACCGGGTGCGCCGCGATGTCGCGCACGCACTTTGCGAACGCCTCGCAGGCGGCGCGGCAGTCCGGCTGATCGCCCACGAGCAGGCCGCCCGCGAAGTTGGTCTCGGACGGCGGCCCGTAAAACACCTTCATGTCGACGTGCGCCGCCTTGAGCGCGGCGTCGAGCCCCACGGTCGCCTCGAGCGGCGGCGCGATGAGATAGGCCATCGGCGTACCCCGCGGCACGCCCGCGAGCTCCGACAGGTAGCTGCCCGTGCTCGAGATGCAGTGGGCGAAATAGACGATGGAGCCGTCGTCGCAGGCGCTTTCGAAGGCGGCGTCGTTGTGCAGATACAGCGCCATCGCCTCGAGCCCGCTGCGGATCTCCTCGGGGTCGTCCGCGGCGAGGATGCCGATGAACTCGCCCGCGAGGCGGGTGCTCGCGTTGGGGGCGCCCGCGTACATGCTCTTCGCGTAGGCCACGAACACGCGCGCCTTCTTCGTCGCCTCGTCGAGCGCGGCGTAGGACGCGTCGTCGCAGTCGGTCGTCATGATGCCGAGGCTCGTCGCCTTCCCCTCGACGCCCAGCGCGCGCAGCAGCGCCCTGTCGGCGTTCGGTATGGTGCGCACGCTCAGTATTTTTGTTTCGATCCTGTCTCCGGTCACGTTTCTCTCCTTATTTTCTGAGTTCGGTGCCGCTCTTCTTTTCTCTCAGCATCGATTCTATCACATCCGCGATGTACGCGCCAGCCTCCACGGCCGCCGTGCCCGCGTCGTGGATGTTCGACACGACCGTGCGACGCGCCTCCGGCATGCCGACGGTCGCCCTGTAGGCGATATAGGCGCTCATGCTCTTTGCCGTCGCGAGGCCCGGCCGTTCGCCGATGAGCACGCAGGTCACCTGCGCGCCCGTCGCCTCGCTGATGGGATCCATCGCGCCCACACGCCCGTATTTCACGAAAAAGGGGCGGCCCACGCGGATGCCCTTGGCGCGCAGGCTGTCGGTGAGCACCGGCAGGATGTCGGGCAGGTTGGCGGCGACCGCCGTCGAGGACAGCCCGTCGCTCGCGTAGATGAGCACGTCGGGCGCGGCGTCGGTGGCCGCCCGGATCGCCTCAACAGCCTGCGGCGAAAACTGCCGGCCGAGGTCGGGGCGGGTGAGAAATTCGTTTTTGTCGCGGCACAGCGTCTGCACCGTCGGAAGGCCGAGCGCGTCGAGAACGCTCTGATCGACGTCGGTGCGCACCGCGTCGCGGGCGCTCGCGTGGTCGGCGCGCAGCCTGAGCAGCGTGCTCGTCCTGAGCCGCGGCCCCGCCTTGCCGACACCGATGCGGGCGTTGGTCTTCGCTTTCATGCGCGCGAGCTCGTCCGGGTCGCGCGCGGCGATGTTGACTCCGTCGTCGGGCGCACCGGCCGGCGCGCGGACGCCGCCCGCGGGCGGGCGCTTGATGCCGGCGCTGTCGGCGGGCGCGCGCAGCGCGTAGGCCTGCCGCACGGCGGGGTCCTGCACGACCATGCGCGTGATCTGCTCGACGAGCTTTTCCATGGAGGGCTGTTCGTTCATCCCGCTCACCTCCCTGCCGAAAACAGCGTCGGGTCGCCCGCGAGCGCCGTCAGCCGTCCGTCCCGCATGATGCCGTACCGCTCGAGCCACCGTTCGAATTCGGCGATGGGCCGCTTGCCGAGGATCTCGCGCACGGCGCTGACGTCGTGGTAGGCGTTGGTCTGATAATTGAGCATGACGTCGTCCGACGCCGGAACGCCGAGGATGTAGTTGGCCCCGGCCGCGCCCAGCAGCGCCGCAAGGTTCTCCACGTCGTTCTGGTCGGCCTGCATATGGTTCGTATAGCAGCAGTCGCAGCCCATCGGGATGCCCGACAGCTTGCCCATAAAGTGATCCTCGAGCCCCGCGCGGATGACCTGCCGGGAGTCGTAGAGATACTCGGGCCCGATAAAGCCGACGACGGTATTGACCATGAAGGGCGCGAAATTGCGCGCATAGGCGTAGCAGCGGGCTTCCATCGTGACCTGGTCGGTGTCGAAATGCGACCCGCTCGACAGCTCGCTGCCCTGCCCCGTCTCGAAATAGAGGAGATTGGGCCCCTTCGCGGTGCCCCGCTCGCGCAGCAGGTCGAGCGCCTCGAGGACCGTCGACGTCGTGAAGCCGAATTCCCCGTTGCCCTTTTCGCTGCCGGCGATCGACTGGAAGATCATGTCGGCCGGCGCGCCGGCGCGCACGGCGTCGATCTGGGTGTTGATGTGCCCGAGCACGCAGATCTGCGTGGGGATCTCATATTGATTTCTGATCTCGTCGAAGCGGCGCAGGATCTCGCCGAGGCTCGACGACGTGTCGTTGACGGGGTTGAGACCCAGCAGCGCGTCGCCGCAGCCGTAGGACAGTCCCTCGAAGAGCGACGCCGTGATGCCGTCGATGTTGTCGGTCGCGTGGTTCGGCTGCAGCCGCGTCGCAAGCGTGCCGCGCCGGCCGATGGTCGTGTTGCAGTGCGCCGTGACCTCGATCTTGGACGCGGCGTACACGAGATCGAGATTTGTCATGAGCTTGGCGGCGCCGGCGACCATCTCGGCGGTCAGCCCCTGCGACGCCGCGCGTATATCGTCGCCGGACGTGCCGTAATCGAGCAGCCACTCGCGGAATTCCCCGACCGTCATGCCCTTCACGCCGTCATAGGCCTGCCGGTCGAGCGTGTCCTGATTGAGCCGCGTGACGTCGTCCTTTTCATACGGCACGCTCGGGTGCTCGCGCAGCTCGGCGAGCGTCATGTCCGCGAGGACCATCTTTGCCGCCACGCGCTCCCGGTCGGAGCCGGCGGCGAGCCCGGCGAGAATGTCGCCCGACTTTTCTTCGTTGGCCTTGGCGAGGACCTCCTTGACGCTGTCAAAGGTGAAGGTCTCGCCGGAAAGCGTCGTTTTGTATGCCATAGGTCCTCCGTTAGCCGAAAATGAGGGTCTTGACGACGACGGGGATGACGAGCCCGTCCATGAGCGGCCGGCCGAGGTCGACGTAGTCGCCGTCGTCGAGCTGCACCGTGTCGATGCAGACGACCGGCCGCGCCCCCGCGATGCCGCGGAAGACCGCCCCGCCGAGCGCCTTCGCCATGTCGCTTTCGACGGACAGGATGAGCGGCGCGCCGGCCGGCAGCGCTCCCGCCGCGCCGGCGACGGACTGCGCGAGCAGCGTCAGCTGGCGGTAGGAGGGGCTGTTCGTTCCGCGGATGGCGAGCACGACGCGGCCGTCATCGGTCTCGCCGGCGAACCAGCGCAGCTTGGCCTCGAGCCCGGCGCTCTCGCCCTCGAAACAGCGCTCCTGCTCCTCCGGGGTCAGCCGCAGCACGGGCACGTTCTTCATCGGGAAGATGTCCGCGCTGTAAAAAATGGTGCTGCCCGACAGTGTCGTCGTATAGCTGCCCGCGCCGACGACCGTCGCGCGGATCGTCTCGCTGCCCTGCAGCACCCTGTAATCTCTGAAAAAACCGCCTTTGCGGATCTCGGCGCCGAGCAGCAGCCCGATGTCGCCGTAGGCGAACAGGTCGTCGCGCCGGGCGTAGATGCCGTCGGCGACGCCGCCGGAAAAGAAGACGGCGCGCGGCAGCGCCGGCGGCGCATAGGGGGTGCTGCCCGCCGTCGTGACTTCCTCGAGCAGCGCGGTGCGCTCGCCGCGCACGAGCTGTTCGAGCAGATACGCCATCTCGCCGCACAGCCGCGCGAGCGCCGCCGGCGCGGGGCGCTGCCCCTCGGCGACGTCGACGCCGCGCGCGCGGGCGATGCGTTTGGCGCTTTCGCTCATGTAGGTGACGCGGCCGTCGCGGTCGACGCGGACCTGGCGGCCGCCGATGTCGACGCAGCCCTTCGCGAGCGTCTCGCCCGCGCGGAAAAGGACGATATTCGTCGTGCCGCCGCCGATGTCGAGATTCGCGGCGGTCGTCGCCTCGTCGATCGAATACTGCCACGCGCCGCTGCCCTTGCCCGCGATGATCGCCTCGAGGTCGGGGCCCGCCGTGGACACGACGAATTCGCCCGCGAGCGAGGACAGCTGCGCGAGCACCTCGGCGGCGTTCTCCTTGCGGGCGGTCTCGCCCGTGATGATGACGGCGCCCGTCGCGATGTCCGCGGGGCGGAGCCCGGCGCGCCGGTACTCGTCCTCGAGCAGGCGGCGAACCGCCGCGCCGTCGATGCGCCAGCGGTCGACGAGCGGCGTTTCGTGCACCTCGCTCTTATAGACGATCTCCTTGCCGGTGATGGCGACGCGCGGCACCGAAAAATAGGAGGCCGTATCGTCCACCGACAGGCGGCTGACGACGAAGCTCGTCGTCGACGTGCCGAGATCGATGCCGACGCTCAGAATGCTCTGTTGTTGCGCCATACGGCCTCCGGCTGCTTAAATTCACCCCGGCGCGCGGCCGCGCCGCGGCGGGGTCAGTTGAACTGTTTCCTGCCGAACCATCCGCCGACGGAGCGGCAGACGAGGCCCAGCGCGCCGGGCGCGCGGTCCCCCACGCGGCGGCCCTGCAAGTAGGTATCGACGACATGGATCGAGCGCACGTCCGACGGCGCCGTTTCGAGGATATCGCCGCTGAGCACCGCAAAATCGGCGAGCAGTCCCTCGCGCAGCGTGCCCCGGATGTTCTCGTCGAACGAGCTCTTCGCCGCCCACGCCGTGTGCATGCGCAGCGCGTCGAGCATGCTCACGCGCTCGGCGGGGTTCGGGTGATCGACACAGTTCCAGATGCTCTCGATGGGGTCGGGCAGCGTGCAGGGCGCGTCGGAGCCGGCCGTGAGCAGAATGCCCTTGTCGAGCATGCTCTTCATCGGCAGGATCCTGTCGGCGCGGTCGCCGAGGATGCGCGTGAGGTAGCTGTCCGGCTCCTGCTTCCAGCGCAGGAAAACAGGCTGCAGCGCGACGGTCAGCCCGAGCTTTGCCGCGCGCGACTGCTGCTCCGGCGTGATGAGGTCGGCGTGGATGATGATGTGGCGATGGTCGGCGCGCGGATAATCCGCGAGCGCCGTCTCGTAGGCGACGAGCGCCTGCTCGACCGCGGCGTCGCCGATCGCGTGCATCGTGATCTGGAGCCCCGCGCGGTTGGCTTTGATGCAGAAGTCGTTGACCTGCTGCTGCGTATACGCGAGGAATCCGGTGTTGTCCTTGTTGTTGGCATAGGGGGCCGTGAGCGCCGCGTCCTCGGAGCCGAAGCAGCCGTCGAGCGCGAGCGAGAAGCAGCCGCCGATGCCCTTCATCTTCCGCTTGAGGACCTTGTCCACGTCCATCGTCTGGAAATAGACGCGGTAGCACGACGGGAAGCCGTAGCGCACAAAGCGGATGGTATCGACGTCGATGTCGTTCTTGTAGCCGACGCCCTCCACGGTGTGGATGAGCCCGAGCCCCTTCTTCGCGAGGCCGTGCGCGGCGTTCGACATGCCGCTGAGCAGGCTGACGACGTTCACCTTCGCGGTGATGAAATTGACGCCGTTGTAGAACGCGTTCTGGTAGAGCCAGCCGGTCTTCTTGTTGAAGCCGGGATCCTCCGTGACGTTTTTCGGGAAGGTGTTGATGAGCGCACTGTTCGCGACGGCGGCATGGCCGTCGTATTTGACGATCATCAGCGGCACGCTGACCATCTTGTCGAGGTCGTCCCGCTCGGGCAGCCGCCCCTCGGCGACAGTGTGGGCCGAGCAGCCGTACGCGGGGATGAACTTCGCCTTCGGGTTGCGCGCGAGATAAGCGCGCAGCAGCTCGCCGAGCTCCGCGAAATCCTTTGCGTCGCGCACGTCGACGGTGGAGCTGAACAGCGCATAGGACTCAAAGTGCATGTGCGTGTCGCAGAAGGCGGGCACGATGCAGGCGCCCCGCATGTCCAGCGCGGGCGCATTGCGATAGCGCGCGGGGATCTCGTCGCCCGTATAGAGGATCCTCCCCTTGTTTTCCGCAAGAACGGAAAAGACGCGGTTTTCGTCTTCGCAGGATACGAACTTGCCGTTGTAGAACACACGCATGGCCGTTATCCCCCAATCCTGAATTTTGTTGATAAAATTATACAACACGGCGCCTGAAAAGACAAACGTTATAAAAGCGTGTTGTCATTTTTGTCCGCGTGCAGTATACTTTTTACATCCTGTAGAAAAGGGGACCGCTCATATGACGGATTTTCTCGCCCGGGCCAACTCGTGGCCCATGTATCTCATCGCCGCGGTGATCGTCAGCTTCGTGCTGGCGCAGGCGATCCTGTTCCTCGTCAAATCCTATAAAGAGGGCCTGCGCGAGGGCATGGACAAGGCGCTGCTCAAAAAGGTGATCATCTCGAGCGCGGCGTTCAGCCTCATCCCCTCGTTCGGCATCCTCATCGGCGTGCTGGCGCTCGCGCCGGCGCTCGGTCTGCCGGTGCCGTGGATCCGGCTGTCGGTCGTCGGCGCGCTGCATTACGAGGGCGCGACGGCGAACAATCTCGCGAAGGGCATGGGGCTCGGCGAGCTGCCCTCCTCGCTGATGACGGGCGGCGACCTCGCGGCCATCGTCTTCGGCATGACGGTGGGCATCTGCTGGGGCATGCTCATCATCATCTTCCTCTTCAAGGGCTATCAGCACAAGATCACCCGGACGACCGACAAGGATCCGAAGCTGTTCAACCTGCTGTTCTGCGCGATGTTCGTCGGCATGGTGAGCACCTACGCGGGCGACGCCTTCTCATATCTGCGCACCGTGAAGCTCGGCGACACCGTGCGCACCCCGAACGTGCTGCCGGTGCTCGCGATGGTGACGTCGGTGCTGTTCATGGCGCTGTTCAACTATCTCATCGAAAAGAAGAACGTGCGCTGGCTCGAGAACTATGCGCTGTCCTTCTCGATGGTGCTGGGCATGACGGCGGCGGTGCTCGGGCAGTTCGTCTTCCCGACGATGTCGACGTTCACGGAATAGGAGGAAATGCGGAATGGAAAGAAATGAAATGAGCGCGGAGGCGCTGCGCTACGACGACTCGATGCACCGCATCGGCCGGCTGTCGATGTCGATCATCTTCGTCGCGCTGCTGTGCGTTCCGTTCGCCATCTGCCTCGTGTTCGGCGAAAAGCCGAATTTCAACGCCGGCTATTGGGCGGCCTTTGCGGGCGTGCTGCTGCAGAACATCCCTGGCTGCTTCGTGGAGGTCATCACCTACGCGCCCATCCTCGGCACGGGCGGCACCTATCTCGCCTTCATCACGGGCAACCTGTCGAACCTCAAGATCCCCTGCGCGATGAACGCGCGCGCGATGGCGAAAGTCGAGATCGGCACCAAGGAGAACGAGATCGTCTCGACGCTGTCCGTCGCGACCTCCTCGATCGTCACGACGCTGACGATCATCCTCGGCGTCGTCCTCATCGTGCCGCTGACGCCGGTGCTCGAGAATCCGGTGCTGCTGCCGGCGTTCAAGACGGTCATCCCCGCGCTGTTCGGCGCGCTGGGCTTCACCTATGTGAAAAAATACCCGAAGATCGCGGTCGTGCCCGCGGTGCTCGCCATCGTGCTGTTCCTGCTCGTGCCCACGCTGACGAACTCGGTGAGCCTGCTCGTCGTGCTCTTCGCGGTCATCGCGATGGCCTACGCCTTCCTGCTGTATAAGAAAGGACGTGTGTGAAATGGCATTGCTGTACATCCTGCTCGGCCTGCTGGGGCTGTTCCTCGCGCTGCTGCTCGTCGCCGTCGTGCGCGCGGTGCGCATCAAGGCGCCCGCGCCGGGCGCGCGCCGCGAAAGCGCCTGCGCGCCGGCGCAGCTCGACGCCTACGCGCGGGATTTCGGCGCGCTGCTGCGGGTGCAGACGGTCTCGAAAAACGAGGATGAGGACCTGTCCGATTTTGCGCGCTTTCACGAGGTGCTTGAAAAAGTCTTCCCGCTGTGCGCGAAGAAACTCGAGCGCACGGTCGTGCGCGGCGCGCTGTTGTACCGCTGGGCGGGCGCCGATCCCGGCGCGCTCCCCATCCTCTTCATGGGGCATCAGGACGTCGTGCCCGCGCAGGCCGACGGCTGGACGCTGCCGCCCTATGCGGGCGAGGTGAAGGACGGCCGGCTGTACGGGCGCGGCGCGCTCGACTGCAAGTGCAACATCTTCACGCAGATGTCCGCCGTCGAGCAGCTGCTCGCGGAGGGCTTCGTGCCGCCGTGCGACGTGTGGCTCGAATATTCCATCAACGAGGAGACGGGCGGCGACAGCGCGCCGGGCGCGGTGCGCTGGCTCAAGGAGCACGGGCTGCGCTTCTCGCTCGTGCTCGACGAAGGCGGCGCCATCATCGAGCGCGCCATGCCGGGCATGGACCGGCCCTACGCCGTCTTCGGCATCACCGAAAAGGGCTACATCGACATCAAGGTCAAGGCGAAGGGCAACGGCGGCCATTCGAGCACGCCGCCCGCCAACACGCCGGTGATGCGCCTTGCGAAGTTCATGACCGAAGTCGGCCGGAAGATGCCCTTCAAAAAGAAGCTCA
This sequence comes from Oscillospiraceae bacterium, assembly GCA_034933305.1. Classification (GTDB taxonomy): domain Bacteria; phylum Bacillota; class Clostridia; order Oscillospirales; family Ruminococcaceae; genus JAYFNU01. Next base: position 6,674 of record JAYFNU010000002.1, on the reverse strand, counting down.
TCCCCGAAGTCGAGGAAATGTTCGCGGCGCTCGCGCCCTCCATGGGCTTCGGCATGCGGCTGCTGCTGGGCAACGTATGGCTGTTCAGGCCGCTGCTCCTCGCCGCCATGCCGAAGGTGTCGCCGCTCGGCGGCGCGCTGCTCGCGACGACGTGCACATTCACGATGATGAAGGGCTCCGACGCGCCGAACGTCATCCCGCAGGAGGCGTACGTCGTGGCGAATCTGCGCACAAGCGTGCAGCAGAACTGCGAGCAGTCCATCGCCGCGCTCAAGCCCATCGCCGACAAATACGGCCTCGAGTTCGAGATCACGCAGATCCGCGACGCCTCGCCCGTCGTCTCCACGAAGACGCCGGTCTACGCCTACCTCACGAAATGCGTCGCCGACTGCTTCCCCGACTGCGGCGTGTCGCCCTACGTCATCATGGGCGGCACCGACTGCCGCCACTTCCACGCGGTGACGGACAACGCCATCCGCTTCGCGCCGCTGCGCATGGACGCGAAGCAGATGGAATCCTGCCACGCCATCGACGAGAACGTCACGCTGACGGCCGTCGCCGAGGCGATCGACTTCTACAAATACTTCGTGAAAAATTATCAGCCGGAAAAGAAACCGGCGAAATGATGCGCGCGCAGAATGCCTGCCCGCAGACGGCGGGGCGCCGCAGAACAGGAACTGCCGCGAAGGATCATCCTTCGCGGCAGTTTTCGTTCTCCCCGTCGTCTGCGGGGCTAGCAAACGGCCGGCCCGGTCCGCCGCCCAGAACCTGCGTCGGGAGCCCCTTCGGCGCGCGGCTTCGCCGCATGGCGCGGCATCGGAAAAGGCCCCCGCCTGCACAGGGCAGACGGGGGCCTTTTTATTGCGCGCCGGTCAGTGCGGGCGCGCGGTTTTTACCCGGCATGCGCCGTCCGGCCGGGGCCGGCGGCGCGCGAAGCTCAGACCCACCGCGGGTCGGTGCACAGCACCGGCGCGCCCGCCGCGAGGCTTTTTTGCACGTCCAGCGTTCGCTGGTTGCGCGAGCCCTTGAACCTGAGTTCGAGACTGCGCTCGGCGAGCACGAAGGGGCCGTCGACGAGCACGTCGCACACCGCGAGCAGCGCCATGCGGTCGGGATCCTTTTCGGCGAGCAGCGCCTCGAGGGTGTAGCCCGTATAGCAGGCCACCTCGAGGCCCGCCTGCTTGATGCGTGCACCGAGCACCGCGAGCGGCGCCGCCTGGCACATCGGCTCGCCGCCCGAAAAGGTGACGCCCGACAGCAGCGGATTCGCCGCGATGTCCGCGAACAGCGCGTCGGTGTCGGCGGCGCGGCCGCCGGCGAAATCGTGGGTCTCGGGATTGTGGCAGCCGGGGCAGCCGTGGGGGCAGCCCTGCACGAAGATCGTCGTGCGCAGTCCCGGCCCGTCGGTGATCGAATCGCCGACGACGCCCGCGATGTTAAGCCTTGACACTGTGCTTGACCCGGTCGCGCTCCTCCGCGCGCTTCGCGTCGTTGAAGCGGTCGAGCGTGCCCACGAGGTAACCGGTGATGCGGCGGATGCGCTCAAAGCCCACGCCCTCGCCCGCTTTTTTCACATCGTATTTGTTCTGTTCCATCTCTTGTTTGCTTCCTTTCTGTTGAACCATGCTGCGCATGTCGTTTATTGTTTGCCCATGAAGACGGGCGCTTTCGGAAAACGCTTTTTGAGGTCGTCGAGCTGCGCGGGCGAGAGCGCCTCGTCCTCGTGCCGGCCGCAGCGCGGGCAGGTGTCCCCGATGATGCCCGTGTACCCGCACACGGGGTCGCGGTCGACGGGGTGGTTGATGGAGCCGTAGCCGATGCCCAGCTCCTTCATGCAGCGCACGACCTTTTCGAATGCCTCAAGGTTGTTCGCCGTGTCGCCGTCGAGCTCGACGTAGCTGATGTGCCCCGCGTTCGTCAGCGCGTGGTAGGGTGCCTCGATCCGGAGCTTTTCAAACGCGCCGATGGGATAATACACCGGAACGTGGAAGCTGTTGGTGTAGTATTCCCGGTCCGTCACGCCGGGGATGATGCCGAATTTTTTCTTGTCGAGGCGCACGAAGCGGCCCGACAGGCCCTCGGCGGGCGTCGCGAGCAGGCTGAAGTTGAGGCCCGTCGCCCGGCTCTTGCGGTCGACGAAATCGCGCATGAAGCCGACGATCTCGAGTCCGAGGCTGCGCGCCTGTTCGTCCTCGCCGTGGTGATGGCCCGTGAGCGCGACGAGCGTTTCGGCGAGACCGATGAAGCCGATGGACAGCGTGCCGTGCTTGAGCACCTCGCCGACCTCGTCGGTCGGGCCGAGCTTCTCGCTGTCGATCCAGACGCCCTGCCCCATGAGGAACGGATAGTTGTAGACGTGCTTCTTGCACTGGATGGCGAAGCGGTCGAGCAGCTGCTGCGCCACGAGCTCCATCTTGTTTTCCAGCTCCTCGAAGAACCACTCGATGTTTTTGTTGCTGCGGATGGCGATGCGCGGCAGGTTGATCGACGTGAAGCTCAGATTGCCGCGCCCGTAGGTGATCTCCCGCTCGGGGTCGTAGACGTTGCCGATGACGCGCGTGCGGCAGCCCATATAGGTGACCTCCGTCTCGGGACGGCCGGGCTTGTAATACTGCAGATTGAAGGGCGCGTCGATAAACCCGAAATTGGGGAACAACCGCTTCGCGGACACGCGGATCGCGAGCTTGAACAGGTCGTAGTTGGGGTCGCCGGGATTGTAGTTGACGCCCTCCTTGACCTTGAAGATGTGGATGGGGAAGATCGCCGTTTCGCCCGCGCCGAGGCCCGCCTCGGTCGCTTCGAGCACGCAGCGCATGACGAGCCGGCCCTCGGGGGAGGTGTCGGTGCCGTAGTTGATGGAGGAGAAGGGCGTCTGCGCGCCCGCGCGCGAATGCATCGTATTGAGGTTGTGGACGAGCGCTTCCATCGCCTGGTAGGTATTGCTCTGCGTCTCGTCCTTTGCATAGCGCGCGGCCGCCTTCTGCGCCTTCGCGATGACCGCCTCGTCATACCCCATCTTCACGAGCTCCGCCGCCTAGGCGGCGAAAAATTCCGGCGACATCGCGTCGAGCTTCGGCAGCAGGCCCTTTTCGGCGAGCCGCGCCTCGAGCGGCTTGATCGCGGCGCCGTAATCGATGACGGTGTCGGTCTCGAGCTCAAGCGCCTTCGCGAGGTTGCGCGCGTACAGCCGCTTGTAGGTCTTCGCGACGCCGGGCGCAAGACTGTAGTCGAAGTTCGGGATGCTCTGGCCGCCGTGCTGGTCGTTCTGGTTGCTCTGGATGGCGATGCAGGCGAGCGCCGCGTAGCTCTTGATGTCGTTGGGCTCGCGCAGATAGCCGTGTCCGGTCGAAAAACCGTTCTTGAAAAGCTTGAGCAGGTCGATCTGACAGCAGGTCGTCGTGAGGGTGTAAAAATCCATGTCGTGGATATGGATGTCGCCGTCGCGGTGCGCCGCCGCCTGCTCCTCGGTGAGGATGTATTTGCTGTAATACTCCTTCGCGCCCTCGCTGCCGTACTTCAGCATGACGCCCATCGCCGTGTCGCCGTCGATGTTGGCGTTGTCGCGCTTCATGTCGGAATCCCCCGCGTCGGCGAAGGTCAGTTCGTCGTAGATCTTCATGAGCGCGCTGTTCATCTCGCGCCGGCGGGTGCGGTCGTTCCGGTAAAGGATATATTTCTTCGCGACGAACGCGTAGCCGTTGTCCATGAGCACCGCTTCAACGGCGTCCTGGATATCCTCGACGGAGGGCGGCTGCTTCACCGAATATTTTCCGGCGAGCCGCTGCTCCACGATCCCGGCGAGGCGCTCACACTCCTGCGGATTGCTGCGTCCGGCGGCCTGCATCGCCTTGCCGATCGCGCCGCTGATCTTGGAAATGTCGTAATCGACCGTGCGCCCGTCCCGTTTGATGATCGTGGTAAACATACTGCTCCGTTCCTTTCCCCCGCCCGTCGGCGGCTCCGCGCATACAAAAAAGCCCGGTGTCCCGCGCTTTCTTCGCTCGCATTTGTGATTTATTCTCCATATTGTGTGCATCTAAGATTATAGGACACAATATATAGTAAGTCAACGGCCGACGGGCAAAAAATCGGTTTTCGGCGATTTCCATTAAAAAATGAAGAAAAGCCTGTCCGTTTTGACGTGAAATCCGGTTGCGCCGTGACGTCCGCGCGGGGAAAAAGGAAACGGCGCCCGCCGGAGGAACATCGTCCCCCGGAGGGCGCCGTATATGTCCGCGTCACATTTTTGCCATCCACAGCCGGACGAATTCGCATGCGAAACCGCCGAACAGGCAGAACAGCGCGATCACCACAGACAGGAAATCATACTGCACCGCGACCTTCTTCGGATCGGCGAGCGCGGCGGCGAGCATCTCCGCGCCGAGCAGGATGAGCAGGACGGGCCAGAAGCCCATCGCCTGCCGCGGCTCGATGAGGCCGGGCGAGAGGGTGTGCAGAAGAAAGCGGATCCCGAACGCCACGAGCGTGACGCCGGCGGTCAGCGTGCCGACTCTGCGCGTCTTCATGCTTTTGTCCTCCGCCGCCGGAAAAGCTTTTCAGCGGCCCGGATGGCGAAGAAGCCCAGCACCGTCAGACCCATGAAAAATCTGAGCACGTAATTCATTGCCGTCCCTCCCCGGGCAGGGCGGGATCGTCCCCCTGCTCCGTCTGCTGCTTTTTTGCGCGGATAAGGCGGATCCCGCAGACGATGAGCAGAACGCTCACGGCGACGCGGGGCATGCCGTAGCCGATCTCGTGCAGCACGCTGTACAGCAGGTAATTCGCGTGGTAGAGCTCGGAGCTGTCGAGCAGCCGCATGAAGGTGTTCTGCCACAGGATCGCCGCGCCGAGGATGACGAGCGCGATGCCGCCGTACTTGCTGAGGGCCTTTTCGGAGCGCAGCTTTCCGTCAAAGCGGACATAATCGTCGCTGACGAGCGCGAAGCGCTCGGGCTCCAGCCAGCCGAGGTTGAGCGCGTCGAAGAACGCATAGAACCAGACGACGGCCACGAAGATGGTCAGTTCGCCCATGTTGAGCAGCGCGGCGAAGAAGCAGCCGGCCGCGAACAGCCCGAGCAGTGACAGCCCCCGCTTCATGAAGCCCATGTACATCTGCCCGCAGCCGGGCATGAGGGAAAATAGAAATGTCCAGAATTTACTGCGCTGTCTTGTCATCGGTAGGTTCCTCCCTGTTCGATGTGATACTTTTTGTTTTCGCGATGGCTTCGTTGAATTTCGTCCAGAAATCCTCTTTGCCGCTGGGCGCGGTGAGCGCCGACGGCGCGGGGGCGGGGATCGTCTCCTGCGGCCGGAAGATGTCCGGCATGCTGGGGAAGCCCGCGAGCGCGATGCCGACACATACGGCGACGCACGCGGCGACGGCGGCGCTGTAGTGGACCATCTCCCGGCGCTTTGCCCGGGCGCGGGCCGCCACGGCGTACCGCACGTTCTGCGCGAAGCCGCGCGGCGGCGCGCACGACTGCTGCGCCGCATCCGCGGCGCGCGCGAGGCAGTCGGGGCAGTCCGCGATGTGCTGCGCGACGTCGGCGAGCTCCGCGTCGGTCAGCGCGCCGCCCGAAAAGGCGCCGAGCGCTTTTTGCGTCAGGTGTCCGTCATGGAAAAGCTGCATGCTTCATCCTCCTTCACTATATATTTGAGCATTTCGCGGGCGCGGTAGAGCCGCGTCGCGACGGTCTTCGGATTGTCCCCGGTGCGCGCCGCGATCTCCTGCGCGGTCCAGCCGTCGCAGTAGTAGAGGCGCGCGGGCGTTCTGTAAGGTTCTCTGAGGCGCGCGCACAGCCGCGCGACGCGGTCGTCCGCGTCGGACCGCTCGGCGGCCTGCTCGGCGCCGGGCGCGCTGTCCTCTATGTAGGCGAGGTCGTCGGTGTCGGCAACGATCATTTTCCTTGCGGGGCTCTTGAGGTGGTCACGGCATTTGTTGGCGGCGATGGTGAGAAGCCAGCTTCGGGGGTTCTGGGGGTCGAAGCGGTCGAAGCTCTTGTAGGCGGAGAGAAATGTCTCCTGCGCAAGATCCTCCGCGTCAAACGTGTTTTTCACGAAGGAAAAGCACAGCGCGTAGACCGCTCCGGCATAGACGTCGATGTAGTATTCGAATTTTTCTTTTTCTATTTCCGCCTCACCGCCTTTTGCCGACACCCTTATAACGACACGTCCGCGCCGTTTTCTTCAAAAAGTATACCATAGATTCCCCGCCGGGTTTTACAGTGTGTTCTTTTTTGGCGATTGACATATTGCACAAATAAAATTACAATTATTTATGTATGCTGCGCCGTATGTTTTGCCGCGCAGCGCAGGAGATGATTTTATGAGCGAACAACAGGAAAACCAGAATGTGCGCCCGCTGGACGACGACACCGTCTCGGTGCTCGCCGCGGCGTTTGTGGGCGACATGCCCGAAAATAAAACGACCGACGCCGCCCGGCCCGCGAACAGCGCGCTGACGCCGGAGGAGGTCGAGCGCCTTGCCGCCGAGGTGCGCCGCCAGTTCCCCGGGATCTTCGGGGACGAGAAAGCGCAGGCGAAGCAGGACGCCCCGGCGAAACAGGATGTTCCGTCGAAGCAGAACGCCCCGGCGAAACAGGACGTTCCGGCGAAACAGGACGCCCGGCCCGCCGAACCGGCGGCGCCGGCGCAGCCCGCGCCGCAGAAAGCCT
>JAYFNU010000001.1:0-242920 GCA_034933305.1 Oscillospiraceae bacterium | reverse complement strand
GGCGGGCCCCTGCTGCAGTCATGCGGACGCGCGGTCCGAAACGCGCGGTCAGTCCGAGACGACGACCTCGCCGTCCGCGCGGATGGCGACGGTCATGCCGTCCCTGACGAAGCCGAGAAATTCTTCGCCGAGGCCGTCGACCGTCGGAATGTTGTTCGGCGTCCAGACCGACGCGAGGATGGCGCCCGCCGCGGCGAGCGAGTCGATGGGCTTTGAGAACAGCAGCGCGCCGGGATTGCAGCCGATGACGGCCGCGTTGAACAGCACCATGCCGCCCGTCGTCGAGCCGATCGTCTGCGGCAGGCACAGCGCGACGCCCACGGTCGATTTTCCGTAGAGGTCGGGGTTATTCTGGTCCGTGCAGATGTTCTTTCCCTGTTTGCAGTCCTTGAAGGACGCGAGGGTGTTGAGTCCGCCGTGGGAGACGAGCGCCTTGAGCGTCGCTTCGCCGGGCACCACGACGCGCCCCCTGAAGGTTTTTTCCATTATCGCGCACCTCCTGTGATCTGGTCGAGGATCTCGGCGTCGGAGTAATAGCGGGACGTCGTATAGGTCCTGAGCTTGTTGGAGTTCGTGATGACCGGCATCTTGGCGCACAGCGGATTGTTCATGTACATGAGCGGGCAGATGTAGGACAGCACGACGCCCATGTCGCGCAGCTTTTTGCTGTTTTCCGTCTTTTCGAACTCCCGGATGACGGCGGGCGCGCTCGTGAAGACGGTGCGGATGGCGACCTTTTTGCGGCCCTTCTGCGCGAGCTTCTCCTCCAGCCGCCGCGTCCAGTCGTCGAGCTGCGACAGCGTCATGTGCGGGCAGCCCATGAAGCAGAGCTTCGGCGCCGCGTCCTTGTCCTTCCAGATGACCGGATAGGACGCCTTGACGCGCGCGAGCTCCGCGTCGTCGACGACGTAGACCTTCGCGTCCGGCCGGATGAGCTTCTCGCCCATCTCGACCGCCTCGGGCGTGAGGTGCTCGATGTGGTAGAGGCCGACGGAGCCGTTCGACGCCGTCGCCGCGCCGAAATCCTTGAGGTAGGCGCAGGCGTCGTCGTTGAGCTCGGTGCCGATCCATTTGTCGAGCCCGCGCACGAACGGCACGTCCTCGAGGACCTTCATGCCGATGGCGGAGCCGAGCAGCTGCGCCTCCGGCTTCTGCGTCGTTTTGATCTCGACGATCCACGACGCCCGGCGCCCCTCGTCGGTGAGCAGGCCGAAATACGGCACGAAGCCGACGATGGAGCCGAACATCTCGATGATGCCGGAGTTGCGGTTGCAGCGCGCGCCGAGCACCGAGTTCGCGTAGTTGACCGCGCTCGACTCGGCCCACGACAGCACATCGCCCTTCTTCGGGCGGTTGCCGACTTCGGGGAAATAGCACGCGCAGGTGAAGGCGTCGTCGCCCAGCAGCCCGATCTTTTTGAGCTGCTCCTCATAGCGCTTCTGCGGCCCGTACATCACCTTGAAAACGATGTCCTGCAGGAGGCTCTTCGGGACGTTGGGATCGACCGGGCGCGGATCGGCCGAGAATTTCTGCGGCGACGTCACGCCCGCGGCGATGAGCTCGTCCATGAGCTCGAACACGCCCTTGATGATGATGACGCCGAAGCTCGTGACGATGTGGCCGTAGGTCGACGTGACCGGCACCATCTTTTCCGCGCCGAAGGTATCGCCGTACATGACGAGGGTCTTCATGATCTTGGCCATGACCTCGCCCTTGCCGCCGTCGAGGATGGCCTGCTGTTCCTGTGTCAGTTTCATGCGTTTCTCCTTCCCTTATATCGCCATGGCGACGTCCCACGCGCGCCAGATGACCGTGCGCAGGTTGCCGATGCCGTCGCAGTCGCCCACGAGGTGGACGTGCGCGCCCTTCGGGGCGAGCGGCGTCGGCACATAGCCGACCGACAGCAGCACCGTGTCGCCGTCGATGGCGAAGGTCTTCCCGCTCTTGTCGCGTGCGACCACGCCGGTGTCGGTGATCTCGCACAGCGACGTCTCGAGGTGCACCTCCACCTTGTTCAGCGCGAAGAAATCGCGCAGATAGGAGGAATTCGCGAGGCAGACGCCCTTGACGGCGATGAGGTCGTTCTTCATCTCGACGATGACGGGGGTCTTCCCCTTTTTGTAGAGGTCGAGCGCGATCTCGCAGCCCGTCAGGCCGCCGCCGATGATGATGACCCTGTCGCCGACCGGCGCGCCGAGCAGATAGTCGCAGGCCTCGACGGCCTTTTCCGCGCCCTTCACGGGCAGCGTGCGGGCTTTGCTGCCCGTCGCGACGACGACCTCGTCCGCGCCGAGCGAGGCGATGTCCTTCACCTCGGTGTTGAACCTGACCTCGATGCCGAGGTCGGCGATCTCCTTTTTGTACCACTCGATGAGCGCGCGGTCCTTCTCCTTGAAGGACGGGGCCGCCGCGGGGACGAACACGCCGCCGAGGCGGTCGCTCTTTTCATAGATCGTGGCCTTGGGCCCGCGCAGCGTCAGCACGCGCGCGGCCTCCATGCCGCCGATGCCGCCCCCGATGACGGCCACGTTTTTCGGCCGGCGCGCCGGCTCGATGCGGTATTTCTTCGACTGCATCGTCTCGGGGTTGAGCGCGCAGCGCGCCATGCCCGCGTTGTCCGCGAGCGACTGGTCGTTGCCGACGCCGTTGTAGTGGGCCATGTTGAAGCAGGCGTTGTGGCAGCAGATGCACGGCCGGATGGACGCCTCGTCGCCCTTCATGAGCTTCGTCACCCACGCCGGATCGCACAGGAACTGCCGCGCGATGCCGACGCCGTCGATCTCGCCCGCCTTCACGGCCGCCGCGCCGGCTTCCGGTTCCATGCGCCGGCGCAGACGACCGGGATGTCGACGAACTTCTTGATGTGCCGGACCTCCTCGAGGTTGCAGTTCTGGGGCATATAAGGCGCCGGATGCGCCCAGTACCACGCGTCGTAGGTCCCGTTGTCGCAGTTGAGCATGTCGTAGCCGGCATCCTGCAGATATTTCGCGGCCTTCTCGCTCTCGGCCATGTCGCGGCCGACTTCCGTGTATTTCTCCCCGGGCAGCGCGCCCTTGCCGAAGCCCTTGGTCTTCGACACGACGGAATAGCGCAGCGAGACGGGAAAATCCGCGCCGCAGGCGGCCTTGATGGCCCGGACGATCTCGACCGGGAAGCGGTAGCGGTTCTCGAAGCTGCCGCCGTATTCATCGGTGCGCAGGTTCGTGTATTTCATCGTGAACTGATCGAGCAGATAGCCCTCGTGCACCGCGTGCACCTCGACGCCGTCGACCCCCGCGTCCATGCACAGCTTCGCCGTCTTCGCAAAGGCCTCGACCATCTCGTCGATCTCCTTCACCGTCAGCGGGCGGGAGATGCAGCTGTCCTCCCAGCGGTTGGGCGTCGCGCTCGCGCTCGCCGTGAGATAGCTGACATCGAGGAAGGGCTTGAGCGCCGTCCCGAGCGCCTTGTTGTGCAGCGCCTTGACCATGATGTCGTTGATGGCGAGCGAACGGCCGAAGCCGGCCGTCAGCTGAATGAACAGCTTGCAGCCCGTCTTGTGGAACTCGTCCATGAATTCCCGCAGCTCGTCGAATTTCCCCTTGCCCTGATAAAGCCATTTGCCCAGCAGGATGTCGCGGATGGGGGCGATGCCCGGCAGGATGAGACCGACGTTGTTTTTCGCGCGCTCGAGAAGAAAACCGGCCGCCTCCCTGTCGAAGTGGTTCGGCTCCATCCAGCCGAAAATGGAAGTGCCGCCCATGGAGGTCATGACGATGCGGTTCTTGATCTCCACATTGCCGATCTTCCACGGGGTGAACAGAGGCTCGTAGGCTGCTTTCAATGTCGTTTCCCCTTTCTTCCGTCGGCCGCAAAAAACGCAGAATTTGACAAATTTTTCTGCGGCCCGTTTTGACGCCATGTGCACAATGCACATATTTTCGCATCTTCAGTTTACCCGTGCGCGCGGGGATTGTCAAGGTTTTAACGAAATCCGCGCCCGCGAAGCACAAAAAAGGGGCCGCGCCCCACCCGGGGAGCGGCCCCTTCCGCCGATCCTGCCGCAAGTCACACGCCCAGCCGGCCGGCGAGCTTCGTGATGAAGTCCTGCACGTTCGTGACGATCGTGCGCGCGGACAGGCTGCCGCGGTCGAGCAGCTTGTTGACGACGAACTCGTCGGCGTCGACGGTGTAGAGATAGACGGGGCGCACCGTCCCGTCCGGCCCGACGTGGAAGCTGGGCGTCATGTTTCCCGCCGCGATGGTGTGCAGCATCGTCGCGAGACAGATGACCGTCGTCGCGTCGCCGACCATCGCGCGCATGGCGCTCTGGCCCGCATAGGCGTCCCCGATCACCTCGGGCAGCGGCCCGTCGTCCCGGATGGAGCCGGTGAGCACGAGGGGCACGTTCTTCTGCACGCAGGCGCAGACGATGCCGTCCTCCGGCCGGTATTTTTCGATAAACGCGGGGATGGAGCCGCACGCGCGCACGCGGTTGATGACGTCGAGATGGTTGTAGTGGCCGTTGGGCACGCTGCGCTGGGTATAGATGTCCTGGCCGAGCGCCGTGTGCAGGTGGCTGCCCTCGAGGTCGTGTGTCGCGAGCGCGTTGCCCGCCATGAGGCCGTGGACATAGCCCGCCTTCACGATGCGGACCATCGCGTCGCGCGCGCCCGCGTCGAAGGCGAACGCCGGCCCCATGACCCAGATGATCTTGCCGCGGCCGCGCTCGTATTCGAGCAGCGCGGCGAGCTCGTCGTAGTCCTTCGTGTAGGACGTCTCGCGGCTGCGACCGGCGCGGAAGGCGAACTGATCGGCGCTCTGCGCGCCGCCGTCGGAAAAGCCGTCGGCGTGCACGAAGATGCCCTCCTCGCCCCGCTCGGTGCGCCCGAGGACGACGCGGTCGCCCTTTTTCAGGTTGCGGTTCTCGACGACGTCGAGCCCGCCGTCCGCGCGCAGGACGACGCTCGCGTCCATCCGGCTGCGCGCGGCAAGCGTCCATGCGCCGCCGACCTTGAAATATTCGGGGAACATGGAGGTGCTGTGGAAGCCCTCCGGCGCGACGCCGTCCGCCGCCGGCGCGGTTTTGACGTCCGGCGCGCCCGCAAAGAGCGCCGCGGAAAAGTCGGGCCGGCGATAGACCGGCAAAGAGAAAGACATAGCGTTCACCTCACGTCTGATGATCGTCGGGCGGCCCCGCCCTCAAATCCCTTAAATACGGTATCCGCGCGCCGCGCCCGCTCTACCGGAGCGTCGCGTACAGCACGGCCTTGATGGTGTGCATGCGGTTTTCCGCCTCGTCGAAGACGACCGACTGCCGCGACTCGAACACCTCGTCGGTGACTTCCATTTCCCCGATGCCGAAGCGCTCGGCGATCTGCGCGCCGATGGTCGTGTCGGTGTTGTGGAAGGACGGCAGGCAGTGCATGAACACCGCCGACGGCTTCGCGCCGGCCATCGCCGCCGCGTTGACCTGATAGGGCGACAGCAGGCGGATGCGCTCCTCCCACACGGCGTCGGGCTCGCCCATCGACACCCAGATGTCGGTGTAGATCGCGTCGGCGCCCTTCGTTCCCGCGGCGACGTCCTCGGTGAGCGTCACGCTGCCGCCGCTTTCGGCCGCGAGCGCGCGGCACTGCTCCACGAGCGCCGCGGCCGGGAAGAGCGCCCGCGGCGCGCAGGCGGTGTAATGCATGCCGAGCTTCGCGCAGATGACCATCAGCGAGTTGCCCATGTTGTTGCGGGCGTCGCCCATGAACGTGAGCCGGTTGCCCTTGATGCGGCCCGTCTTCTCCTTGAGCGTCAGCACGTCGGCGAGCACCTGCGTCGGGTGAAAATCGTCGGTCAGCCCGTTCCACACAGGCACGCCCGCGAAGCGCGCGAGCGTGTCGACGATCGCCTGCGAAAAGCCCCGGTATTCGATGCCGTCGTACATGCGCCCCAGCACGCGGGCGGTGTCGGCGATGCTCTCCTTCTTCCCCATCTGGGAGCTGCCGGGATCGAGATAGGTCACGCCCATGCCGAGGTCGCGCCCCGCCACTTCGAAGGAGCAGCGCGTGCGCGTCGACGTCTTCTCGAAAAGCAGCACGATGTTCTTGCCGGAAAGATAGGCGTGCGGCGTTCCCGCGCGCTTGAGATTTTTAAAATTCTCCGCGAGCGAGAGGAGATACAGGATCTCCTGCTCGGAAAAATCGAGGATCTTCAGAAAACTGCGGCCGGACAGATTCGTACCCATGCCATGCATCCCTCCAACGTATTCGCGCGGGACCGGACGCCTTTGCGCGCGGCCGCCGCACCGGTTTTATTATACATTATATTCCCGCGTCTGAAAAGACCGGGCCGCGCTTTCAAAAAAACAAAATCCCCCGCGGTGAAAGCCGCCGCGGGGGTTGCGGCGGCGGCCGGAATCCACTACAATGGAAAAAAGGACTGCAAAACGGAGGCTGCCATGAGTATCTGCGTCACAAGCGAGATCGCGCCGCTTCGGAGGGTGCTGCTGCACCGGCCGGGGCGGGAGCTGGAGCATCTTTCGCCCGAGATGCTCGCCCGGCTGCTGTTCGACGACATCCCCTACCTGCAGCGCGCGCAGGAGGAGCACGACTTCTTCGCCGACGTGCTGCGCCGCGAGGGCGCCGAGGTCGTCTATCTCGAGGATCTCATGTCCGACGTCCTGCGCACGGACGAATCCGTCAAGCGGCAGTTCGTCGGCGATTTCATCCGCATGGCCGGCATCGCCGACGCGCAGACGTCAAAGCGGCTGACGGACATCCTGCTCAACGGCTGCGACGAGCGCGAGCTCGTGCGCAGGACCGTCGCCGGCATCACCGACGACGAGCTGCCGTCGTCGCGCGGGCGGCTTTCGGAGCTCGTCGGGCGCGACCGCCAGATGTTCATCGTCGACCCGCTGCCCAACCTGTATTTCACGCGCGACACCTTTTCGAGCATCGGGCGCGGCGCGAGCGTCAACCGCATGTATTCCGCGGTGCGCCAGCGCGAGACGATCTACGCGAGCTATATCTTCCGGTATCATCCCGATTTCCGGGACACGCCGCTCTACTACACCCCGCAGATGGCGCCAAGCCTCGAGGGCGGCGACATCCTGAACTTCTCCGAAACGCTTCTCGGCGTCGGCATATCGCAGCGCACGAGCGCCGCGGCGGTCGAGTCGCTCGCGCGCGGCATCTTCGCGGACGAGCGGTGCCCCATCCGCACTGTGCTCGCCTTCACCATCCCCCCGACGCGCGCTTTCATGCATATCGACACCGTCTTCACGCAGGTCGCGGAAGACGCCTTCACCGTCCACCCCGGCATCATCCAGTCGCTGCGCGTTTTCGAGCTCACCCCCGGGCGCGCCGGCGAGCCGCGCATCCGCGAGCTCGCGGGCGGCTTCGAGCGCATCCTGATGGACTACCTCCATCTCGAAAAGATCCGCCTTATCTATTGCGGCGGCGGCGACCGCATCGCTTCCGAGCGCGAACAGTGGAACGACGGGTCGAACACGCTGTGCGTGCGGCCGGGCGTCGTCGTCGTTTACGACCGCAATACCGTCACCAACCGGCTGCTGGAGGAAAGCGGCATCAAAACGATCCCCATCCCGAGCTCCGAGCTCTCCCGCGGGCGCGGCGGCCCGCGCTGCATGAGCATGCCGCTCGCGCGCGGCGCGCTGTGAGCTCCCCCCTTCCCCGGCTATTCGGCAGAAAAGCGCCGGAGCCCGTTTTCAGCGGGCCCCGGCGCTTGTTGTTTTTTTGATCCGGTCCGCGCGCGGCTTCTCAGAAGAGCAGCCGGCCGGCGAGCACGCAATGGCGCACCCGGAGCGTCTGCTCGTCGAGCAGCGTGAAATCGGCCCGCTTGCCGGGCGTGATGCTGCCGACCTCGCCGTCGATGCGCGCGGCGCGCGCGGGATTGATCGTCGCGGCCCTGAGCGCCTCCTCGAGCGGCACGCCGAACTCGCCCGCGGCGCGCCGGAAGCACTCCGGCAGCGGCGTGGCGCTGCCGGCGATGGTGCCGCTCGCGAGCGTCGCGAGGCCGTCCTTCACCGTGACAGCCTGGCCGCCGAGCTCGTACTGCCCGTTGGGCATGCCGCAGGCCATCATCGCGTCGCTGATGAGGCAGACGCGGTCGCCGCCGAACATTTTGAATGCGGCGCGCACCGCCGCGGGGTGGACATGGATGCCGTCGCTGATGAGCTCGACGTCCTTCGCGTAATCCATCGCCGCGCCGATGAGCCCCGGCGCGCGGTGGGAGAACGGCGCCATCGCGTTGTAAAGATGCGTCACATGCGTCGCGCCGCACTCGAACGCCTGCTTCGCGGTGTCATAGTCGGCGGCGGAATGGGCGATGCTCACGACGAAGGTGCCGGCGGCCTCGCGGACGAACTCCATGCCGCCCGGCAGCTCCGGCGCGACGTCCGCAAAGCGGATGCGCCCGCCGCACAGCCCGTCGAGCTCGCGCAGAAATCCGACGTCGGGCTGCAGCAGCAGCGACTCCTGCATCGCGCCCTTTTTCTCCTTGGACGCGAAGGGCCCCTCGAGATTGACCCCGCGCATGACCGCGCAGCCCGCCCGCGGCGCGTCCATGCACTCCTTCGCGCAGCGCAGCATCGCGCGCAGCGTATCCTTCTCCATGGCCATCGTCGTGCCGAGATAGCTCGTCACGCCGACGGACGCGAGATAGGCGGCGATCTCGCCGTTCGCTTCGGCCGAGGCTTCGCAGAAATCGCGCCCGTGCGCGCCGTGGATGTGGCAGTCGACGAAGCCGGGCGCGACGATGCAGCCCGACGCGTCGAGCTCGTCGCCCTGCGCCGTCTCGCAGATCACATCCCCGCAGGCATTGACGTCCGTGCGCCGCAGCGCCCCGTCGTCGCAGAAAACAAGGCCGTTTCGGATTCTCATTCGTTCGCCTCCTAAAATAAATCTTTACATTATGGTAGCATTTTAGATACAATTTGAAAAGAAGTCTCCGCGATTTTTTGTAAATTTTCCAAAGAAAGGATCCCGTATGATCGAAGCTGTCTTTCTCGACGTCGACAACACCCTCACGAGCAGCGCCACCCGGACCATCCCCGCGAGCGCGCTCGAGGCGCTGCGGCGCGCCCGCGCGAAGGGCGTCAGGGTCTTCGCCGCGACGGGGCGCAACACCCGGACGGCGGAGGAGGGCGCGATCCTCCGGGGCGTTCCGCTCGACGGCTTTGTCGCCTGCAACGGGCAGGTCTGCTACCTCGCCGACGGCGTCTTCATCCGCCGGCGGCCGCTCGATCCCCGCGACGTCGCGGCGGTGCTGGACTTTTGCCGGCAGCGGGACTGCGCGCTGCTCGTGGGCGAGCTCGAATGCAACTACATCAGCCGCGTGGACGACGTCGTGCGCGCCTTCCAGAAAAACATAAAGATCCCCCTTTACGAGGTGCGCGACGTCTCCCGGCTCCCGGAGCGCGAGGTCTACGGCCTCGCCCCCTTCCTCGGCCCGGAGGGCGACGAAGCGCTGCGCGCGGCGCTTCGCAGCAGCACGACGGTGCGCTACAATCCCATCACCTGCGACGTCATCCCGCTGCTCGGCGGCAAGGACGTCGGCATGCGCAGCGTGCTCGAATATTTCGGCATCCCCGCCGAAAGCAGCATGGCCTTCGGCGACGGCGGCAACGACATCGCCATGCTGCGGGCGGCCGGCGTGGGCGTCGCGATGGGCGGCAGCGAGCCGGACGTGCTCGCGGCGGCGGATGTCGTCGCGCCCGGCGTCGACGAGGACGGCATATATAAGGTTTTCGAAATGTATAATTTATTATAAGAGGAGGTCATGCGCAATGCCGAACGGGATCCTCGCGGAAGTCTGCTGCGGCTCGGCGGACGACGTCGAACGCGCCGCGGCGGCGGGCGCCGACCGCGCCGAGCTCAACTGCGCGCTGTGCGCGGGCGGCCTGACGCCGACCCCCGGGATGCTCGCCGCCGCGCTCTCGCGCGCGCAGCTGCCCGTCATCTGCATGCTGCGCCCGCGCGCCGGCGGGTTTTGCTATTCCGACGCCGAATTCGACACGATGGTGCGCGACGCGCGCGCGCTGCGCGACGCCGGCGCCGCAGGGTTCGCCTTCGGCTGCCTGACGGCGGACGGGCGCATCGACGAGCCGCGCTGCGCCCGCCTCGTGCGGGCCGCCGGCGGCGCGCAGACCGTCTTCCACCGCGCCTTCGACGTGCTGCGCGGCGCGCCGGAGGACGACATCGAAACGCTCGTGCGCCTCGGCTTTTCCCGCGTGCTCACGAGCGGACGCCAGCCCGCGGCGCCCGACGGCGCCGACTGCATCCGGCGCTGCGTCGCCTGCGCGCGCGGGCGCATCGAGATCCTCGCGGGCGGGGGCGTCCGGCCGCACAATGCCGCCGCGCTCGCGCGGGACACCGGCGTGCGCCAGCTGCATTTCACCTGCCACACCGCGCGCAGCGACCCCTCCGCGGCCGGCGCCGCGGTCAGTTTCGCCGCGCCCGGCGCCGGCGCGCCCGACGCCGTCGCCGTCGTCGACGGGGACGCGCTGCGCTCTTTTGTCGCCCTGCTGCATGCGCTGTAGAGTTCCGCCGCCTGTCAAGTGAGAAAATGCACAAATCGGTTCGTCTTTATTGTACGATTTGCGGAATTTTGGTCTTTTCATCTTCTCCGGCTTGACAAAGGAACGGCCGGACTATATCCTGTTTACAGAATATTAATAGATTTTCACTAAATAAGTTTAGCAATTTATGGGATTTATAGTATTATTGTACACTTTTTGCCGAAAATGTTGACGAAGGGCTGAAAAAAATGGACAACGAAGTATTTTCTACGGCGGAAGAACTCATCGCCCGTCTGAAGGCCACGCAGGGCGACAATATCCTGGCCGCGGCGAAATGCATCGCCGACACGTTCGAGGCGGGCGGCCTGCTGCAGGCGTTCGGCTCGGGGCATTCGAACGCGGGAGCGCTTGAGCTGTGCCACCGCGCGGGCGGCTTCGTCCCCACGAAGGCGATCAAGGAACCGGCCGGCGGCATGTACGAGGCGGTCCCGGGCGTCGGCGAGATCTTCATGCAGAAGGTCGACATCCGCAAGGGCGACGTCGTCTTCATCATCTCGAATTCGGGCCGCAATCCGCTGCCGCTCGAGATCGCCTGCCAGGCGAAGGAGCGCGGCGCGAAGGTCGTGGCCGTCACGTCGGTCGCGTCGAGCAAAAAGCTCACCTCCAAGCACAAATCCGGCAAACGGCTGTTCGAGATCGCGGACGTCGTCATCGACAACCAGGTCCCCGACGGCGACGCGTGCATCGAGCTCGAGGGGCTCGACACGGCGATCTGCGGCATGTCGACGATCACGACGGCGGTCGCGCTGCAGGCGGTCGTGCTCGAAGCGGCGAAGATGCTGCTCGCGCGCGGCATCACGCCGCCCTTCTTCAAATCCCAGAACGTCGACGGCGGCGCCGAATACAACCAGGTGCTGCTCGACCGGTACTTTGACCGGCTCTATCACGTGTGATTTTGGACGGGTGTTGTTCCCCGTTTAAAATAAAATATTTGAGTAAGGAGTAAGCTATGAACACTGTGTTACTTGCGTTCGTGCTGGCAACGTTCACGGGACTTATGATCCTGTTTGCATCGTTGTCAATGGGCGGCTTGTACACCCCCATCATCTTCGCATTCGTGACCGGACTCATCGTGGGCGACGTTTCGCTCGGTCTTCAGGTCGGCGCAGCCTGCGCGCTGATGGCCCTCGGGTTCTACACCTACGGAGGTGCCACAACGCCTGACTACAATGTCGGCGCCATGTTCGGCGTCGTCGTCGCCTCCCAGAGCGGCGACGTCACGCAGGGCATCGTCATCGGCTCCGTCATCGCGCTGCTGATGTCCTGGTTCGACATCCTCGGCCGCGCGGCGACGACGGTCTTCCAGCACGGCGGCGACAGAGCCCTCGCGCGGAAAGACGTCAAGGCTTTCGAGAAATGGCATCTGCTCGGCACCATGGGCTGGTTCTGGAGCCGTTTCATTCCTGTATTTATCGGCATGCTCTTCATTGACAAATACACCTATATCGCGGATTTCGTCGCGAAGTACGCCTGGATCAAGAACGGCCTGTCCGTCATCGGCAAATGTCTGCCGGCCGTCGGCTTTGCGCTGCTGCTGTCCTACATGGATATCAAGCACTACTGGCCGTTCATGCTGCTCGGCTATGCTCTGTTCGCGTTCATGGGCGTTCCGACGCTCGGCCTCGCGATCGTAGGCATCGTTGCCGGCGCGCTCTTTGCGAAGAAGTCGAAGGGGGAGGCTGAATAAGATGGCAAGAACAAATAAAAAGCTTTCCGCCGCGGCATTGAAGCAGGCCGCGAACCGCCACAACTGGACACTGCAGTGGTGCTGGAACTACGAGCGCATGCAGGCTTCCGGTTTCGCGTATTCGATGGTCCCGATCATGAAGGAACTGTATGACACCAACGATGAGGTTTGCGAAAACCTGCAGCGCCACATGCAGTTCTACAACTCCCATCCGGGCGCTTCGGCCGTCATCATGGGCGCTTCCGTCGCCCTTGAAGAGGACTATCAGCCCGAGATGTCCGACAGCATCAAGGTCGCCCTCATGGGCCCGATGGCCGGTATCGGCGACACCATCCAGGCTGTTCTCGTACAGCCCATCACCTACATCCTCGCGGCGTCGCTGGCGAACGAGGGCAGCATCCTGGCCGTTCCGATGGTCATCATCCCGCTGCTCATCCTCTTCCTCCTGCGCTGGCCGCTGTTCAAGTGGGGCTACAACCGCTCCGTCAAGATCATCGAGGACATCAGCGGCAACAGCGATTTCAACACGCTGCGTGAGGCTGCCCAGATCCTCGGTCTGACCGTCGTCGGCGGCTTCGTGCCGAGCATGATCGGCATCAAGCTGAAATACGCCTACACGAAGGACTTCAAAAACGAGGCCGGCGAGGTCGTCTCCAAGACGGTCGCGCTGCAGGATACGCTCGACGGCGTGCTGCCGTATCTGCTTCCGATCTGCCTCGTCGGGCTCTGCTACTGGCTGCTGAAGACCAAGAAGCTGTCCCCGGTCAAGGTCATCCTGATCGTCGCCGTTCTCGCCTTTATCCTGGGCGCGCTCGGTATCATCGGCTGATATGGTCGGAATCGTTCTGGTAAGCCACGGCGGAATGGCCGATGGAATGATGACGTCGGCGCCCATGCTGTATCCGGACTTTTGTCAGTGCGAGAGTCTGACATTATGGCCCGAAGACAACCCAGATGAGTTCCAGGCAAAGCTCGAGGCAAAGGTCAAGGAGGTCGACACCGGCGACGGCGTCTTCATCCTCGCCGACCTGCTCGGCGGCACGCCCTGCAACCGGTCGATGTATCTGCTGGGCGACAGAGTGCGCGTCCTGTCGGGATTGAGCATGCCGATGCTTGTCACACTGTTATCCACGCGGGAGGACACCAGCGATCTCGATGAGATCACTTCCGAAACGCTTGAAATGGCGAAGGTTGGAACGGTGGACGTCAACGAACTTATGAAACAGAGAGGGCTGAACAACAAATGATCAAACACCTTCGCATTGATAACCGGCTCATCCACGGCCAGGTGGCAGTCACCTGGATGCGCCGCATCAACGCCGACGCGATCGCCGTCGTCAACGACGCCGTCGCGAAGGATCCCATCCAGAAGATGGCGCTGCCGCTCGCGGCGAGGGACGCCAAGGTCCTCGTGCTGTCGGTGGACGATCTCATCAAATACGACACCGAGCACCCCGACCAGACGCTGTTCGTCATCGCGAAATTCCCGGCGGACGCGCTGCGCATCCTCGAGAGCGGTCTCAAGGTCGACGAAGTCAACGTCGGAAACGCCGCGCCCGTCGCGGGGACCGACTATGTGATGGTCGAAAAGCGCTCCATCGCCGCCACAAAAGAAGACGCGGTCATCTACCGGAAGATCGCGGAGCTGCGCGGCGGCAAGCTCACGACGCAGACCGTCTCGACCTACGAGCCGCAGGATTTCCTCGAGCTGCTCACGAGAGCGGGTCTGTGATCTCCGCCCGGACTGCCGGACGGGCGCGCAGCGGCGCGCCGACATTGCACGTATGAACAGAGTGGTCACTTTGAGCGATCGAAGTGACCACTCTGCCTAAGAAGCGGAAAAGGAGCCCCCCTATGCAGCTGAAAATCGCAAAAATCCTCAACAACCTGCTCATCCTCATCACCGCGGTCGTCCTCGCGCTCGCGGGCGGCTATATCTACGTCTACCGCAACCTGCCGCAGTACAAGTCGCCCTATCTCATCGGCTTCGTGTGCGTCGCGCTGCTGCTGCTGTGGCTGTTCAAATGGCTCGAGAGCGGCTGGGACAAGCGGGTCATCACGAAAATGGCGCGCGCGGGAAAGATCGCCGTCGCCAACATCAAGAGCGCAAAGCGCATCATGCCCATGCGGGATTCGAGTTTTGCAAATTACTGGCTGTACGAGTTTACGGGCGACATCGTCACGCCCGACCTCACGAAGCTCGTCGACGCGAAGTTCTACGAGAAGATGAACTGCGAGACGGGCGAAGTGCCGCAGGGCACCGTCTTCGTGACGTACGATGAGACGAAGCCCGGCCAGATCTTTATAATTCCCAACGTGCTCATCAGCTACCTTCCCGAGCTCGCGCCCGCCGTGCAGAAGCTCGAGAACAACAAGAACGTCGGCATCAAATATCTCAACGCCTACTACAACAAGGGCATCGTCATCAAGACCTTCGACGAGACCATACGGGAGGAACAGCACGCGGCGGCGCAGAAAAAGCTCGACCGCCAGGAAAAGCAGCAAAGCGCGCCCGCCGAAAAAAAGGAGAAGAAAAAATGATCCGCATCGGTACCGTCGGCACCGGCTTCATCGTCGACAACTTCTTCGACGCCGTCAGCCGCGTGCCGGACATGGAAGTCACCTGCGTCTATTCCCGCGAAAAGGAAAAGGCGCGCGAATTTGCAAAGAAACACGGCGCCGCGCGATACAGCTGTGACCGCGCGGCCTTTCTCGGCGACGAGGCGCTCGACTTTGTCTACGTCGCGTCGCCGAATTCGCTGCATTTTGAGTGGGCGCGCGACGCGCTGTGCGCAGGGCGGAACGTCATCTGCGAAAAGCCGTTCGTGTCGACGTCGCGCGAGCTGCGCGAGCTCATCGCCCTCGCGCGGGAGAAAGAGCTCTTCCTGTTCGAGGCGATCACCGTGCCGCATCTGCCGAATTACCGGCTGCTGCGGGCGCATCTCGGCGATATCGGCGCGCCGCGCCTCGCCCAGCTCAACTTCTCGCAGTATTCCAGCCGGTATAAAGCCTTCCTCGAGGGCAAGGATCCGAATGTCTTCAGCCCCGCCTTTTCAGGCGGCGCGCTGATGGATATCAATTATTACAATCTGTATTTCCTGCTCGGGCTTTTCGGAGAACCGCAGGACATCGCGTATCTGCCCAATCTCGCGGCCAACGGCATCGACACGTCGGGCATCCTGACGCTGCGCTACGACGGCACGGTGTGCACCGCGGTCGGCGCGAAGGACAGCCGCAGCGAAAACTTCGCGCAGCTGCAGGGCGAGCGCGGCTATATTTATATGCGGGGCGAAAGCAGCCGCTGCCTCGGCTTCGACGTTCACACCGCGGAAGGCCAGACCCATTACGACGTACAGACCGACGAAAACGCGCTCGTCTACGAGCTGCGCGATTTCGCCGATATTTTCCTGTCGAAGGACGTCCTGCGCCTCGACGAGCTGTTCGAGAACAGCCTGCTCGCGATGCGCATGACGGAGAAGGCGCGGCTGGGCGCGGGCATCCGCTTCCCGGCCGACGCGGGGTGACGCCCATGCTGCTGCGATCAAAAAGAATCTGCGCCGAATACGGCGTCGTCGACGGCTTCATGGAGGTCAAGGGCGGCGTCATCCGGCGCATCGCCGCCGGCGACTGTCCGGGCGCGCGCGATCTCGGCGATCTGCGCGTTATCCCGGGCATTTTCGACACGCACAACCACGGCACGCAGGGCTATTCCCTGTGGGACGACGCGAGCGGCGTCGGGCGCGATCTCGACGGTTATCTGAAGGGCGCGGCGAGCGAAGGCGTGACCCTTGTTTTCCCGACCCTTTTCAGCGCGGCGGGCGACGGAGAGCGGGCGCTCGGCCTGCTCGCGGCGGTCGCCGCGCGCGTCGGCCGGCCGCAGGACGGCGCCGCGGTCGCGGGCGCCCATTTCGAAGGGCCCTATCTCAACCGCGTCGGCGAAAAGGGCACGCGCACGCCCCCGCGGCCGATCGATCTCGCGCTCGCGAACGACATGATCGACGCGGCCGGCGGGCAGCTGCGGCTCATGGGGCTCGCCCCCGAGCTGCCGGGCGCCGACGAGCTCATCGATCTGCTCATCGACCGCGGCGTGACCGCGGCGTTCACCCACACCGACTGCACCGCCGAGCAGGCGTTCGCGGCGTTCGACCGCGGCGTCAGCGTCGCGACGCACCTGTGCAACGTCATGACGGGCATCCACCACCGCGGCGTCGGCGGCCTCGGCGCGGCGCTGCTCGACGACCGCGTGAGCTGCGAGCTCATCTGCGACGGGCTGCACGTCTGCAACGACATGCTGCGGCTCATCCTGCGCGCAAAGCCGCTCGACCGCATCATGATGATCTCCGACTGCACGGGCTATTCCGGCGCGCCCGCGGGCATCTACGGCGGGTTCCCCGGCTCGGGCGGCGAGATCATCGTCGACGGGCAGGGCTTCGTCCGCGAGCCGGGCGGCCGGCTGCGCGGCAGCAGCAAGCCGGTGCTTTTCGGCGTCGGCAACCTCGTCGAAAACCTCGGCGTCGATCTTTCGCTCGCGCTGCGCCTGTGCTCGCTCAACGCCTGCCGCAAGTACGGCTTCGCGGACCGCAAGGGCTCGCTGCTGCCGGGGAAGGACGCCGATTTTGTCGTCATCAGCGACGATTACAGGGCGCTCGAGACCTACGTCGGCGGCCGCAGGGTCTTTGACCGGGCCGCCGAGGGCGAGCGCGTTTTCAACCGGCAAATGCTCGAAAACTACAGGAGGAACTGACCATGCTGCGCGTTTCCACGTCGACCCGGTATGTGACGCCGTCCCAGCCCTGCTACCTCGCGGGATACTCCATGCGCACGGAGAAATCGGCCGGCGTCCTCGACGAGCTCAAATGCACGGCCGCCGTGCTTTACGCCGACGGGCGGTACGTCGTCTTCTGTGATGTCGAGATCCTCATGCTGACGAAGGAGATCGTCGAATGGGTGAAGCAGCAGCTCGCCGTCGAGTACAGCGTCGATCCCGATCTCGTGACGATCGCCGCCATCCACACCCATGCCGCGCCGGAGATCCGCTCGCCGCGCCTCAAAATGTACGACGAGAACGCCGACGCGTCCTTTTGGAACGGTTATCAGGCGCAGCTGAAGGAAACGATCTTCGCGACGATCGCCGACTGCTTCAACAAGGGCTTCACCCCGGCGCAGGCCCGCTACCGCACCGTTTCGGTCGAGGGCTTTTACGGCAACCGCAACGGCGTCGGCAAGCCGGAGGACAAGGACGTCACCGTGCTTGAATTCGTCGGTGCGCACGGCGACGCGCTCGCCGCGGCGATCAACATCGCCTGCCACCCGACGGTGCTCGGGGCGGACAATCTTCTCATCAGCGGCGATCTGCTCGGCTACCTCAGCCGCGCATATTTCGCCCGCCGCGGCATCTATCCCGTCATGATGCAGGGCGCGGCCGGCGACATGAGCAACCGCAATTACCGCAGGGGCCACGACCCCGCGGAGCTCGAGCGCACCGGCGGCGGCATCGCCGCGCAGCTCTTCGCCGGGGACGACTGGCGGCCGCTGTCGCTTGCGCACCCGCGCGCGCAGCTGTATAATTATCATCGGGAATACGACATCGACCCCGCCGAGTGGAAGCAGCGCCGCGGCGAGCTCGATCGCGCGATGGCGGCCGAGACGGCATACGACAAGCACAAGATCCTGCAGTCGTCGCTGTTCGCCGTCGGTCTCAAGCTCGCGCAGCCCCACGTCGTCGCCGATTACAACGCGTCGATCCTTCGCCTGGGCGAGCTGTACGTCTGCAAAATGCCCGGCGAGCTGTTCGCGCGCTTCGGCCGGCAGATCAAAGAGGCGAGCCCCGCGAAGCTGACGCTCATCTGGGGATACGCCGACGACTACGCCGGCTACATGGCGGACGAGGGAGAATACGGCAGGACCTACGAGAGCCTCATGTCCCCCCTGCCGAAGGGCGGCACGGAACAGATCACGCGGGAGATCTGCGCGCTCATCGCGGAATAAGGAGGAAGCACCATGGATTACGCGGAAGCTTATTTTGAACAGGTCGAAAATGTACTGGGCCGCATCGAAGACCATGCGGACGATTACGAGGCGGCGGCGGCGCAGCTGCTCGCGCGCCTCAAAAAAGGCGGCATGATCTACACCTTCGGCACCGGCCACGGCCATCTCCTCGCGCTCGAGGTCTTTTACCGCGCGGGCGGTCTCGTGCGCGTGTGCCCCATCCTCAACGACGAGCTGATGCTGCATGTCTCGGCGTCGGCCTCGTCGCAGTACGAGCGGCGGGAGGGCGTCGCCGAGTCGCTGCTGAACGAATACGGCGTCGGGGAAAACGACGCGCTCATCGTCATCTCCAACAGCGGCATCAATCCCCTGCCCATCGAAATGGCGCTCGGCGCAAAGCAGCGCGGCGCGCTCACCATCGCCCTGACCAACCTCGCGCACTCGAAGCCCCTCGCGTCGCGCCACCACAGCGGGAAAAAGCTCTACGAGCTGTGCGACATCGTGCTCGACAACTGCGGCGTGCTGGGCGACGCGTGCGTGCCCGCCAAAAGCGGCAGCATCTGCCCGACGTCGACCATCGCCGGTGCGATGATCCTGCACACCATCGTCGCCGACCTCGTCGAGCTCGCTGAAAAAGAGGGCTTCCCGCTCGAGACGTACGCCTCGAGCAATGTCCCCGGCGGCGACGCGCGCAACGCGCAGTACATCGAAAAATACAAAAAGGTCATCAAGTGCCTTTGATTGCAATAAAGGAGAATAAAAAATGATCACACGCAAGACCACCGTCGTCAATGAAACAGGGCTGCACGCCCGCCCGGCGTCCGACTTCGTGCTGAAGGCGAAATCCTTCGAATCGAAGATCACCATCCGGGAGACCGAAAGCAGCGATGAACCCGTCAACGCGAAATCCATCATCCGCCTGCTCTCCATCGGCATCGCGCAGGGCACGGAGATCGAGATCACCGCGGACGGACCGGACGAGAAGGAGGCCGTCGACGCGCTTGTCGCGCTCATCGAGTCGGGCTTCGGGGAGGAATAATTGGCGGCTGGATTCGACAAGGACAACATGCGGCTTGCCGCATTCGACCTCGACGGCACGATCTATGAAAACGCCGAGCTGCTGCCCGAAACGCGGGCCGCGATCGGACGGCTGCACGACAGCGGCATCGAGACGGTCATCTCGACCGGCCGCCATCCCTTTTTCCTGCCGGCGGCGGTGCGGGACGTTCCCTACTTCCGGTACGCGGTCGCATCGAACGGCGGCATCATCGCCGACATCCGCTCGCGCGAGATCTTTTCGGTGTCCGAAATGCCGGCCGACACCGCGCGCAGCATAGCCACGCTGCTCGGCGGGCTGACGGAGAACGTGCATTACGCGAGCCGCGAGAGCGGCGCCATCACCCGCGCCGACGTCGAAAAGGTTCTGCGCTATTACGACACGGCCGAGCAGCGCCGCATCGTCCGCGCGGAGCTCGACAATCTCTACGCCACCGTCCCGACGCTGCGCGCGCTCATCGACGGCATCGACGGGCCCGTCGTCAAATTCGGCGCCCGCTTTGAGAGCGCCGCCGAAGCGCAGGCCAACGCCGACATGCTCCGGAAAACGCTCGACGCCGAGATCGTCATCACCGACACCGACACCGTCGAGATCACGCCCCGCGGCGTCAGTAAGGCCGTGGGGCTCGAAAAGCTGTGCGCGCATCTCGGCTTTGCGCCCGAGCAGGCCGTCGTCTTCGGCGACAGCGGCAACGACGCCGCCATCATGCGGCGCGCCGGCTACTGCGTCGCCATGGGCAACGCCACGGACGACATCAAGGAGATCGCGGATTATATCACCGATACCGTGGAAAACGCCGGCGTCGCAAAGGCGATCCGGCATCTTTTCGGTGTGTGAATGTGCCTGACGGCATGGAAGGGAGACCGGCTATGACGGCAAGACCGGAGGAGATCGGAAAGCTCCGCACGGAGCAGCGCAATGAACGCACCGCCGACATCGACCTTCTTTCGACGCTCGACATGGTGCGCCGCCTCAACGACGAAAACCGCGTGCTCGCGGACGCCGTGGACGAACAGGCCCCCGCCATCGCAGCGGCGGTCGACCTCATCACGGCGCGCATGCGGCGCGGCGGCAGGCTCATCTACATCGGCGCCGGGACGAGCGGCCGGCTCGGCATTCTCGACGCGTCGGAATGTCCGCCGACCTTTTCGACCCCGCCCGACCGCGTCCTCGGCTTCATCGCGGGCGGCGACCGGGCCATCCGCAGCGCCGTGGAAAACGCCGAGGACGACCCCGCGGCCGCCGCGCAACAGCTCGCGGAAGCGCACGTGTGCGCCGACGACGTCGTGTGCGGCATCGCGGCGAGCGGGCGCACGCCCTACGTCATCGGCGCGCTCGACTATGCAAGAAGCGTCGGCGCGGCAACCGTGTGCGTCACGAACAACAAGCACAGCGCGCTCGCGGCGCACAGCGACGTCGCCGTCGAAGTGGAGGTCGGTCCCGAGGCCCTCACCGGCTCGACCCGCCTCAAATCCGGCACCGCGCAGAAGCTCGTGCTCAACATCCTGTCGACCGGGACGATGATCCGGCAGGGCAAGACCTACGGAAATCTCATGGTCGACGTCCGGGCGACCAACGAAAAGCTGCGCGCGCGCTGCGTCAATATCCTGCGCGCCATCGCGCCCGGGACGGACGACGCCCGGCTCGGCGCCGCGCTCGACGAGGCGAACGGCAGCGTGAAGCTCGCGGCCGCCATGCTGCGCACCGGCGCCGGCGCGCAGGATGCCCGCGCCGCGCTCGACGCCTGCGGCGGCAGCCTCCGCGCGCTTTTTAAGGAGATCTGAGCTTTTCCCCCTCTCCGGGCGCAGAAGAGAATAATTTTTTCATAACAAAATAAAAACAGACTATACGCCGGTCCGATCGGATGCTATACTGTTATATTATTAACAATGTTCCCGGGAGAGTGTATGAACAAGTTTGAAGTCCTCACAGATATCTATTTCGGCGACGACGCGCTGCAGCGGCTGAGCGCGATCCCCTACAAGAGAGTTTTCATCGTCACGGACCCCTTTGTCGTGCAAAGCGGGCTCATCCGCCACATCAAAAAGCCGCTCGACCAGGCGGGCATCGCCTACGAGCTGTTCACCGACGTCGTCCCCGACCCGCCCATCGAGAAGGTCGCCGAGGGCGTCAAGCAGTTCATCGCCTCGAACTGCGACTGCATCATCGGCGTGGGCGGCGGCTCGGCGCTCGACCTTTCGAAGGCCGTGCGCAAGATGTCCGAACAGGTCAACAAGGAGCTGCACCCCTACCTCATCGCCATTCCAACGACGAGCGGCACGGGCAGCGAGGTGACCTCCTTCGCGGTCATCACCGACCCCGAGACAAAAACCAAGATCCCGCTCGTGTCAGACGACATGACGCCGGATGAGGCGATCCTCGACGAGGTGCTCGTCATGAGCGTGCCCGCGAGCGTCACCGCCGACACCGGCATGGACGTGCTCACCCACGCCATCGAGGCCTACGTCAGCACAAAGACGAATGAATTCTCCGGCGCGCTCGCGGAAAAGGCGGTCGACATCTGCGGCCAGTTCCTCTACCGCTCCTACGCGGACAATACCGACAGCCACGCGCGCAGGAAGATGCACATCGCGGCGTGCCTCGCGGGGCTCGCCTTCAACACGGCGAACCTCGGCCTCAACCACGGCATGGCGCACCAGCTCGGCGCGCATTTCCACATCGCGCACGGCCGTGCGAACGCCATACTGCTGCCGACGATCATCGAATACAACAGCGGCATCACGAGCGAAACGCGCGACCGCGACGTCAAGGCGGCATGCGTCTTCCGCTACTGCAACATCGCGACGACGCTCGGCCTGCACGGCTCGAACGAGGTCATGACGATCCATTCGCTGTGCAACTACCTGCGCTTCATGGCGAACGACATGAAGATCCCGATGCACCTCAGCGAGTTCGTCAAGGTCACGAAGGAGGAGTACGAATCGCAGCTCGACGCGATGGCCGACGCCGCGCTCAACGACTCCTGCACCGAGGCGAACCCCCGCGTGCCGACGAAGGCAGAGGTCATCGAGCTCTATAAAAAGATCTGGTGATCCCCCGAAAACAGGCGGGCGGCGGAAGATCCCGCCGCCCGTTTTTTGTCCCCGCCGCGGGACGAAAATTTTGCGCCGCGCCGATTGACAAAACCGGCGGCGGATGCTATCATATTTAAGCGCCTTATCGGTATTCGCGGCTCCGCCGCGTTTACATATATGCGGATATGGCGGAATTGGCAGACGCGCTGGATTCAGGTTCCAGTGAACGCAAGTTCATGCAGGTTCAACTCCTGTTATCCGCACCACCCGCCGCAAGCGACATACGCTTGCGGCGGGTTTTTATTTTCCCGCTTCGGTTTTGCAGGAACGGCGCCGCGGCAGGCGGCCTTTCCCTGCTCCCATGCGGCGGGCCGCTTTTTATCGGCGGCCGTTTCTGGTATAATACTGACAAGCCGCGCGATGCGGCCGGGGGAGGAAGACGCCTTGAATCTGCTGCATCTGAAATATGCGCTCGAGGTCGCGAGCGACGCTTCGATGACGAAAGCGGCCGAGCGGCTGTACATGAGCCAGCCCAACCTCAGCCGCGCCATCCGCGAGCTGGAGGACGACCTTGGCATCGAGATCTTCAAGCGCACGCCGAAGGGCATCTTCCCGACGGCGCAGGGCGAGGAATTCCTCGGTTACGCGCGGGCCATCCTGCGGCAGGTCGACGCCGTCGAAAAGCTCTATCACGGCGAGACGTCCGACACCGAGCGGTTCTCGGTCTCGGTGCCGCGCGCGAGCTACATTTCCTGTGCTTTTACGGAATTCGTGCGGCAGCTCGACCCCTCGAAAAAATACGAGCTCTATTATAAGGAGACCAACGCGATGCGGGCCGTCTCCAATATCCTCAACGCCGACTACGCGCTCGCCATTCTGCGCTATCAGACGAAATACGACGCCTCCTACCGCGAGCTGCTGCGGGACAAGGGCCTGCGCGGCGAGCTCGTGTGCGAGTTCCGCTATCGCCTCGTCATGGCGAAAAGCCATCCGCTCGCGCACAGGGAGGCCATCGGCATCGCCGATCTCGCGCCCTTTGTCGAGATCGCGCACGCCGATCCCTACGTGCCGTCGCTGCCCATGCGCAGCGTGCGGGCCGACGAGCTGTCCCCCGACGTCTCACGGCGCATTTTCGTCTTTGAACGCGCGAGCCAGATGCAGCTGCTCGCCGACGTGCCCGGCGCCTTCATGTGGGTCTCCCCCATCCCCGCGCCGCTGCTCGCGCGGTTCGGCCTCGTCGAGCGCGACTGCCCCGAGGATGCCCGCACCTACAAGGACGTCCTCGTTTGCCGGCAAAGCTATGCGCTTTCGCCGCTCGACAAGGCATTCATCGACCAGCTGACCCGCTTCAAGCGGCAGATGTAGCTTCCCCGCCGCATATCGGCCGCGTTATACCGGCATGCGTTTTTTTATATTTCCCTTTGGCGCCCGAATGTGTTAAACTTTTAACGAAGTCAGGAAATACCGCGGGCGCGGCATACGGAGGGAACACCATGAACGAGAGAACATACCCCGTCGTCGACAGCGTCGAAAAGCTGGAGGCGCGGCTCGCGCAGGTGCGCGAAGCGCAGCGGGCCTACGCGCAGTACACGCAGGCGCAGGTCGACGCGATCTTCAAGGCGGCGGCGATCGCCGCGAACCAGGCGCGTCTGCCGCTCGCGAAGCTGGCAGTCGCCGAGACGGGCATGGGCGTGGTCGAGGACAAGGTCATCAAAAACAACTACGCCGCCGAGTACATCTACAACGCCTATAAGGGCACACCGACCTGCGGCGTCATCGAGCGCGACGAGGCGTTCGGCATCGAGCGGATCGCCGAGCCCATCGGCGTCATCGCGGCAGTCATCCCGACGACCAACCCCACATCGACGGCCATCTTCAAGACGCTGCTCGCGCTCAAGACGCGCAACGGCATCCTCATCAGCCCGCACCCGCGCGCGAAGGGCTGCACGATCGAGGCGGCGAAGATCGTGCTCGAAGCGGCCGTTGCGGCGGGCGCGCCGAAGGACATCATCGGCTGGGTCGACGTGCCGAGCCTCGAGATGACGAACCTCGCGATGAAGGAAGCGGACATCTTCCTCGCGACGGGCGGCCCCGGCATGGTCCGGGCGTCCTATTCGAGCGGCAAGCCGGCGCTGGGCGTCGGCGCGGGCAACACGCCCGCCGTCATCGACGACACGGCGGACATCCCGCTCGCGGTCAGCTCGATCATCCACTCGAAGACCTTTGACAACGGCATGATCTGCGCGTCGGAGCAGTCGGTCATCGTGCTCGCGGACGTGTACGGCGCGGTGCGCGCGGAATTCGCGGCGCGCGGCTGTTATTTCCTCAGCGCGGAAGAGACGCAGAAGCTCCGCGGCACGATCCTCATCAACGGCGCGCTCAACGCGAAGATCGTCGGCCAGCCGGCGGCGGTCATCGCGCGGCTCGCGGGCGTCGAGGTGCCCGCGCAGACGAAGATCCTCATCGGCGAGGTGACGAGCGTCGAGCCCGACGAGCAGTTCGCGCACGAAAAGCTGTCGCCGGTGCTCGCGATGTACAAGGCGAAAAATATCGAAGACGCCTTCGCAAAGGCGGAGCGGCTCATCGCCGACGGCGGCTACGGCCACACCGCGTCGATCTACCTCAACGCGCTCACCGCGCGCGGGAAGCTCGATGAATTTGCGGCGCGCATGAAGACCTGCCGCATCCTCGTCAACACCCCCTCCTCCCACGGCGGCATCGGCGATCTGTACAACTTCCGGCTCGCGCCGTCGCTGACGCTCGGCTGCGGCAGCTGGGGCGGCAACAGCGTGTCCGAAAACGTGGGCGTCAAGCACCTGCTCAACATCAAGACCGTCGCCGAGAGGAGAGAGAACATGCTGTGGTTCCGCGCGCCCGAAAAGGTATACATCAAAAAAGGCTGCCTGCCCGTCGCGCTCGACGAGCTCGGCGCGGTGCTGCACAAAAAGCGCGCCTTCATCGTGACGGACAGCTTTCTGTTCAACAGCGGCTACACAAAGCCCATCGAGAGCAGGCTTGCGTCGCTCGGCATCGAATATACCGTTTTCGCCGACGTCGCGCCCGATCCGACGCTCGGCTGCGCCAAGGAGGGCGCGAAGCGCATGGAGGCCTTCCGCCCCGACGTCATCATCGCCGTCGGCGGCGGCTCCGCGATGGACGCCGGCAAGATCATGTGGGTGCTTTACGAGCACCCCGAGGCGGACTTCATGGACATGGCGATGCGCTTCATGGACATCCGCAAGCGCGTCTACACCTTCCCGAAAATGGGCGAAAAAGCCTACTTCATCGCGGTGCCGACCTCGGCGGGCACCGGCTCGGAGGTCACGCCCTTCGCCGTCATCACGGACGAGAACAGCGGCGTCAAGTACCCCCTCGCCGACTACGAACTGCTGCCGAAGATGGCCATCGTCGACGCCGACATGATGATGAACGCGCCGAAGGGGCTCACGAGTTCATCCGGCATCGACGCCGTGACCCACGCGCTCGAGGCATATG
This sequence comes from Oscillospiraceae bacterium, assembly GCA_034933305.1. Lineage (GTDB taxonomy): Bacteria > Bacillota > Clostridia > Oscillospirales > Ruminococcaceae > JAYFNU01. The sequence goes on along the minus strand of JAYFNU010000001.1, from coordinate 217,091 downwards.
CCTCGATGATGGCGACGGACTATACCGACGGCCTCGCGATCCGTTCGCTGCAGATGATCTTCGCGCATCTTCCCGCGGCGTACGACAGCGCCTGCTCGGGCACGCCCGATCCCGCGGCGCGCGAGAAGATGGCGAACGCCGCCACGATGGCCGGCATGGCCTTTGCGAACGCCTTCCTCGGCGTCTGCCATTCGATGGCGCACAAGCTCGGCGCCTTCCACCACATCCCCCACGGCATCGCGAACGCCCTGATGATCGACGAAGTGCTGCGCTTTAACGCGGCCGAGGTGCCCGCGAAGATGGGGACCTTCCCGCAGTACGACCACCCGCACACCCTTGCGCGCTATGCCGAGGTCGCCGACGCGCTGGGCGTGTCCGGCAAGACGGACGCGCAGAAGCTCGAGGGCCTTATCGCAAAGATCGACGCGCTGAAAGAGCGCGTCGGCATCCGGCCGACGATCCGCGATTACGCCCCGGACGAGGCCGATTTCCTCGCCCGGCTCGACGCCATGACGGAGCAGGCCTTCGACGACCAGTGCACGGGCGCCAACCCGCGCTACCCGCTGCTGGGCGAGATCCGCCGGATGTACCTCAACGCCTATTACGGCGAACACGAAGTCATTTAAGGAGGACGTACAGATGAGCATACAGGCAGACAAGATCCTTGCGGTGCGCACCTCGAAGACCGTCTACCGCGACGGCGACACCGCGCTCAAGGTGTTCGACGAGGATTATTCAAAAGCCGACGTCCTCAACGAGGCGCTCAACCAGGCCCGCGTCGAGGAGACGGGCCTGCGCATCCCGAAGATCCTCGAGGTCCTCAAGCTCGAGGGCAAATGGGCCATCCGCTCCGAATACATCCCCGGCAAGACGCTGCGGCAGCTCATGGACGAACACCCGGAAAAGAAAAACGAGTATCTCGACCGCTTTGTCGCGCTGCAGCTCGAGGTGCTGTCGAAAAAGGCGCCGCTGCTCAACAAGCTGCGAGACAAGATGGACCGCAAGATCAGCGAGAGCGCGCTCGACGCGACGACGCGCTACGAGCTGCACACGCGGCTCGAGGGGATGCCGCGCCACAGCAAGGTCTGCCATGGGGACTTCAATCCCTCCAATGTCATCGTCACCCCGCGCGACGAGCTGTACATCCTCGACTGGTCGCACGCGACGCAGGGCAACGCCTCGGCCGACGCGGCGCGCACCTATCTTCTGTTCTGGCTCGCGGGGGAGATCGATCTCGCCGAACGTTATCTTGACGTATTCTGCAAAATGAGCGATACTGCAAAGCAGTATGTGCAGTCCTGGATGCCCATCGTCGCGGCGTCCCAGTCGGTCAAGGGCAACCCGCGGGAGCGCGAGCTGCTGCTGAGCTGGGTCAGCGTCGTCGATTACGAATAAAGGAGAACGCTATGAAAATCACGGTATGCATCGGAAGCTCCTGCCACCTCAAGGGCTCGCGGCAGGTCGTCGAACAGCTGCAGCACGATATCGCCGCGCACAAGCTCAAGGACAAGATCGAGCTCGCGGGGACCTTCTGCATGGGCAAATGCCAGACGGGCGTCAACGTCACCGTCGACGGCAAGCCGTATTCCGTCAGCCCCGAAACAGTCGGGGATTTCTTCGAAAAGGAAGTCCTGCCCCATGTCTGACGTCCGGCTCAGCGCCGGCGTCCGGGGCCGGGCGGACGCACGGGTCGACGCGGCCCGCACCGCGGCCGCGATGGGCAGCGGCACGCTCTGCGTCCTCGCGACGCCGGCGATGATCGCGCTCATGGAAGCGGCGGCGGCGAACAGCGTCGCGCCGCTCCTCGAAGCGGGCGCGACGACGGTCGGCACGAAGCTCGGCATCTCCCATATCGCGGCGACGCCCCTCGGGGCGGCCGTCTGGTGTGAAAGCGAACTGACGGCCGTCGACGGCCGCCGGCTCGTTTTTCGCGTCACGGCGCACGACGCCGCGGGGGTCATCGGCGAGGGGACGCACGAGCGGTTCATCGTCGATGCCGACCGTTTCATGAATAAAGCGAACAGCAGAAAATGAGGCCTTTTGATGTCTGAGATACTGCGTCTTAAAAAATCGAACTGCAAGAACTGCTACAAGTGTATCCGCCATTGCCCTGTGAAATCCATCCGCTTTTCGGGCAACCAGGCGCACATCGTGTCCGAGGAATGCATCCTGTGCGGGCAGTGCTTCGTCGTCTGTCCGCAGGACGCGAAGGAGATCGCCGACAGCACCGAGACCGTTCGGGTGCTGCTCGCGGGCGGCGCGCCCGTCTTTGCGAGCGTCGCGCCCTCCTTCAAGGCCTATTACGAGGACAGCTGCATGACGGCGATGCGCGCGGCGCTGCGAAAGCTCGGCTTCGCCGACGCGGAGGAGACGGCCGTCGGCGCGACGCTCGTCAAGCGCGAATACGACCGCATCCTCAGCGAGGGCAGCATGGAGCTCGTCATCAGCTCCTGCTGCAACTCGGTCAATCTGCTCATCGGCAAGCATTATCCGCAGCTCATGAAATACCTCGCGCCCGTCGTCACGCCCATGCGCGCCCACTGCGACGACATCAAGCGGCGTCACCCCGACGCGAAGACCGTTTTCATCGGCCCCTGCGTGTCCAAAAAAGAGGAGGCCGGCGGGGCGTCGGTCGACGCGGTGCTCACCTTCGCCGAGCTCAACGCCATGTTCAAGGCCGCCGGCATTCAGCTCGAGTCCGGCAGCGACAGCAGCGACGAGAGCAGGACCCGCCTCTTCCCCACCGTCGGCGGCATCCTCAAATCCATGGACTGCACCGCGAAGGGGTATACATACCTCACCGTCGACGGCACGGAAAACTGCAAGGCGGCGCTCGAGGATATCGCCGCGGGCGGCCTGTCGCGCTGCTTCATCGAGATGTCGGCGTGCGCGGGCAGCTGCATCGGCGGCCCCATCATGGAGAAATACCGCAATTCCCCCGTGCGGCACTATCAGGCAACGGTCAATTACGCGGGCGCAAAGGACTTCGACGTCGCGCAGCCCGCCCCGGAGATGCTCACCCAGCGGCGCGAATACATCGGCTGCGCGCAGGTGATGCCGGGCGAGGAGCAGATCCGCGAGGTGCTGCGCCGCACGGGAAAATTCGGGCCCGAGGACGAACTCAACTGCGGCACGTGCGGCTACGACACCTGCCGCGAAAAGGCCGTCGCGGTGCTGCAGGGCAAGGCCGACATCAGCATGTGTCTGCCCTATCTCATGGACAAATCCGAGAAATTCACGACGAGCATCCTCGCGAACACGCCCAACGGCATCCTCGTCGTCAACGAGGATCTCGAGGTCCAGCAGATCAACCAGGCGGCGATGACGATGCTCAATATCCGCGCCCAGGCCGACGTGCTCGGCGAGCAGGTCGTGCGCATCCTCGACCCGCTGCCCTTCCTCGACGTCCTCGGCGGCAAGGAGGTGCGCGGCCGGCGAGACTACTTCGCCGAATACGGCCGCTGGCTCGACGAGACGATCGTCTGCGACCGCGCGTCGCATTCGCTCATCACCATTCTGCGCGACGTGACCGACGAAGAGAACGCCCGCCGCGAAAAACAGGAGCTCGGCCGCCAGACGGCGGAGATCGCCGACAAGGTCGTCGACAAACAGATGCGCATCGTGCAGGAGATCGCCTCGCTGCTCGGCGAGACGGCGGCCGAAACGAAGATCGCGCTGACGAAGCTCAAGGAGTCCATCCCCCATGACGAAAACGAATGACCTGTGCACCGACGTCGGCTATCTGAGCCTGCGCCACGCCGGCGAACAGCTGTGCGGCGACCACGTCGAGGTCGCGCAGGCCGACGACGATTCGGTCGTCGTCGTGCTGGCGGACGGGCTCGGCAGCGGCGTCAAGGCGAGCATCCTGTCGACGCTCACCTCGAAGATTATCTCCACGATGATCGCGGCGGGCCTCCCCCTCGAGGAGGCCGTGTCGACCATCGCCGCGACGCTGCCCGTCTGCTCGGTGCGCGGCGTCGCCTATTCGACGTTCACCATCCTGCGCATCGCCGGCAACCGGCGCGCCGAGATCATCCAGTTCGACAACCCGCGCGCGCTGCTGCTGCGCGACGGAAAAAACGTCGAGCTGCCCGTGACGGAGCTGACGATCGCCGGCAAAAAGATCCTGCGCTCCGATATCGCCGTGCGCGAAAACGATCTGTTCGTCGCCTTCAGCGACGGGGTCGAGCACGCGGGCGTCGGCGTCAGCTATAATTTCGGCTGGAAGCGCGAGGAGATCATCGACTTCATGGAGACCTTCTGGCAGGTGGGCTTCACCGCGAAAACGCTCGCGACGATCCTGCTCGAGCAGACCAACAAGCTGTACGAGGGCAAGCCGGGCGACGACGCGACGGTGTGCGCGGTGCGCATCCGGCGGCGCGAACCGGTCAATCTCGTCATCGGCCCGCCGTCCAGCCGCGACGACTGCAAAAAGATGATGGCCCTGTTCTTTGCGAAGAACGGAAAGCACATCGTCTGCGGCGGCACGACGTCGACCATCGCCGCGCAGTATCTCGGCAAGCCGCTCGTGCCGCAGCTCGACTTTCCCGACCCGGACATCCCGCCCATCGCGAAGCTCGAGGGCGCCGACCTCGTGACGGAGGGCGTCGTCACCATCAACCGCGTGCTCGACTACGCAAAGAGCTATCTCGCCGACAATCGCTCCTACGAGCAGTGGTGCTACAAAAAGGACGGCGCTTCGCAGATCGCGCGGCTGCTGTTCGAGGAGGCGACCGACATCAACTTCTTCGTCGGCCGGGCCGTCAACCCCGCCCACCAGAATCCCGACCTGCCCATCAACTTCAACATCAAGATGCGCCTCGTCGAAGAGCTGTCCGCCTGCTTGCAGCAGATGGGCAAGCGCATCAAGGTCAGCTATTTTTAGGAGCCGCGCATGAAAAAATTCGACACAAAAGTCCAGTATCTGAAATATGAGGTCCTGCGCGAGGTCGCGCGCCACGCCTGGGCGGGCGATCTGCTCGAGGCCGTGGGCGGCATCCCCAGGGACATCGTGCCCGGCAAGGAGCCGACCATGCGCTGCTGCGTCTACAAGGAGCGCGCCATTCTCGGCGAGCGCGTGCAGCTCGCGATGGGGGGCGACAAGCGCAATCCCAATGTCATCGAGGTCATCGACATCGCCTGCGACGACTGCCCCGCGGGCGGCTACACCGTCACGGACTCCTGCCGCGGCTGCCTCGCGCACCGCTGCGAGGGCGCCTGCGCGCGCGGCGCCATCACGTTCGACGAGCACCAGAAAGCGCACATCGACAAGACGAAATGCGTCAACTGCGGCAAATGCGCGAAGGTCTGTCCCTACAGCGCCATCGCCGACCGCAAGCGTCCCTGCGAGCGCGCCTGCAAAATCGGCGCGATCTCGGCCGCCTCGGACGGCAGCGCCAGCATCGACAACGGGAAATGCATGTCCTGCGGGGCCTGCGTCTACCAGTGCCCCTTCGGCGCCATCTCCGACAAATCCTTCATCCTCAACGTCATCGACCTGCTCAAAAAGAGCGACGGCAACCGCGCCTACCGCACCTATGCCGTCGTCGCGCCGAGCATCTCGAGCCAGTTCGTGTACGCGAAGCTCGGCCAGGTCATCACGGCCATCAAGCGCCTCGGGTTCCACACGGTCGTCGAGGCGGCGCTCGGCGCCGACATGGTCGCCTACAAGGAGGCCGGCGAGCTCGCCGAAAAGGGCTTCCTCACGAGCTCCTGCTGTCCCGCGTTCGTCGATTATACGGAAAAGCAGTTCCCGGAGCTGCGCAAAAACATCTCCGGCAACCTGTCGCCCATGGCGGAGCTCGCGCGCTACATCAAGGCGGCCGAGCCCGACGCAAAGATCGTCTTCATCGGCCCGTGCACCGCGAAAAAGATGGAATTCCAGAAGCCGTCCGTGCGGCCGTACGTCGACAGCGTCATCACCTTCGAGGAGCTGCAGGCGCTGTTTGACAGCCGCGAGCTCGATCTCGCGTCGCTGCCGGAGGACGTGCTCGACAACGCGTCCTATTTCGGCCGCATCTTCGCGCGCAGCGGCGGGCTGTCCGACGCCGTGCGGCAGGCGCTCGCCGAGCGCGGCAGCGACTTCGCGCTCGCGCCCGTGGCCTGCGACGGCATCGAGGCCTGCCGGTTCGAACTGCTCAAGGCGTCGAAAGGCCGCGCGGGCGGCAACTTCATCGAGGGCATGGCCTGCGTCGGCGGCTGCATCGGCGGCGCGGGCTGCCTGACGCACGGCGAAAAGAGCCGCGACGAGGTCGACGCCTACGGAAAAGAAGCCTACGAAAAGACCATCGCCGACGCCATCGCGCAGTGCGGTCTGTGATCTTTTCGCCGAAAAAGGGCCGCCCGGGCGGCCCTTTTCTTTTTGCGCAGCCTCCCCCGCCGCGGCGCGCGCGGAAATGCTTTTTCCGCCGGCGCTTGACAAACGCGGCGAAAGAGCGTATACCATATTTACGACATATGTCGGAAACGGAGGCGCACCATGGCCCGACCGCAGAGATGCAGACGCATCTGTATGATGCCGGAATACGACCGCTTTTCGCCGCAGGGATCCGCCGGCGGCGCGGCGGTCGCGCTGACGCTCGACGAGTACGAGGCGCTCCGCCTGATCGACTATGAAAAACTGACGCACGAAGCGTGCGCCGCGCGCATGCAGATCTCCCGCACAACGGTGACGGAGATCTACGAAAGGGCAAGATTTGCGGTCGCCGATTCCCTCGTCAACGGCAGGCCGCTGGTCATCGCCGGGGGAAACTACCGCTTTTGCGGGGGCGGCGCGCCCTGCTGCCGAAGCGGATGCTTCCATGCGCGCAGCGCGGAATTTTCGGGCGGGGAAAAAGGAGAAAACAGCATGCGCATCGCAGTGACCTATGAAAACGGGGACATCTTCCAGCATTTCGGACACACGCGGCAGTTCAAGCTCTACGACACGGAGAACGGGGCCGTCAAAAAGGAACAGGTCGTCCAGACGGACGGCGAGGGACACGGCGCGCTCGCGGCGTGGCTCCGGCAAAGCGGCGCCGAGGCGCTCGTCTGCGGCGGCATCGGCGCGGGCGCCGTCCAGGCGCTGCAAAGCGCGGGCATCCGCATCTATGCGGGCGCCGAGGGCCAGGCCGACGCGGCGGTCCGCCGCCTGCTCGCCGGGGAGCTCCCGCAGAACAGCGCGGCAAACTGTTCCCACCACGACGAGGGCCACGCCTGCGGCGGCCACGCCTGCGGCGAGGACAAGCACGGCTGCGCCGGCAACTGAACGCTTTTTTCTTCGGCGACATAAAAAAGAGCCCCCGCGGGGGCTCTTTTTTTGTTGTTCCGGCGCGCGCGGGATCGGCGTCAGCGCGCATCCTCCCGCTTCGACACCGCGGCCCTGAGCGTTTCGAAAAGCTTGCCCGTGTCGATGGGCTTCGCGATGTGTCCGTCCATGCCGCACGCGAGAGACGCGCTGACATCCTCGAGAAAAGCGTTGGCCGTCATCGCGAAGATGGGGATCGTTTTCGCCTCGGGATGCGCGCTCGCGCGGATGCGCCGCGTCGCCTCGTAGCCGTCCATGCCGGGCATCTGGATGTCCATGAGAATGGCGTCGTAGGTCCCCGGCGGCGAGGAGACGAACATCGCGACCGCCTGCTCGCCGTCGACGGCGTAATCCGCCTGCATCTTCACCATATCGAAGATCCCGCGGTCGACCTCCCGGTTGAGGTCGTTGTCCTCCGCGACAAGGAGACGGCGGCCGCTGAAATCATAGCGCCCGTCCGCCGCCCCGCCGGCGCTTTTGCCGGCGATCGGCGCCAGCAGATCGAAGAGCGTCGACTGGAAAAGGGGCTTCGCGGCGAGCGCGTCGGCGCCCGCGGCTTTGGCCTCGTCGCCGATGTCCCCGACGTCGTATGCGGACGCGATGATGATGAGCGGGTCGCTGCCCGCGATGGCGCGGATGCCGCGGGTGAGCTCGATGCCGCTCATCGCCGGCATCTTCCAGTCGATGATGCACGCGCCGTACGGCTCGCCCGCCTGTTTGTGCCGGCGCACGGCCTCGACGGCCGCTTCCCCGCTGTCCGCGGTGTCGCAGCATACGCCCATGCGCTGCAGCAGCAGCGCGGCGTACGCGAGCGCCTCCCGGTCGTCGTCCACGACGAGCGCGCGGAGGTTCCTGATCTTCCGCCGGGCGGGCGCGCGGCTGTCGCCGCAGCACTCGAGCGGCAGCTGCACCGTGAAGGTCGTCCCCACGTCCTTTTCAGACTGCACCTCGATCGAGCCGTTCATGAGGCTCACGAGGTTTTTTGTGATCGAAAGGCCGAGCCCGCTGCCGCCGTATTTGCGCGCGCTCTGCGTGCTCTCCTGCTCAAAGGGAAGGAACAGCCGCTCGATCATGCTGCGCGTCATGCCGGTCCCCGTGTCGCACACGACGAATTTGAGCCAGGCCGTCGCGCCCTCGCGCCGGTTTTCGCAGACGGACATCGAGACGCTGCCGCCCGGCCCCGTGAATTTGACCGCGTTCGACAGCAGATTCGCAAGAATCTGGCTGATGCGCCGGCTGTCGCCGAGGAACGACTCGTCCTGCAGGTCGACGGACAGCTGAAACCGGACGTTCTTCTGCCGGCACTGTTCGTAATAGATCGACGAAAGGCTGTCGAGGACGGTCCTGACGTCGAATTTAGCGTGGTCGATCTTCATCTTTCCGTTCTCGATGGCGGCCATGTCGAGGACCTCGTTGATGAGGCCGAGGAGCATCTGCGACGCGCCCTCGATCTTGTGCAGATAGTCGTCCACCCGGGCGGGATCGCCGCTGTTGCCGCGCGCGAGGGCGGTCAGCCCGACGATCGCGTTCAGCGGCGTGCGGATCTCATGGCTCATCTGCGACAGGAACCGGCTCTTCGCCTCGTTCGCATGCCGCGCCTGTCCGACGGCCTCGCTGAGCGCCGCATTGGCGCGCGCCTGCACCCGCTGTTCCTTTCGCATCGAAACGGCGATGAGCACGAGCCCCAGGATGACGAACAGCACGAGCGCCGCGCCCACGATCAGCCCGGGGTTGTCGTAAAGGATGCCGACGAACGTCTGACCGCGCGCCTCGCTGAACGTGTAGGGCATGGCGATGGACGCGGCCTGCGCTTCGTCGACGGAGAGCAGCGCTTTCTGGACGATGGACGATAACATCGCGTTCTGCCGGACGGATACGCCGATGCAGACGTCCGACGACACGCCCGGGAGCACGGTGTAGATGAGCCGGTTGCGCTCGTCGTCGGCGACGGTCTGCCGCGCGGTCTCGGTCAGCAGGAGCACGGCGTCGGCGTCGCCGCTGTGCAGCGCGCCGAGGCACTGCGCGACCGTCGCGAAGCGCTGCACCGTCCAGCCCGGCTGCAGCGAAACCGTCGCCTCGTCCACAAGGCCGCCGCCGATGATCGCGATATTCTCAGCGGCGCCGCTGAAGCTTTTCAGCGTGACTTGCGAGACGGTGATCGAATAATAGGGGGAGGTGAGGATCCAGCCGGCGTCCTCCGCGGCCGTGTCGTCGTCGGCGCAGTCGCAGCAGAGGTCGACCGTGCCCCCCGCGAGAAGCGAGAGATATTCCGCGCGGTCGGCGGGCTTCAGAAATTCGACGCGCAGCCCCGTGCGGTCGAAGATCTCGGCGCAGAGGTCCGCAAGGATGCCGGTCACCGCGCCGTCGCCGCCGTTATAGGAATAGGGCGCGCGCCCGGGATCGATGATCGCGCGGAAAACGGTCCCGTCCTGTCCGCACCGCTCGATAAAGCTGCGCTCCTCCGCGGTATACGCGACTTTTCCGCCGGTGTCGGAGGCATAATATTTGGCGAACAGCTCGTTCGTCAGGCCCGGCGACGCCGCGTTGAGCTGCGAGAGCGCCGCGTTGACCTGCGCAAGCAGCTCGGCGTTGCCCTTTTTCACGATGATATAGAACGGCTTCGCGTCGAACTCCGCGAGGATCCACTCGCCGTCCGTGCGGCGCAGGTTGCTCGTCACGGCGGCGTCGAGAACGCCGTCCGCGAGCGCCCCGGTCAGCGCTTCGGGCGTCGCGTAGAGCACCTGTTCATAGGAAAATCCGTGCGCCGCGGCAAAAGCGGCAAAGCTGTCGTTGCGGCTGTTTCCCGTGAGCATGCCGACGTGCATGCCGTTCCAGCCCGCGTAATCGGCCGCGCTGAACCGCGTGTTGCCGGCTCTGACCGTCAGGATGGCGGAGCTTATGCCGATGGGCAGATCGGAATAATCGAACAGCGCCTCGCGCGCCGCCGTCTTGGTGGCGGAGGTCACCAGATCGATCTCGCCGTCCTGCAGCATCTGCAGCATGTCGCTCCAGCTGCTGTCGTATCCGACGTAGTTGTACCGCCAGTCGGTGTAATCGAGCATCTCCTGCAGGTATTCGTAGCCGTAGCCGCTCCGGCGGCCGTCCGCGTCGAGCTCGTGATAGCCCTTGAACTCAAAAAAGCCGACGTTGACCACCTGCCTGTCGCCCTGCGCGGCGAATGCAGGCGCTCCGATGCCGGAAAGCAGAACAAGCGCACACAGAAATGTCAGGACACGCACGGTCTTGCTTTTCATGGATCCTCTCCGATCGCACGAAGATAATGCGGCGGGCAGCTCGCCGCCGCGGGCGCGCAAGGAGATCGCACAATGTTGCTATTTTATTATTTATAGTATATATCCGCGCACGGCAAAAAGGCAATATGCGATCGCGCCCGCGGGCGAAGTCGGCGCGGCCCGCCCCGGCGCAAAGGCGGCGCCGCAGCCTTTCCCCGCAAAAAAAGCGGCGCGCCGCGCGCCCGAACCGGCGGCGCGCGTGTTGAAAAGCGCCCGGCGGGGTTGTATGATGGATACAAAGGGCGCCGCCCGCCGGAGAACGGCACGGCCGCGTCCGCCCGCCGCCGAAAAGCGGGGAGACTTTATTTTTACACACGGAGGTCAGCAATGGATAAAAGCACATCGTCCGGCAGCGGCCCGACGGCCGTCGGGCCGCGGATCTGGTTTTCCGTCGTCTTTTTCGGTCTCATCGGGCAGATCGCGTGGATCGTCGAAAACATGTACTTCGCAACCTTTGCGCAGGACATCTTCGCCAACTCCGGCCGGGCGGATCTCTCCTTCCTCGTGACGACGCTCATGGTCATCCTGTCGGCGATCACGGCGACGCTGACGACCGTCGTCGCGGGCGGTCTGTGCGACCGCGCGGGCCGGCGCAAGCCCTTCATCGCCTACGGCTACATCGCGTGGGGCTTCACGATCATGCTTTTCGCCCTGCTGCCCATGCGCGTTTCCGAGCGCGGCGTCGCGGCGGCGGCGGCGCTGCTCGTCGTATTTGACTGCGTGATGACCGTCGCGGGCTCGACGTCCAACGACGCCGCCTTCAACGCCTGGGTCGCGGACAACACCGACCCGTCCAACCGCGGGCGCGTCAACTCGGTGCTGTCGGTGCTGCCGGTCTTCGCCGTCGTCATCGTCTTCATCGGCCTCGGCGGGCTCTACAGCGCGGACAACGCTTCCAACAGCCTCTTCTTCATCGTGCTCGGCATCATCCCGACGGCGGCCGGCATCCTCGCGCTGTTCACGCTGCGCGATTCGCCGCGCGTGCACAAGTCCGCGGGCGAGGGCGTCTTCACCGACTTTCTCTACGGCTTCAGCCCCGCCGTCGTAAAGAGCAACCCGATCCTCTACATCTGCCTTTGCGCCGCCTGCCTCATCGGCATCGCGCAGCAGACCTTCTTCTCCTATCTCATCAATTTCCTGCGCATCACGCTCGGGCTCGGCGACGGCTTCGTCGTGCCCATGGCGATCATCATCGTCGGCTCCGCCGTCCTGACGGGCATCGTCGGCGTGCTGTCGGACCGCTTCGGGCGCAAGCGCTTCTATTTCCCGATGCTCTTCATCGCCGTCGCCGGCATCCTGTCGTTCTGGCTGCTGCAGTACGTCGGCGGCGCGCTGCGCACCGTCGTCATCTACGCGGGCGGCACGCTCATGATGGGCGGCATCCTCTCGCTGACGGGCAGCTTCATGTCGACCTTCCAGGATCACATCCCCGCGGGCTACGAGGGGCGCTACCAGGGCGTGCGCATGTGCTTCAACGTGCTCGTGCCCATGATCATCGGCCCCGTCATCTCGCTGCTGCTCGGTCTCAACGCGATGGGCATGAACGGCGCCGATTTCGTGCCGCCCTACTCGATCTTCCTCGCGGGCGCGATCGTCGCGGCGCTCGCCGCCGTGCCCGTGATCTACGTGAAGAAGGACGCCGCGGGGGACAAAAAATGCTGAATTACGATCTTCTGACGCCCTACGGCGAGCGGCTCGACAAAAACAGCGTGCTGCCCGAATATCCCCGCCCGCAGCTGCGCCGCGACGGCTGGCTCAACCTCAACGGCGAATGGGATTACGCGATCAACCGCACCGGCGAGACCGGCGGCGCGCCCGCGGGACGCATCACCGTCCCCTTCCCGCTCGAAAGCTGCCTGTCGGGCGTGCGGCGCGCGCTCGAAAAGGACGAATGGCTCATCTATACGCGGACGTTCGACGTTCCCGATGATTTTCTCAGGGATATCACGCTGCTGCACATCGGCGCCGTCGACCAGCTGTGCGACGTTTTCCTCAACGGGGCGCCCGTGGGCAGCCATGCGGGCGGCTATCTGCCCGTGACGCTCGACGTGAGCGCCGCCGTACGGCCCGGCGCCAACGAGCTTGTCGTGCGCGTGCGCGACGAGCTCAGCGAGCTGTATCCCACGGGCAAGCAGCGCGCGAAGCGCGGCGGCATCTGGTATACGCCGGTGTCCGGCATCTGGCAGACGGTCTGGCTCGAGTCGGTGCGGCGGGGGTACATCCGGGAGCTTCGCATCACACCCGACATCGACCGGAAATGCGTCGACATCGAGATCGACAGCGAGGCCGACTCCTTCGGGGTGACGGTGCGCGCGGCCGGCGCCGTTCTGCTCGCCACGCGGGAGGATGCGCGCCGCTTTTCGCTGCCCATCACCGACGCGCAGCTGCGGCTGTGGTCGCCGGAGGATCCATTCCTGTACGAACTCACGGTCACGGCGCCGGACGACACCGTGTCGTCCTATTTCGCCATGCGGAAATTTGCGGCGCAGGGGCGGCGCTTTTTCCTCAACAACAAGCCGTATTTTATCAACGGCCTGCTCGACCAGGGCTATTTCAGCGACGGCATCTACACGCCCGCGAGCTACGACGCCTACCGCGACGACATCCTGCGCATGAAGGCGCTCGGCTTCAACACGCTGCGCAAGCACATCAAGCTTGAGCCGATGATGTTCTACCACCTGTGCGATACGCTGGGCATGCTCGTGCTGCAGGACATGGTCAACATCGGCCGCTACAGCTTCCTCAAGGACAGCGGCCTGCCCTTCGCGGGCTTCCGCCGGCACATCCCCTACGTCAACGTCAACAAGCGGCAGCGCGAAAACTTCACCGCCCACTCCCTCGCCGTCGCCCGGCAGCTGTACAGCGCCCCCTGCGTCGTGTACTACACGATCTTCAACGAGGGCTGGGGCCAGTTCCCCGGCGACGCGCTCTACGACGCGCTCAAAGCGGCCGACCCCGGCCGCGTATACGACACGACCTCCGGCTGGTTCCATGTCGGGCGCACCGATGTGACGAGCGAGCACGTCTACTTCAGGCCCATTGAGCTGCGCGGGAGCGACCGGCCCCTCATCGTGTCCGAATTCGGCGGCTATTCGTTCGATTGTCCCGGACACATCTTCAACACCGAGCACCATTACGGCTACCGGCACTACACCGACCGGCAAAAGCTCGAGGACGACTTCGCGGCGCTGTACGAGAACGAGATCCTGCCGGCGATCCGGCAGGCCGGCCTCGCCGGCGCGATCTACACGCAGGTCAGCGACGTCGAGGACGAGACCAACGGCATCTTGACCTACGACCGGCGCGAGTGTAAGCTCGACGCGGGGCGCATCCTTCCGCTCATGCGGCGCGTCTGCGCGGCCGGCGCCGGCGAAGAGGCCCCCGAAGCGTGAATTCTCGGATAAAAGCGCCCCCGCCGAACGGCGGGGGCGCTTTCGCGGCGCTTTGTGTACGCTGCAGCGTACACTGTGCATTTCCTTCCAACGTACAATTTTTACAGAGGTGCAGCCCATGAAGTTCAAAAAAGCGATCGTCAAGCGAATCTACGGCATCTGCTCGGCGCGCGGCATCATGCTCAACGAGCTCGCGAACCGGGCGGGGATCACCCCCTCGACGCTCTACAGCATGGTCGCGGGCGCGCAGCGGGATGTGACCGTGTCGACCGTCAAGAAGCTCATCGACGGTCTCGACATGAGCGTCACGGACTTCTTCAACGATCCCCTTTTTGAGAACCTCGAACAGGAGCTGCAATAAAAATCACGGAGGAACGGAACAATGGCTGTCAATAAGGAAACGGCGACGCTCGGCGTCCGCCAGTACCACATCAACATGGTGGACGGCGACGTCGGGGATTACGTGCTGCTGCCGGGGGACCCCTTCCGCACGGACATCGTGGCGAAATATCTCGACGACGCGAAACTCGTCATGCACAAGCGCGAGCACAAGACGTACACCGGCTTTTACAAGGGCGTGCGCATGTCGGTGACATCGACGGGCATGGGCTGCCCGAGCACCGCCATCGCGCTCGAGGAGCTCGCCAACATCGGCGGCAAGGTCTTCATCCGCCTCGGCACATCGGCCGGCCTCAAGCAGGGCGTGCACCCGGGCGACCTTCTCGTGACGACCGCTTCGATGAAAAACGACGGCACGTCGAGGATGTACGTCCCCGAGTGTTTCCCCGCGGCCGCCGATCTCGATCTCACCTACCTGCTCATCAGGACGGCGAAGGAGATGGCGAAGGACACGCCCAGCGCCGTCCATTTCGGCGTCACGGCGACCGACGACGCCTTCTACGCGGAGACCCCGGAATGGATCGACCGGCTCGTCAAGCTCGGCTGCACCAACATCGAGATGGAATCCGCGGCGATCTTCACCATCAGCCACAGGCGCGGCCTTCGCAGCGGCTGCATCTGCGCGTGCTCCGCGAACCTCAACACCGGCGAGGAATTCTTCGGCCGGGAAAACACCGTCACGCCGCCCGCCGTTGAGCTCGAAACGCGCGTGGCGCTCGAGACGTTCTACCGCTACGATCAGCTTCGGCACAGCGGCGGCCTGCTGCGGCCGCTCGAATAGGCCTCCCCGCGGCGCCAAAGATGCGCGCTGTTCTGCATTAATATACAAAAAAGGCGGCGCGGTTAAACCGCGCCGCCCCATTTTTTTGTCCCCGCAGGATCAGAGATCCTTCAGCAGGCAGCCGAGCGCCAGCAGAATGAAGGAGCCGTAGACGAGATAAGCGGAGAACCCGCCGAGGAACCCGAGAACTCCCAGGTTGCCGAGCAGCCCGATCAAAAAGGCGACGACGCTGATGATAAAGACGACATTTTTCGGTGCAGACAGTTTCATAATGAATATCCTCCTCATTAATTTTCATAAATATACATCGTTTTGCAGGAAATGTCAAGCAAATATTTCCGGCAGCGCGGAAAACAGGCCGCCTGCGGGTGCGGCAATTTTTCCTCCTTTGCTTGCCTTTACATGAATTATAAAATATAATTGAATAAAATGAATGTCGGGGTACTTATCGCTCCCTTTTATGCGCGGCGCGCGCAGACGGCGCGCCCGGCAGAGATCCGGAGACAATGAGATTAATTGCACGGAGGCGCGGGATGAAAAAGGAATCCGGTCAAAACAGCGACAGGCTGCTCAGCACTGTGCTCAAGGAGATCCTTCTGAACGACGAGGAATACACCTTCGTAAAGGATACGGAGCTTGTCTACAAAGCCGCATCCGATTCCTTCGCGCACATGGCGGGCCTGCCTTCGGCGGAGGCGCTCGTCGGAAAGACGGACTACGATCTTTTTGACCGCGCGCTCGCGGACAAGTACCGGGCCGACGACAAGGCGGTGCTCACCGGCGCCGGCGACATCCTGGGCATCACCGAGCGCCTGCCCGACAAGGACGGCAGGGCGCGCTGGGTCAAGACATGGAAGCGCGCGCTGCACGGCGAGGACGGCAGCCTCGTGGGACTGTACGGGCTCGGGCGCGACATGACGCGCATGGTCGAGCTCGAAAAGGAAGCGCAGGACGCAAAAATATACATCGACCTCATCGATCATATCCCCGGCGGCGTGGGCGTCTTCCACATCCGCGAGGGCCGGTTCTGTCTTGACTACGCCAACGAGGGCTATTTTCAGGTCCACCACGGCACGCGCGAGTCGCTGCGGGATTACGGCGGCGAAAACGTCATCAACTGCGTGCTCGAAGAGGACGCGAAGGCGCTCACCGAAAATTTCTTCGCCTGTGAAAAGAGCGGCTGCTCCCAGGGAGGGGCGACCTATCGCATCAAGGGAGCGGACGGCGCCCCGCATTGGATCGACGCGCGCATCAGCCGCGCGTACGAGCGGGACGGCGTCCAGTATTATTACGCATCCTTCACCAACATGGACGAGCTCAAGCGCGCCGAGACGAAGCTGCGCGAGAGCCAGCAGTCGCTGCGGGACGCCGTCGCCTATTCGGATATTCAGTTCTTCACATGGTTCCCCGCGCAGCACCGGGGGGAGATCTACGAGACGAGCCGGCGGCTGTCGAAGCTCTCGCTGCATTGGGACCGCTTTCCGGAGGATTTTCTGACGTTTGCGCAGGCTTCGCCCGAGGACGCGCAGGCGTACCGCGCCATGCTCCGCCGGCTCGAGGACGGGGCCGACGAATCGGAATGCACCGTGCGGTTCGTCTACGAGGGCGTCTGCTCCTGGGAGCGTCTGCACATGACCGCCGTGCGCGACGACAGCGGAAAGCTCGTCAAGGCGCAGGGCTATTCCATCAACATCACATCGCAGAAGGAGGCCGAGGAGCGCATCCGCGAGGAGCGCATCCGCCAGAAGGCGCTCGAGGGCAGCGTCGTCGAAGCCTTTTCCTTCAACATCACCCGCAACACGCAGGCCAACCTTCAGTCGGCCTCCCCCATCCTGTACGAGAGCCCCGTGCGCGACGAGGTCGTCAGCCAGGCGGAAATTCTCGCGCCGTCGCTGCCCGGCGATCCGAAGCCGCGGGAGGTCCTGCTGCAGGTCGCCAATCAGATCCCGGACGCGAAGGAGCGCGAGCTGTTCCTCGGCACCTGCAGCGGCAACGTGCTGCGCAAGGCCTATGCGGCCGGAAAATACGAGAGCAATATCAGCTACCGCCGCTGGATCGGCGAGGAGCTGCGCTGGGTCTCGACCCGCGCCGAGATCCTGCCCGACCCCGAGAGCGGCGATGTGATCGCCTTCTTCTATACCCGCGACATCAACAACGAGACGGTCTACCGGCGCGTCGCCGAGCGCATCGTGAACACGAACTACGAGACCTTCTCCTACTACGACATCCACTCTGAAAAACTGTACCTTAAGGACAGCGGCGGCTTTTCCGGCGCGTCGTTCACGGCGTCCCCCTACGCGCAGGCGGTCGAGCGCGCGCTGCGGGACTACGTTCTGCCGGAGGAGGTCGAGGAGACCCGCAGAAAATATGACATCGCGGCCATCCTCGCGGCTCTCGCGAAGGAGCCCGTCTATTCGATCTATTACACCGGCCGCCAGCGCGACGAGAGTCTGCCCGGGCATCCCCGCAAGCGCATGAAGAGCGACGTCTTCTATCTCGACGAAAACAGGGACACGCTCGTTTTCCTGCAGACCAACATCACGGGCATCTTCGAGCAGGAGCGCGACACGCGGGAGAAGATGGCCGCGGCGCTGGCCGCGGCGGAGCAGGCCTCCGTCGCGAAGACGGAGTTCCTGTCGCGCATGAGCCACGAGATCCGCACGCCGATGAACGCCATCATCGGGCTCGACGCCATCGCGCTGCAGGAAAAGGACCTGTCCGCCGCCATGGAGGACCACCTGCAGAAGATCGGCATCTCGGCGCGCTTCCTGCTGTCACTCATCAACGACATCCTCGACATGTCGCGCATCGAGAGCGGCCGCATGATGCTCAAAACGGAGCCCTTCAATTTCGAGGAGCTCATCGGCGGCATCAACACCATCCTGTACGAACAGTGCCGCGACAGCGGCCTCGATTACGACTGCGTGCTCAAGAGCTACACCGAAGAGAACTATGTGGGCGACGCGACCAAATTGCAGCAGGTGCTCGTCAATCTGCTCGGCAACGCCGTGAAATTCACGCCGAAGGGCGGCAAGGTCCATTTCATGATCGAGCAGCTGTCCCGCACGAAGGACAAAGCGCGGCTGCGCTTCGAGATCTCCGACACCGGCATCGGCATCGACGAAAAATTCATCCCCCACCTCTTCGAGGCCTTCTCCCAGGAGAACAGGGGCCGCACCTCCTCCTACGGCGGCACGGGGCTCGGCCTCGCGATCTCCAAAAACATCGTCAGCCTCATGGGCGGCGACATCTCCGTGCATTCCATCAAGAACGTCGGCACCGAGTTCACCGTCGAGGTGGAGCTGTCGCTGACGGGCGAGGCCATCCGCCGCCACAAGCTCATCGCCGGCGGCATGCAGCCGCTGTTCACGCTCATCGTCGACGACGACGTCATCGTCTGCCGCCATACGCAGATGATCCTTGTCGAGGCGGGCCTGCGGGCGGAGTGGATCGATTCCGGCGCGGGCGCGCTCGAGAAGGTCGTCGACCAGCACGGAAAGCGCGAGGACTACGACCTCATCCTGCTCGACTGGAAGATGCCCGACATGGACGGCATCGAGACGGCACGGGAGATCCGCAAGATCGTCGGCCCCGAGGTCACGATCATCATCATGACCGCCTACGACTGGACCGACATCGAAAAGAAGGCCAAGGCGGCGGGCGTCGACATGTTCATGAAGAAGCCCGTCTTCGCCTCGTCCGTCACCAAGGCGTTCGAGAACGTCTTCCTCGGCAAAAAGAACGAGGCGGAGACCTTCGGCGAACGCGTGTTCGACTTCGGCGGCAGGCGCATCCTGCTCGCCGAGGACAACGAGATCAACGCCGAGATCGCACGCAGCATCCTGCAGATGAAGGGCTGCGCCGTCGACATCGTCGAAAACGGCGCCGCGGCCATCGAGGCCTTCACGACGACGCCCGTCGGCTATTACGACGCCATCCTCATGGACGTGCGCATGCCCATCATGGACGGGCTCGAAGCGGCGAAGGCCATCCGCGCCATGAAAAAAGCGGACAGCCAGCACATCCCCATCATCGCGATGACCGCCAACGCCTTCCAGGAGGATGTGAACATGTCGCTCGACAGCGGCATGAACGCCCACCTTGCGAAGCCGATCGATCCCGCGATGCTCTATGAAACGCTCGAGCGTTTTCTTGCGGAGCGCAAGGCAAAAGGAGAATGAAAATGGGCGAAAAGGAGAAGGATGCCGAAGCGCGGGCGCGGGACGTGATCTATCAGAACAGCGACACGCTCAAAGCCATCGTGCAGTACGTCCCGGGCGGCGTCTTCGTCTATTCCGCCGAGGCGGACGGGCAGTTTTCCTTTGTCAGCGAGAATATGCTGACCATGCTCGGCTATACCCGTGAGGAATTCGACCGGAAGTTCAACCGCCGCTTTTCGCATATGATCTATGAAAAGGACCGGGAGCGCGCGCTGGGCGAGATCCTGGCGCAGATCGCGGTCGCGCCCTTCGACACGTGCATCTACCGCATCGAAAAGAAGGACGGCAGCCTGCTGTGGGTGCACGACGAGGGGCATGTCGTCATGGATGCCGCCGGCAAGCGGTGGTTCTACGTCGTCATCGTCGACATCACGCAGTCGGTCAAAAACCGCGACGCGCTCGCGAGCCAGAACGACGAGCTGCGCCGGCTCATCGACACCATCCCCGCGAGCATCGTCGTGTACAAGCAGCAGGGCGGCCAGATCTGCGTATCGGCGACGAACGGCTACATGCAGAAATCTTTCGCCGACCTTGGGAACCGCCTGCTCTCCATGGGGCGGGAGGAGCTCCTCAGTCTCATCCACCCCGAGGACCGCGGCATGACGAGCGCCTTCTTCTACTCGCTGTTCGAAAATCCGCAGGTCACCGGGGAGCTGACCTACCGCACCATCGTCAGCGCGGCGGGCGATTACCAGTGGTGCCATTGCAGCGCCGTCTCCCTGCCGCAGGCGGACGGCGGTTTCCTCGTCTACGCCGTCTATACCGACGCGACCTACCAGAAAGTTAAGGAAGCGGATTTCAACCGCGTCATCCAGGAGCTGCTCACGGCGAACCCCGATTCCCTGTGCGCCTTTCGCCTCAATCTGACGCAGAACCTGTGCGGCGACTGCCACGGCTCCTCCGCCTTCATCAGCCAGCTTTTGCAGGCGAAGACGGCCGACGAGCTCATCGCCCGCATCGCGGCGGTTATCACGGACAAGCAGGACGCCGAGGAATTCCGCCGCCGCTGCAGCCGCGCGAGCCTTCTCGACTACTTCCGCCGCGGCGAGGACAGGTTTTCCATCGTCTACCGCCGGCGCACGGACAACGGCGAGATCCACTGGGTCACCACCTATTTCCATATCCTGCAGAACCCCTATACGAAGGACACCGAGGCCATCGCCTATTCGGTCGATTCCGACAGCGTGCACACTGAGAAACAGATCGTTTCCGTGCTCACAAACGAGGAGTACGACTGCATCGGGCTCATCAACAGCGCCCTGGAGACCGTCACCTATTACCATATCTCCGCGAACTGCCGCGCCGAGATGACCGAACACCCGACCGTCTACGGCGATTTCATCAAGCTGCTGAGCCAAAAGCTGCTCAACGAGCGCGAGGCGGTCGGCTTCCTCGAGGATCTGCAGCTCTGCACCGTGCGCAGCAAGCTCGCCGACGCGCCCTCCCTCGTCTATTCCTTCTCCTGCAATACGCGCACGGCCGGCATGCGCCGCAAACAGATCACCCTGCGCTACCTCGAAGAGGATCACCGCAAGATCATGCTCACGCTCGCCGACATCACCGCCACCTTTGAGCATGAGGAGGCGTATGCCGCGCGTCTGCGCGCCGCGCTGCGCAGCGCCGAAAAAGCGAACGCCATGAAATCGGACTTTCTCGGCAACGTCAGCCACGACATGCGCACGCCGCTCAACGCCATCCTCGGGTACGACAGGCTTGCGATGCAGAGCGACGATCCCGCCGTGATCCGGGACTACATGCAGAAGATCGAGCTCGCCGGCAACACGCTGCTGTCGCTCATCAACGACACGCTCGACCTGCAGAAGATCGAAAGCGGCACGATCGAGCTGCACAAGGAGCCCGTCAGCTGCGGCGAGATCATCCGGGAGGTCGTGACCTCCGTGCGGCCGATGCTCGAGAAGAAAAACATCAGCTTCACGCTCGACAACAGCCGCGCCGTCATGGCGACGATCAACGTCGACGCCATCCGCCTGCGCGAGGTATTCATCAACCTCCTGTCGAACGCGGCCAAGTTCACGCCGGAGGGCGGCCGGGTCGACCTCGTCGTCGAATGTCTGGCCCTGGAGCGCGACTGCGTCCACGACCGCATCATCGTGCGCGACACCGGCGTCGGCATGAGCAGGGAATTTCAGGAAAAGATGTTCGAGCCCTTCTCGCAGGAGCGGAACAAGCAGACCGCGGCGATCGGCGGCTCGGGCCTCGGGCTGTCCATCGCGAAGCGCCTCGTCGACCTCATGGGCGGGCGCATCAAAGTGGACAGCGACTCCGGCAAGGGCACGGCCATTTCCGTGTGGCTCGATTTCGAGCGGGTCGACGACCGGCTCGCGTACGCCGACGGCGAAGGCGTCCCGGCGTCCGACATCGCGGGCATCCGCGTGCTGCTGTGCGAGGACAACGCGATGAATCTTGAGATCGCCCGCAGCGTGCTCGGCATGAAAGGCGCGCTCGTCACCGCCGCAAGCGACGGCCAGCAGGGCTGCGAGCTGTTCTTCTCCGCGGCGCCCGACGCGTTCGACATCATCCTCATGGATATCCGCATGCCCGTCATGAACGGCTACGCCGCGGCGGCGGCCATCCGCGCCTCCGGGCATCCCCGCGCGAAAACGATCCCCATCCTCGCGATGACCGCGGACGCGTACGCGAGCGACGTGGAGAAGGCGCTCGCCGCCGGCATGAACGCCCATATATCGAAGCCGATCGACCCCCTGATCATGGCGCGGGAGATCGTTCGCCTCACGCGCGCGGAAAAAGGCGCAGCAGAATAGGCGCGCCGCACGCCGTTCACCGACCGATTGGAGAATGACTTATGCCCCATCTGCAAGAGACAGACGCCGACCGCAACAAGCTGCTCGAACTCATCCCGTCGGGGGTGGGTATCTTCGATGTCTGCGGCGGTGTCGTGCGAATGGAATACATCAACGACGGCTACTACCAGATGATCCGCGCCGACCGGAAATCGCGCGGGCTTTTCACCGGCGTGGGGACGATCAACGCCATCTTTGACGAGGACCGGCCCGGCCTGCTGGCGGAGGCGCAGTCCGCCATTTCGGAAAAACGGCTCTTTCACTACAGCTTCCGGATCCTCGGCGGCGACGGCGTCTACCGCTGGATCGCCATCCAGGCGAACCACGTGCCGCTCAACGACACGACCGAGCGCTTCTATGCCGCCTATTACGACATCGACGAGCTCATGCGCGCGCAGGAAAAGCTGCAGGCGAACGACCTTGCGATGCGGGATATCCTGACCTATTCCGAGACGACCCACTTCATCTACTGCCCCCGCCTGCACCGCTACGAATCCGCCCAGCTGCCCAGCAAGCTCAGCGAAATCCCGCGCAGCATGGACGACTTCCCGGAGGCCTTCATCCGGCTCACGGGCATGTCGGAGGAGGACGCGAACAGCTATCGCGCCATGGTGCGCCGGATCGACGAGGGCGAGCCGGAGGCCGACTGCACCGTCCAGATGAGCTATAAAAACAAATACAGCTGGTACCGGGTCCACATGATGAGCTTTGACAGCGGCGCGGGCAGCGAACACCGCGCGGTCGGCACCGCCGTCAATGTCGATCAGTACGCCGAAGCGCAGCGCACCTTCCGCAATGAAAAGCTCCGGTTGCAGTCGATCCAGGCCGGCACGCTCGCGGCCATGTGCTTCAATGTCTCGCAGGACGTCAGCGCCGAGGCCGACATCGCGGCCGATCCGGACGCCGGCGCGGTGCGCAGCCATCCCCTTTACGGGGAAGCGCTGCGCATCGAGCCCGGCATCGCCGAGCAGCGCCCCGCCACGCTGCACATCCTGCTCGAGGCGGCTTCGCAGATCCCGGACGCGGCCCAGCGCCGCGACTTTCTGCTGCATTTCAGCCATGCGGGCATGCTGCGGCTCTACCGGCAGGGCGAGCGCACCTACGAGCTGACCTACCGCCGGCGCACCGCCGCGGGTATGCTGTGGGTCACGACGCGCATCAACCTTCTGCCCGATCCCGCGACGCGGGACGTGCTCGCTTTCTTCTACACGGCGGACGTCAACGACCGGATGATCTACCGCAGCGTCACCGCGCGCGCGATCAGCCAGGGCTTTGAGACCGTCTCCTACTACGACATCCCCGGGAAAAAGCTCTATGTGAAATCCTTCAATCCCTCGTCGGGCATCGCCTTCCATCCGGTCGACTTCGAAAGCGCCGTGGAAAAGACGATCGAGAAAAAAGTCGTGCCGGAGGAAGCGGACGAGATGCGCCGCAAGACCTGCATCGGCGACATACTCGCCGCGCTCGAGAGCAGCGACATGTACACCCTCCTCTACACCTCGACCGAGCGGGATGCGACGCTGCCCGGGAACCCGTTCAGGCGCATCAAGGCGGACGCCTTCTATCTCGACGACAAGCGGGACATCCTGCTCATCCTGCAGACCGACGTGACGCAGGTCTACGAGCAGGAGCGCGCGGGCCGCGAGGCGCTCGAGAGGGCGCTGCTCGCGGCGGAAAAGGCGAACGCGGCCAAGACGGAGTTCGTGTCGCGCATCAGCCACGACATCCGCACGCCCATCGGCATCATCAGCAACATGACGGACTTCGCACGGGCGGATATCGACGACCGCGAAAAGCTGCTGCACGATCTCGACAAGATCGCGGCCTCCAACACCTTCCTGCTGAGCCTCATCAACGACGTGCTCGACATCTCCAAGATCGACAGCGGCAAGATCGAGCTCACCCCGGTCCCCTATACCTATGAAGAACACCACGCGGCCATCCGCAACGTGCTCGAACCGATGTGCGAGGCGAAGGGCCTGCACTGCGCGTTCGAGCGCCGGCGCAAAACCGGCACCATCGTCGCGGACAGATCGCGGCTCAATCAGATCATCCTCAACGTGCTGTCGAACGCCGTGAAATATACGCCGGCGGGCGGCACGGTGACCTATATCTCGGACAGCGAGGATCTGCCCGACGCGAAGATCCGCTTCGGCTTCGAGATCCGCGACACCGGCATCGGCATGAGCGAGGAATTCCAGAAGCACATGTTCGAGCCCTTTTCGCAGGAATACGACAACCCCGCCCGCCCGCAGGGCATCACCGGCACGGGACTCGGCCTGTCCATCGTCAAGCGGATGGTCGACCTCATGGGCGGCACGATCAGCGTGCACAGCGAGCTGGGCAGGGGCACCTCCGTCCGCTGCAGCATCGTTTTCCCCGACGCGGCACGCGACCCGGCCTTTGCCGGCGCCGCCGGGCAGCCCGACAGCGCCGCGGCAAAGCCGGCGTCCGCCCCGCTGCGCGGCAAGGTGCTCATCGCCGAGGACAACGAGATCAACGCCGAGATCGCCGTGCGCATCCTCACCTCCTTCGGTCTGCGCACCGCGGTCGCCGAAAACGGTCTCGAGGCGGTCAGGGCTTTCTCCGCTTCGGCCCCCGGCGAATTCTGCGCCGTTCTGATGGACATCCAGATGCCCGTCATGAACGGCTATGCGGCGACCGAGCAGATCCGCGCGCTCCCGCGCCCCGACGCCGGCGTCCCCATCATCGCCATGACCGCCGACGCGTTTTCACAGGCGGCGGATCACGCGCGGACCTCCGGCATGACCGCCTATACGACCAAGCCGCTCGATCCCGCGGCGCTGCGCGGCGTTCTCGAGGCGTACGCCGCAGAAGACGCGGCGGAACGGCGGGCGGAAAGCTGAGAAGGGCGGCCCGCTTTCCCGCGGCCGCGGACGCGCGGCCTTTCACGAAACAACAAAGCGTGCAGCTCTGCGGGGCCGGATCGGCGCCGCGGGGCTGCACGCTTTTTGATGCGGATCTTTTCTCTGTTTTGACCGGATCGCCGTCTGCGGGCGGAGCACTGCGCCCGCCGGAGGCTTTCGCCGCCGCGCATAAAAAAACGGCGCACGCAGCCGGATCTGTGCGTGTGCCGCTCGTTGTGTTCTTCCTGTATCGGTCATTTCCGCGGCGGTCCTTTGCAGGCGCCGGCCCGAAAGCCCGGCGCTTTCTGTTCGCCCTTTCGGGCGCGCGGGCGGATCATTCCGCCAGCTCGAACCGGCCCTTCCCCGCCGCCTTCGCCCTGTAAAGGCAGGCGTCGGCCTGTTTGTACGCCTGCGCGTATTCGGTCTGCGCGTCGGGGCCGATCATGACGCAGCCGATGCTGGCGCTCAGCGGGACGATCCCGCCCTCGCAGGGCACGCGGATCGAGCAGATGTCCTGCATCAGGTCGGACAGCTTTTTGCGGCACATCTCGCGGTCGGTCATGCCCGCCGCGTAGACGAGGAACTCGTCCCCGCCGAGGCGCATGACGACGTCCGTCGTGCGGAATTCCCGCCGGACGGCCTTCGTCAGAAGCACCAGCGCTTCGTCGCCGGCGCCGTGCCCGTAGGCGTCGTTGATGCCCTTGAAATCATCCACGTCGATGATGAGCAGCGCGCCCGGCACGCCGTTCTCGAGCAGCATCTTGATGCGCTCGTCGCCCCCGCGGTTGTATACGCCCGTGAGCCGGTCGTGCTCCGCCTTCCGCCGGTAGCGGACGACGTTTTCGACGCTGTCGATGCGCTCAAACAGCGTGAACGCATTGACGGCCATCGCGATGAGCATATACGTCGCGAGATCGGCCATATCCGTCAAAAAGAGCGCCCGGCTCTTGGCGATGCCGCAGCAGACCGCGAAGATCACCGATATCGCGATGATGTACTGCAGGATGCGCCACGGCTTGTCGAGAATGAACAGCGGCAGCGCGCACAGAAAGACCATGATCGTGATGGCCGGCCGCTCCGGATCGAGAAACGTGCCCATGTAAACGGCGATGAGCATCAGCGGCATTTCCATCAGATAAAAGATGAGCGTGATGTGCTTCGTCTGCTGCGTCAGAACCAGATTGTAGAGGACGTGCAGCACGATAAAATAGACGAGCGCCGCAACGTGGAACAGGAAATAGCGCGCCGCACCGCCGAGGATAAACTCAACGGCGACATCCGCGGCGGCGAACACAAGCCCGATCATGATGAACACGCGCAGCTGTGTGTAATTGCGCTGGTTCACGCTCGCCGCAAATTCGTCGAACCGCTTGTCGACAAGGCGCGCAAACATCTTTGCCAAAAGTCGCTCCTTTCTGCAGGCCGTTCGTCAGGGCTCCGATATGTCTGAAAACAGAGCAAACAGCACCGCCGTCGTTTCGTTGGCACCCCAGTACTGAAGGGAGAGACGGATCCTGTGCCGCGAGCCGTCCTCCTTTTCGAAATCATACTCGCAGTCACTGTTGCGATGCGTCTGCGCGGTCTGCCGGAAAGCGCGCAGCATCTCCTCGTGCGCCGCGTCCGAAAAACAGTCGCCGCGCTCGCCGCCGGGCGGGTCCTGCATGCGCGTCACGTCCCCGAAGAAATCGCTGAAATGGCGATTGATGCGGATGATCTGGAACGAGTCGTTTTCAAAGCCGTACACGGCCGCCGGCGACTGGAAGCTGTTGAACAGGAAATCGACCTGGACGTTGTCCGACCAGATGGTCTTCGCGAGATTCTCATGGTTGATCGACAGCGAGCGCACGGGGGACTGCCGGACGCCGCGCACGAGAGATTCATAGTCCTCGACGGGCATCGGTTTCGCGTAGAAGTACCCCTGCACATAGCCGCAGCCGATGCTCTTGAGAAAGTTGACCTGCTCGAGCGTCTCCACGCCCTCCATGATCACCGGGATCTTCAGCCATCCCGCCATGTGCACGATCGACGCCATGATGCATTCCTTGCGGCCCACCTCGACGTTGCCCGACAGGAATTTCATGTCGATCTTGAGCACGTCGATGGGGATGTCCTTGAGGGTGTTCAGCGACGAGTATCCGCTGCCGAAGTCGTCCATCATGACGGTGAACCCTTTCTCCTGCAGCGCGATCACGGTCTTTCCCATGATCTCCGGGTTGTCCATGTAGGCGCTCTCCGTCAGTTCGAGGTTGAGCAGCCTCGCCGGCAGGCCGTATTTCTCCACCAGCCCCGTCAGCGTCTCCACCAGCGTCGGGTTGTACATGTTCACCCGCGACACGTTGACGGACACCGGCGCCGGCTCCAGCCCTTCGTCCAGCCACCGGCGCAGCAGGCCGCACACCCTTTCCCACATGTAAAAGTCCACCTTGCCGATGAACCCGTTGCGCTCAAAGACCGGGATGAACACGCCCGGCGACAGCAGCCCGTGCTGCGGATGCCGCCACCGGATGAGCGCCTCCGCCCCGTACGGCCGCTCCGTCTTCAGGTTGTATTTCGGCTGCAGGTAGACCTCGAACTGTCCGCTGTCCAGCGCGTTCTGCATCTCGTTGACGATCTCCTGCTC
The DNA here is from genome assembly GCA_034933305.1 of Oscillospiraceae bacterium. Taxonomy (GTDB): domain Bacteria; phylum Bacillota; class Clostridia; order Oscillospirales; family Ruminococcaceae; genus JAYFNU01. The sequence continues at coordinate 189,412 of JAYFNU010000001.1, read as the reverse complement.
CCGCGCCACCTTCTCGCTCATCGCGGGCTCATAGTACCGCAGGAACGTCAGATACTTTCCTTTGCATTCCTTCGCCGCGAGCGTCGCGAGCTCCACCATCGTCTGGATCTTCTGCCGCCGGTCGGCGATCACGTATACGCCCACGGACGGCTCGATGAGGTAGTTCCGGTTGTACGCCGCGAGCTCCCCGCACAGTTTCTCCACGCGGTGCCCGATCTCTTCCCGGTCGTACGGCGCGCACACGCAGAACGTGTCCGCGTTCAGCCGCGCATACACGCACGGCTGAACGTCGGCCAGGACTTTCTCGAGCTCCCGCGCGATGAAGCGCAGGAACCTGTCGCCCTCCTCCTCGCCCCAGAACGAGTTGAGCAGGTGGAAATGGTCGATGTCGAACCGCAGCAGCGCGAACTGCTGCTGCTCATGCCGCTTGAGCAGGGCCTGCGTCTCGACGAAAAACTTCGTCCTGTTGTACAGCCCCGTCAGCGCGTCGTATTCGTACGCGTGCCGCATCTCGTTGAGCAGGAAGAACTGGCTTCGGATGATCACGTTCTTGAGGCGCATCAGCAGCACGTCCACCTGGTACGGCTTCGACACGAAATCCCACGCGCCCAGCTGCAGCACCTTCTGCTCCGTGCCCGCATCCTTCTCCGCCGTCACCGCGATGACCGGCAGCGACGCATAGCGCGTCCCCTTCAGACGCTCGAGAAAAGCGTATCCGTCCATCACCGGCATCACGAGATCCAGCAGGATCGCCGCGATCTCCGGCTCCCGCTCGAGCGCCGCAAAACCGGCTTCCCCGTTCTCCGCTTCGATCACCCGGTACTCCGTCCCCAGGATCTGGTCCAGGATCACCCGGTTCATCTCCTGGTCTTCCACGACCAGCACCGTCAGCTTCTTCTCCGCCATTCCTCTTTACTCCGCCGCGATCCCCGCCCCTCGGCGGAGAACGCCCGTTTACGCCTTTTCTTTTGTGAAGCCGTCTTCCCGGCGGCGCACGCCCCGCGGGGCGCTGTCATCAGCCCGGAGCATCGCCATATTATCACATTTTATTCAATTATATTTTACGCTATCGTTAAAAAACTGTCAACCCCGCCGCCGTCCCCGGAACGCGAAAAAAGCGCCCTTCGCAGGGCGCTTTTTGTTCGTTTTGTCTTCCGGCCGCCCGCGCGCTACTGCGCGTAGATTTCCTTTGCCATCCGGAACGCGGCCCATGCCTTCGGCCACCCCGCGTAGAAGGCGGCGTGCGTGAGGATTTCGGCCATCTCGCCGGCCGTCACGCCGTGGGCCTTCGCGTTTTGAATATGGAATCTGAGCGAGCTGTCCAGCACGCCGCCCGCCATGAGCGCGACGACGGTGACGATGCTCCTGTCGCGCGCGCAGAGCTGCTCCTCGCGCGCCCAGACCTCGCCGAACAGCACGTCGTCATTGAGGCGCGCGAACTCGGGCGCAAAATCTCCCAGCTGATCTCTTCCGGCCGTCACTTTTTCCATCTCTTCAATCCCCCATGCTTTCCCGCAAAATCCGCACGATCTCCGCATGCGTCAGCGCCTTGTAGCCGCCCCGCATGACGAACGAGCCGTCGGCGATGCCCTCGAGCATCTCCGGCTTCACGCCGAGCGTCCGCAGATCCATAACGAGCCCCAGCTCCCGCATGAAAGCCTCCATGCGGGCGAGGCCCTCCCGCGCGACCGCCTCGTCGCTCTTTCCGTCGGGCGAGACGTCCCAGACGCTGACCGCGAAGCGCCTGAACTTCGCGAGCCCGTAGGGCAGCATGAAGCGGTAATACGGCATCGAGACCGCCGACAGCGTCATGCCGTGCGTCGCGTCGGTGTAGGCGCCGACGGACTGGCCGATCATATGCACCATCCAGTCGGTGGACTTGCCCTGCGCGACGAGCGTGTTGAGCGCCCACGTCGCCGTCCACATGATGTTGCTGCGCGCCTCGTAATCCTGCGGATCCCGCGCGGCGATGCGCGCGCTGTGGATGAGCGAGCGCAGCAGGCCCTCCATCAGATAGTCCGACGTGTTGTCGTCCTCGCCCGAGAAATACTGCTCGAGGATGTGCGACATGATGTCGAAAAAGCCGGCGACCATCTGATACCGCGGCAGCGTCAGCGTATAAACAGGATTGAGGATCGAGAATTTCGGGAAGACCTCGTCGCCGAACACGCGCCCGATCTTCTGCTTCGTGCCGTGGTTGGTGATGACGGAGCCGCCGTTCATCTCCGAGCCCGTGCCCACCATCGTCAGCACGCAGCCGACGGGCAGGATGCGGTTGTCCACCGGTTCCATGCGCACGTAATATTTTTCCCAGGGGTCGCCGCCGCAGTACGCCGACACCGACACCCCCTTCGCGTAGTCGCACACCGAGCCCCCGCCGACCGCGAGGATGAGATCGACCCCGTTGTCCCGCGCAAGCGCGCAGCCCTCGCGCAGCTTTTCCACCGTCGGGTTGGGCATGACGCCCGCGTCCTCGACGACCATCTTGCCGCACTCGCGCAGCACGCGCGTCACATCGTCATAGATCCCGTTCTTCTTGACGGAGCCGCCCCCGTAGACGAGCAGCACCTTTTTGCCGTATTTTTGAAGCTCCGCGGCGAGATTGTCGAGCGCTTTGTCGCCGAAATAGAGCCGCGTCGGGTTGCAGTAACTGAAATTTCCGAGCATTTGTTTTTCCTCCGTTTATTTTAGCCGATCGTATTCGCCGGCGTCGACCGGCTCGCACCACTCCGTGCGGCCGCCCTCGGCGGGCACCTCGACGGCGAGATGGGCGAACCAGCTGCCCGGCGCCGCGCCGTGCCAGTGCTTGACGCCCGCCGGGATGTTGACGACGTCGCCCGGCAGCAGCTCGCGCGGCGCCTCGCCCCACGCCTGGTAATAGCCCCTGCCCGCGGTGACGAGCAGGATCTGCCCGCCGCCCTTTTCGGCGCGGTGGATGTGCCAGTTGTTCCGGCACCCCGGCTCGAACGTCACGTTCGCGATGACCACCTGCTGCGTCGACAGCATCTGCAGATAGCTCTGCCCGGCGAAATACCGCGCATACGCCTCGTTTTTCTCCCCCGTCGGGAATACGCTCAGACCCTGCTTTTCCATGGTTTGCCTTCCTTTCAGCGAACGGGCGCTTTCGCCCGTCTGTCCACTCATCACGGCGATTGTACCACCTGAAGTTAACTTCAAGTCAAGACCTTTTCGCGGAATTTCCAAAACGCAAAAAAACGGCGTTTCCCGCCGTGCTTTCGCCAAATCGCACAAATGCGGCCCGCTTTTTTTATGCGCTGTGCCGCTTGTGCGCAAAAACGGGGGCGTGTATAATGGGCGTAGACATAATGATGTCGTTATGTCGTGATGACGCGGAGGGATGCGCATGAATCCTTTGTACGGAAAAGTCAGGGACGACATCGAGAAGAAGATCAACACGGGCGTTTACGCTTCCGGGGACTTTATCCCCTGCGAGGCGGACCTCGAGAATTTCTACAAGGTCAGCCGCACGACCGTGCGCAAGGCGGTCATGATGCTCGTCAGCGAGGGGTATCTCACCATCGTGCGGGGCGTCGGGACGAAGGTCGCGCCCTCCAAGCTGCAGTCGAAGGGCTCGGAGCTCATGAGCTTCACGGAGCTGATGAAGAAGCAGGGCATGCGCCCGGGCGTGCGGGACATCCGCGTGCGGGTGGTGCGGGCCGACGAAAACGTCGCGCAGGCGCTCGAGCTCAACGCGTGGGATGAGGTCGTCGAGATCTACCGCGTTCGCACGGCGGACGGCGAGCCCATCACCATCAACATCTCCTACATACCGCTGCAGCTGCTCGACGGGCACGAGCTCGCGGCGCTGCAGACGCTCGAGTCGCTCTACCGCGTGCTGGAGGACGACTACAACATCGTCATCGCGACGACGGAGGACGTCATGGGCGCCGTCAAGGCGACGCAGAAGCAGGCGGAGATCCTCGGCATCAACCGCAACGATCCGCTGCTGAGCATCGACCGCAGGGCCTACGACCGCAGCGACCGCATCGTCGAATGGAGCCGCATCGTCATCCGCGCCGACCGCTACAAGCACATCATCACACTCAGAAGGAGATAAGTCTATGGATATCGTCAGCATCGCGACTTACGCCATGGACGTTCTGATGAACGTCGACCGGCTTCCCGGCGAGGACGGCTTCGCCGTCGTCACCAACAACACCTATATGCCCGGCGGCAGCGGCACCAACGTGCTCGTGCAGGCGGCGCGCCTCGGGGCGTCCTGCGGTTTTCTCGGCCTCGTCGGCGACGACAGCATCGGCGACGACATCCTCGCGAGTCTGCGCGCGGAGAGCATCGACGACAGCCGCGTGCTGCGCAAGCAGGACGGCGTATCGCTGCACACCGACATCGTCGTCGACGCCGAGGGGAAAAAATTCATCCTGCTCAACATGGGAAACGCCTTCCTCGCGTACGATGCCGCCTCGGTCGACCGGGAATATATCGCGAAGGGAAAGGTCTACTACACCGACCTGCTGCCCTTCGCGCCGGCGTTCGAGGGGCTCAGGGCCGCGAAGGCGGCGGGGCTCAGGACGGGCTTCAACATGCAGGTCGACCTGCCGTCGATGAACGGCTTCGGGGCGTCGAAACAGGACATCCTCGACAGCCTGCAGTACGTCGATCTGTTCGCACCCTGCCGCGCGGGGCTTTTCCAGCTGTGCGGCAGCGAGGATCTCGACGCGTGCCTTTCGTTCCTTCGCCCCTATTTCAAGGGAACGCTGCTCGTGACGCTCGGCAAGAAGGGCTCCGCCGCGTTCGACACCGCGGACCGGCGTTACGACTGCTCCATCGCGGACGTGCAGGTCGTCGACACGACCGGCGCGGGCGACGCGTTCATGGGCGGCATGCTCTACGCGTTCCTGCTCAGGGGAATGCCGCTCGACAAAGCACTCGAATTCTCGACGGTGTGCGCGGGCATCACCTGCACAGCGCTCGGCGCGCGCAGCTCCCCGTCGCTCGCCGAGGTCGAAAAGCAGCTCGGAAAATAGGCGCTTCCATCCGTTACCCGACAGAGGAATCTGTATAATATCAGGAGGTATAGAAAGTTTATGGCTAACAAGGAAACCACCCAGATCGAGGGCGACCTCAAGAAGACCGGCTGGTCTGCGCGCCGCATCGCGATCATCGCCATTTTCATCGCGCTCAGCGCGGTGGGCGCGATGATCAAGATCCCGAGCCCGATCGGCTCCATCGGCCTTGATTCCTTCCCCGGCTATTTCTGCGCCCTGGCGTTCGGCTATCCCGAGGGCGCGATCGTCATCGCCGTCGGCCACATCCTGTCCGCGGCGGTCACGGGCTTCCCGCTCACCATCCCCTTCCATCTCGCCATCGCGGCGTCGATGGCGCTCGTCGCGTGCGTCTTCCGCTTCATCGGCCGCAAGGGCGGCAAGTTCGGCGTCGTGCTGGCGGTCATCGTCGCGTCGCTGCTCAACAGCTTCGGCCTCGCGCTGTGGCTCCTGCCCATCGGCGGCTGGGCGCTGTACGTCGCGAACATTGTCCCGCTGCTCGTGGCGTCCGCGGTCAACGCGATCATCGCCGCGATTGCCTACTATTCGCTGCGCAACACCAAGCTCATCAACAAGTAATACCCGACCGAAATGCGCGGGGCCGCCGTCCGGCGGCCCCGCTTGCATGAAAAAGGAGAACCTATGGAAAACGCAGCGATCCGCATGCAGGGCCTTTCGTTCACCTACGCCGGCGCGGACGCGCCGGTGCTCAGGGACATCGACCTCAATATCGGGCGTGGCAAGTTCACCGTCATCATGGGGCGCACCGGCGTCGGCAAAACGACGCTCGCGCTCGTATCGAACGGCATCATCCCGCAGCTCGTCGAGGGCACGCTCGAGGGCAGCGTCGTGTCGGGAGGCTACGATCTCTCGAAATTCCGCGTGCAGACGGCGGCGAAGGAAGTCGGCCTCGTGCTCCAGGATCCGGAGACGCAGATCTTCGGCCGCACCGTCGAAGAGGACGTCGCCTTCGGTCCGCGCAATTACCTTGTGCCGCGGGAGGAGATCTTCCGGCGCATCAAACAGGCGCTCGCGAAAGTGCGCCTCGACGGGTACGAAAAGCGGCAGACGAGCCAGCTCAGCGGCGGCGAAAAACAGCGCCTCGCGATCGCCGGCATCCTCGCCATGAGCCCGTCCATCCTGATTCTGGACGAACCCACGTCCGAGCTCGATCCCATCGGGCGTGAAGAGATATATTCGACCATGTGCAGCCTGCAGAAGACGCAGGGCATCACCGTCGTCGCCATCGAGCACTCGAGCCAGGAGATCAGCGAAAAAGCCGACGAGATCGTCGTGCTCGGCGACGGCCGCATCGTATGGCAGGGCGACCCGAAGGAGTTTTTCCGCGACCTGCCGCTCGTGGACCGCTGGGGCATCAAGCCGCTGCCGGTCAGCTGCGTCGGCTGGTCGCTGTTCGAAAAGGGTTATATCGGGAAAGAGGAGATCCCGCTGGGCGTCGACGAGGCCCACGCGCTCGTCCGCCGGCTGCTCGGCGGACGCAGGCTGCGCCTGCCGGCGCCGGAACCGGCGCCCGCGCGCGGGGCGCCGCTCATCGAGGTGCGCGACGTCAGCTTCCGCTATGACAACGGCAAGACGGCGCTCGAAAACGTCAGCCTCGACATCTGCGAAGGCGATTACATCGCTCTCATCGGCCAGAACGGCGCGGGCAAAACGACGCTCGCAAAGCATTTCAACAGCATCCACAAGCCCTGTGCGGGCACGGTGACCGTCTGCGGCCGGGATACGGCGAAGGAAGAGCCCAACACGCTCGCGCAGCTCATCGGCTACGTGTTTCAGAATCCCGACAATCAGATCTTTTCGACGAGCGTCTACAAGGAGATGGAATACGGGCTCAAAAACGCCGGCATCGGCGCGGAAGAGGCCGACCGGCGCATCCGCGAGACGGCGGAGCTGCTGCATCTCACGGACGTGCTCGACGAGCATCCCTTCTCGCTGGGCAAGGGCGAGCGGCAGCGCATCGCCGTCGCGAGCATTCTCGTGCTGCGCCCGAAGATCCTCGTCGTCGACGAACCGACGACGGGACAGGACTGGGACGGCATCCGGCACATGATGCAGCTCATCGACGAGCTGCACGCCGCGGGCACGACGATCGTCATGATCACCCACGATATGGACGTCGTCGCGTCCCACGCGAGCCGCGTCGTCGTCATGGCGCAGGGGCACATCGTGGCCGACGGGCCGACGCGCGAGGTCTTCGCGCAGACAAAGGCGCTCGAAGCCGCCTATGTCTCGCGCCCGCAGATCGTCGAGCTGTCCGACCGGCTGGGCGAACAGGGGCTCGGCCGCCTTGCGCTGACGGCCGACGAGCTCGCCGGCGCCATCCTCACAAGTCTGGAGGCGGAACAATGAAAGAGACCTATCTCCACCGTCTCAACGTGACGACGAAGCTCTTCTGCTTCCTGTGCGTCATCATCGCGGTATTTCTGTTCAACCACCCGCTGCCGAACCTGCTGCTTGCGCTGGTGCTGCTCGCGCTGGTGCTGCCGTCCGGGCTCGACATGCGAACGGTCTTCAAGACCCTGCGCTCGCTGACGCTCATCATCGTCATCATCATCGTCATGACGACCTTCACTGCGCAGCCCGACAAGTTCCATCTCGCCTCCTCCTCGGCCGTGCTGTTCACGCTGTGGGGCGCAAAGGCGACGCTCGGCGGCCTGCTGCAGGGGCTGACGTTCATGCTGCGCATCTTCCTCATGGTCTTCGCGACGTGCGCGTTCACGATGAGCACGCCCATCGACGACCTGCTGAGCTTTTTTAATAAGATCAAGGCCTCCTACGAGCTGTCCATCGTCGTCGCGACCGCCATCAGCTTCGTGCCGACGATGATGCAGAATAAGGACATGATCTTTCAGGCGCAGAAAGCGCGCGGCGCCGGCATCAGCCAGAAGGGCGCGTTCAACCAGCTCAAGGCGTTCGTGCCCATCATGATCCCGCTCGTCACGAACTCCATCCTCATGGCCGACAACCTGTCGATCTCCATGACGAACCGCGGCTACGGCGCCAACCGCGCCTGGACGGACCTGAGCGAAAAGCACATGGAACCGCGCGACTATGTGATCATCGCCGCGGCCGCGCTCTTCACGGCCGGCTGCATCGCGCTGCGGGCCGTTTGGAAGATCGGCATGATATGACGGAGAAGACTATGAACGGTGAATATGACAGGATCCTCGGCATGCTGCTGGGCTGCGCCATCGGCGACGCCATGGGCATGCCGGCCGAGATGTGGAGCCGGCGCCGCATCCGCAGCTACTTCGGACACATCGACGGCTTTCTGCCCGGCCCGCCCGAGAACGAGATCAGCGGCGGCTTTGCGCCGGGCGAGACGACCGACGACACCATCGTGACCTTTATCGTGGCGAAGGCGCTCATCGAAACGAAGGGGCGGCCCGCGCCGCTCGACATCGTCGAGCGCATCGAGCGCTGGTCGGCAGAGAACCCGAAAAGCAAAACGATCATCGGCCCGTCGACGCGGCGCGCCTTCGAGCAGATCAGCCGCGGCGTTCCCGCCGAGCAGGCGGGGCGCTACGGCGAGACCAACGGCGCTTCGATGCGCATCTCGCCCGTCGGCGCGATCTGCCGCGCGGACGATCCGGAAGACCTCTGCGCGCGCGTCGCGGCCATCTGCATGCCGACGCATAACACGGCGACCGCCATCTCCGGCGCCTGCGCCGTCGCCGCGGCCGTCGCCCACGGCGGGGGCGGCGGCGCGATCGCGTCGATGATCGCGCCGGCCGCCGAGGCGGCCCGCCGCGGCGCGGATCTCGGCTACGACGTCTGCGGCGCGTCGGTCGCCGAGCGGCTGCTCTTCAGCGCCGCGCTGTCGGACGCCACGCCCGACGACGAGGCCTTCCTGCAAAGGCAGTACGAGCTCATCGGCGCGGGCCTGCCCACGACCGAATCGGTGCCGACGGCGCTCGCCGTCGCCTACCGGACGCGGGGCGACGTGCTGCGCTGCGCGAAGATGTGCGCCAATCTCGGCGGCGACACCGACACGCTCGGCGCCATCGCCTGCGCCGTGGCCGGCGCGCACAGCGGCGCGGCCGCCGTCGACGCGGACGCGGCGGCGCGCGTTCGGCAGGTCAACGGGCACGACTTTGACGCCACCGCGCAGGCCCTGTGCGCGCTGCGCGCGCAGCTTCATCCCCGGCAGTAAAAACGAAAAGTACGAAAAAAAAGCGGCGCCCCCTGCGGGGCGCCGCTTTGCTGCGCGGTGCTATCTGACGATCTCGGCGTAGAGCTCGCCGGCATAGCCGACGGCGTTGCCCTCGTCGGTGTCGATGTGCATGGCGGGCGAGAATTTGTCGGACACGCGCACCACCACGTCGCCGAACGTCAGCGCGCGGCCCGTGCCGGTGATCTTCGTTTCGACGATCTGCTTGTCCCGAAGGCCCATCTTCTGCGCGGTCGCGGTGTCGAGGTGGATGTGGCGCTTCGCCGCGATGACGCCCTGGGCGATCTCGACTTCGCCGCACGGCCCGACGAGCTTGCAGCCCGCGGAGCCCGCGATGTCGCCCGACTCGCGCACCGGCGCCGCAACGCCGATGGAGCGCGCGTCGGTCAGCGAGATCTCGACCTGGTTCGCCGCGCGCGTCGGCCCGAGGATGGACACGTTCTTCAGCTCTTTTTTCGGCCCGACGATATCGACGCGCTCTTCGCTCGCGAACTGGCCCGGCTGGGAAAGATACTTCTTCGGCGTCAGCGCGTGTCCCTTGCCGAACAGGACGGCGAGCGTCTCTTCGGTGACGTGCACGTGGCGCGCCGATACTTCGACCAATACTTTATCCATATGACCTGACTCTCCTTGCATTTCACATTTTTTATCTTTTTCTATATTAACGCCGGCGGCGATTTAAATCAAGGTTTTGCTTTATATATCCGCGATTTTGCGCTATGATATAAAAAACAGGGATTTCCCGACAGGCGGTGAAGCTATGGATTTTGAAGAACTCCGCGCGGCGTGCATGCAGTGCAGCCGCTGCAGGCTCGCGTCGACGCGCACGAACGTTGTGTTCGGCGTCGGCGACGAGCACGCCGACATCCTTTTCGTCGGCGAGGGGCCGGGCCGCAACGAAGACCTGCAGGGCGAGCCCTTCGTGGGCCGCGCCGGGCAGCTGCTCGACAATTATCTTGCAGCGGTGGGGCTGCGCCGGCAGGACGTGTATATCGCGAACATCGTCAAATGCCGTCCGCCCGAAAACCGCGACCCGCAGCCCGACGAGCAGGACGCCTGCATCGGCTGGCTGCGCGCGCAGTTCAAGCTCATCTCGCCGAAGCTCGTCGTCTGCCTCGGGCGCATCGCGGCAAAGAAAATGATCGGCGACGATTTTCTCGTCACGCGCGACCACGGCCGGGTCTACGACAAGGGCGGGGTGCTGATGATGGGCACGTTCCATCCGGCGGCGCTGCTGCGCAACCCCAACAACAAGCCCGCCGCGCTCGACGACTTCCACAAGATCGCGGGCTACGCCGGCGATTTCAGCGCGGCAAGGCCGCCTGTGTGATTTCATTACTGATGGCGCGGCAAGGAACGGTTATCATAAAATCAAGATAAAGCAAAGGAGATGTTCCCATGTCTGTTCTGAGTGTGACAAAAGATAATTATAAAACCGACGTCGTCGCGGCGACGAAACCCGTGCTGCTCGATTTCTGGGCTCCGTGGTGCGGACCCTGCCGCATGGTATCCCCGCTCGTCGACGAAATCGCCGAGGAGCGCGACGACATCCTCGTCGGCAAGGTCAACGTTGACGAGCAGCCCGAGCTTGCGCGGCAGTTCGGCGTCATGAATATCCCGACGCTCGTTGTTCTCAAAAACGGCGTCAAGGTAAACAGCGCCGTCGGCGCCCGCCCGAAGGCGGACATCCTCAAGCTGCTTGATTGACTTTCATCATTTCCTCCCTACAGAAAAAGCACGGCGTTCGCCGTGCTTTTTTCTTTGCTCTCAGGTTTATCGCGCGCGCCCGTAAAGGCACGTCATTGAGGCGATCCTCGGGGCGAGCCCGCCGCCGGGTTCTCCCGCGCGCAGCCGCCACGTCCAGTTGCCGCCGCAGGTGCCCGGCAGGTTGACGCGCGCTTCGGCGCCGAGCTCCATCCAGTCCTGCAGCTGGGCGACGAACAGGCCCGCCACGGAGCCGAGCCCGGCGCGCAGCACGGCGCCGGGGATGTCCTGCGGCGTTCCCGCGCCGAGATACCGCATCGCGAAATCCCGCGTCTCGCCGCCGAGCGACGCCGCCCACGCCGTGAGCGGCGCGTTATCGTGCGTGCCGGTGTAACAGACGCTGTTCGCGACGTGGCGGTGGGGAAGGTAGGCGTTGTCGGGCGCAAAGGCAAATTCGAGCACCTTCATGCCGGGCAGTCCCGACGCGCGCACCATCGCGCGCACGCCGTCCGTGAGCGTGCCGAGGTCCTCCGCGATGAGCGCCGCGCCGGGCAGCGCGCGCCGCAGCGCCCCGATGAAATCCATGCCGGGGCCCGCGGCCCAGCGGCCGTCCCGGGCCGTTTCGGCGCCGAACGGCACCGCCCAGTAGCTTTCGAAGCCGCGGAAATGGTCGATGCGGACGGCGTCGTACTGCGCGCACGCAAAGTCCAGCCGCCGCAGCCACCACGCGTAGCCGTCGCCGCGCATGCGCGCCCAGTCGTACAGGGGGTTGCCCCACAGCTGGCCCGTCGCGGAAAAATAATCGGGCGGGACGCCCGCGACCTCCGTCGGGCGGCCGGCCTCATCGAGACAGTAATCCCCGCGGCGGGCCCAGACGTCGGCCGAATCCATCGCCACATAGATGGGCAGGTCGCCGAGGATGCCGACGCCGCGGCTGTTGGCGTAGCTCTTCAGCGCGCGCCATTGTTTGAAAAACAGGTACTGGGTGTAAACGCAGGCGTCGATCTCTTCGCGCAGCGCCTGCGCGCAGCGGCGCACCGCGTCGGGATCGTGCATGCGGATATCCACATCGTCCCATTCGGTCCACGGGCGCATGCCCCCGCGCGCCTTGAGCGCCATATACAGCGCGTAATCCGGCAGCCACGCGTCGTTTTCCTCCCGGAACGCGCGCACGGCGGCGGCGTCCCGCTCCCGGCCGCGCTCGAACGCGCGCCGCAGCAGGGCCCCGCGGTGCAGCCACAGCTTTCCGTAGTCGACGCGCCCCGGATCATCGCCCCAGTCGGCCGCGTCCGCCTGCCCCGCTTCGAGCAGGCCCTCGTCCGTCAGCATGTCGAGGTCGATGAAATAGGGGTTCCCCGCGAAGGCCGAAAAGCTCTGGTAGGGCGAGTCGCCGAAGCCGGTGCAGCCCAGCGGCAGCACCTGCCACCAGCGCTGCTTCGCGGCGGCGAGAAAATCGACGAACGCGTACGCCGCGCGCCCGAACGTGCCGATGCCGTGCCGGGAGGGCAGCGAAAAGACCGGCAGCAAAATGCCGCTGCCGCGCTCCCCTGTCAGCTGATGTTCCCCGTCCATTCCGCCGCCGCGCTCCCTTTCTTCCGTCATGAACGCGCGGCCTTTCGCGCGAAGGCTTCGAGTTTCTTTTTGTCCGCGATGCGGATGCCGCCGCGCGACAGCTCGACGGCGCCCTCCGCGGCGAAATAATTGAGCATGCGCGTGACGACCTCCCGCGCGCTGCCGGTGAGCTTAGCGACCTCCTCGTGGGTCATGTGCAGCACGCCGTCCGGCGCGCCGGCCGCCTCTTCGATCAGGAACTGCGCGAGCCGCTTGTCGAAGCTCGTGAACAGCAGCTGCTGCATCGTCCACATGACCTCCGAAAAGCGCTCGGCGATCAGCTTATAGGCCGCGCTCTCCACGCGCACGTTCTCGGCGCACAGCGAAAGAAAGAAGGAAGCCGGAACGATGAGCGCGGTGGTGTCCTCGCTCGCGTCGACGTGCACGGCGAAATGGATATGCGCGAGGACGCACGACGCCGACAGCACGCACATGCTGCCCGCGCGGATGCGGTAAAGCGTCACCTCGCGTCCCTCGTCGGACAGCATGAAAACGCGCAGCGTGCCGCGGACGACCAGCACGGCGCCGATGCAGTTTTCCTCCCCGTTGTGGACGTAGGTGCCCTTTTCGTAGCACATCTCCTGCGTTTCACGCGCGATGCTCTCCCGCTGGTTGTCCGTCATCAGCTCCCATCCCGGGAAGCCCGCCGACAGATAGCGTTCCGTTTCCTGTATCGTCATAAAGAATCCCTCCGTGATAAAGATACCATAAAGCGGCGCAGGTTTAAAGCGCCCCGCGGAATTTTGCCGCGCGGCCCGCTCTTGCAAGAAGCTCCCGAAAGGCGTATACTGACGCCAAAAAGAAAAGCGGAGGCAGCTTCATGCAGGACAGTGAAAAGATCGTGCCGACAAAAAAGCAGAACATCGTGCAGGCTCTGAAATTTCTCGTTTTTTCCGCGTCGGCCGGCGTCATCCAGATCGCGAGCTTCGCGCTGCTCAACGAGCTGGCAAAGCTCCCCTACTGGCCGTGTTATCTCGTCGCGCTGACGCTGTCGGTGCTGTATAACTTCACCGTCAACCGGCGCTTCACCTTCAAATCCGCCGCCAACGTGCCGCGCGCGATGTTCCAGATCTTCGTGTATTATCTCATTTTCACGCCGCTTTCGACCTGGTGGGGCGACGCGCTGACGGCCCGGGGCTGGAACGAATATATCGTGCTGTTCGGCACGATGGTCATCAACTTCATCACCGAGTTCTGCGTCTGCCGCTTCATCGTCTACCGCAAGTCGATGTACACGAACGAAGCCGGGCAAAAAGAGATGCAGGCGCTGCAGGGCGAAACGACAAAAGAATGAGCAACAGAAAAGCGGGCCGCGCAGGCGGCCCGCTTTTTTTAAGGGTCATTTCATGAGGCCGCACACGGCCGCGGAGAACGCCATCGGGTCGTCGAGCGGCAGGCCCTCGAGCAGCAGCGCCTGATCGTACAGAAGATCCGTGTAGCTGTCGACGGTGGGTTTGCCGTCCGGCCAGTGGGCCGCGAGCGCCGCGAACGCCGGATGCGAGGCGTCGAGCTCGAGCACCTTATCCGCCTTCACGTCGCCGCCGCCGGGCATCGCCCCCAGCGCCTTTTCCATCTCGATGGAGATGGCGCCCTCGCTCGCGAGGCACACCGGGTGCCCGCCGAGCCGCTCGGACAGCCGCACCGAGCTGACCTTGCCCGCGAGATGCTCCTTCATGTGCTCGAACAGATCCTTGTACTGCTCGCTCTTCTCGGCGTTCTGCGCCTTTTCCTCGTCGCTGAGCAGCCCGAGATCGCCGTTCGAGACGGAGCGGAATTCCTTCTTGTCGTAGTCGCGCAGGATGCCCATGAGGAACTCGTCGACGTCGTCGGACAGGTACAGGATATCGTATCCGTGCGCGAGCACCGTCTCGGCCGCCGCGCGGTTGACCGGGCGGTTGTCGCGGTCGGCCGCGGCGTAATAGACGTATTTCTGCGCCTCGGGCATGGCGGCGCGGTATTCCGCGAGCGTCATCATGCGGTTTTCTTTCGCGCTGTAATACTCGAGCAGCCCCTCGAGCAGCTCCCGCTCGCCGCCGAAGCTCTTATAGAGCGAAAACTTGAGCTGCAGCCCGAAGGCCTTGAAGAATTTGTCGTAATCCGCGCGGCGCTCCTTCTGCATGTCGAGCAGCTCTTTGCGGATGCGCCGCTCGAGCGCCTTTTTGATGACGGCGACCTGGCGGTCGTGCTGCAGCGTCTCGCGCGAAATATTGAGCGTCAGATCCTCCGAGTCGACGAGGCCCTTGACGAAATTGAAGCATTCGGGCAGCACGTCGGCGCAGCGGTCCATGATGAGCACACCGCGGGAGTACAGCTGCAGACCCGGCTCGAATTCCTTCGTGTAGAAGTTGTAGTCCGCCTTTTCGGGGATATACAGCAGCGCGCGGTACTCCGTCGTGCCCTCGCCGTGCTGGTGGATGACCGCGAGCGGCGCGTCCCACGCCATGAATTTTTCGCGGTAAAAGCTCTCGTACTCTTCCTTCGTGATGCTCTTTTTATCGCGCCGCCACAGCGGGACCATGCTGTTGAGCACTTCGTTTTCGGTATAGCTCTCGTACTCGCTCTCGGTGCCCTCTTTTTTGCGCTGTTTTTCGACATCCATGCGGATGGGATAGCGGATGTAGTCGCTGTAGCGCTTGACGAGCGCCTGCAGGCGGCGGCTGTCGAGAAATTCGTCGTAATCCTCATCCTTGGTGCTCTGCTTGAGCGTCAGCACGATGTCGGTGCCCGGGCGCTCCTTCTCCGCGGGCTCGATGGTGTAGCCGTCGGCGCCGCGCGACGTCCATTTGTACGCCGTGTCGCTGCCGTAGGCGCGGGTCGTGACCTCGATGGTGTCCGCGACCATGAACGCCGAATAAAATCCGACGCCGAAGCGGCCGATGATGTCGATGTCCTTGCCCGTCTCGTTCTGGGCGGCAAACTCCTGCGAGCCGCTGTGCGCGATGGTGCCGAGGTTGTGCTCGAGCTCGTCGGCGGTCATGCCGATGCCGTTGTCGCTGACCGTGAGCGTGCGCGCCGCCTTGTCGGCGCGCAGGTCGATGGCGAAGTCCTCGCGCTTCATGCCGACCTTGTCGTCCGTCAGGCTCTTGAAGTACAGCTTGTCGATGGCGTCGCTCGCATTGCTGATGAGCTCGCGCAGAAAGATCTCCTTGTGCGTATAGATCGAATTGATCATCAGATCGAGAATGCGCTTCGATTCTGATTTGAACTGCTTCTTTGCCAAAATTCCCGCCTCCGTATATGGACAGCCCCGCGGCTGTTTTGTATATATTGGCACTCATTCTTTCTGAGTGCTAAAGCTACTATACTACATCCCGCGCCGTTTTTCAAGCCCCGCGGGCCGTGAAGTTCGCAGGCGCGGCGAAGGGGATGCCGCGCCCGTTCGGGATCGCTTTCCGCCGCGCAAAGGGAACGCCATCCGTGGGGAAAAGCAGCAAAAAAACGCCCCGGCGGGGCGTTTTCGGGCCGCAGGCAGCGGCGATACTGCGGACGGGTCGCCTTTGCGGGCGGGGCCGCGCGGCATGGGATCTTCGCACGGGGCTCACACGAGCTTCATGTCCATGTGCTTTTCCGGGCCGCCGGTCTCATAGAAAAAGGCCCGCCCGGCCAGCGCATTCCCGCCGAGAAAGATGTTGTCGGCATTGAGAAAGCTCAGCGCGTAGATATCGCTGAATTTTTTGCCGTAATTGGCGCACGCCACCTTGTTGAGGCGCTCGATGAATTCGTTTGCGTACAGGCCGATCCCCTGGATGAAGCATTTGTTCGGATCTATCAGCGTCAAAAAATTGTAGAGCAGAGAGCTGAAGCGCGCGTCGTCCTTTTCATAAATCTCCGAAATGATCTTGTCTCCCCGTTTTGCCGCGATCTTCAGATGGTCGTACTGCAGCTTATCCTTGTCGCCGCCCGTGATCTCATAGAGCACCGGCGTCGTTTCCCGCGAGTAGATCTTTTTGACCCTGTTCAGCAGGCCGTTGACCGTCAGCACCGTGCGCACGCAGCCGCGCTTGCCGCACTCGCAAAGCTCGCCGTCGGGGTCGATCACCATATGGTCCAGCTTCCCCAGGTTCCCGTGCGCCCCGCTGTACAGCTCGCCCCCGATGGTCACCGCCATGTCGAGGCTGTTGGCGACCTGCAGAAAGACGATGCTGTCGCCCGGGTTCCGCTGGTCGTAATCGACCTGCGCGAGGGCGAGCGCGCGCGAGGAAATATCGACCTTGACGCCGCAGACGGAGGCGTAGCGCGTGGACATCTCCGCCCGCAGCGCGGTGAGAAGGTCGTCCCCGATCTCCGTCATCTGCAGCAGTTCGTTGTTGACGCCGATGCCGATCCCCAGCATCGCCGGATCGGCCCAGCGCAGCAGACTGTCGATCGCGCGCTGTGTCGCCGCGAGGATGCTCTTGGCGCTGCTCTGGTCAAAGTCGATCCGCGCGCCGGTGTGCAGAATATTGCCGCGAAGATCCGCGATCCCGCAGCGCAGGCTGTCGTCCCCGATGATGCATCCCAGCGTTTTGTAGCGGTTGTACTGTATGTCGAGCAGCATGCCCTTTTTCCCGGGGTGCGTGCCGCCGGTCTGCTCCGCGCACTCATACAGCAGGCCCTGGGAGAGCATGTCGGCCGTAAGCGTCGAAATCGTCGCCGTCGTCAGGGAGAGCTTCTTTGCGATCTCCATGCGGGAACAAGGCCCGGACCGCTTCAGCAGCCGAAGGATCTGCGCGCGGTTGCGCCGTTTCGTATTGAGCCTGTCCATCCCCTGCGGCAGCATTGTCGACCTCCGTTATCTCGCGAATTGTTCCAGCAGACGCGCCTTTTTCTCAATGTAATACTGATAATTGTACAGCGACACCGTCGGCGGGACCTTGTGATCCATGCAGGGAATGTACCCGCCTTTTTCCACGACCGGCAGCAGCTGTTCCAGCTCCGCGTCGATGGCTTTCGTGTCCTTCATGAGCTCGAACTTGTCGACGCCTCCGATCAGGGCGAGGTTCGGATACGCGGCGCGCAGCTTGTGGGGCGTGTTGCCGGCCGCGATCTCAAGCGGATAATGCCCCTCGACGCCGACTTCCTGCAGCCACGCGCAGACCTGCTGCGTATTGCCGTCGGAATCGACGAGGATCTTTTTTATCCCGAGCGACCGCAGGCACGGCACAAGCGCCTCGTAATACGGCTTCATAAAGCGATCCCATATGTCCTTGGACACGAGGGAGCCGTTCTTGTAGGCCATATCCTCGACGATGCATGCGTAGTCGACAGGCGTCCGCCTGACGACCTCGCCGGCGAACTCCATATTGAACCAGCAGTGGTGGCTGTTCATGCCCTGCACGAAATCCGGATCGTCATAATAAGCATAGCACAAATTCTCGATGCCGATAAGCTCTCTCGGATATTCCAGGAATCCGTCCAGCCAGATGCCGACCGGCTCGCCCGCGGCGCGCAGCGCGGCGGTCTTCTCCCGGAACCCGTCATAGAACCTGCCCGGATCGTGCGGATTCATGCGCGGGGCGATTTTCTTTTCGAACCCCGGCAGATCGCTGATGGGATACTCCACGACATGGGCCATCGACCCCGTCGTCTTGTGCTCGCGCACGATGCCCCCTTCGCCGCCGTACAGCACCGTTTCATCGTTTTCCTCCAGCACGTGGCGCTCGAATTCGGGATAGATCCCCCATGCGACGCCCTCCGGCGCGGCGGGACCCCACCGGTTGACCATGTTGAGCTCAAATCCTCTGTCGCCGTAGAAAAAGCCCTCCACCTCTTCATAGGTGTTCAGTTCTGCGGGCAGGCCCTGTTTCTTCCATTCCCGGATGGTCTCCGGCCAGTAGCCGAAGTCCATGATCGGAATGCGGTCGACCTGCTTAAAGCTGAGTATATCCAAAAATCGGTCTCTCGGCGTCATATTTTACCTTTCTTCTTTCCGGCACGAAGCGGGGTGTTTTTTCTCGTCATCACATAGGCGACTGCAAGGATCGTCAGCACATAGGGGATGCACTGTATAAACTCGTTGGGGATCTCGATCGTTCCCTGCAGGGCGATCTGGATCGCATCGACAAAGCCAAAGAACAGGCCCGCAAGCGCGACGCCGCCCGGCTTGTAGTTTCCGAAAAGGATGGCCGCGATCGCAATATAGCCGCGCCCGGCGACCATGTTGCGCACAAACATGTTCATATAGGAAATCGACAGGAACGCGCCCGCAAAACCGCAGCACACGCCGCCCAGCAGGACGCTCGCATACTGCACGCGCCCGACGTCCACCCCCATGGCGCGCGCCGCCTGCGGGTTGTTCCCCGCCGCGATGACGCGCATGCCGAACGGCACGCGGTACTGCAAGTACCAGCCCGCGAGCACAATGAACGGCATGAGCAGGGTGATGATCGACATGTTTGTGAAGATCGAGCCGACCGCGGGCAGCTCGCTGAGCAACGGCACCGTGACGTGCGGCAGCTGCGGCACGATGGGGGAATTGCCCTTGTTGCTGAAAAAGACATCCAGCAGATAGACCGTCAGATTGCCCGCCAGCGTGTTGACCGCAAGTCCGCTGATGACGTGGTCGAGGCGGACGGTTATGCACAAATACGCGTGCAGCAGCGCGATGAGGGTACAGGCGGCGACGGCGCTGAGCAGGCCGATCCAGGCGTTGCCCGTGTAGTAGCTGACGATGGCGGCGGTAAAGGCGCCGATGAGCATATTGCCGTCAAGGCCGATATTGACGATGCCCGCTTTTTCTCCGAACAGTCCGCCGACGGCCGTAATGACGAGAGGGGTCGCGCTGATGAGCGTGCGGCTGATGATAGAGGCGATATTGATGTTCACTTCTCCCTGCCCCCTTTCCTGCCGCGCAGCGCGTTGAGGATGTTTTTCAAAATGCCGTCGCGGGCCGCGACGAGAATGAACATGATCGATATGAGCACATAGACCCACTCGGTCGCCACGTCGGTATACATGTTGATGTTCACGCCGCCGTAATGCAGCAGCCCGAAGAAGAGCGCCGTGATGAGCGCGCCGACGGGATTGTTGCGGCCGATGATCGCCACGATCATGCCGTCGTAGCCGTAGCCCGGAGAGAAGCCGACCTCCATGTAGCCGTAGGCGCCCGCCGTGCGCTCAAGCCCGCACAGGCCGGCGAGGGCGCCCGAAATGAGCATCGCCACAAGGATCAGGCGCTTTGAGGAAATGCCGGAAAAACGGGCGGCCTCCAGGTTCTTCCCGGACGCATCGATCCGCCAGCCCGTCGGGGTATAGTAAAGGAAGATCGTCAGCAGCGCGACAGCCGCCAGCGCCACGAGGATGCCCGTGTTCAGATGTTCCGGGGGCATGAATTTCGTGAAGCCGTTCGCAAAGCTTTCGGTGCGGGGATTGCTGCCTGTTTTCTTTATTTGATTGATGATGACATAGGACACGACGGAAGAGGCCACATAATTGAGCATGATGGTGGAGATGACCTCATGGACATTGAAGCGGATCTTGAGCCAGGCGGCGAGCGCGGCCCAGGCGCCGGCCGCAAGCATGGATGCGCACGCCGCCGCGGCTATCATCAGCACGTTGTTTTTTATCGGGGCGAACAGCAGCACAAACGCGCCCGCGAGCGCGCCCATATAGATCTGTCCCTCCACGCCGACGTTGAAGATATTGCAGCGGAAGCATACGACCGCGGCAAGCCCGGTGAAGATCAGCGGCGTGGCCTTGCCGAGAACCTTGACGATGCCGCGCACCGATGTCAGCGGATCGATCAGCAGGTAATAGTAGACCTTCAGCGGGTTTTCTCCCTGCAAAAGTATAAAGAGACTGCCGATGAGCATGGCGATCCCGATGTTGAGAAGGATGATGCCGACATCGCGCAGCGTTTCGCCGAATTTATTCGCTTTCATGGCCGTCCTCCCTGATCCCCATCATCATCCTGCCGATGCGCGCGATGTTGTTCTGGGCATCGCTCACGATATCCATGATCCTCCCCTTGTACATGACGGCCACTCTGTCGGACAGCCGCAATACCTCGGGGAGCTCGGTCGAAATCAGAAGGATCGACTTTCCCTCTTTTTTCAGCTCCTCCAGCTTATTGTAAACGTATTCGATCGCGCCGATGTCCAGGCCGCGCGTCGGATTCACCGCCACGATGATATCCGGATCGACAAGGCCGCACTCCCGCGCGAGGATCGCTTTTTGCTGATTGCCGCCGGACAGCGATCGGACGTTCTCCCCGAGGCCGTTGTTGCGGATGTCGTACTTTTCCGCGAGCTCCTGCGCGCGCTGTCCGACTTTTGCCGGGCTGAGCAGGCCGCCCCTGCGGAAGGCCGGCAGATCCTCGTAACCGAGCACGATATTGCGCGCGATCGAGCTGTCCAGCACAAGGCCCTGCTCCTGTCTGTCGGGGGGGATGCAGCTGACGCCCATGCGCCGGATGCGGCGGGTCGATCTGTTGGTCATGTCCCTGCCCTTGATGCTGATCCTGCCCTCTGCGACGGGCATCAGGCCCATGATCGCCTTGACAAGCTCGGTCTGCCCGTTGCCGTCGACGCCCGCGACGCCGAGGACCTCGCCGCCGTGCAGCTCGAGATCCACGCCCTGCAGCGCAGTGCCGAAGCTCTCCTGCCGCGTGCACAGGCCGCTCAGCTGCAATACGGAGCCGCCCTTTTGCGTCTGCGCCGGCGTCCCGTCCGTATGAATCTCGCGGCCGACCATCATTTCCACAAGCCGATCCGCCGTCGCTTCGCTGCGCGGCAGCGTGCCCATGCTCTCTCCGCGGCGCAGCACGGTGATCTCGTCGGAAATGCGCAGCACCTCCTCGAGTTTGTGGCTGATGAAGATGACGGTCTTCCCGAGCGCCCGGAAATGCTCTATGCTGCCGAACAGCTTGTCGACTTCATCGGGCGTGAGCACGGCGGTGGGCTCATCGAGCACGATATAATCCGCGCGTCTGAACAGCACCTTGATGATCTCGATGCGCTGCTGCTCGCCGACCGTCAGATTTCCGACAAGCTCGTCCAGGTTGAACTGTGCACCGTACTCACGGCACGCAGCCGACACCTTCTCCCGGATCTCCTCCATGTCCAGCCGGCCCGCCCTGTCGGTGCACTCCGAGCCGAGGATGATGTTCTGCCACACATTGAGCACATTGACGAGCATAAAATGCTGGTGCACCATGCCGATGCCGAGAGCTGTCGCGTCGGAGGGCCTGCGTATGTCGGCCTTTTCGCCGTCGAGAAAAATTTCGCCGCTCGTCGGCACATGGACGCCGCAGAGAAGATTCATCAGCGTCGATTTTCCCGCCCCGTTCTCCCCCACGATGGAATGGATGGTGCCTTTGCGGATCCGCAGACTGACGTCCGACAGCGCCGCCTTTCCGGCGAAATTTTTCGTGATATGCCGGAATTCTATTCCTTCAAAATGATCACTCAACGTTCTGTCCCCTGTCGGCAAAGATTTCGGGCAGGGCGAAACACCCTGCCCGAATTGCAAATCAAAACAGTTTTTACGGGTTCACCGCGTCGACAACATCGATCTTGCCGGCGATGATGTCGGCCTCGATCGCCTTGAGCTGCGTTTTCTGATCGTCCGTCAGATTCTTGCTGTAAACGATGCCCACGCCGCCGTTTTCGAGCGAAGCCTGGAACGTGCCGGAGATGGGGGTGCCGTTTTCAACATATCCCTTGATGGCCGAATAGATCGCCGCCTCGCCGACGGTCAGCATGCTCGTGAGCACATTGTCGGGTGCGATCTCCTCCTGATCCACGTTGACGCCGATGGCCCAGACGCCCTCCTGCTTGCACGCTTCGATCGTGCCGAGCCCCGCGCCGCCCGCGATCTGGAAGATCACGTCCGCGCCGTTGTCGATCATGTCCAGCGTAATGGACTTCGCGGTCGTCGTATCCGCCCATGCGTTATAGTCGGTGCCGACGTATTTGACGATGCACTGGATATCGGGGTTGATGGACTGCGCTCCCTGGATATACGCGTCAATGAAGCGGCTGATGACCGTCAGATCCATGCCGCCGACGGCCCCGATGATGCCGGTCTTGCTGTTCATGGCAGCGGCCGCGCCCGCGAGGTAGGAGCCCTGGTGCGTGAGGTATTCGACGCACATGACGTTGTCCATCGAGAGGGTCGAGTCGACTGTGATGAAATGGACGTCCGGATAGGTCGGCGCGACTTCGGCGATGATGTCGTCGTAGTCCGGAACGGCGGCAATGATAATATTGTAGCCGTCGTCGACAAAGCCCTGGATCATATCGAGGACCTGCGTCGTGTCTTTCGGCTCGACCGCCTTGTATTCGATGCCGAAATCCTTTTCCGCCATCTGGCAGCCGAGCAGCGCCTGGTCGTTCATCGAGAGGTCGCCGAACCCGGTGAGACCCGCGATCAGGCCGACGCGGATTTTGCTCTGCGCATCCCCTGCCGGGGCGGCAGTATCGTCCTGCTTGTCTGACTTGCACGCCGCAAGGCTCAGGCAAAGGACAATCGCTAAAAGAATCGCCGTCAGTTTTTTCATTTTCTTTCCTCCAAATCGATTTCATCTATTTCGACCGCATCCGCGGCAGAGTTCCTCTATCGGATCGCCGGATCATACATGGCGAGGATGTTTTCTGTCGGCACGTCATTTTGAATGTAGTGGGCGGATGTCATGATGTACCCTCCGCCCGCGCCGAGCGCCGCGATCGCCGCCCGCACCGCGCCGCGCACCTCCGCGGGCGACCCCGTCGGCAGAAGGCGCTGCAGGTCGATGCCGCCGTGAAAGCAGAGCCTGTCCCCGTACTCCCGCTTGATCGCGGCAAAATCCATGCCCTTCGCAAGCGGCTGCAGGGGATTGAGCACGTCGATGCCCAGGCCGCACAGATCGCCGATCACCGGCCGCACCGCGCCGCACGAATGATACATGATCGGTTTCCCGTAGCTTTTGATCACGGAATTGAGCCGTCTGTGATACGGGTAGATGAATTCCTCCAGCATGGCCCGCGACATGAGCAGGGAGTTTTGCGCCGCAATGTCGTCGTACGTATACACCATGTCGATTTCATCGCCGGCGGCCTCCATCGCTTTCCCGACAAAAGCGCACCAGAA
This sequence comes from Oscillospiraceae bacterium, assembly GCA_034933305.1. Classification (GTDB taxonomy): domain Bacteria; phylum Bacillota; class Clostridia; order Oscillospirales; family Ruminococcaceae; genus JAYFNU01. Next base: position 165,835 of record JAYFNU010000001.1, on the reverse strand, counting down.
ATCGCACAGCTTCCCCATGATGAAATGGACGATCTCCGGCTGTTCCACGAGGTCTATCATGAACTGCTCATAGCCCCGCAGCGCCCACGCGAACTCGAAAATGCCGCCCGTGTGCAGCTTGACGAAGCGCCTGTCGTGCGCGCGGCGGACCTGCTGCGGAAAATCGGCCCAGTCGAAGGCGTCCGCATCCGGCCAGCGGTCATACGCCGCGAGCTCTTCGGTCGTCTGCACGGACTGCAGGGGGTAGGACGCATACTCCTCGTATACGCAGTAGGCGTTTTTGACCTTCTTCCGATGTACGCCCATATAGTCGAACCAGCTGCCGTCCGGCAATATCTCCGGGAGGCGCGTTTCCCGCGGAAACACAAACTGCAGATCGACTTGCAGCGCATCCAGCAGTGACGATTCCCCCTGCACGCCGAAGTGCGCGCACAGCCGCTCGATGACCTCGTCGACCGCCCAGAAATCGACCGGACAGCGGTCGGGGCTTTCATGGGCAAGGGCTTTATAAACGCGTTCACGACTGTCCATATCAAAATCCCTGCTTTTTTGTGCTTTTCGTCTGCTTTTGCGTTCATTATACCATTGTTTTTTGTCACAATATATAAAAATAGAGAGACAAATTAATGATTTTAATAATTATTTTATTCTGACTTTTAAAAATTTTGTATTTTTCTTATATGCCGTCCGTGCCGTATTTTCGGCGCTCTTTCCGCGTCCCGCGGGCAAATGCGGGACGATCCCGCCCGCGGCGCACGTCCGCGCATCTCTTTTGGCAGGCGGCGCCGCGGCGCGCCCGGATATGCGGCTTGCCGCATTGGAGCCCGGCCGCAGCATAACAAAAGTCCGGGGACGGCGCGCTTTTTCAGCGCGCCGTCCCCGGACTCTGCGGCTGCTCCGCCGCACAGGGAAGCCTGTCCGTTCGTTTCGTTGCGGCGCCGCGGCTGTCCGCGGGCCGGTCTACTGTTCGAGCATCGTCTCGAGGATGACCTGATCGGTCCCTTTCATTCCCTCGCTGGCAATGCGTCCCACCGTCTCGATCGTCTGCTCGACGTCGGATTTCACGATGCCCTCGCCGCAGCGAAAGCCCTCGCCGCTCTTTGCCATCTCATAGCCCGTCAGCGCACATTCGAGCGCCGTCGCGATCTTTGCGCCGCAGGACGCCTTCGCGCCGTCGCACAGCATGCCGCCCACCGTCGCGAGCGAATTCTCGATCGTCTTCGTGATGCAGTCGTAATCCTGCCCGTCGAGGAACGCGATGGCCGCCGCGCTGCCCGTCGCCGCGGAAGTTGCGCCGCAGAAGGCCGACAGCTTGCCGATGCCCGTCTTCTGGTGCACCGACAAAAGATTGCTCACGCACAGCGCCCGCAGCAGCATCTCATGGGGGATCCCCTTCTGGCGCGCGTATTCGATCACCGGCAGCGAGGCCGCCATGCCCTGATTCCCGCTGCCGCTGTTGATGACGACGGGCAGGGGGCAGCCGCTCATGCGGGCGTCAGAGCCCGCGGCCGCGACGGCCTTGAGCCGCGTGCGCGGCGTATCCTCGGATCGCAGCAGCGTCTTGCCGACGCACGCGCCCCAGTCGCCCCGCAAACCCTCCGCGGCGATGGCGCTGTTGCATTCGATCTGGCGCTCGAGAACATCCCGCACCGACGCGAGCGGGACCTCGCGCGCATACGCGAGGATATCCCGCACGTTGAGCAGCTCCCGCTCGTCCTGCGCAGACGTCTGCGCCGCGGGCAGGGCGGCGTGCAGAAGCTCACCGTTTTTATACACGGCGCCGACGTTCGTGTGCGCGTCGATGATCTCCGCGGACGCGCTCTGCGCGCCCGCGCGGCATTCGACGATAATATGCAGCGCATGGGGCGTGTCGAGCAGCTGCACTTCGACCGCGTGCGCGGCGAGCTGCTTTCTGATCTGCGCGCGCTGCGCATCGCCGACGCCCGCGAGCACCTCCAGCCGCCGGCCCGGATCCCCGCCGACGGCGCCCGCGAGCACCGCGGCTTCGATGCCGCGCAGGCCGCCCGTCTGCGGCACCGTGACCGACTTCGTGTTCTTGATGATGTTGCCGGAGCAGCGCGCGACATACCGCTCGGGCGGACAGCCGAGCGTCTGCGCCGCGAGGGCCGCGCAGTAGGCGATCGCGATGGGCTCGGTACAGCCCATCGCCGTCTGCAGCTCTTCCCGCAGAATCCCCGTGTATGCGTCGTACAATTTCTGTTTGTTCATTCCGTCATTCCTCTGTGCAATAATAAAAGGCCATCGCCGCAAGAGCCGCCGCGCCCGGGATCATCGCGCGCTCGTCATAGACGACGCGCGGATTGTGGTTGCCGTACGGCCGGTCGCGGCCGCCCGTGCCGAGCGTCACGTACGCCGACGGCACGCGCTGCGCAAGCAGCGCAAAATCCTCCGACGCCGTCATCCAGTCGTCCCGCTGCTCGATCTCGAGCTGCGGCAGCGTGCCGGCGGCGGTGCAGAGCTCCCGGACGAGCTCCCCGTCGCACACAAGCGGCGGGACGCCCGCGAGAATCTCGCAGACGGCCTGCGTGTCAAAGACCGCGGCCGTTCTTTCCCCGATCTCCCGCAGGCGGCGCAGCATGAGCTCGCGCTGCTGCTGCGTTTTGGCGCGGACGGTGCCTTCGAGCACCGCCGTGTCGGGGATGATGTTCCCCGCCGTTCCCGCGCAGAACCGGCCGACCGTGAGCACGTCCGGCTCGGTCTGCGGCGTCTGCCGGGTGATGATCCCCTGCAGCGCGCTGTAGATCTGTACGGCCGAGAAGATGGAGTCTTTCGCGAGCTGCGGCTGCGCGCCGTGCCCGCCTTCCCCGCGCACGGTGATGCGGAAGTTGTCAAAGGAGGCCGCCTTCGGGCCCTTTGTGAAATTGAGTCTGCCGCAGGGCTTTTCCGGCGCGACGTGCAGACCGACGGCCGCGTCCGCGGGCGTATCCAGCAAGCCCGCTTCAAGCATCGCGCGCATGCCGAGCGCCGTCTCCTCAGCCGGCTGGAACAAGCAGCGCACGCGGCCGCGCAGGCTCTGCCTGTTCTGCTGCAGCATCGACGCCGCGCACAGCAGCATCGACGTGTGCAGATCATGTCCGCAGCAGTGAGCCGCCTGTATTTTCGAGGCAAACGGCAGACCGCTCTGCTCGCACATCGGCAGCGCGTCCATGTCCGCGCGCAGCAGGATCGTTTTCCCGGGGGCGGCTCCCGCCACCTCGCACAGGACGCCGCTCCCGCCGAGCATCTGCGGGTCAAGGCCCGCCGCCCGCAGCTCGCCGCAGACGAACCGCGTCGTCCGCGGCAGCGAAAAGCCGAGCTCCGGATCCGCATGGAGGACGCGCCGCACCCGCACCATATCGCCGAAGCACATCTGCGCCAGTGCGTAAAAATCCGGCATGCTTTTCATGCTTTTGTAAAATCGAGGCCGGCGCAGCCGAGCACCTTCAGCAGATCCTGAAAGCTGCACAGACGGGCGAACTCGTCGCAGGCGAGCGCCTCTGCGCGGGCGCATTTTTCGGCGTTTTCCGCGCGCGCGGTCCGCGTCAGCGCGCTGTACAGATGCGCTGTATGATAGACGAAGTCCCGCCGCGCATCCGCGCCGACGGCCTTTTCAAGGCGCGCTTTGCGCTGCGCCGCCGCGTCGTCGAGGATATAGTCGGTGTAATGAAATTCGCAGCGGTCGCTGCCGGGCTTGCTGAGATACGTCGGCATGCGCAGGTGCAGCGCGGGGTTGAATCCCTCGAGCAGCGCGCTGTCGACGCAGCGGCAATAGTACCGGCCGTAGGCCTCCAGTCCCGTTTCCCGCCATGCGGTCGTCCACGGGCAGGCCCGCATCGTATGCGCGAAATAGGGCCTGTCGAGCATCGTGCGCACAAAGCCGTCCCAGTTGTAGCTGATCTCGCCGAAGGCGAAGTAGGCGACCATGTCCTTTGCTTCTCCCGCCGCTTCGCAGCGCTGCGCCATGCGGCTGCCCCGTTCGAGACCGTACCGGCGCACCCCCTGCGCGAGGATCGCATCGCCCTCCCGCTCGCCGAAAACGCCGAGAATATGCTTTGCAAGAACGCCGAACATCACCGCGTGCTGGCGCGGCGTAAAATCGCCGGCCTTGTCCGCGGTAAGACCGCTGCCGCGCTCCGCCACGGCGGCGGTGATCTCCCGCATGATGCGCCCGAAGCGCGCGATGCGCTCGTCGCCGGACGGGATCGTTTTGTACTCGCGCAGGATGTCCCGCAGCAGCGGCTGCGCGACCGCGCTGTAATTCTCAAGACACAGCTCCAGCATGCCGCCCTTGGTCGCGTCCTTTTTCGCCTTCGCGACGATGGTCGCGCGGTCCTCGAGCTGCGCCTCGTGCAGATACAGATCGAACAGCGGGTCGAGAAGCTCCCGGCCGTCCGGCGCGGCGAAGCCGTTATCGGTCAGATAGCCGAGCAGCGCGTCATACCAGCTGTTGACCACGGCGCGCAGCACGGCCGACGCCTTTTCGTCCCCCAGCGCATGCGCGTCGCAATTGTTCGTGTTCTTTGCGCGGTAGCCGCGGTCCGCCTGATGCTGCGCGCGCATGGCGGACGCCGTGTCGGCGTAGCTGCAGGGCAGTCCCAGGGAGGTGAACACCTGCGCCGCGGCGTCCGCGAGCTCGGTGAGCGGATGCGTCGCGATCTCTGCGGACAGGACCTTCAGCGTGAGCGCCGGCGTCAGGTCGAGGCAGCCGCCCATCGGGGCGAAAAAGCCGTGCAGGATCTCCTTGTCCCGTGCGGTCCACGTGTCGTGCGCGGGGAAGGTGATGAGGTTGTGCGCCTCGTCCGGCACCGCCTCGCCGCCGACGCGGCTGATCATGTTGGGGATGATGTTGACGACCTCGATGTCGTCGCCCAGCTGCTCCTGATAATACTTTCCCGCGGGGCTCGGCGGAAAAGCGAAGATGACGGGCAGTTCGCCGCCCGCAGCGCGAACCGACGCAAAATAGGGCTTGAGACAGTCCCCGATGAGCCCCGGCGCAACCTTCGGCGGCGGCGCGAAGAAGATCACGTCCGGCCGCATCTGTGCGAGCGCACCCTCGTTGTCGTTCAGCAGCACCCGGATGCCGAGCCGCTGCCGCTTTCCCTCGACGTCGCCCGCGTCCGCGGTCACCGCGAGAACATTCTCCGCGGTCTTCTCCCCCATCGCCATGCGAAAACAGGGGAATATGTATTCCATCAGAAAGCCCATGCCGATGATGACGACCTTCGCGTCCTTGAATGCACGCATCATTTTGCCTCCTTATGGGACAATTTCACGAGAAATTCGCACTGCGCGTCGCCGAAAGCGAGCGATTTTTGCAGCGAAAAATCGAGCGCGGGGATGGAATTCACCATGGCCCTGTCTGCGTCCATCGCGATGTCGCACAGCTTTTCCGCATACGCCGCGTCGGCGCCGCAGTCGACCCACGCGTGATACAGCGGGCAGTAGCCGGCTTTGATGACGAGGTGCTCGTCGTCCTGCTCGATGACCTCGCTGTCGAAGATCTTCGCCGTCGTCGGCGACAGATAAGCCGCCCGGAAATCCCCGAGCCCCCCGATCTTTTCGAAGAACGCGTGATATTTCATGCAGCCGTAGTTCGTCAGCGCCGTGCGCGCGATCTTCTCCCAGTTCCGGGTCTTGTCCCGCATCGCGCTCACCAGATGGTAGAGGTAGCCGCCCCTGTCCCGGATGAGGCCGCGCATCGCCTCGATCTCCGGCGGCTGTGCGCTCTTTTTGATCTCCATGGAAATCTCCCTTCTACATACCGAGGTATGCCCTGATCACAAGCTCGTTTTTCATCAGGTTTTCGCCCGTGTCTGCCAGCGTGATCTCCCCGTTCTCAAGCACATAGCCGCGGTCGGCGGCCTGCAGCGCCATATTTGCGTTCTGCTCCACGAGCAGCACCGTTATCCCCTGCGCGCGGATGTGCAGGATCAGCTCGAAGATCTCCTGCACGACGATGGGCGCGAGACCGAGGCTCGGCTCGTCGAGGATGAGCAGGCGCGGACTGAACATCAGCCCGCGGCCGATGGCGAGCATCTGCTGCTCCCCGCCCGACAGCGTGCCGCCGAGCTGGCGGCGGCGCTCCCGCAGCCGGGGAAACATCGCGTAGACCTCCTCCAGCAGCTGCGCCGCTTTTTTCTTGTCGTATTGCCGGGCGCCGAAGGTCCCCGTCATGAGGTTTTCCTCGACCGTCAGCTTCGGGAAAATGTGCCGTCCCTCCGGGATATGACTGACGCCCATGCGCACGATGCGGCTCGAGTTCATGTGTGAGATATCGGTGCCGTCGAAGAGGATCGTGCCCTTCTTCTCGCCGGGCACGAGATTGCTGACGGCCATGAGCGCGGAGGTTTTTCCCGCGCCGTTGGAGCCGATCAGCGTCACGATCTCGCCCCTGTCGACGTAAAAGCCGATGCCGCGGAGCGCGGCGACCTGCCCGTAATCGACGCGCAGATCCCGAACATCCAGAAAATGACTCATTGCGCGTCCCCCGCTTTCTTTGTCAGCCTGAGTCCCGCGCCGAGATAGGCCTCAATGACGCGCTCGTCGCGGCTGATCTGCGCGGGGGCGCCCTCGGCGAGCTTTTGCCCGTGGTTGATGACGACGATGCGGCCGCACAGATTCATGATGAATTTCATATCGTGCTCGATGACGACGATCGTGATGCCGTCGCGGTTGAGCCCGCGCACCAGCTCCATGAGCGCCGCCGTCTCGGCCGGATTCATGCCGGCCGCCGGCTCGTCGAGCAGCAGCAGCCGCGGATCGGTCGCGAGCGCGCGCGCGATCTCGAGCCGGCGCTGCGACCCGTAGGGAAGATTCCCCGCGAGCAGCGGCGCCTCTTCCCCGAGCCCGACCCGCCGCAGCAGCTCCATGCCCTTTTCGGCGGCGGTGCGCTCGTCGCGGCGGCAGCGCGGCGTCCCGAGAATCGCGTCGAACAGGCCGGACGACGTGTGCAGATGGCAGCCGGCCTTGACGTTTTCGAGCACGCTCATCTGCCGGAACAGCTTGATGTTCTGAAAAGTGCGCGCGATGCCCAGCGCCGCGACGCCGTCGGCGCTCACGCGGCTGATATCCCGGCCCTCAAAGGCGATGGAGCCCGACGTCAGCCGGATCGTGTTTGTGATGAGGTTAAAAAACGTCGTCTTGCCGGCGCCGTTCGGCCCGATGATGCCGAGGATCTCCCCTTTCTGTACGCCCAGGGAGATATCGTCGACCGCGCGGAGCCCGCCGAATTGTTTGCAGACATGTTCCACTTGCAGCATGCTCATTTCCCGGCCTCCTGTTTCCCGGCGGCCTTTTGCCTGCCGCGCGCCGCTGCGCCGGTATTGATCGCGCCGATAAGTCCCTGCGGGCGCAGCCACATCATGGCGATGATGAGCGCGGAATAGATAAGCATCCTGTACTGCAGCGCAAAGCGGAAGAATTCCGTGATGAGATTGATGAGGATCGCGCCCACCACCGGTCCGAGCAGCGTGCCCTGTCCCCCGATGACGTTCATCGCGAGGATATTGAAGCTTTCGTCGAGCGAAAAGGAATCGGGACTGACAAAGCGCAGAAAGAAGGCGTAAAAGCAGCCGCAGACTCCCGCCCAGAACGCCGAGAAGGCGAAGTTGAGCATCTTATAGCGGGACACGCGGATGCCCAGCGACAGCGCCGCGCTCTCATCCTCCCGGATGGAGAGCCACGCGCGGCCCACCCTCGAGCGGATCACCCTGTAAATGCACAGGACGCACAGGCACATGACGGCGAAGATCACGTAATAGAAAAACAGGCTGCGCGTGTATTTTATCCCGAAAAAATCCGGTGCGGGAACGCCGGCAATGCCGCGCGCGCCGTTGGTCAGCGAGTTCCAGTTTTTGCATACGAGGCGGATGATCTCGCAGAAGCCGAGCGTGATGATGGTGAAATACATGCCCTTGAGCTTGGCCGTCGGCCCCGACAGCACAAGGCTGACCGCCGCCGCCGCGAGCCCCGACACCGGCAGAAGCGCCCAGAAGCTCCAGCCGAAGCGCGTCGAGAGGATCGCGGCCGTATAGGCGCCCACGCAATAGAAGCCCGCCTGTCCCACATTGAACTGCCCCGAATAGCCGTTCACGACGTTCAGCGAGCTCGTCAGCACCACGTACAGCATCGTCAGCGTCAGCGTGTTGAGGATCGTCTTACTGCGGACGAACAGCGGGATGAGCAGAAACACCGCGGCGATGACGAGCAGCACGCCGGGCTCGTTGCCGAGGGGATCGAACGCGCGGATCTTTTGCAGGAATCGTTTCGCTTTTTCTCTCATGTTATCTCTCCTTCCTGCCGAAGAGGCCCTCGGGCTTGATGAGCAGGATCACGAACAGGCAGGCGAAGGAAACGACGTCCCGGAAGCCCGCCGGGAAGATCATGATCCCGAGATTTTCGAAGATGCCGATGAGCAGGCCGCCGACCGCGGCGCCGCCGATGCTGGACATGCCGCCGAGCACCGCACAGCAAAAGCACTTCATGCCCAGCGCGCCGCCCATCGTGGGCGAGATCGTGCCGTAGTACATCGCGAGCAGCACGCCCGCCACGCCGGCGAGACCGCACCCGATCACGTTGCCGAGCGTCGTCACCCGCTTTGTGTCGATGCCCACGAGAGACGACGCCGTCTTGTCCATCGAGACCGCCTTGAGCGCGAGCCCCATGTGCGTCCGGTTGAGGAAAACCGTCAGCGCCGCGGCCATCAGCACCACGACGGCCACCGTGAACAGTTTCATGTAGCCGACTCTGCAGCCGAGGATGTCCAGCGCCCCGTTGCCGAACAGATTCGGGATCGCCCGCGATTCCGTGCCGACGGCGACCTGCACCGAATTTCTCATAAACATGCCCATGCCGATGGTACACACGAGCGCGATCTGCCGCGGCGATGTGAAGAACCGGTTGTAGCAGACCCGGTGGATGACAAAGCCCATGGCCGCGCTTATCAGAAATCCGGACAGGATCGCCAGCAGAAGATTGTCGCCCAACAGCAGAAAGCTGAAGTAGGCGGCGAAGCATCCGAACATGATGACGTCGCCGTGGGCGAAGGTGACAAGACCGATCACGCCGAAGATCAGCGCATAGCCGATCGACATCAGCGCGTAGATCGCCCCTTGCCCGATGCCGTTTATCAGCTGTTCGATAAACATAAAGTCTTCCCTTTCGCTTTTTTGCTTTTGCGCCGGACGGGGCGGTCGCCCGCCCCGTCCGGCCGCTTTTGCTGTGGACTAATCGATATAGCTCTCGTCGGTCAGCACCTTCCAGGCGCCGTTCTCGATGGTGACGATCTTGAAGTTCTTCTGCGTGATCGTGCGGTCGCTGTTCCACTCCTTCGGGCCGGTCAGCCCTTCGAAGCCCTTGACGGCGAGCAGCGCCTGATAGACGGACTCGCGGTCGACGGTCTCGCAGTTCTTCATGGCCGTCGCGAGCATATTGACCGCGTCATAGGCGCACGTCATCATCATGTTCGGCGCAAAGCCGGCTTTGTCCTGAAATTCCGTCGCGAACTTCATCATGTCCGGATTGGTCTCGTCGATGACGAAGCCGATCTCGGACAGGACGCCCTCGACGTCTGCGCCGCCGAGCTGGATGAGCTGGTCGGAATACGCGAGGCCCGAGATGGCGACCTTGACGTCCCAGTCCATCTGCTTGATCTGCTTGACGGCGACGGCGCCGCTGTCATACCCCATGAGCAGCATGATGCTGTCGGGATTCGTCTGACGGATCTTGGTCAGCAGCGCGGAAAAGTCCTTCTCGGTCTCCATGACGCTCTCGTCCGCGACCACGTTGATCGAGTTGTCGGCGCAATAGCCGGTGAGCAGCTCGTTGGCCTCGACGCCCCAGTCGCTGTTCAGATAGATGACGGCGACATCCTTCGCCTGCATATACTTGTTGAGCAGATAATCGGCGATGAACTTGCTTTCATCGGTCGTCTTGCCGAAGATGGAGAACATGTAATCGCCCTGCAGCGTGTAATCCGGGTTGGACGCCGTCGGCGAGAGCTGGACCATGCCGGCCTCTTCGTAGATCGGCGCGGCGGCGATGCAGCAGCCGCTGGTGAAATCGCCGATCTCGGCGACGATGCTGTCGTCCTCGGTGAACATGGTGGCGATCTGTGTGGACTGTGTCGCGTCGCCCTTGCTGTCCTCGACGACGACTTCGAGATTGCGTCCGTTGATGCCGCCTGCGGCGTTGATCTCGTCGACGGCCATCTGGACCGCGATCTGCGTGCCGGTGCCGTTTTCGGCGAAGTTGCCCGTCAGCGGCGTGGACAGGCCGATCTTGATGGGGCTGTCATCCGCTGCCGGCGTTTCGTCTTTCTGGGCGCACGCGGCCATGCAGAACGCCAGCGCAAGACAAAGTGTAAGCGCAAGTACCTTCTTCATAATCTTTCCTCCATATATTGATTGCAGGCTTGACTGCAGCTTCATTGTAAAATCGGGCGCCCGCGCAAAAAAGGCGCCCCATGTACTTTTTTGTACATTTATCTACGATCGGTTCGAACATTTCCGTGCAGATACGACAAAGGGCATACGCCCCGCGTATGCCCTCTGCGCGGCTCCCGCGCATGTCAGCCGGTGATGGTCTCGCTTTGATACTGCTTGGGCGACACGCCGGTAAGCTCGCGAAACCGCTTTGAAAAGTTGCGCGGCGAGGTGTAGCCCACCGCGTAGGCAACTTCGTAGACCTTATAATTGACGTCCCGCAGCAGCTCCTTCGCGCGCTCCATGCGATAGCTCTCGAGATATTCGCTGAAGGTCTTCCCCGTCTGTTTCCGGAAAACGGTGCTCAGATAATTGGGGGTCAGCGACAGGCTCTCCGCGATGGTCGACAGCTGCAGAGCGCTGTCCGGGTACTGATTGCGGATGACGGCGATGACCTCGTTGATGTCGCGGCGCTTCTGCGAGGACTGCACCTCCTGGATATGCTCCCGCAGCTCGCCCGCGCAGAACAGGATCTGCCGCTCGATCTGCTGCGCGTCCCGCGCCGAGGTGATGAGCGCGATGCGGTCGGCATAATCGAGATAGAGCATCTCGCTCTTCGTGTAGTCCGACACGGCCTTGAGCATCTCGAAGCACGCGCGGAAGCCGAGCCGCTTGTAGATGTCGGCCGTAAAGCCGCCCTGCTCCATGAGCGCCGTCATCCCCGCGCAGGCGGCGCGCACGGCGGCGTCGTCCCGCTCGCACACGGCGCGGGCAAGCGACGCGACGAGCGCGTCGGCCTGCTGCGCCGCCTGCGTTTTGAAGCGCAGCAGCAGCTCCTGCTCCACGGCGGACGCGCACAGCGGGTTCTGCAGCCGCTCGACGGCCTGCCGCAGGACCTGCTCCAGCTCGTCCATGTGGATGGGCTTGAGCAGATAGCTGAGCACGCCGTAGCGGATGGCCGTCTGAGCATAGGAGAAATCATTGAACCCGCTCATGATGATGATGAGCGGCGGCTGTCCGCGCTCGGCGAGCCTCGCGATCAGCTCCATGCCGTCCATGCGCGGCATCTTGATGTCGGTCAGCACGATGTCGACCCGATGGCGGGCCGTGTATTCGAGCGCCTCGGCGCCGTTGCACGCGCAGTCCGGTCTGTCGATCCCGAAGCGCTCCCACGCGACGATATCGCGCATCCCCTCGCGGGAGATCGCCTCGTCCTCCACAATGAGCAGCTTAAACATCCTGCGCCTCCCTCGGCACGCTGAAGCGCGCGACCGTAAAACCGTTTTCCAGCGAATAGACGATCCCGTGGCCCGGCCCGTAATTCTTGAGGCGGTCGTTGACGTTTCGGATCCCATAGCCGTGCGGCGTCTCTTCGTCCGATGTCAGCTTTTCGCGCATCTTGTCGAGGTCGATGGGCGCGCCGTTGTTGCGCACCTCAAAGAGGATCTCATCCGTCCCGCCGAGCCGCACGCAGATCACGATGAGGCCCCCGCCGTCCATCTCCTCAAAGCCGTGCAGGATCGCGTTCTCCACGATGGGCTGCAGCAGCATCTTGATGATGCGGCAGTCCTCCGCCGCGGGATCGATGTCGTAGCGGACGTCGAATTTCGAGGAGAAGCGGATCTTCTGCAGCCGGATATAGCTGTCCACCTGGCGCAGTTCGTCGCGCACCGTGATGCTGTTGCGCCCCTTGTTGAGACTGAAGCGCAGCATATCCGACAGCGCGATGACGATGTCGCTGATGTCCTGCGCCTTGTAGCGCAGCGCCATCCAGTTGATCGAATCGAGCACATTGTAGAGAAAATGCGGGTTGATCTGCGCCTGCAGTGCGCGCAGATCGGCGTCCTTTTCCCGGAGCTTCAGCGCGTAGGTCTCGTCGATCTGACAGCGCAGGCGGGTCGTCATGTAGTTGTAACTCTTGTACAGCTGCCCGATCTCCGCGTTGTCGTCGATGTCCGCGATGGGCGTCAGGGCGCCCGCGCGCGCCCCTTTCATCTTGGCCGCGAGCCGCGTGATGGGCTGCGATATCTCTTTCGTGAAATAGACGGCGGCAAACAGCGACAGCACCATGAACAGCAGCGCAACGGCGAGGATCGAACGCTTCGTATTGCTGATCTTTTCGTTGATCTGCTGCATCGAAACGGTTTTGATAAGCTTCCACCCGCTCATCTCAAGCGATTTCGTGATGAGGATCTTGTCACCGACATCCGTCACCTGATCGGGGCCGGACAGGATCTCCGCCGGGATCCTGTCGTAATTGTAGATGGGATAAACGAGGGCGCCGGTGCCGTCCACGAGATAGAGCCACTGGCCGTTCGAGCTCGCGGCCGCGGAGATGTTGCTGATCGCCTGCAGACTGATGTCGATGCACGCGACGCCCCGGGTCTCCGACCAGTCCTGCGTGTCGAAGATCGCCTTGCTGACCCGCAGCGTCGTGAGATTCTCCTGCGCATGGGCGGTCCACAGAAAATGCCCCGGCTGCGCAAGCGCTTCGGCGAGATCGGCGTCGGCGCCGACCGCCCCGATCTGGGAGATCTGCGCGCCGTCAAGCCCGTCCGCATCGGGCAGATAAAGCCGGATCGACATATAGGTCTTGCCGTACAGCGGGTATTTGCCGACGTCCGCGTCGAGCCGAAGAAGATCTTCCGGGGACGCAGGCGGATCAGCGCACGCGCGCAGATGCCCCTGGATCGTCTCGTTGTTCGAAAATTCGAGCAGGATCTGCTTCGCGTCTTCCGCGAGATTGTTGATGCTGCGCGCGCTCTCCTCGAGCGTCGCCTGCGCCGCGTTGAGCAGCTCCTCCCGGATGACGTTCGAGCTGATGCGGGATACGATGAGCCCGAGCGCGATAAACGGGAGAAGGCACAGAAGAATATAGGAGACCAGAAATTTTTTAAGCACCGCATTTCCTCCGCCGCATTGGCCCCATCATACCCCATTCCCCCGAAAAGAGCAAATGCGCGGGCGCGCCGCTCCCCCTGCCCCGCCGTTCCGGAGGGCGCGCTTCAAAAGATCATATTGACATCCGTCTATGTTTTGCGTATACTATCGCATAGACAAATATCTATGTGAGGTGATCTGATGGGACCCATGGACGTCGCGTTGATCTGCCGGGCGCTGGGCGATTCCAACCGGCTGCAGATCGTCGGGATGCTGACGGACGGTGAAAAGTGCGCCTGCAAGCTGCTCGAGCGCTTCGACATCACGCAGCCGACGCTTTCGCACCACATGAAGATCCTCGTCGAATGCGGCCTTGTGAAGGTCCGCCGGCAGGGAAAATGGAGCCATTACTCTCTCGACTGCGAGACGCTGGGGGCTTTCCGGGCGTTTATGGACGGTCTGTCCTGCAAAGGGGAGCAAAAGAACGGGGGCTGCGGCTGTCTATGACGGGAGATTTCATCCAGACGCAGATCCTCGGCATGAAGTGGCTCAACGTCCTCATCGGGCGCCTGCTGGGCGCGCTGGGGCTCGACGTCACGACGCGGTGGGGCGGCAGCATCCAGTTCTTCCTGTACGACGTCGTCAAGATCACGATCCTTCTGTGCTTCCTGATCTTCCTCATATCCTACATCCAGAGCTATTTTCCCCCCGAGCGCAGCAAAAAGATCATGGGGCGGTTCCACGGCCTGTGGGCCAACTGCATCGCCGCGCTGCTCGGCACCGTGACGCCCTTCTGCTCCTGTTCGTCCATTCCCCTGTTCATCGGCTTCACGAGCGCGGGGCTGCCGCTGGGCGTGACGTTTTCCTTCCTCATCTCGTCGCCCATGGTCGATCTCGGCAGTCTCATCCTGCTCATGAGCATCTTCGGCGCGAAGGTCGCCGTCGCCTATGTGGCCGTCGGGCTGATCGTCGCCGTGCTCGGCGGCAGCATCATCGAGCGGCTGCACATGGAATCGCAGGTGGAGGACTTTATCCGCAGCGCGGGCGCCGTCGACATCGATTCGCCCGCCCTCACGCAGAGGGAGCGCCTGCTGTACGCCCGCGACCAGACGGTCTCGACGTTCAGAAAGGTCTTCCCCTATATCCTCATCGGCGTGGGCGTCGGCGCGGTCATCCACAACTGGATCCCCGAGAGCTGGGTCGAGACGGTCCTCGGCAGCCGGAATCCTTTCGGCGTCGTCCTCGCGACGCTCATCGGCGTGCCGATGTACGCGGACATCTTCGGCACCATCCCCGTGGCGGAGGCGCTGCTCGGAAAGGGCGCGCAGCTCGGCACGGTGCTGAGCTTCATGATGGCGGTGACGACGCTGTCGCTGCCCTCGATGATCATGCTGCGCAAGGCTATCCGGCCGAAGCTGCTGGCCGTGTTCGTCGGCATCTGCACGGCGGGCATCATCCTGGTCGGGTACTTCTTCAATTCATTTTCATTTTTATTCATTTAGGAGGATAACATCATGGGTCTGTTCGGAAAGAAAAAGGAAGCGGAGTCCTGCTGCTGCTGCGCAGGCAACTGCACGCAGCAGCAAATGGAAAAGGCCGAGGGCGACAAGGCGGCGCCCGGCGTCAAGGTGCTCGGCTCGGGCTGTGCCAAATGCATCGCGCTGGAGGCCGCCGCGAAGGAAGCGCTGTCGGAGCTCGGAATGGATACCGCGATCGAGCATGTGACGGACTTCGCCGAGATCGCGGCGTATGGCGTCATGACGACCCCCGCGCTCGTCGTCGACGGCAAGGTCGTCTCCTACGGCAAGGTCCTCAAAAAGGACGAGGTCGCCGCGCTTCTCAAAAAGGCGCGGGGATAAGCCCCGCGCGGCAGAACTATGCGGCAGCGGACAGGCGCCGCGAATAGAAGCAGCGTCCGCGCGCCGGAACAGCGATGCCGGAAGTCCCTTCAACAAGGACTTCCGGCATCGCTTTTTTGTGTTTCGGGGCGGATCCCCCCGCGGGAACGCTCCCTGCGGAGCCCGCCCGTCGGGCTTTTTTTATTCCGCCCGGCGGCCGCCGGGCCGGGTCATTTCGCCGCGGCGCGATCCTTCTTCTGCTTGCGGTCGCGGCGCGCGAAGAACCAGATCTCCGCGAGAAGCAGGGCGGCAAAGAGGATGCTCCAGCGGTCGAACAGCACGATCCTGCCGCGGCTGAACCGAAGCAGCCAGACCACAACGGCCGCGACGGCTGCCGCCGCCGCCGGGATGCGCAGTTTCTTCTTCTTCAGCAGGCAAAGCAGCCCGAGCGCGAGGCAGAGCAGCATCGCGATGAAGTTGAAGAGAATGAAGCTGTCCGAAGCGGCGATCCCCGCCGGCGAATAGGCGATGGCGCAGTTGTCGAAGATCTCCGTGGTAAAGGTGATGGTGTCGGGGTCGCTGTCCTCATCCCGCAGCAGCGTGTAGCCGTCCCCGCCGGGCACGGCGATGTAGTAGGCCCCGCCCTTCCCAACCAGCTCGTCCGGGATGCGGATGGTGACGGTGATCGCCTCGTCGGAGGACAGCAGGCGGGTCCATTCCGCCTGACCGATCCGCTTTTCCAGACTGAGATCGGCGTAGGTGCCGAGCGTCAGTTCCCTGTCGGTCCCGTCGCCGTCGGCCCGGCCCTTGATGACCGTCCGGCCGGCCGCTTTTTCGGCGGCGGCGGTGTCGTCGTCGATGCTGACCCTGAGGCGGATCTCAAGCGTCTCGCCGTTCCGCACGTCGTCGAGCTCCTGCCCGGTTGCGGTCGCCCCGACAACCTGCTGCGAGCTCGCGATGCGCCCGTCGAGACGGCTGCCGTCCGCGTTGCGGCAGTCGACCGTGACCCGGATCCTGCCGGTGCCGACGTCGAAGGTCTTGTCGCCGGTGATGCTTTCGTCGGGGACGCCGTCCGCGGCGCCCGCCGTTTTTCCCGCCGCGGTGACCGTCAGCAGACCGTTGACCGCGGTGAGCGCATAGCTGTCAGTGACGTCCCCGCCGGCGGCATTGAGGATCCGCGCGCCGTTGATGACGTTGGCGGCCGTGCCGGCGGCGGTGATGCTGCCGGCGATGGTGACCGCCGCGACGCGGTCGCCCGCGGCCAGACTGCCGGCGGTGAGCGCGTAGTCGCCGCAGGTGAGCGGGCTGCCGTCGGCCGGCTTGGAAGCGCTGCCGGCGGTGAGCGTGATGTTTCTGCGGGCGACGGTGATGGTGACGGTCGCGACGGCGTCGAGATAGTTCTCATTGCCGGCGACGCGGATCGTCACCGCGGAGCTCCCGGCCGCGACCCGGCCGTTGTTCTCATAGCTGACGGGATTGCCGGTGTTCACGGTCGCGGTGACGCTGTGGGCCGTGCCGTCGTAGACGGCGCTGACGTCGGCCGCGGTGATGATCTGCGCGGCGCGCGAGATCTCGACCTGAACGCTGCCGGCGACGTCCGCATAGTTGTCGGCGGTGATGTAGTACCAGACGGTATAGCTGCCGGCGTTCGTGTAGCTCGGCGCCTCGGTCCCTGCGCCGCGGTAATTACCCGCTGTGAGCTCGGAGGTCCCGTAATAAACGGTCATGCCCTGCGGGCCGGTGACGTCGACGCCGTGCGCGGCGCCGTCGTACACAGAGGTGCTGCCGACCGCGGTAAAGGGCATTGCCGCCTCGACCACGGTATACGTGCCGCTGACCGGGGTCACGGCGTAATTGAGCGTATCGTCCCAGAACGGCGTGATCGCGTAACTGCCGACCGGGCTCGCGGAGGTCGCCACGGTCTGCGCGCCGATGTGCAGATCGTCCCCGGCACAGACCCCGAGCGGGGAGGTGACGGCGGCGCGCAGCGTCGGCGGTTCGGTGCCGTAAGCGCCCTGCGCGTCGGCGGCGGTCACGGTGATCGGCCGCGGCGTGATGGTGAAATCAACCGGGGCGGAAACGGCCGCGGTGTAGTTGACGGAAGCCGCCGCGGAGGCGATGGCCCTGTAGCTGCCCGCATCCTTGGGCGCGCCGGCAAGCTCGGTCGGGACGCCCGCCTCCATGCGGTAATACTGGAAGGAGAGCGCGCCGTCACCGGTCTGGGTGACCGCCGCGGCGGCATCCGCCGCCCGGCCGTCGTACTGCTTGCCGAGCGGCAGGGTGATCGCGACCGCGCCGTTCGCCTGCAGCACCGTGAGCAGGCCGCTCGCGCTGTCTGCGAAGGTGTAGTTCGCCGTCACGTCGGTGCTGCCGCGGGTCACCCTGTAACCGGTGACCGTGTTGGCGCTGCTGCCGGCGTTTGTCTGACTGCCGGACACCGTCGCGGTGAGCACGTCGCCGGCGACGAGCACGCCGGTCGTATAGGTACAGCCGCCGTCGGTGAGCGCCGTGCCGTCGTAGGTCTTCTCGGCGCTGGCGGCGGCGACGGTGATCGGCGTTGAGACCTGCGTGACGGTCAGGCGGCCGTTCGCCGCGGTGATGGTATAGTTGTCCGCGAGCGTGCCCGCGCCGGGCGCGAAGGTGAAGACGTTTTCGGTGCTGCCGCAGTCGAGCTGGCTTCCGGTCACCGTGCAGACGACGCTCTCGCCGTCCGCAAAGCCGTCGCCGCCGATCGTGATCCCGTCGTCGGTCCGCGGTGTGCGGTGGTACTGCCTGCTGGAGGTGGCAGAGGTGAGCGTCACGCTGCGCGGCGTGATCGCATACGACGCGGTGCGCAGGCCCGTGTAGTTGCCGATGCCCGTCACCGTGATCGCGACACTGCCCGCGTTGACGAGATCGCCGCTGCGGGAGACGGTGTAGTCCCGGTCCTTGAGGAGCGTCACGGCGCCGTCCGCCGTCGTCACAACGGGGTCGAGCGCCTGCTCGCTGCCGTTGTAGAGCGTGTCGGCGGGCGCGGTCACGACATAGGCGCCCGCCGGCGTGAGGTCGGCCGGGTTGATCGTGAAAGTGCCGTTGACGACGCGCACCGCGTAGTCGGGATTTTCCGTATAGTCGGCGGTGAGCGCATCCGTGTAAGCGGCGGCGCTTTCGACGCCGCTGTTCGTGCGCCGATACGTCACGGCGCCGAGATCGCCCGCCGCGACCAGCCCGTCCACCGTGCCGGTGAAAGCGGGGTCGTTCCCGCCGTAGGTCTTGGCGGCGTCGCTGACGGTAACCGTCGCCTGCTTTCGGGCGAGGGTCAGCGTGTAGATGCAGACGGCGGTGACATACTGGGAGTTGGTCGCCCGCGCCCGCACGGTCAGAGTGCCCGCGCGGGTAAGCGTCGGCACGGCGTCGCTCCAGCTGACGCCCCCGTCGGTGCTGTAGGCCACCGCGGTGCCGCCGGCGATGTTGACTGCCGCGGCCGCGCCGTGGGCGGCGCCGTCATAGGTGCCGTTGTAGCCGGGATTGCTGATGGTCAGCCCGGAGGAGCGGACGATGTCGAAGCTGCCTCTGACCAGCGTGACGCTGTAATTGGCGTTGGCCGTGTAGTCGGCGGTCAGGACATCGGCGTAGCTGCCCACGGCGTTGACGCTGCTGTTGGTGCGCCGGTAGGTCACGGTGCCGAGGTCGCCGCTGCTGACGAGGCCTTCCACCACCCCCGCAAAGGCCGGATCCGCGCTGCCGTAGACCTTGCTCGCGCTGTTGACGGTGATCCTTGCGGCCTTTTGCGATACGGTGAGGGTATAGGTGTTCTGCGCGGTCTCATAGTTGGCGTTCGCCGCGCGCACGGTGACATACACGGTGCCGACATCGGTGATCGTCGGGAACGAGCCGCTCCAGCTGGCGCCGCCGTCGGTGCTGTACTGCAGCAGGGTGCCGGCGGAGACATTGGCCGCGGCGGCGGCGCCGTGCGCCGCGCCGTCGTAGGGAGCGCTGTAGGAAGCGCCCGCGACGGTGAGCGTCGCGGCGCGGCGGATGACGAAGTCGCCCGCTGTGATGCGCACGGTGTAATTGGCATTGGGGGTATAGTTCGCCGTCAGCACGCCCGCATAGTTGCCGGCGTCGCCGACCGCGCTGTTGGTGCGCCGGTAGGTCACGGCGCCGAGATCGCCCGCCGCGACCAGCCCGTTCACCGCGCCCGTAAAGGCGGGGTCGGTCTCGCCGTAGGTCTTGCCGGCGCTGTCAACGGTGATCGTGACATCCTTCGGCGTGATGCGAAGGGTGCCGGGGACGCTGTCGGCGAAGGTGTAGTCCGCCGTCACGTCGGTGCTGCCGCGGGTCACCGTGTAGGCGGTGACGACGTTGGCGCCGGTGCCGGCGTTCGTCCGGCTGCCGGAGACCGTCGCGGTGAGCTCGTCGCCGGTGAGCAGCACGCCGGTCGTATAGGTGCAGCCGCCGTCGGTGAGCGCCGAGCCGTCGTAGGTCTTCTCGGCGCTGTTCGCGGTGATCGTGATCGGCGCCGCGATGGCGTTGATCGTCAGGGTGCCAAAGACGCAGGTGATGTCGTAGTTCGCGGCCAGCATGTCCGTGTGCAGCGCGTAGGTGAACGCGTTGGAGACGCTGCCCTTGTCGAGGATCGTGCCCGTCACGGTGAAGTCGGCGCCCTCGCCGTCCGCAAAGCCGCTGCCCGTCACGGTCACGGTGCCGTCCTGCAGCGCCGTGCCGTCGTAGGTCTTGCTGCCGCTCGCGGAAGTCAGGGTCAGCGGGCGTCTGTCGATCGTCAGGGTGCCGGGGACGCTGTCGGCGAAGGTGTAGTCCGCCGTCACGTCGGTGCTGCCGCGGGTCACCGTGTAGGCGGTGACGACGTTGGGGCTGGTGCCGGCGTTTGTCCGGCTGCCGGAGACCGTCGCGGTGAGCACGTCGCCGGTGATGAGCACGCCGGTCGTATAGGTGCAGCCGCCGTCGGTGAGCGCCGCGCCGTCGTAGGTCTTTTGGGCGCTGTTCGCGGTGATCGTGATCGGCGCCGCGATGACATTGATCGTCAGGACGCCGGGGGCATAGGTGAGGTCGTAGTCCGCGGTGACGTCGGTGCCGCCGGCATTGCGGAGGATCACGGCTGTGATCGCATTGGCGGTGCTGCCGACATCGGTGATCGCGCCGCTGCATCTGACGCTTGCCGCGTCGATGCTGTCGCCGCTGCCGAGCGCAAAGCCGGCTGCCGGCGCGCAGCTCGCCGCCGTCAGCGCTGTGCCGTTATAGGTGCGGGCGGCGCTGGCTGCCGTCAGGGTGACCGGGCGGCGGTTGATGACGAAGGTCCGGGTGATGACGCCGGTGTAATTGCCTCTGCCGGTGATCGTGACGGTGGCGGTGCCCGCGTGCAGGTTGCCCGCATAGAGCAGCGTGTAATCGGTGCCGGCCGTCAGCAGCTTGTCCGCTGCGCCGATTCGGATGGAGGCGTCGGTGACCGCGACGGCGGGCGTGTGGTGGGTGCCGTCATAGGTGACGGCATCGGGCTGGCTGACGGCGATGCCGGCGTTGTAGCCGGCTCCGTCCGCAAGGCTGCGCGCGGTCACGGTCAGGCTGCCGGTCGTCTTGGTCAGCGTGTAGTTGTTGTTCGTTCCGCCCTCGGCGAAAACGGTCTTTTCGCCGGCCGCGCCGGCGTTGTGGGTGATCGTCACGCCGGTTATGCTGTTGGTGCTGGTGCCGGCGTCAGTGCGCGAGCCCAGCGTGTAGGCGATGCTGTCGCCCTCGCCGAGCGCGTCCGCGCCGGTGCCGAGCGCCGAGACGACCGATTCGGTCTGCCCCGCGAGCGGCGTGCCGTCATAGATCTTCGTCCGGGTGGCCGAGGTGACGGTCAGCGCCAGCGGCGTGACGGTGATGACGCGGTTGGAGGAGTAATAGGAGCTGCCGTCAGACAGCGTCAGCTGGCAGGTGTAGGTGCCGGACTGCTCCACATAGGCCACGGCCAGCGTATCGGCGGTCGCGCCGGCGACCGCCGCGTTGTTGCGCAGCCACTGGTAGCCCGTGACGCCGGTGACGCCGCTGCCGGCGCTCAGCACGACGGACTTGCCGTCATAGACCTTGGTGTACTCATACGACTGACTGCCGTCGTTCATCGTGCTCTTGATCTCGAGCGCGACGGCGTTGCGCGCGCTCTCATCGCTGTCGGCGCAGTTGGCCTTGCCGTTGGAGCAGGCGGCAAGCGCCTGTACCGTGAAGCGGTAAAAGCCCTTCTCCAGGAAGCTGCCGGTCAGATCGAGCGAGGTGGCGTCCGTCTCCTGTGCGTCGCCCACCTGTGTCCAGTCGGCGTCTGCGGCGGAATCCGTCTCGGCGCGATAGAGCCGCACGCGGTAGCGCACCGAAACGGTGGAATCGGCAGCGTTTCCGGCGTTCTCTTCGGGTCCGCTGACGGCATCCCACGACAGCAGGCCGTAGGGCGCGGTCGGCGAGGCGTCCATCGCGAGATTCTCCGGCGTCGCAAGCTTGGCCGGGGCGATGACGAACTGCAGCGACTTGGTCATGAATTCCTGATAGTTGGCCGAAGCGGCGATGTCGGCGCGCACATAGTAGGTGCCGGCGTCTTTGGGGATCTCCGTCGTCCAGCCGGTCGATGCCGCGGCGTCGGTGTTGTACTCATAGACGACCGCGGCGCTGCCGGGATTGGCGGTCACGGCGGGAATGCCGCGCGCCGCGCCGTAGGTCCAACCGGCGAGCACGGCGCTGGCGCTGAACTGCGCGCGCTCGATGACGACGTTGAACGCGGTCCCTGCCCTGAGCTGGCTGATCGAGGTGATCGTCTTGCTCTGGCCGTTGTCGCTGCGGGTGGCCGTCACCTGGCAGGTCACTTTGTAGCGGTTGTTGCCGGCGTCCTTGCCGGTCGGGAAGACCACGGTGGCGCCGGTGCCGTCGGCCATGGCGGTGTTGACGCCGGCCGAGCCGTCCTTGAGGTACCACTGATAGGTATAGGTGTAGCCGGACGCGGCGAGGTTGTCCCCTGCTTCGGGGGCGGCGGCGGCGGAGATCCGCGGCGCCGCTTCCGCGGTATAGCCGAAGGTCGCCGAGGCGGGATCGGCAGACAGCGAAAGCGTCACGGTCGCCGGCGTCGCGCGCATGGTCAGAGTGACCGCAATGGGGGCCGTCGACGCGAGCGACGCGGACAGCGCGGCATTCGCGCTGACCGTCGTCCCGGCCGTGTCGAGCACCGGCGACGTCAGCGTGAGCGCGGTACTGTCGGCGCTCAGCGAGCTGACGCTGTACCCGGTGGCGTTTTTGAGGTGCGCCGCGATGGCGGCGCCCGATTCGCCGGCGATCATGGTGTAGGAAGCGAGGCCGGCGTCGTGGATCGAAATAGCCGGGTCGGAGCCGCTCATGACCGCCGCGGCGGCCTGGCTGACGGCGTCGGCGGCAAACTGCACGCTGACTCTCGCGGCCTTTTCGCTGCCGCTCGCGCCGGCGGCGCTGTCGGCGACGTTGCACTTGTCGGCGTTGCCGTCGGCAGAAGCGATCGCGGTGACCTGCACCTGATAGCTGCCCGCGCCGTTGACGCGCATGGCTTCGAGGAAGCTGCAGCCGGTCGTTCCGGCGGGCTCCGTCTGCGTCTGCACGGTCATCCCGGTGCCCGTCTCGATGAGCGAGACCGTGTAGCTGCCGACCGGCACGGCGCCGATGCCGGGCACGGCGGTCCAGCTGACGGTGCCGGGGGTCGCGCTCCAGCTGACGGCCGGAGTGCTGAGTCTGGCCGGGCTGACGGTCAGGGTGCCGGGGGCGTAGGTGATCGCATAGTTGCCGCCGGAGAGGCCCGACGCGGCGACGGGATAGCTGCCCGCCGCGCTGTAGCTGCCGCTGCCGGCGTCGGCGGTGTAGTTCTCGGTATAAGCGAGCTGACCGGAGAGCACGCTCGCGGTCTCGCTGCCGGCGAAGCCGCTGTAGCGGACGGAATAGGCGGGCTCGGCGTCGCCGTAGCGGATGGTCTGGCTGTTGACCGTGACGGTCAGCGGCCGCGCGGTGATGTCGGCCGCCGCCGTGCTCTGCGAGGCGCCCGCGAGCGTATAGCGGGCGGCGAGATAGCTGTTGAGCCGGACGGCGAGCGCCACATTGATGTCCTCGCCCACGTTCGCCGACGCATAGGTGCCGGTGACGGCCAGGCCCTGATTGCCCGCGTCGCCCTCGAGGATGCCGTCGTAGACGACTGCGCTCAGGTCGATCTGGCCCGCGGCGACCGCCGTCGTCGCGTCATAGACCTTTCCGTTGACCCTGATGCCGCTGACCGTGAGCTCGCGCCGCTCGATGGTCAGCGCGGCGCCGACGGCCCTGAAGGTGTAGTTGTCGGCCGACAGGCCGGCGGTGTCGGGCAGGATGGCGTTCGCATAGGTGCCCGGAAGATCATTCACAGTCTTGCCGCAGGCGGTGGTGAGAGTGCCGCTGACGACGCCCGCATCCTCGCCGTACCGGAAGCCGGAGAGCGCGCTGGTATAGGCGGGCACCGAGGAGGGCTCGCCGTAGGTGATGGTCGCCGCCTGCGCGGCGGCGGTGAGCAGCGCCTTGCCGACCGTCAGGGTGCCGGGCACGAACGTGATGGTGTAGTTGCCGGACGTGAGCCCGGACGGCGCGATGGCATAGCTTCCCGCGCTGCGGCTGGCGCTGTTTCCCGTGTCGTAGGCGCAGGCGAAGGTGAGGCTGCCGCCCAGCACCGATTTGTCCTCGCTGCCGGCAAAGCCGGCATAGGCTGCGGTGAAGGCCGGGGCCGCGGCGCCGTAGGTCGCGGTTTTGTTGTCTGCGGTGATCGTCAGCGCCCTCGGACGAATCGAGCAGCCCGCGGTGATGGCGACGGTATCGGTCGCCAGCGCGTAGTTTTCGTTGTCGATCCTCAGATTGCTCAGGGTGACCGTGCGGGCGTCGGAGACGTCCTTGCTGTCGTAGACGGCGTCGAAGCGCAGACCGACGGCGTCGCCGTTGGCGATGCCGGAGGCGGACGCGCCCGTGGCGGCAAAGGTCCAGTCGTCGCCGCCGACACACGCGGCCGCGGCGGTGGTGCCGTCATAGACCTTGGTGACCGTCGGTTCGGGGGCGGCTGTCACGGCCAGCGGCCGTTTTGCCACGGTGAGCTCCCCCGGCACCGCCGTAAAGGTATAGTTCGCGGCGCTCAGGCCGCTGATATCGGGCAGGATCGCATAGCTGCCGGCCGGGGTCGACACGGTGTAGGGCGCGGCTGCGCCGCCGCCCGCGCTGACGCTGTAGCCGACGGAGCCGCTGACGACGCTCTGGTCCTCGCCGTCGACGAAGCCGGCGAAGGTCGCGCTGAACGCGGCCGGCTCGCCGTAGGTGACGGCGGCCGCACCGGCCGTCACGGTGACGGCGGCCGGGGTGATGTCGGCGAGACAGGTGAGCTCGCTGCCGGCGAGATCGAGGCGGTAGTTGGCCGCGGAGCTGCCGGCGAGATCGCTCTCTTCGAGCGCCGCGGTGACGGTCAGGTCGGTGCCGACGCCGGACTGGGAGAAGCTTCCGGTGACGCCGGAGGCGGGGATCTCCAGATGGTCGCCCGGCACGATGCCGCTGAAGGAGAGGCCGCCGACGCCGATCACGGCGGCGGTGCCGCCGTCGTAGGGCTTGTCCGCCGCGGTGAAGCCGCTGATCCGGACCGGGGCCTTTGCGATGACAAGGTCTGCGCTCCCGTAGGTGATCGCGTAATCGTCGGTCACGTCGGTCGCGCCCTGGAAAATGTGCATGTTCCGCGCCGTGACGGCGGTCGTGCCGGCGCCGACGGCGCCGGTATCGGTCTCGGCGGTGAAGGTGTGCTGCACGCCGTCCGGCGCGGCGAGGCCGCTGCCGCCGACGATGAAGCCGGTGACGGTATGTACGGCGCCGTCGTAGACGATGCCGCCGCTCGCCGAAACATCGGGCGTGAGCGTGATCGGGCGCGCCGCGATCGTGTAGTCGCGGCTCCCGCTGCTGAAGCTGTAGTTGCTCAGCTCGTAGGCCTCGCTCGCGGTGATCGCCGCGTAGGCCGTATAGCTGCCGGCGTTGACCTGGCCGCCCTGCACGGTGAGCCCGTCGGCAATGGACGGCTCGGGGATGCCCGCGGTGTCGCTCAGGTGCAGGCCGGGCGCCTTGACGGTGCCGTCATAGACGAAGGAGGTCTCGCTGTCCCATACGGTCGGCAGCACATAGGGCGTGATATAGCCGGACAGCGACAGCGTGTAGTTGTCCGCGAAGGAATAGTTGTAGTCGACCGCCCCGCTCGTCCCGGAGACGATCCGGATGTCGCGCATGGTCAGCGAGCCGGCCGATTTGACATCCTTGCTGTCAAAATCGGCGTCAAAGTCGGCGATATACAGATCTGCCTCGCTCTTGAGCAGGCCGATGATCGTGTAGCTGGTGCCGCGGGAGAGTTCGTATTTTTCCGTCCCGGGCTCGATGACCGAACCGCCGACGGCGGTGGTGCCGTCATAGGTCTTGTGGAAGGAGCCGTCCGCCTGCAGCGTGACGGGGATGGGCTTGATGGTGACCGGCGCGCTGCCGCTCAGATCGGTGTAATTGCCGTCGGTGTTGCGGATGTAATAGTAGACCGTATAGCTGCCCACGGTGCCGCCGTCCATGCGAACGTTCCGGTAGACGGGGTTGACCGCGGAGCCCTGCGTATAGTTGTCCGCCGTCAGCGGCGAATCGGCGTAATAGATCTCATAGCTGCCCGCGGCCGGTTTTCTGACGGTCACGGTGATGCCGTGATCGGCGGCGTCGTAGGTGCCGGTGTAGCCGGCGACCTCGACCGTCATATTGGCGGGCGATACGGTGACGGTGAAGGGCTCCGACTGGACCGTGACGGCCCTCCCGTTGTCGCTGCGCTGTACAACGACGTCGCAGCGGTAGGTATAGCTGCCGCAGACTTTTCCGGTCGGGAACAGACAGGTGGCGGAGGTTGCGCCCGCGATGGCGGAGGCGCTGCCGCCGGTGATCTCGTACCACTGGTAGGAAACGACCTTGTTGGCGGAATCCGTGCCCTCGGCGAAGGCGACCGACGCCGTGACGGCGTTGGTCCGCGCGGCGCTGTAGCCGTAGTTGTAGCTGACCGGCCCCGAGAGGGTCACGGTCGGCTGCGCCGCGGCGCTCGGCCGCGAGAGAGCGACGAGGCTGCGGTTCTCGGTGACGCGGAAGCTGTACTCGGCGTCGGTCGAGATGGGGCTGACAAAGGCGTCGTCGTCGGCCGAATACCAGCCGACGAACGTGTACCCGGCCGCTGCGGCCGCGCGCACCGTCATCGTCTCGCCGTAGCTGCACGCCGCGCTGCCGCCGGTCAGGGTCAGACCGCTGTCGCCGCCGTCGGCGGATTCCGCGGCCAGCGCGACCGTGAAATCGGCTTCACGGGCATAGTAGCAGGCGAGGGACACGGTGGGGCCGTAGACGAAGGTGTCCGCGGCGGCGAGCGCCGTGACGCTGTCCTCGGTGCGCAGCTGGGCATAGGCGAACGAGTACATCGGGCAGGCGCTGAGATCGAGCACCCGCGCGGAGACGGCGAGCGTGCTCTCCGACAGGGCCGTGATCGGTTCGGAAACGGCGATCAGATCGGCGACGTCGACCGTGTAGGCGCCCTGCGCTGCGGAAGCGGCGGCGGAGAAGTACCAGGTCCGTCCGTCGAGGACGAGCGAAGCGCCGAGGACAGTGCTCCCCTCCAGATAGACGCGCGCGTCGGCGTAATCGGTGCCGCCGAAGATCACCGCGGCGGTCTCGCCGGTCATGCCGGCGAGGCTGGCATAGAGATCGGCCGCATAGGTGCGGGTGGTCGTCTCAAAATAGTGGACGACCGTCGAATCGCAGTTCGCCGGATTCCAGGCGGCCGCGGCCTGCACGTCGGCGTTCGGCATGGCGAAGTCGGCGCCGTCGGCGGCGGCCTGCGGCGCGTCGGTCCAGGCGGCCCACGCGCTGCCGTCCCATTTTTGCAGCGTCCATCCGGCGAAGGCATAGCCCGCGCGCACTGGCACGCCCAGCGCGGCGCTCTGGCCCGCGAGATACGTCGCCGTCGTGACGGTCTCGACCGGCGTGTTCCCCGCGTTGGCGGCGAGCGTGTGCTTCTCGCGGGCATAGTAGGCGGACAGCGTGATGCCGCTCGCCTCGCAATAGCCCTTGATGGCGTTGCCGGTGTTGGCGTCGTCATAGACGAACGCGTCGATCAGATAACGGTCGTAATTCAGCGCGACCTCGGAATAGGAAAGCGCGGGATACCGGCGGGTCGCCATGACGAGCTCGCCGCCGCGATAGTATTTGGTGACCGGCACGGAGTAGTCGCCGGCGGCGCCGGTGCCGTCGGTAAAGCTGACCGTTTCGGAGGACGTCTGCGTGGTCAGACCGTCTGCGCCGGGATCGGTGACGGTGGTGCCGTCGGGCAGCTGATAGTAGCAGTTCACCGTGTAGGTGACGGTGGCCCGCACGTAGCTGCCGTAGAGGATGGTGCTCTGGGTGATCCTGAAATCGGCGGCCGGCACCGTGCAGGCGGAGTCGGTGTACCACTGGATCACATAGCCGGATTTTTCGGGGAACGCGGCCCGGTTGTCGCATCCGACGTTCACCAGCTGATCCTTGACATAGGTGTGGTCGCTGCAGGATTTCCCGCCCATCGTGTAGGTGACGGTGTAGGTATCCGCATAGTCGAAGGTGAAGCGATAGGTGCCGTCGCCGTACATGATCGGCGAAAATCCGCCGTTGTAGATGTATGCGCCGCTGGCCTTGGCGTCGTAAGAGACGCCCGCGCTGTCGCCGTGGGCGGTTTTATAGCCGGCGAGATAGCTTTCCACCGAGTCATAGCCGAGCTTTGCGGCATTCAGCTCGTCGGCGAGGAAGTTGTAGCCGACGCGGTTGCCGTAATAGAACTGGTTCTCGGCGTCGGCCACATAGACGTAGCCGGGCTGCGCCGCGTTGAGGTAATAGGTCGAGCCGCTCACCGTGACCGCGGTAAAGCCGCTTCGCAGCGTCGGCGTATCGCCGTAGCTGTAGCTGCCGCCCGTATAGGCCAGCGCCGGATAGGCGGCGATATCCTCCGCCGAGGCGGAGGGCACCCATGTGCTCTCATAGATGTCGGCCTCGTTCGCGAGGCGCACCTTGCAGCTCTCGCCGGCGACCGAAGCGAGCAGGCTGTGGTCTGTCGCGTCGCCCGCTTTGCTCAGCTTGGCCGGATTGTAGGCCATATCGACGGTGTAATGGGTATCGTGGTCGACCTTTACGTAATAGACGCTCAGGGTGGTGTTGTCGCCCCGCCCGAAGGGGCCAGTGTCCCCCGCGCGATCCGTCAGCGAGGCGGCGGTGGTGTATTTGAAGGAAGGCCAGTGATTGCCGTCGCTCCAGTAATAGCCGGCATAGGAAGCCGTGTAGCCGTTCGCCTTGAAGTCGAAGGTGCCGGCCTTGCTGTCGTTGGCGGTATAGCTGCCGTTGTTGCTCCATTCGTCCGGGAGGCTGCCGCTGAACAGGGCCAGCGGCTGGTAGGCGAAGTTCGTGCCCCACTTGCCCGTCTTCGTGACGGTGGCGAGTTTGATATTGCCGTCGGACGCCGTGCCGCTGTTGTAATAGTAGGTGACGGTCGCGGTGAACGTCCTGCGCGCGAAATAGGCCCGAAGGGTCGTCGTTCCGTCCGCCCTGACGGTGGCCGACAGGACGTTGCCGGCGTTGGCGGAATCGAACTGATACCAGGCGAACCCGTAGACGCTGGACGAAAAAGTGTTGTAATTGACGGTGTCGTCATCGGTGCCGCCCACCGTGACCGCCGCGCCGGCATAGCCGTAATAGGTCAGCGTCGACTGCAGCGCGTAGCTGCCCTCGGTCGCCGACTCGTAGTACACCTCGATCCGGTAGGGCACTTCGACCGATTTGACGTAATCGCGGGCGACGCTGACGTCCCCGGCCGGCATCGCGGCGGGCGCCGCACCGGTGCTCCAGTCGGCGTAAGCGGCAAGCGTGCTGCCGTCCGGAGCGGCCGGCCAGTCGGCCTGGCCGTACACGGCGAAGGCCGCGGCGTCGATCGCCTCGCCGTAGAGGCGCGATTCCGTGTGCGTGTAGAGCTTGCCGGTGCGCAGATTGCTGTCGTAGACGTTCAGCGTCAGCTGATAGGTGTTGCGCGCATAGTAGACATTGACGTGCAGCGCCGCGGACGCCTCGCTCGAGACCGTGCCGGCCGCCGTCGTCGTCTGCGCGCCGGGCACGCTGCCGCCGGCCTCGCCGCTGCTGATCGTGACATAAGCAGCCGTGAAGCCCTCGATGACGTCCGCGTCGGACAGCCCGAAGGTGATTCTGTCGCCCTGCAGGGCGGCGACGGTGATATCCCGCTCCTGCGCCAGCGCATAGCTCGGCGCCTCGCTGCTGTCGGCGGGGATGTTCTGCAAATAGCAGTGGATCACATAGGAGGCGTTTGCCGGCACGAAGCTGCCGGTCGCCGTGAGATTGTTGTTCGGCATCGTCTGCGGCGTCTTGCCGGAGCCGCCGTAGACCCAGCCGACGAAGGCGTAGCCGTCGATGCGCGGTTTTGCGAGCTCGGTGAAGGGCGCGCCGTAATAATAGGTCTGCTGCGCCGTTCTCGGCGTTCCGTCGGCCAGCGAATAGCTGTAGCTGACGGTGTACTGCAGCCGCCGGTAATAGACGCTGAGCGTCAGCCCGTCCTCGGTCAGCGTGATCGAGCCGGGTCTGTCGGCGTCCAGCTCCATGCCCTTGAGCGTGAGCGCGACCGCGGCGCTGCCGGAACTGACGACCGCGCCGTAGGCGCCGGAGAACTGGGCGGTCTGGCTGGGATCCGCCGCATAGCTGCCGGCGGTGTCCATCAGGTAGTAGTTGACGGTGTAGGCGAACTGCTCGTCGGTCCACTGCACGGTCAGCGTGTCGCTGGCGTTGGCGCCGTAGCTGCCGCCGTCTGCGTAGATGCCGCTGGTCCCCTTCCAGTTGCGGAAGCTGTAGCCGCTGCGGGTGAAGGTGCTGACCGGCAGCGTGACGGCGGTGTTTTCGACCTTGAGTATCGAAACCATGTTCCCGCTGCCGTTCTCGCCGGCGGCAAAGCTGATTCGGTAGACGTCGATGCTCGCGGGGCCGCTCTCGTTGGCCGCGCTGCAGACGACGTTGCCGCCGTCGTCGCGCACCCACACGTAATACGTGTCGGCCTCGGTGATGCCGTCCACCGTCTGGTTGTTCAGCGCAGAGGTGAAGATCGCGTGCCAGTCCGACGCCGCGGGCTGCTCCGTGCCCGAATCGGTCAGCGCCCAGCCGGTGAGCATCTTCGTGTCGGCGGCGGAGAAGGTAAAGCGGACCTTGCTGTTGCCGTCGTAGGCGGCCGCGGAAAAGCCGGTGATGACGGGCAGATCGTCGCTGCAGGATGCCGCGACGCTGATGGCCGCCGGGCCGGCCAGCTTGCTCGAGAGCACGGCGGTCGTCTGGGCCTTGGAGGCGTCGGCGATGGTCAGGTTGCCGCTGACCTCGCTCCACACGCTGCCGGAGAAGGAGTAGCCGCTCTGCGCGGTCGCGGTGAGCGACGCCGTCTCGTTCTGGAGCAGGATCGCGCTCTGCGCGCCGTTGATGGCGGCCGAGGCGACGCCGCTGCCGCCGCTGACGGAGACCGACGCGGTATAAAGGACCGCCGAATTGTCGGAAACGGAGCTGGCGGTGTAGTTGTTCAGGTTGCTGCCGCCGGCGGGGACCGCGGTGACGCAGAAGCTGTACCCTGCGACGCCGTTGGCCGCGGCGTCGGCGCGGATGATGTCCGCGAAGTCGTAGGCGGCGCTCGAGGCCGTCACGGTGCGGACCTTTGTCCGCACGTTGTTCGATGTGCGCCACAGCTCGACATTGTAAGCGACGGTGAGGCCGTCGCGGGTGACGGCCACCCAGGCCGCCGTGCCGGGGGCGGTGGTCTTCCAGGCGCAGTCGGTGGGGACGGTCAGCGCCCGCGACGTGACCGTCAGCGTGCCGCTGACGGCCGTGATGTCATAATTGCCCGCGTCGGTGGCCGAGGTGAGGCGGTAGCTGATCACGTTTTCCGCCGTGCCCACCGCAGTGATGCTGCCCGCCACGCTCACGCTCTGGAAGGCGTCGCTGCCGACGAGGGAGCCGGTGCGGGTATAGCTGGCCGCCGTGTGGCTGTTGCCGTCATATTCCCATGTCCTGCTGGCGGCGATGAGGGTGACGGGGCGCTTGAGGATGGAGAAGCTCCTGACCGCCGTGGTCACCTGCCGGTAGTTGCCGGCGGCGGGGATGACGGCGTACACACAGTAGCTGCCCGCGCGGGTCGGCTGGGCGGTCGTGGCGTCGGCCGCGGTCTTCCCCGCGGCATAATAATAGTAGGCAGGCGCGCCGCCGCTCGGGTTGGTGCTGACGTCCGGCGTGCCGGGCGTGTCGCCGTAGACCCAGTCGGCCAGGATCGTATCGGCGGTGAAGGTCGCCGGAACGATCGCAAAGGACAGTACTCTGCTGCCCGTGTAATTGCCGGCGAAGGTGACGGTCGCGCTGCCCGTGCCGACGTTGAGGTTGTTCGAATAGCTGACGGTATAGTCCGTGCCGGCCGTCAGCATCCCGCCGCCGTCGGTGACGGTGACGGACGGCTCGACGGCGGCGCCGGTGTAGGTCCACTGGTCGCTCTCGAGCACGCAGGCCATGCCTTCGCCCGCGGCGCCGTCCTTGGGCGCCACGGTCAGTGTGCCGGCGGTGACGGCGACGGCGTAATTGGCCGCCGCGAAGCCGTCGCCCGCGATGGGATAGCTGCCCGCGGCGCTGCCGGCCGCGTAGGCGCAGGTCAGCGCGCCGGCGGTGAGAACCGACGCGTCTTCGCCCTCGGCGAAGCCGGCGGCCTGATAGGTGTAGAAGTTTTCCGGCACCGCGTCGCCGTAGGTCAGGCGCTTCGCGTCGGCGGTGACCGTCAGCGGGCGCGGCTCGATCGAGACCGCCGCGGCGTTGCTGTCGGTGGATTCCGCGCCGCCCTCGAGCAGGATCGTCACGCGGACAAAATAGCTGCCGCTGTCGGCGACGTTTTTGACGCTGTACTGCGCTGCGGTCGCGCCGTCGATCGGCTGGCTGTTGCCGCCGACCGTCTTGTACCACTGATAGGAGATGGCGCCGGCCGCGTTGCCGACCGACACGGAGAGGGTGTGCGCGGCGCCGTCGTAGGTGCCGCTGTAATCCTGCGGCTGCGCGATGATGCTGATCTGCTGGCGGGTCCACCGGGTGTAAACGGTGATCGCGCTGTCGCTGTGCGCGCTGATCGAGGTGATCGCGCCGTCGCTGCAGTCGCTGCGCAGATGCCAGCCGCTGGAGCTGAAGCCGGGCCGGGACGGCACGGAGAGCACGAGCGGGGCGTCGCCGACGAGGAAGCTCCTGTGCGCGGCGTCGGCCGTTCCGTTTTCATAGTAGCCGCTGTAGTCGACCTCGCTCGCGCGGATGCCCGCATCGGAGCGCGCCGTGTTGCCGGCGGCGTCTTTGACGTAAAAGTAATAGGTGCCCGCGGCCGTGACCGCATGGCTGACCGAGACCGGCACGCCGGCGCCGTTTTCGGGCGCGGTCTGCCAGTCGGCCGCGGCGACGTCCGCGGCCGCGGCTGCGGTGGAGAAGGCCACCTGCGTGATCGCGCTGCCGCTGTCGGCGGCCGTGCCCTGCAGGGTGCCGTAATCGTCGCCGGTGCCCGCCGCATAGGCGGAGATCGTCGGTTTTTCGGTGTCGGAGGTGGCCGCGGTCAGGGTCAGTTCGGTGCCCGCATAGTCTGCCGCCAGCGTCGCCGTCGTCGAGAGGGCCGAGGCGTCGGCAAAGACGACCGCGCCCGCCGCGCTGGCCGACCAGCCCGCGAAGGTGCGCCCGCTGCCGAGCGCCGCCGTCAGCGAAATGCTGCCGCGCGCGGGATCCCCGGCGAGCAGCAGCTGCGCCGCCGACGGCGTGACCGAGGCGGTGCCTTCTCCGGCGGTCACCGCGACGAGCACGGCGGCCTCGGCGCCGCTGCGCGCCGAGACCTCCGACGCCGCATAGTGCGCGGTGTCGGTCACGTCAGCCCGGACATCAAACGTGTAGAGCCCCTTGCCGGAGGCGAGGATCCTGGATGTGAAATCGCAGGCGGCCGCCGTGACATCATTGCTGACCAGCGCGGCGCCGTTTTTGTAGAGGGTCACTGTGTAGCCGCTGACGGCCCCGGCCGCCAGCGCGCTGCCGGTCGTGCTTTGGGTGACGGCCGACCACGACGCGGCGCCGCCTTGCCACCGCAGGCCCGCCGGCGCCGCCGGCTGCGCTTTCGTGATGGCAAAGCGATAGCTGCCGTCGTCGCTCGTATAGGTCACGGCGTCGCTGTCGGTGAAGTTGTAGCCGAGGTAATAGCTGCCCGGCTCGGTGGGCGCGCTGCTCGTCCAGTCGCTCCACTGCGCGGCGCCGTCCGGCTGTTCCGAAGCGGGCAGCCACGTGAACGCCGGCGTCGCCGAGCCGCTGTAGCCCGACAGGGACAGCGTCACGCTGTCGCCGTAGGCAACGCTGACGGCGTTGGCCGCGGCGCAGTCGCTGCCGTTGAGCAGGATGGGATAGTCCGTGCTCTGCCCGCCGGCGGCGAATATCTCCGGCGGCACCTCGGCGGTCATCATAAATAAGGTCAGGACCACGGCAAAACACTTTTTCAAAAGCATGCCGGTTCCGTTTTTCGTCATCACTGTACCTCCTGCTGTCCAAGGCCGCGGAGCTGTCCGGCGGTTTCAGGGACAGGAATCATCAATTTATTTTCCACATGCGGGACTTTGACTGCGGGCGCGCGGGCCCCTGCGCCGCCGCTCAAATCGCGTCCTCGCGCAGCACGACGGCGCCGCTGTAAAAGCTGCGCAGCTCGCGCGGGCTGATCGGCTGGGGAAGGTAGCCGATGCCCAGCGTCTGCGCGTCGGCGCGATGCCGGCCGTCGCTTTCGGTCAAAGCGGGGATGACCTTGTCGTTTTGCCGCTGCAGGAGCTTGATGAGCTGGATGCCGTCGATGATGCGCAGCCGGAAATCGCACAGCGCCAGATCCACATCGTGCCCGCCGACGTACTGTGCGGCGAGGAGCGGATCGACAAAGGGGGCGATCTGCGCCTCCGGGAAGGCAAATTCCAACAGTTCCTTTCGCATCTTCAGGGTATCCTGTGTACAGGAAACGACAAGAATATTCACCATTTTCCCCTCTTTATGTCATATTTTCACGCTTTGGCAACAGTATATCAGGGCAAGTGGGACAAAAGTGGACAAAAAAAGACCGGATTCGCACTGAATCCGGTCCTTTTTCTTTCTATTCGCCGACGCGGCGGTCGAGGTAGCCCGTGACGAAGATCGCCCATTCGTACTGGGCCATGAATTCGCCGGCATAGGCGTTGACGGCGGCCGTGTCCATCTTCAGAAAACGGTAGTAGTCGCAGTCGAGCATCTCGTCGCGCACCGCGATGTTGTTGTAGGTCTTGTTGAACAGCTCGCCCGCGCCGCAGGCGGAAAACGCCTGGATCATGGTCTGGATCAGCTTGCGGGTGCGGTCGCGCAGCTGCTGCGAATAGGGCTCGTCCTCGAACAGGACGGCCGCGATCTCCGGCAGGGTGCAGGCCGTGCCGCGCTTGCTGACCAGATAGGCGAAGACCTCCTTGGCGCGCGAGCGCGGAAACTCCACCGGCCGGTCGTCGACATAGACCTCGAAGTTGCCGAAGCACTGCACCCGGATGCGGCTGGACGCGGGGCGCGGCTGCGGCGGATGCCGCAGGTTTTCGAATTCGCACGCGAGCTCTTCATCGCTTACCGGCTTGAGGATATAGCCGCTGGCGTACAGCTTCATCGCCTCCAGCGCATACTGGGAAAAGCCCGTGACGAACACGATGTTGACCCGCGGGCTCTGCTCCTTGAGCCGCCGGGCCAGCTCGAGGCCGCCCATGCCCGGCATCTCGATATCGAGAAACGCCACGTCGGGGTGCAGCTGCCGCTCGGCCAGCTCCTGCAGCGCCGCCGTGCTGCGCGTAAAGGCCAGCACCTCGGCCTGCGGGCGCACCCGCCCGATGGCGGCCGTGAGGGCGTCGAGCAGAAGGATCTCATCGTCCATTGCCAAAACCAGCATCGTCTGTCACGCCTCCGTTCTGGGGATGCGGATCACGGCACGGGTCCCGATGCCGGGCTGCGTGTCGATGATCAGGCTGCCGCCGCACATGCGCTCGAGCCGCTCGCGGACGTTCTGGATGCCGATGTGCGTGCGCCCGTCCTCGTGGGGCTGCATCGGGTCGAAGCCGACGCCGTCATCCTCGACGACGATCTCGAAGCCGTCCGCGTTCTCCCTGGTCGAGATCCGCACCGTGCCGCCGTTTTCCCGCTTGGTCACGCCGTAGCGCACCGCGTTTTCCACGATCGGCTGCAGCGTAAGCGTGGGCAGCCGGAACTCCGTCGTGGCGATGTCGAACACCGTGTTGAGCCGCGCGCCGAACCGCACCTGCTCGATGTCGAGATAATTCCGGGCGTGCGTGAGCTCCTGCCCGAACGGGATGGTCCGCTCGGCCGTCAGCGAGTCGAGGTTGCCGCGCAGAAAATCGGAGAATTTCAGCGTGATCTGTTCCGCCTTGGCCGGATCGCTGCGGCACAGCGCGGCGACCGTGCCCAGCGCGTTGTACAGAAAGTGCGGCTGGATCTGACTGAGCATGATCGCCATGCGCGATTCGGTCAGCTCCCGCTCCTTTTTCGCCAGCTCGTACTCGCGGTCGACGTAGAGGATCAAAAACAGCAGCTGGATGATCGCGAAGATCGACAGCTCCAGCAGGGGGACCCGGGGGAAGGAGTCCTCGACGACCACGCCGGCGATGGGGATGGCGATGAACACGATATACGTCAGGTATTCCGCCCGCTTCTCGCGCTGGTGCGTGCGGAAGGCCATGAAGGCGGCGTGCGCCGTGGGCAGCAGCAGGTAGGCGAAGGTGGTCACGCTTTGCAGCCAGAACAGACTGCCCAGCCTGTAGTTGCCCCCCGCATCCACATAAAAGATCCACCCGGTGAAGCCGGACAGCAGGTCGAGCGCGCACATGACCGCGGCCGGGGCGGCGGCGAGCGTGCGCCGCCACTGCGGATGCTGCGCCCCCGCGGCGAGGCGGTACTCCACAAACACGAACCAGAGATAGCAGCCCAGCGCGACCCCGGCCACCGCGACCGCGTTGAAGGCGGCGTTGAGCGCGCGCGCCCAGGGGCGGGCGTCGCCCGTCGCGAGCGTGCTGATCATATCGGCGGCCACGACGACGATGTACGTCAGGATGATCTTTCTCAGCCAGCCGGTCTCCCGCCCGCCGCCCTTGTGCAGGCGCAGCAAAATGGTGAGCGCGTATAGGATGCAGAATGCCTCGGTGAAAAGATAGGGGAAAAAGCTCTCCGTCATATGCGTGATCCTTCTGCAGCAGCCGCGCCGCGTTCTATTGGATTTATCATAATCCGTTCGCGGAAAAACCGCAAGAAAAATGCCGAAAGTCCCCGGAGCTCAGCGTTTTCGCCGGCGTCGGGGGCGGATCCCGCAGGCTTTTGGCGCGCGGCTTTCCCCGCGCGATCCGCCCGCGGCTTTCCCCGCGTCAGTCCCAGACCAGCGAAACGCGGCCGTCGTGCGCGGGCGCGATCGTCCCGGCCTTCCGGATGGCCGCGGTCATCAGGTCCTTGTTCATGCCGGCATCGGGGAACTCCTGCAGCTTTGCGGAAATGTACCTGTCGTCGATGGCGCCCGCCCAGACGGCCACGGTATAGGCCGCGCTGTCGTCGATGGCCGTGCCGTCGGCCAGCGTCAGGCTCAGCACGTTGGCGTCCGCCGGCGCCCAGGGGGCGTATTTGACCTTCAGCCCGGAGCAGGCGTAGAGCGCGTTGACCTCCGCGCCCTTGATGACGGGGTGCTCCATGAGGGCTTTGAGGTTCGCGCCGGTGATCTCGTAGGTCGTCAGATAATCCTTCGAGCCGACGCTCTTCAGCACGAAGCGGCTGGGCAGGCGGATATCGCCCTTGAAAATGCGCGCCAGATTGCCGGTGTAAAAGCTGGCGTTCAGGATCAGCGCGATGTCCGCGCCGGTCGCCTCGCGCATGACGTCGGCGATGTACAGGCTGGTGTCCAGCACGGTGAAGTCCTCCGCCGCGGTGCCGATGGGCGCCTCGTTCAGCGCGCCGAGATAGTCCGCGGGCTTCGCCGCGTCGTTTGCGGCGACGAAGTCCTCAAGCGACATCTGACCCGAAGCGTATTGTTGCCAGGCGGGGACCAGCTCGTTGGACGCGTAGTAATCGGCGTAGAAAATGCGCCCGCTTTGGATGCAGTCGCTGGCCTCCGGCGAGATCATGTCCGCGTCCAGCGTGTATTCCTTCAGGCTGCTGACGCCCGGAAAGCAGTTGAGCAGGATCGTCTGCCCCTCCTCCGTCGTCAGATATTCCAGCGCGTCGAGAATGATCTGCTTTTTCTTCGCGTCCCGCATGGAGACCGCGGAGATCGACAGCAGATTTCCCGGCGCGATCTGCATCCAGCGCTGTCCCGGCGTCTTTGTGGGGTAGCCGATAAACCCGATCTCATCGGCCGGCTTCTCGTCCCTGGCGAACATAAGAATGCTCACGTTGCTGGGCAGCATGGCGATCTTGCCGGCGTACAGATCCTGCCGGAGCTCGGTGACGCTGGAGGAGAAGTCGTCCGCGTTCACATAGCCCCTGTCGTACAGGTTTTTCACCGCCTGAAACGCCGGCTCCAGCAGCCCCTGACAGGTGCCGTTCCCGCTGTAGAAGTCGTGGTAGCGGACCTGTTTTTCGGCGCTGGCAAACACGTCGTCGTAGCTCAGGCCGAAGGCGACGGACTCGTCCACGGTGAAATACTTGAGGCAGGGAACGAAAGGCCGGATCCCCGCGGCTTCGATCGTATCGCAGAGCGCGTAGAGTCCGTCCAGGTCGGCGGGGACCTGCCAGCCGTTGCGCTCGAACAGCGACTTGTTGTAGGCGATGCCCATGAGCGTGTTGGACACCGGGATCTGATAGAGCTTCCCGTCCACGCTCATGGAGTCCAGCGAGGAAAGGTTGAACGCGCCGGTGAAGTTCTCGCCGGACATGTCGTACAGGAAATCATTGTCCTTCCCGATGATGTGAGCGCAGAACTGGATGTCCTCCAGCTTTCCGCCGTCGGACATGAGCTTCATGTAGGCGATGTCGTTGTCCCCCGCGTCCGGCTCCGTAAACACGAAATCCACCTCGGGAAACCTCGTCTCCAGCGCCGCCTCCAGCTCGTCCGAATTGGCGACGGCATACTTGCCGACGGTGATCACCGTTTTGGACGAATCGACGGACTTGTAGCTGACGATGTCGTCGGACGGCGTGTAGGGATTTTCGGCGCCGCAGCCCGTCAGCAGCAGCAATACGGCAAGCAGGGCCGCGGGGATACCGCTTCTTTTCATCGTGCAGACCTCCTCAGACTATATAGTTCCTCAGAATCTCTTTCAGGGCTTCTATATCCACCGGCTTCGCAAGGTGCATCTGCATGCCGGCCTCCATGGATTTCTTTGCGTCTTCTTCGAAGGCGTTGGCGGACAGGGCCACGATCGGAACGGTCCCGGCGTCCGGGCGGCTGAGCCCGCGGATGGCCGCGGCGGCCTCGAGGCCGCCCATGACCGGCATCATGATATCCATGAGGATCAGCGAGCAGCTCCCGGGCGCCGAGGCGGCGAAGATGTCCACCGCGATCTTTCCGTTCTCCGCCTCGTCGACCGAAAGTCCGAGGTTGGTGAGCAGCATCGACAGGATCTGCCGGTTGATCGCGTTGTCTTCGACCAGCAGGACACGCCGCCCGCGCAGCTTCGCCTTCAGCTCGCCGTCGGAGATCGCCGGCGCTTTTTCGGCCTTTGGCGCGGTCTCGAGCGTGAGCTCGATGACAAAGGTGCTGCCCCCGCCCTGCCGGCTGGCCGCCGTGACGGTGCCGCCCATCAGCGTCACGAATTCATGGACGATCGAAAGGCCCAGCCCGCTGCCGCCCGTCCCGCTGACCAGGGAGCTGCGCTCCTGCTCAAACGGCGTGAATAGGTTCCGCATGAACTCCTCGCTCATGCCGATGCCGTCGTCCTTTACGGAGATCCGGACCGCGCAGCGCCCATCTGCGCACGGCTGCGCAGCGCAGGACACCGCCACGTGGCCGCCGGACGGGGTAAATTTGACCGCGTTGTTGACGAGATTCATCACGCACTGGCGCAGCCGCTGCCCGTCGCCGATGAAATCCGTCCCGATCGGGGAAGGCGTTTCCAGCGTCAGCGACAGGTCCTTTTCGGACGCCGCCGGCGATTCGATCTCGAGCACGCCCTCCAGCAGCTCCGTCAGACTGAACCGGTTGTGCGAGAGGGTCATGCGCCCGCTTTCGATGCGGCTCATGTCCAGCACGTCGTTGATGACCGAGACCAGGTATTCGCCGGATTTTTTCGCCTTGACGAGACAGTCGCGCACGGCTTCCCTGTCGTCGATGGACTGCAGCGCCAGCTCATGCATCCCCACGATGGCGTTGAGCGGCGTGCGGATGTCGTGGGACATTTTGTCGAGAAAATCGCTCTTGTATTTCGCCCGCACGTTTTCCAGCTGGATCTGCTGGTTCTTGCGCAGAACGAAGGCAAAATTGTACAGGAACAGCGCGGCGAGGGCGACGACCACGAGCGCGGCGCACAAAAGCGTGACGGACATACCGCGGTAGGTGCTCTGGGCCGTCAGGGAGACCGGCACCGCCACCACGATGTTGCGCCCGCCGTCGGAGGGAACGCTGTGGATGATCCACGTCACGCCGTCGAGCTCGCAGGTCACGTCGTACTCCTGCATCTGCGCGAGCGCGGCGGCCAGCGCCTGCCGCTGATCCCGCGTCATGCTGCTGCTTTCCAGGATCTTCAGCAGATTGTAGCCGTCGAAGGAGCTCTCTGCGGTGGGATCGGAGGGGCGCATCTTGATGGTGCCGTCCTCCGCCACCACGAGGCTCTCGCCGAGATGATCGTAGAGCGTGATCGTCGCGGCGTCGGCGTAGGTCTCGGCGGTGACGGCGAGAACGACGCCGATGTAGCGGACGCCGCCGATGCGC
This sequence comes from Oscillospiraceae bacterium, assembly GCA_034933305.1. Classification (GTDB taxonomy): domain Bacteria; phylum Bacillota; class Clostridia; order Oscillospirales; family Ruminococcaceae; genus JAYFNU01. The sequence continues at coordinate 125,696 of JAYFNU010000001.1, read as the reverse complement.
ACGCCGTCCAGCGGCACGGAGAAAAGCCAGTAATCTCCGAGCGTCTCCACGGTGGCGAACGTGGTGTTCGCGCCGTCCCCGGCGACAAGCCTCGACAGCAGCTCCGGATCGTGGACAACCATCGAAGTGCCGTCGAGCGCCGTATAGACGCCGTTTTCTCCCACCAGCGCGATCAGCGTCGTGTCGCTGTCAAGGTAGGCGATATCCGCCAGGCTCCCGGCGCCGGAATGCTCAATCGTTTTTGCGAGCTGCATCGCCTCGCCGAGATAGTTGCCGCGCAGCTGGGAGACCTTGCCCGTAATGAGCGCGGCGAGCTGCTCGACGGAAGCGGCGCGCTCGTCCTGGACCGACTGCCGCATCCGGTGATAGGAGCGCCCGAACGAGAATATGCCAAGCGCCAGAGCCAGCACGAGAACGATATTGAAGAAGATATGCTTCGCGCGGCTTTGCGCCGCGTCCGCTTTTTTGATCTCAGCACGTTTTTCCATTCTGTTCCCTGCGCTTTCCGAAAGTATGGATCTTGCCGTATCCGCGGTTTTTCAGCGCCCGCCCATGGCTTTGGACAGGGCCCCGAACAGCACCTCCGGCGCAATGGGCTTCGTGACGTAGTCGGTCATGCCGACGGCCCTGCTGTGCTCGACGGCGGCCGTGAACGCGTCCGCCGTCATGGCGATGATCGGGACGCTCTTCGCGTCCGGCCGGTTCAGCTCCCGTATCGCCTTTGCCGCATCGTAGCCGTTCATGACCGGCATCTGGATGTCCATGAGCACGGCGCGATACCCGCCGGGCTCAGACGCGGAAAACAGCCTGACGGCGTGCGCTCCGTTTTCGGCGTGGACGACGCGCAGGCCGAAGCTTTCGAGGATCCGCTTGGCGATCTCCATGTTGATCGCATTGTCCTCCGCCAAAAGGACCGCGCCGGACAGCTTTCCGGCGGTCTTGCGCGTCCCTTCCCCCTGCTGTTTGTCCGCGGCGGGGAAACCGGCGTGCGCCTCGGCCGCGACGAACGATACCGAGATCTCCGTGCCGCGGCCGAGTTCGCTCTTGACGAATATCGTTCCGCCCATGAGATCGGTGAGCTTTTTTACGAGCGAGAGCCCCAGCCCCGTGCCCTGCACGGACTTATCGCGCCCGGGGTTGGACTCCTCCTGCGTGAACGGGTCGAACATCGTCTTCTGAAACTCGCGGCTCATGCCGATGCCGGTGTCCGACACGGTCAGGACGCAGTCGAACTGTCCGTCCGGCCGCCGGCCGCCGCCCGCCGAAACGGTGACGGTCCCGCCCTTCGGCGTATACTTCACCGCGTTGGAGATCAGGTTCATCACGATCTGGTTGAGGCGGACGTGGTCGATATAAATAAAGGGGACAACAGGCTTCCGGTCGATGACGAACCGGATCCCCCGGCTCTCGCACAGCGGCGCGAACATATTCTGGATGCTCGACACAAGGTCGGCGTAGAGATACGGCTCCGGGTGCAGCTCGATCTTGCCGCTGTCGATCTTGGAGATGTCCAGCACGTCGTTGACGAGGGACAGAAGGAACTCGTTCGACACCCGGATCTTCCGCAGATCGTCCTTCAGCTTTTCCGGGTCATGGATGTCCTCGAACGCAAAATCGGTGATGTTGGTGATGGCCCCGATCGGCGTGCGGATGTCGTGGCTGATGCGCGACACAAAGTCCGATTTCGCCGAGCAGGCCTTTTCCGCCTCCATCAGCGCGCTTTGGATATCGGCGATCTGCTTTTCCTCATGCTCGTAGGAGGCGGTCACGTCCGTCTGCACGATCATCGCGATCCGGTGCGCCTGGTCCAGCCAGCTGAACCGCATCTGCTGGCAGGCGCGTTTCCCGGCGGGATCCGTCTGCAGATAGGAAAACGTATAGTCGCCGTTCCTGTCGAGCTCCGCCGTGACCCGCTCCGGATCCGTCGCGCGGGTATAGGAATCGACCTCCTGCGGACTGACGAAATGTTCCTGGACAAAATGCCGCCGCGTGTCGTAGGGGACCTTGCACCCGACCTCGGGGTACGCGATGTGGGGCTTCTTCCGGACGAGCTCGATCTCCTTCGTGCGCAGGTACAGAATGCCGATGTACTCAAACTCCTGCTGGGCGATGCGGCTCGTGACGAGCTCGGTCTTCTTGCGGTCGTCGATGTCGACGGCATAGGTGATGCCCTCCACGTCGCCGGAGCTCGGATTCCGCACCATATTCACCGAGCCGCGGATCCAGCGCACGCCGCCGCGGACGGAGCGGCACGGATACTCCGCGGAGACCTTCGTCTCCCCCGCCTCAAATTTCTGCAGCAGGCGGTCGCATCTGAACACGTCGCGCACCTTCGCGGCGATGCCGGCATCGGGGATCGTATCGGCCGTCGCCGAAAACAGGCCGCTGGCCGTGCCGGATTCCGCCATTTTCCCGAGGCGCTCGTAGGCCGCGTCCTGCACCACCATGTTGGTGCACTGGTCCTTCGAAAGGTTCAGGTGATAGCTCGCGGCGAAATTCGCGTTTGCCGAGGCCATCATGTTGAGCTGCGTCTCATACTTCTGCACTTCCAGACGCTGCATCTCGTTGCGGGCTTCCTCCGCCGCCTTTTCTTGCGTGATGTCAAACAAGCAGCAGTACACCAGCTGCTCTTCGTTTTTCAGCTTGGCCCCGTTTACCATCAGGCGGTGCCAGCAGAAGCTGCCGCCAAACCGGGGATAATACCGATAATCGACGGTGAACGGCAGACGGGAAGCATACCCGTTGTCGACGGCCGTTCGCACTTTTTCAGCATCGTCCGGGTGGATATGCCGGAAGAACAGCTCGTCGTTGTGATAGCCCTCGCCCAGCAGCCGGCGGATGCGTTCGTTTCCCGTGACCAGCGAGAGCTTTTTCCCCTTTGCCGCGGAGATCACCATGATTCCGACCGGAACGTTTGACACCGTGTCATTCAGCACGGCCGCCTCTCCCATGCGGCGCAGGCGCTCCTGCTCCGTCTGCCAGACGTCGGTGATATCGGACTGTATCACGAGGACTTCGCTTTTTTCCTCATCGAACCACTGGAACGCGACCTGCTTCTTCAGCGTCTTTCCCGCATCGCCCGCAAAGTCGTACAGCAGGTAATGCTTTTTCTCTTTCCCGAGCGCCGCCATGATCGTCCCCAGCGCCGCCTGTTCCCGCAGCTTGTCGCCGCCGTCCGGGCCGGCGCAGTATCCCGCGAGCCGTTTGAGGAAGGCGGCGTACGGCGCTCGCTGTCCGCTTTCGAGGCCGGTGCAGCGCGGGCTTCCGCTGTGCATGACGAATGTCCCGGAAGCGGTGTCGATAAAGCCTATGTAATCGCTGCCGTCGCCGGACATAAGCTGAAGGAGCATCTCCCCCCGCTTCTGCTTGTCGATGTCGACGGCGTAGGTGACGGCCTCGATGTCCTGCGTGCGGGGGTTCTGGTGCATCACCAGGATGCCCTGCCGCCAGCGGAGCCCGTCCACGTACCGGATCGAATAGGGGAAGGACACCGTCGTCTTCCCCGCATGGTAGCTCCCGATCAGCGCCTCGCGCGTAAATTCCCGGCGGAACCAGGCGAGCGTTTCCTCGTCCTCGATCAGCTTCGAGAACTCATCGAAATAGCCGTCCACCGTCCCGGACGCCTTCTGCTTCATCACGAACGAAAGCGGGCTTTTTCCGTCGGCGCAGATGTTCTTCGTGAGATTCAGATGGAAGGAGCCGAGGTTGTTCGGATAGGCTTTGTCGAGGCTCTGAAAAAAGTCGAGATAGCGCTGCTGCTCCCGCTTCATCTCCGTGATGTCCTGCGCAGAGCAGTAAACCGTCAGCACCCTGCCCTCGCCGTCGGTGACGGGCATGGAGCTGATGCGCCACCAGTGCGTCTGCCCGTTCACGAGCGTGCTGTACTCGAACGGCGGCCGCGGCGCCCCGAGGTCGATCGGCTCGAAAAGCGACAGGAACCGCTCGCGGAACGGCTCGTCCACCATGGAGACAAGGGAATCCGGGACGTTCTCGATGACCGCCGGCATCCCCTGCGCCTCGCAGATGGCGCGGGTGTAGGCGTTGTCCATCTGGTAGATGATCCTTCTGTTTTCCTGGTCGTATTCGAAAAGGATCTGCTTCGCCTGTTCCGCCATGAGGCGGTACATCTGCTGGCTTTTCAGCGCGCGCAGCTCGGCTTCCTTTTCGGCCGTGATGTCGGTGAACACCGCGTAGACAAGAACGCCCCCGTCCGGCTGGGGGACCGGCTTGCCGCTCAGATGCAGCCAGCGGTACGAAGGATCCCCGCCCGTCAGCGAGCGGTAATTTATCCCGGCCGGCGCTTTGTTGTCGAACAGCGCGGCGAAATAGGCCTGCACCTCCGCGTGGTCGTCCGGATGGATCAGCTTGAGAAATCCGGACTCATCCATCGCCTCCAGCCGCAGCCGCGGCGCAAGGGGAAGCGAACGGAAGTAGGCGTTTGTATAGATGATGCGCAGACCGGCATCCTGCTTTTTGTAGATGAAAACGGTGGCCGGTATGTTGTCGACGATATTCTGGAGCTCGTTGTTCCTTTCCACGAGAACATCGGCGTCCGGATTTCCGTAAAACACGGCGTACAGGATGGGCGATCCGTCCATCGTCCCGATGATGCGGCCTTTCGCGCGGATCAGGATCGCGCCCTTCGTCTTGTGCCGCACGCGGTATACCGCGTCGATATCTCCCCCGTCGCGCAGGCATTTTTCCGCCGCCGCGGCGACGATCGGCCGGTCCTCCTCCAGGATCGCGCTGAGCGTGTCCGCGCGCACGGCGTCCAGGTATTCCGCCTGCTCCATGCCGACGATCTTCGCCGCGTCAGGCGAGGCGTACAGCGTCTGCATGCCCCCGCAGGCGAGCCTGCTGATTGTGAACGCGCCCGGATTTGTCTGCTCCAGCAGAGAGAATATGCTCTCGCTGATCTCCATCCCGTATCCTCCTCAGCGCCCGCAGGGCGCAGGTAGTTCTGTCGCCGGGCCGCTCCCCGCTTCGCCCGCGCGGCCGGGCTCCTGTGCGCGTCCGGCCTCTACCGGCCGTCTTCGCCTTGCGGTTTTGCCGCCAGCATGAGATGCATCTGACGGATGTATTTCGGGACGGCCGCGCCGGGGTCGAAGAGCTCGCGCAGGGTCTTGTCGCACATGGCGTACGCGACTTGCTCCCGGACGCCCAGCAGCGCCAGCACGATCGTCCTGCCATCGACAAGCTCTTCCTGCGTCGTCTGCGCGATGGAGCCGTCCGAGATCCCGCGGTCGAACGCCTTTTGCAGCTGCTCCATCATGTAGACCCAGTTCCCGGTCAGTTGCGGCTTTTCCGATTTTTCCGACGCCCTGCTGAGGATGTGCTGTATCTGCGCGGTGCAGAATACGGTCTCGGCATACTCGACCGCCTTGTTCAATGTGGCGGAGATGACGGCGATGACCCGCTCGGCCCCGTTTTTGCTGCGGTACTGCCGTGACGCAAAGAACGCTTCCATCTCCCTGAGCTCCAAAAGATAGCCGCGGTTCAATACCGCGGCGTAGAGGTCGTTTCTCGCGTGGAAATAGTTCTGCACGGAGCGGAGCGTCAGGCCGGATGCTCTCGCGATCATCTCCATGGATGTGTTTTCAACGCCGTTTTCGACAAAAAGCTTCATGGCCTGCTGCAGGACGATCTGGATGTTCTGCTGACGAACGATTTCATTGGCCATAGCGCGCCTCCGTTTCTTGCATGTTTCGCAAACTATGAAATATAGCCGCTGCCTCAGCGTAACACATCCGTTCCCGAATAGCAATATCCGCCGCTCCCTTTCCGCCCCCGCGGCCGGGCGGATCCCGGGCGGCGCGGAAATGCGCGAAAAGCGCCGGGGAGGGCGCTTTTCAAAGGAGGCTCCCTGCCGGCGCAGTGCGGAAGCCGCCGCTGCAAAAAAATGCCGAGAGTCCTGTGTCAACAGGGCCTTCGGCATTTCCCGTGGCGTCCCCGGGCGGATTCGAACCGCCGGCCTTCCGCTTAGGAGTGGCCATTTTCGTCTGTTCCAGGGTGTCCAGCGGTGTCTTGCAGTATCCGCAAATGCTTGATAATCCGGCATTTTTTCGAGGGGCGTTTTTCTTCTCGTGCTGTCCTGTGCCGTAAAATGCTTGCTAATATTCCGTGTTATTCGAACCTCGATTTAGCAATGCTAAGCATAAAAACGAAGATTCAGCACAATTCGGCATCTTGCTAAGAAAGCGCATCTTGAAGTCCTGCAAACCCTTGATTTATCAAGGAAAATTGAATAGATGACCATTGAAAAACCGTTGCTTTGGCAGCGGTTTTTCTTTTGTCAAATCCATTAGCAGTTTTTTGTGCACATTAACCAGAAAGGGGGTGATGAAATGAACACAGTAATCGCAGTAGCAAACCAGAAAGGTGGGGTTGGAAAGACCACAACTTGTGAAAATCTCGGTGTCGGGCTTGCCAAGGAAGGCAAAAAAGTTCTTCTGATCGACGCCGATCCCCAGGGCAGCCTGACGGCGGCGCTGGGCTATGCTCAGCCCGATCAGCTGGAAACAACTTTATCCACCATTCTCAGCAAAGTCCTCACAGAGCAGCCGCATGACCCCACAGAGGGCATCCTGCATCATGGTGAGGGCATCGACCTGATGCCGGCCAACATCGAGCTCTCCGGCCTGGAAGTATCGCTGGTCAATGCCATGAATCGGGAACGGGTGCTCAGCCAGTATGTGAACGAAGTCAAGCGCGGCTATAACTACGTTCTGATCGACTGTATGCCGTCGCTCGGCATGATGACCGTCAACGCGCTTACGGCTGCCGACAGCGTCCTGATTCCGGCGCAGCCGCAGTACCTTTCCGCCAAAGGGCTTGAACAGCTCTTGCAGACGATCAACAAGGTCAGGCGGCAGATCAATCCCAAACTTAAGATCGAGGGAATCCTGCTGACAATGGTGGACGGACGTACCAACTACGCCAAAGAAATCAGCGAGCTGGTTAGAAACACCTACGGGAGCAAGATCAATGTCTTCGCGCAGGAGATCCCGCGATCTGTCCGGGCCGCGGAAATGAGTGCAGCCGGGAAAAGCATCTTTGCCTACGATCCGGGCGGCAAAGTAGCGGACGCCTATTCCGCACTGACGAAGGAGGTGATGAAGATTGAAAGACAGCGGCAGAAAGATCGAACTGAAGGGATACGATGACATTTTTACGCCCGACGCGGCAACGGTGACCGGCGAGCAGGTGCGGCAGATACCGACCGATCAGCTTTTTCCCTTCAAAGACCACCCGTTCAAAGTAACGGACGATCAGGCCATGCAGGATACTGTGGAGAGCATCAAGGAATACGGCGTACTGGTTCCGGCCATTGCGAGGCCCCGTCCTGACGGCGGTTATGAACTGATTTCCGGCCACAGACGGCAGCACGCCTGCGAGCTTGCAGGGATAACGGCCATGCCGGTGATTGTCCGGAATCTGGATGATGACGCAGCGACGATCCTCATGGTTGACAGCAACTTGCAGCGGGAAAACATCCTGCCGAGCGAGCGCGCCTTTGCGTTCAAGATGAAGCTGGAAGCCATGAAACATCAGGGAGAACGGTCGGATTTAACTTCGCCGCAAGTTGCGGCGAAGTTACGAACTGATGATGCAATTGCAAAGTCAGCAGGAATCAGTGGAGACACAGTCAGGAGATTTATCCGCCTCACCGAGCTGATTCCTGAACTTCTTTCTATGGTCGATGACCGGCAGATGGCCTTCAATCCGGCTGTGGAACTCTCCTATCTCACGAAGGATCAGCAACAGATGCTTTTCCAGGAGATCGAAAACTGTCAGGCAACGCCTTCTCTCTCTCAGGCGCAGCGCCTCAAGAAGTTCTCACAGGAGGGAAAGCTGGACGAAGGCGTGATAATGGCGGTCATGAGCGAGGAAAAGAAGGACATCGACAAAGTGACGCTCCCCGGCGAGACGATCAACAAGTATTTCCCGAAGTCGTTTACGCCAAAACAGAAACAGGATACGATCATCAAGCTGCTGGAACAATGGCAGCGGAAACGGCAGCAGTCGCTTGAACGTTGAGCGACCCGCTGCCGTTTTGCCATTTCTGATGGGATATTTACTTCAAATACGAAACGAAAGAAGGAGGCCGTATGAACTATATCAACTCTCCATCGCCAGCTGTCATTCAGGGGCATGATCTCCTTGCACTGGAACGTTTTTTTGATACTACCCGGCACATGATCGAGTTTGATGTGCTGACCCATAATTCCCCCGTCGGAGATAAAGGTTATAAGTACCGGGTGTTTCTGAGTGAAGAAGGTTACCAGAAAGCCTTATCAGCCCAAAAGCACGGCGACATCAGGATTTTCAAGCACGCGCGGGTGATCGAGGGTCATATCCTCTACGACACGAAAAAGCACCAGATGTCGAGGTGATTGTCATGGCGGTATTTCGCGTCGAAAAAAGTCAGAATTACACGGTCATGTCGAATTATCACCTGCGGGACAAGGAACTTTCGCTGAAAGCAAAGGGCCTGCTCTCGCAGATGCTGTCGCTTCCGGACGATTGGGATTACACGCTGGCAGGGCTTTCTCATATCAACCGGGAAAGCAAGGACGCGATACGCTCCGCTGTCAATGAATTGGAAGCGGCTGGCTATATCCGCCGACACCAGAAAACCGATGCCAGCGGGAAGTTCAGCGGCAATGAGTATGTCATCCATGAAAGTCCGGTTTCGTTCGAGCCGTCGTTGGAAAAACCGTCGTCGGGAAATCCGACAACGGATAATCCGTCAACGGGAAAACCGTCGTCGGGAAATCCAACGCAATTAAATATAGATATAACAAATACTCAAAGACAAAATACGGATGTATTAAATACCGATTCCATTCCTTTCCCTTCCGATGAAACGCAGGAGGCGGCAGCATGGCTGCCGGAAGCGAATCGAAGGGAATCGGATGCGCTGTATATGGATTCTTATCGGGAACTGATCCGGGATAACATCGAATATGACATTCTGCTACACAATAAACCGGATGAAAAAGACCGGCTCGATGAAATTGTGGAGCTGATGACAGAAACGGTCTGTTCCAAACGCAGGTATATCCGTATCGCTGGCAATGACTTCCCGGCTGAATCGGTCAAATCTCGGCTTTTGAAGGTCAATTCAGAGCATATCCAGTTCGTTTTTGACTGCCTTGATAAAAACACAACTGAGGTGCGGAATATCAAGCAGTATCTGCTCACGACAATTTACAACGCGCCAATCACCATCGACAATTACTATGCATCCCTCGTAAATCATGATATGTACGGAGACGGCCGGCAAGGAAAATGATTCCTCTGCCGGCTGTTTTTATATCCGGGAAAGGAGCCTGAAATGAGCGAGAATATTGATGTGGTAATGGTTGAAGCTGGGAAGCTGGCAGCCATGGCCACTATCGGCAGTGACCTTGAATCTTTACAGAAAGCGGTGGGCGGCAGCATAGAAGCCGCCTATTTTTACGATGATCCTATTGCCTTGGTCTGCAATGAGGAGGGAAAACTCAACGGGATGCCACTCAACCGTGCAGTGAAAGATGAGAATGGCGAGATCATGGACATCATCGCCGGCAAGTTTTTCATCTGCGGACTTGGCGAGGAAGACTTCGCGTCCATCCCCCAGGAGTTGCAGGACAAGTACCTGAAGATGTTCGAGAAGCCGGAGACCTTTTTGAAAATCGGGCACAAGGTTTTTGCGGTGCCAACGGAAACCGCAAAAGCTGCCACGCACAAGGCCAATGCCCACGAAGAACGCTGAAGACAACTATCATTCGTCAGAAATAGTCTATTTGACTTGAGGGGCGTTAAAAAATTCTTTTAGTGGAAAGGAGGAAGCACTTTGCAGGAAGAAATCGAATCAAAAACTGTCACTCTCGCCATTACGACCACGAAGCTCACTGCTCGTGTGCTGAAAGAGGCCATGTCAAAATATCTGGCTTACAAAAAGCAGAAAAGGCATGACAAGAAGCTGGCCGGGCCGGTTAAGCCCACGGGCAAACAGACAGTGAAGCAGCTGATCGGCCAGAATCAGGGCGTGAGCAACATCGAGGTCACTGACAGCAATATCAAATCCTTTGAGCGTGTCGCCCGGAAATATGGCGTCGATTACGCCATCAAGAAAGACCGCAGCGGCGAGATCCCGAAATACCTCGTATTTTTCAAAGCAAGGGACACCGACGCGCTGACTGCCGCATTTACGGAGTTTACGGCTAAGCAGGTTCAGCAGAAAGATAAGCCCTCTATCATCGCACAAATCCGCAGTCTGGCAGAGCATATTCGCGCGGCTTCAAAGGATAGGGTGAAGAACAAGGAAAAGGAGCGCGAACTGTGAACGTAAAGAAATACGTTGTCCCCAATATTCCCTATGCTTTCATCGCCCTGTTCGCCACGAAGATCGGGCAGGCAGTCCGCCTCGCGCCTGGTACAGACTTTTCAACAAAAGCTCTGCATATCATGGACGGACTGACAGCTGCATTTCAGAACGCTACGCCAAGCTTTCATCCGGTCGATCTCTGCGTTGGCATCTGCATTGCCGCGATCATGCGGCTTGTGGTCTATGTCAAAAGCAAAAACGCCAGAAAATTCCGGAAGAACATGGAGTACGGCACGGCCCGCTGGGGCACGCAGGAGGACATCAAGCCCTATACCGACCCGGTGTTCAAAAACAACGTGATTTTGACAGCCACGGAGCGTCTTACCATGAACAACCGCCCCAAGGACCCCAAAACGGCCAGGAATAAAAATGTCCTGGTCGTGGGCGGTTCCGGTTCCGGCAAAACCCGCTTCTGGCTGAAACCCAACCTCATGCAATGCCACTCAAGCTATGTCGTGACCGACCCGAATGGGTACAATTTGGGAGGATGAAACTCAATACAGTGTTCATTCGGTACATAACTCTATAAGGAAGGAGGTAGTCAAAACATGGCTAAGAAACCAATAAAACCGCTGATTACAGCACTTTATGAGCGTCTTTCAAAGGACGATGAGCTGAAGGGCGAGTCCAACAGTATCACCAATCAGAAAAAATATCTCGAAGATTACGCAACGAGAAATGGCTTCACCAATATCCGTCACTTCACGGATGACGGTTATACCGGCAGAAACTTTAATCGCCCAGGCTTTCAGGAGCTGCTGGCTGAGGTTCATGCCGGGAATGTCGGTGTGATCATCGTTAAGGATATGAGCCGACTTGGTCGTAACTACCTGCAAGTAGGGTTCTATACCGAGATACTGTTCCCAGAGAAAGAAATCCACTTCATTGCAATCAACAACAGCGTTGATAGTGAGAACGGATCTGATAATGACTTCACTCCGTTCCTCAACATCATGAACGAATGGTACGCAAGAGATACCAGCAACAAGATCAAATCCATCTTCAATTCTCGCATGGCCGATGGCAAGCGATGCAGCGGAAGTATTCCGTTTGGTTACAATCGTATGCCCGGAGATAAGCAGACCTTAGTTGTGGACCCGGTCGCTTCGTTGGTGGTCAAACGTATCTTTGATATGGCCGATACCGGCATGAGTCCGACTCAGATCGCAAAGCAGCTGCAGGAAGAACAAGTGCTAATCCCTTCGGCTTATACAGCCAAGTTTCATCCTGAACAGAATAACGGTAAGCGTTATTTTGATCCGTATGGATGGAGCAATACCACCGTCAATGCGATCCTTGACCGTCAGGAGTATCTTGGTCATACGATCCTGAAAAAGTCCGTCAGCACCAACTTCAAGACCGACAAGAGAAGGTCAACCAGTGAGGATGAGCAGTATATCTTCTACTTCACTCATGAAGCTATTGTCAGTCAGGAGCTTTGGGACAGCGTTCAAAAGCAGAGAGTCCGTTCCCCAAGGAAAACACCGGCGGGAACTTACCAGCAGCACAAGCTGAGTGGTTATCTGTTCTGCTCTGATTGCGGATCAAGAATGGCACTACAGTCTGCCAAGAAGCACAAGGACGGCGATCCTGATGACCGCTACTATTCGTTCCGTTGTGGGGCCTACGGTCAGCGAGGTACTGAATGCTCTGCCCACTATGTGAATGCTGAGGCCGTTGAAGGTCTTATTCTTTCAAGTATTCAAAGAATGTCCAAGTTTGTCATTGAGGATGAAGCGGCCTTTGCCGAACAGCTTCGCTTGAAGGCTCAGGCCAAGGTTGATGCGGTCCCGGTTGAGAAGAAACAGCAGCTCGAAGAACTGGAAAGACAGTACGAGGAGCTGGATGTGAAGCTCCGTTCTCTCTATGAAAACTTCTTTGCCGGTCTCATTCTTGAACGTCAGTACAAGACCTTGATGGCACAGTACGACAAGGAACAGACGGCCTGCGAGGAACGCATCGAAGAACTGAAAAAAGAGCTTGCCCTTATTCAGGGAAAGCCCCTGCAGATCGATCGTTTTATCAAGCTGATCCACAAGTACAAGGAACCGGCAGAGCTGACAGAGGAACTGCTTCATGCCTTTGTTGATAAGGTGATTGTCCATGAGCCTAACGGCAGAGGCAGAAACCGAACACAGGAAATTGAGCTTTACTTCAACTTCATTGGACAGTTTGAACTTGCATTCTCTCCTGAAGAGATTAAGGCCGCCGAAAAACAGGAAGCTAAGCGTGTCCGTGAGAAGAAGGCTCATAAAAAGAAAGTGCAGAAGCAGTACAACAAGCGTAAGAAGCAGGAACGCTATGACGAAAATGAAGGTCATAAATTCCCGAAGCGTGTCTGCGAACACTGCGGTCAGGAATTTTGGCCTAACGGAAACCGTCAGAGATACTGCTCCAAGGAATGCACGAATGCTGCCAAGGCTGCCCGTGTCAAGGCTCAGCGATATGCCGAGAGGGGCGATCATCCGTATAAACAAAAGAACTGTATTGTCTGCGGCAAACCGTTCTGGCCGGTGAATGGTCAGGAGGTCATGTGTTCTGAGGAATGCAAGCGCAGTCATCGTATTGACCGACAGAACACCTATTATCATGAGGTTGTTGCCGACAAAGAGAAAGCCAAGCGAGATGCAATCAGGGAGATGGCACTGGCTGAGAATGATGGCCATCCGTACCCACAAAGAGAATGTGAGTACTGCGGTACTCCGTTTTGGCCGGAGAAGCATCATCAGCGATTCTGCTGTAAGGCTTGTACCAATAAGTCTGCTGAAGCGAGAAGAACCGGCACAGATCCCGCTGAAAAAGAAGGTCATCGCTTTCACAAGAAGGTATGCCCTGTCTGTGGAAAAGAGTTTTGGCCTGAAGGTCCGAGTGCCATCTGCTGTTCCAAAGAATGTGCTTACAAGCGACAGGCTGCACTTGATAAGGAAAAGCGGGACCAGCTCCGTGAGGTTACCATAGCTGAACGAGGCGGTCATATGTATGAGGCAGTTCCTTGCAAGTACTGCGGTGAGATGTTCTATCCGAAGCAGCCTAATCAGGTTTATTGCTCTGCCGAGTGCAGGACGAATGGCTCGTTCATGAGTCGTTATGGTCATGATCCGGCGACTAAGGAAGGCCATCCTTATAACAAGAGAATATGTATTCATTGCGGTAAGGAGTTTTGGCCTGCCGGTCCGAATACCAAGACTTGCTCTGAAGAATGCAGCCATGAACACGGCATCCTGAAGATGCGTGACTGGCGAGCCGAACAGAAGGCTCAGGATGAGGCTGAAACCGTCAAACCGGCAATGTAAAAGAAGAGGTTAAGAAGTCATAGTGTCTCATGGAAGGGGTCACAAACAGACTTCTTCCGATGGAGGTTCTATTATGATTATCAAGTTTATACTCAAGTGCATTGCGTTGCCGTTGCTTCTGCCAATCGTGCTGATCCAGTGGATCGGTATCTTCCTGAACAGCATATCGAGCGTGATCTTCGGTATTCTGTCAGGCATCTGTTCCCTGACTGCAATCGCCAGTCTTGCCTTCGGTCTCAGTACTGGCGGCGAGGTGATCCGAATGCTGATTGTTGCATTCGTGGTCTTTATCATCCCTCATATCGGCAACTGGATCATAGAGAGAATTGTTATGTTTCGGTGTCTGTTAGGTGATTTCATACGGTCTTGATGGCAGATTTCTAAACAAACCATTACAACTGAATAGGTTACCCATAGCGGTTGTTGTTCTGAGAATCATCGGTCAACACCGCTTTTTTTATTTCACAACACACTATGGAGGTATTCATATGAAGCTTACTGAAAATGTAGCACTGGACTTCATCGATCAGGACATCCTCTTCTGTTGGGCCTGTCCTTCCTATGAGGTCACTATGATGAGGCTGACCGATCTCAGTCGCATCACCGTGGATCCCGATATCAAAGAGCATATCGAGGATCTGATCGTTAAGCTGTTCCTGCACTCTGATCAGGAACGCTTTGAGCAGCTGTTCTATCAGAACCGCCTGCAGTTGGAGCATGGCATGAAGCGCAAGCTGCACTTTGCCAAGGAACTTATGGAAATGGAACTTAAGGAGGTAGCGTAACTATGGATACTATGGAAAAGAGGACTCTCGCATTCTTCGGTCAGGAGGATCGCTTTGAAACACTTGCTCTGTTGGTTGAGTATCTGCTCTTGACTGAGGATAAGGACCGGCAGGATGCCATCCTCAATGTTATTCAGCGACTGACAATGTTCAGGGACGATGAAACCTATATGGCCTATCTGTACAGCGTAAGAAATGAGGTGTACGGCATCGATGAGTCATCTGACAAAGTATGAGAAGGAAACCATCCTGCTGACCAGTGAAGGTGATGATACCTACAGCATCTACACTTTCAATCCCGGTTTGAAGCGTAAGCTGGCTGAGTATTCCCGGAAGTATCCTGATCTCTGCCGATTGACCGCTTCTACCAATGAAGGCAGCGAGACCTACGAAATCGACAAGGCCAGGATCAGCATCAGGCTGACTGCTCCCTACTCTGAGGAGCGTAAGAAAGCCGCCGGAGAACGAGCCAAGCAGCTGAATGCAGACAAGTCCTCACAGGGCTGAGGATAAGGTCAGAATATCCAGTGTAGACTGGATGTTTTGACCGATACATAAGAAAATAGCGGAAGCAATTTCTTATAACGATCAATAGTAGTGTTGCAAATATCAACTGAATGTTTTATAATATCTATTAACGAGGTGATACTATGAATAGGTCAGAACAAATCAAAGTGCTCTGTGTTCGAAAGAACATTAGCATTGCTGCATTGGCTCGAATGATAAATGAAAGCCCGCAGAATTTAAATGCAAAGCTCAAGCGAAATACTGTTACAGATGAAGAAATCGGGCTGATTTGTAATGCACTCGATGTACAGTATCGAAGCTTTTTCGAGATGGAAAATGGTGAAAGGATAGAGTGATATGACAAATCATACTATGATCGCTGCTAATAGTAGCAATTTATCAAAGCTCTCTGATAAGAGCGTTAATTTGGTGGTCACTTCACCACCATATCCCATGATTGAGATGTGGGATGAGATGTTTTCTGAACAGAACCCAGAGATAGGTACTGATTTGGCCAATGGAGACGGAATAGCTGCGTTTAACAAAATGCACGATGTGTTGAACGCAGTCTGGAAGGAATGCGATAGAGTGCTCGATGATAATGGATTTGTTTGCATTAACATTGGTGATGCTACAAGAACCATTGATGGGGAATTTCAGCTATACTCGAACCACACTATGATAATCAATCAATTCTTAGCGATGGGGTATAGCGTTCTACCAGACATTCATTGGCGTAAACAATCAAACGCCCCTAACAAGTTTATGGGATCAGGAATGTACCCAGCTGGAGCGTATGTGACATATGAGCACGAGTATATATTGGTCTTTAGAAAAGGCGGTAAACGAGTTTTTAAAGGAACTGGTAAAGAGTTAAGACAGAAAAGTGCCTTCTTTTGGGAAGAAAGAAATGTATGGTTCTCAGATTTATGGGAAATCAAGGGAACCTCTCAGATTATGGCAAAAACAAAGGCTTCTCGAGATCGTAATGCATCGTTTCCATTCGAAATACCTTACCGCCTAATCAATATGTATTCAGCAGAAGGAGATACCGTCCTCGATCCGTTTGCCGGGTTGGGAACAACAAACATAGCGTGCATGATTTCAAATCGAAACAGCATCGGTATAGATATTGATCCTGAAATAGTAAAGCTTGCAATAGAGAACATGGGTATTACTACCGAAGCTGCTAATGCAATTATTGACAGTCGAATCAAACGTCATTTGGAGTTTATTGCGGCTTTGCCGGATGATAAAAAAGCCAAGTGTTATGATAATGGCCCCCATGGTTTTAGTGTAAAAACAAAACAAGAAACAGCCATTGAGATTGAACAGCTGAAGAGCATTGAGAGAACAGATTCAGGTTATGAGTGTCATTACGAAAAGTTCAAACCTATACACCGGCCAGAACAAATGAGTTTAGCATTATAAAAGCTATAAAATATAAACAAATAGAGAAGCGGGCACATAATTGCGCCCGCTTCTCTATTTATCAAATCAGATTACGTATCTCTTCAATTACCGTTGGATTGGAAATGGAAATTCTATCTGTTCGATTATCAACAGAGTATTGTAAGACGAATGCGGATGTTTGATACAGATCACAAAATGCTTGCATTTTCCCTCTGATATCAACAACATACTGATAATGACCGTAGTAAAAAGACTCAGGTTTTAGCTGAATTCCTATTGGTTTGCCAGCTCGATCATTTACGTAGAAGTCAATAAAATAGTTTGTATCCCATTCTTTAGGAGCCTCTTGCACCGAATGAGATATTTCACGTCTCAATAATTGAAGAGCGAGTTTTTCTTTGTTATATCCTTGAAATGTCCTTCGAAACATAACATCGTAGATATAGTCCTTACACTCTTGCAATGAAACGGCGTAAGAAGCAGGAATGCTATCATGCATTTCTGCTGCCAATCCATTTAAATAACTTTCGTCATGAACATTGTCAAAATACCAGATTTTCCACTCATCCTCGGTCAAAGGCTTAAGCTGCCTTATCATGTTCATCATATAACCGATCCTTGCCGGTTTATTGTATCCGCCAATGTTATAGTAGTTATTTAATACTTTCTCAGATGCCATATCAATCATCTACCTCAATCTTTAAGCCGGTTTTTGTCTTTTCGTAATAAACCATTTTAACGTCAATTACTTCAGATAAGCGTTTCATTGTTTTATAGGTGTTAGACTTTACGGAATAAGGGGTGTTGCCAACATAACCATCGATTCCCTTGGATTCTTCGTCAGGAGTAGCAAGGCGATAAGACTTCCCTTGTTTTTTGGCAAGGAAAGCAAGGATAGCCTTCTGAACGTATAGGCCATTAAAGGTTTTTAGAATAACAAGATCTTCCACCCAGCGTTCAACCATTTCCCTGTCGATTAGAGGAATGGCATTCTTAAGATTCTGAACCTGAGCAAATATTTTATCCGTTGCTGTTGCGAACGCATTGGGGTATTTCTTGGTGTACCATTCTTTCCAATTTTCGATGGTAATATCGTCACATTCTTCCATAAACTGAGGGAACAGATCGGACATCTGTCCAACAACATTTGCGCGTGTTCCCTGAGCATTTTGATTTGCCCAGTTAATTAACTGAGAAGTGTATTTGGGAAACTCAAAAGCTTCACTTTCATTGAAGTCAGCAATCTCATCATTTTTAATGGTGTAATTCATTTCTTATTCCTCCATAAACAGTCTGTATGCTTCTATGTTGAGCGCATCGGCTATCTTCTGAACCGTTTCCAGAGACACATTACGTTGGAAGCATTCAATATCGCTGATATATGTTCTGTGTAAACCGCAGATTTCGGCGAATCTTTCTTGTGAGAGGCCTTTTTCAAGGCGCATTTTCTTTAGGTTGGTGCCAAACACCTTGATGATGTCCATGGTTATAACCCTCCTATCTTATCATTAAATTTTACGCCAAAGCAGACTATGAGTCTACAGACGATAAGTGGCATTGGGCTAACAGGTTTTTTTAGTGATCAAGCCAAAGGCGATCAACCGTAAAAGTTGGTCGCTTTTGTTTTGCCCATTAACCGGCACTCAAGTGTAACAGCTTGGGTGCTTTTTTATTCCCCAAGGAGGTGGTGCGTATGCACAGCTGATAGCAATAAGGCAGGTCGGATGGACGGAGCTGCCTTGCTGAACACAGTCCAAATCTATAGAAAGGAAAACGCAGATATGGCAGAAGAAACGAAACAGACTCCGAAGCTGGAGCTGATCAGGGCCTCTGAGATCGATCCTAAATCGGTCGAATGGCTCTGGTATCCCTTCATCCCTTACGGCAAGGTCACGCTCGTTCAGGGTGATCCCGGCGATGGCAAAAGCACTTTTCTGCTGACCATTGCAGCCATGCTGACCAAGGGTGATCCGCTTCCGTTTACGGAGCCGGAAATTCCACCTGAGCCGATGTGTGTGATCTATCAGACCACGGAAGATGATGCGGACGATACCATCGTTCCTCGCTTCATTCGAGCCAATGGTGACCGTGAGAAATTGATCTTCATCAATGAGAAGGAAGCTCCGATCTCCTTCGATGATGCAAGAATTGAAGCAGCAATCAAGACCACAGGAGCGAAGCTTCTGATCCTTGATCCTCTCTCATCTTATATCGGAGATTGCCAGCTCAATGCGGCGAATGAGGTCAGGCCCCGCTTCAATCACCTGATCAGAATTGCGAAGGAGACCAACGCAGCGATCGTGATTGTCAATCATCTGAATAAGATGTTCGGCACGAAAGCGATCTACCGCACTCCCGGTTCAATCGACATTGTCGGTGCTGTAAGAAGCGCACTGCTCATCGGCAGAAGCAAAGAGAACGATGACGAACGAGTCATGGTTCAGCAGAAGTCGAACCTTGCTCCCACCGGGGCAGCGATCGTCTTCTCTGTTGGTGAAGATGGTATCAGCTTCATCAAGGAATCCGAGCTGACGGCAGATGAACTCCTTGCCTGTTCTTCGGATAAGACCGGCAGGCCTGATACGAAAACGCAAGAGGCAATGGAGATCATTCGTGACTTGCTTTCCGATGGTGAGGAACACGAAGCTTCGGAATGTGAGGCCAGGCTGAATGAGGCCGGCATCAGCAAGTCAACGGCAAAGAAAGCCAAGCGAATACTGGGGGTTGTTTCAAACAAGCCGCATTATTCGTGGTATTGGCGACTGCCGATAGACGAGGATTAAAGGGAGTTAAGGGGGAACGCCTTGCCCACGACATCTTTGCAGCATCGCTGAAAGTGTCATAGTGGGTTACGCACTTTGAAAAAGTTGCGTAACACGCTATCCCCCGGCCCCTGAGGAGGTGCAAAGATGGCAAAACCAAATATGTCAGTTGCGAGAGTCGTAAAGTTGAATGCGGCAAGTGTCGGAAAATCAGAAAGGCATAACGAGCGTAAGAATACCAACTATGAAAACGTGAATGTCGTGCCGGAAAGAATTCCCTTCAATGTCAGTTTCAAGTCTCCCGGTGACATGACCTACAATGAGTATTTCGATCACTTGGTTGCCGAAGGAAAGATCTCGACAAGAGGTCTGAAGGACGGTGCGACCTACTTCAATGAGATGATTATCGATGTCAATACGGCATACTTTGAGGAGCATGGCGGGTACGAGTTTGCCAAAGAATTTTACGAGGAAGCTTACCGCTTCTGCTGTGAAATTTACGGTGAAGATCAGATCGTATCAGCTGTCATGCATGCCGATGAGATCAACAGTGCTGTGTCTGAAGAGCTGGGCAAGCCGGTCTATCATTATCATCTTCATGTAGTCGCAATACCGACAGTGGAAAAGGAAATCCTGTGGTCGAAAAGATGTAAAGACGAAAGTCTGAGAGGAACCGTCAAGGAAGTAATCCGTCAGGTTTCTCATTCAAAGAAATGGAAAAACAGTCCTGTTCTTGATGAACACGGTCAGCCGGTCCTTAACTCAAAGGGCAAGCCCCAGTATGTGAAATCTTACAGCATCCTTCAGGATCAACTGTTTGAACACATGACTGCCGCAGGCTTCACTGACTTCCAGCGTGGCGAACGAGGCAGTACAGCAGAGCATCTTGAAAGTTTGGATTTTCAGATCAAGAAAGATGCGGAGCGTTTGGCTCAGGGCGAAGAAAAGATCGCAGCCGGTGAAGAACGACTCGCTGAAATCGAGCAGGCCACCGAAGCTGCTACGGCAAAACTTCAGAAGGTACAGATCCGATACGATCAGGACCGCAAGGCCTACCTGACCTATGGTGAGCTTGAAGGTCTTGGCAAGAAAGGTATCACCGGCAAGTATTCTCTTGAGCCGAAGGACTACCGGGATCTTGTCGCTATGGCAAAGGAGGGTGTTGCATCTCGTGGTGAGATCAGCAGGCTGAACGATACCATTTCTCGAAACCAGCGCAGGATCAGCAGCTTATCACGAAGCGTTTCCGCTTTGGAAGAAAAGCTGGCTGAGATGACGGCCAAGTATGACAAGCTGGTTGAAATGACAAGGCCGTATGTAGAAGCTGTTCAGCGGTTCCCTGAAGTGGTGAAGTCTTTCATCGAGAAACTTCTCCCGCCGAAGGAACACAAACAGGAACAGGAAATCAGAAAATCAAATCACAGAAACAGAGATGGGGCAAGATGAGTGACTCCTTACACGAGACACTATGACTTCTTGACCTCTTCTTTTTTTCGGAAAATTACGGAGGTTTTATTATGGCAGAAGAAATCAAGTGCACCATCACTAAGAAGATCGGTGTGCTGTCCAAGAAGGACAACGGCTACAGCAAGCAGATCAATCTTGTTTCATGGAATGAGCGTGAGGCCAAGCTCGATATCAGAGAATGGTCTCCCTCTGACAGAGGCATCAAGGGCATTACCCTGACCGATGAGGAAGGTCGAAAGCTGCTTGCGGTATTACAGGCATATTACGATGAGGTAGACGGTGAGCTGCCTCTCTAATAGAAACACTGAGGGGCAGTCCGGCGGCTGCTCCTCTTTCAATTCAAAGGAAAGGATGGATGCAATGGAAGGAACTATGGTTCAGAGAATCGGCAATGTTCTCTATACGGTTCGAGTACGACCGGCAGAGAATGCCAAAGAAAATTATGATACCAAGCTCAAGAAGATCATCGAGCAGGCCATGATCGTCAGCCTGCGTGATGAAGAAAGAAAGTGCTCATGATCTCATTCGATAGAGTCAAAGAAGCGATAACGACCAGACAGGCCGCCGAGAGTTACGGCACTCATGTCAATCGGCATGGCTTTGCTTGCTGTCCGTTTCATCATGAGAGAACACCTTCAATGAAAGTGGATCAGCGATATCACTGCTTCGGCTGTTCGGAGGACGGCGATGTGATCGACTTCACTGCGAAACTATTTGGCCTTGATTTGAAGGAAGCTGCCGAAAAGCTGGCAGCCGACTTCGGTATCGATGCTCCCTTTGAAGGTTCTCATATCGAACCGGCGCCGGTAGTAAAGACCGGCAAGGCAGCACTGGAAAAGCGCTTCAATGACTGTTGGAGGCTGTACTGTGAATACCTTCATCTGCTGAAACGATGGAAGGAACAGTACGCTCCGAAGATCACCGATGAGGAATGGGATGACCGCTTTGTTGAGGCTTGCCACCGCATCGATCAGGTCGAGTATTACCTTGATGAGCTTTGGTATGCTGACTGGCCTGAAAGAGAAATTATTATGAATGACCTTCAAAGTGACATGGAGAGGATTGCGAAAAAGCCTGAGATTTCAAGGCTTTTCTCTCCTGAAGGTCCTTCCCTTTAACGGCATTTGTGACGGATGAAAGTATTATTCTGTAACGTCTTGACAAGTGCCGTCCGAAAGGCAGCGTGGTGGTCGAATGCGGCAGACTGCTGCTCCAGGAGGGCTACAAAATCAAAATTCTCAACACGATTAACTTCAAAAAATCAATGCACTACAATCCGTTCGCGTATATCCACTCTGAAAAAGACATTTTGAAGCTCGTCACCACGCTGATCGCCAACACCAAGGGCGAGGGAAAGTCCGGGGATGACTTCTGGGTGAAGGCCGAAACGCTGCTGTATGTAGCGCTGATCGGCTACATCCACTATGAAGCGCCGGTCGAGGAACAGAATTTCTCGACGCTTCTGGAGTTCATCAACGCTTCAGAAGTCCGGGAGGACGACGAGGAGTTTGAAAACCCGGTCGATCTGATGTTCAAGGAGCTGGAAAAGAAAAGCCCGAACCACTTCGCCGTGAGGCAGTACAAGAAATACAAACTCGCTGCCGGAGTTGTAAGCTGTAAAAGACTTATTCATCACGTTTTGGTGAATAATACTTTTACAGCTTATTTTTATATACGGAGGTACGCGCAATGAGAGAAACCAAAATCACGCCGTTATATGAGCGGCTCTCCCGCGATGACGGCGATGACAAGGAAAGCAACAGCATATCCACGCAGAAAAATCTTTTGGAGCAATACGCTAAAAACAATGGCTTGCCCAACCCGACCCACTTTACCGATGATGGGATTTCCGGCACCCGGTTTGACCGCCCCGGCTTTATGGCGATGATGGAGGAAGTTGAAGCCGGGAATGTTGAATGCATCGTGATTAAGGACATGAGCCGCTTGGGGCGCGATTATCTCAAAGTCGGGCAAATTATGGAGATGCTACGGCAGCGCGGTATACGCCTGATTGCGGTAAATGACGGCATCGACACAGCGCAAGGCGAGGATGATTTTCTCCCCTTTCGGAATATCATGCATGAATTTTACGCCAGAGATACAAGCCGGAAGATAAAATCCACATTCAAAACCAAAGGCATGAGCGGCAAGCATTGCACAGGAACGGTCATTTATGGCTACCTGTGGGATGAAAAGCGGGAAAACTGGCTTGTGGACGATGAAGCCGCCGAGGTCGTGAAAAGCATTTTCCGCATGACGATGGAGGGCTTCGGGCCGTATCAAATATCGCAGAAGCTCTCTGAGCAAAATGTTCTAATCCCCGCTGCCCATTTAGCAAAGCATGGTGAGGGCGTGAACAAAAACAAGACCTTCAAGGATATTTACGGTTGGGGTTCGTCCACCGTCGTTCACATTCTCAAAAACCGCGAGTATCTCGGTCATACCTGCAACTTCAAGAACCGCAAGCATTTCAAGGACAAGAAAAGCCGCTATGTCGATGAGAGCGAATGGACGATTTTTGAAAATACCCACGAGGCGATTATCGACCAGGATACCTTTGACAACGTTCAGCGTATTCGCGGAAGTGTCCGGCGATACCCGGACGGTTGGGGTGAAGCGCATCCGCTGACCGGGCTTCTGTACTGCGCCGACTGCGGCGGAAAAATGTACGTCCACCGCACCAACAACGGCAAGCGCATAGCGCAATATACCTGTTCACAATACTCGAAAGTCCCTGTTGGCGTTCTCTGCGCCACCCAACACCGTATTAACGCTGAGGTGGTGCTGACACTGATTGCGGATATGCTCAAGGCCATTGCCGAATACTCCAAAAATGACCGCGCTCAGTTTGTCAAGGCGGTCACCGAAGCGCAGGAAACGCAGCGCAGCGGCGATATTACCAGAAAGAAAAAACGGCTCGCCGTTGCCGGGAAACGCGCCGCCGAGCTTGAAAAGCTCATCTGCAAAATCTATGAGGATTCCATTCTCGGCAAGCTGCCCGAAGCGCGGTATGCTGCCCTTGATGCCCAGTATGCCAAAGAGCAGGGCGAATTATCCGAGGAAATCAAGGCTCTCGAAGCCGCCATTGACGGTTATGAGCAGAGTCAGAAATCCGCCGACAAGTTTATCGCCCTTGTGGAGAAGTACGAAAACTTTGACACGCTGACCACGCCCATGCTCCTTGAGTTTGTCGAGAAAATCCTTGTCCATGAGCGCGACCGCAAGGGCAGCATTGAAACAACGCAGGAGGTAGAAATCTTCTTCAATTTCGTCGGCAGATACATTCCTCCGCATTTCGGGGAAGTGGCCTTGACCCCGGAGGAGCAGGAAGAAATCCGCAAGCGCGAGGCGCGCAAGGACAGGCTTCACCAAAACTATTTGCGCCGCAAGGCCAATGGCAAGCAAAAGGAATATGAGGAACGGACAAAGGCGTCAAAAAAAGCCGAGATGGATGCGAAAAAAGAAGCCCTCCGCGCCGAGGATATTTCCAAAGGCGTGTTTGTTCCGGTCAGCTATTTGCCGAAAAATGAGCCTGTGAAAGCGGAAAGGAGAGGGTGATATTATCTTCGACCATATCTTAACCAACATCGAAAAAGGCATAGCCACTGGATATACAAAACCTCACCGCCCGGTTGAATAGGATTTAGCTTTTCCAAACGAAGCGCAGTAGATATTTGGCGATTTGTAAGCAAGGCTCTTTTTCCAAACAAACCAAATTTCATTCCATTAGTAAGAAACTCGCCGTAGGCTCTTTGCTCTGACCATGCAAGGTCAGGCGTTGCTTTTTTGGAAATATGCAATAGTACCACATCAACACGGGGCGCAGGATGAAAGTCCTCCCGTTGAAAATGGTAAACGATATTTAAGCTAAAAAAAGGTTTTAGCAAAAGGGATTGTAACGTGTCCTTGGGTTTTCCACAAAAGCGTTTTGCGGCACCTTTTTCCATTACAAGCCATGCGTCTTGCGGAGTGTTTTTGCTTTGCGTCAGTTTCCTAACTATATCGGTTGTGATTGCAAACGGTATATTGGAAAAAACCTTGTACTCTTCTTGTGGTAGATTGCTTAGCATAAAATCACTGTGGAATAAATTGAGGTTGTGACTGCCACAGAATTTACTACAAAGAGCGTTATACAGCTTTTCATCAAGTTCTGATGCAATTACCCGACCGCTTCTATGCAGCAACGCTTTCGTAATATGACCCTTGCCTGCTCCGATTTCAAGTACTGTGTCATGTTTATCAATATTGGTCAGCCTTAAAAGGCGTTCTATTGTTTTTTGTGAAGTTAAAAAGTTTTGCGAAAAAGAAATGGGCACCGCTTGCCCATGTTTTTTGGACATAAAAAATACACCTCATTATTAGTTATTCGTTAACATTGCGCAACAAAAGACCGATAGTTTATCGGATCTGCTGCGCAATGTTAACGAATACGAATAATAATACCCATGAGATGTATCTACGCCCCTTTATTAAAACTTGTTTCATTGTAGCATAGGATTTCGATGTGTGCAAGACCATATTGCGCTTTTTGCGTCTGGTTGAATTACAAATGCGGGAGCATGAGCATTTCAACCGGACACAAGCCCGCTCGCAGGCGGCGTACCCCCCGCGGGAGCGCCCACGGCACTTTGCCCGCGAAGCGGGAAAGTGTCATAGTGGGTTACATACTTTGAAAAAGTATGTAAATCGTCCCCACCGTCTAATATGTTCTAAAGCAATTCAGCAAAATGCTTGTCAAAAGTTTCTTCCAAAGTTTCTTCGGACGTATCTATACAAAGCGCAGGATGTGAAGATAAAAAAGAGCGCATTTCTTCATACTATGTTCGTTAGGATATGATGTTGTTGTTGGGTACATAATCAATAATAGCGAAGTTTTGTCGAAGTTTATCGAACCACTAAATATACATGGTATTAAACCGCTATTTCGTATCCTTGTTCCTGAGAGAAGTGTTTGTTTAGATCGCGACCTATCAAGAGAATGCTGGACTGCTGGTGCTGAATGGGTTGACAAATGGTATCATCATGGTATCAATTACTTCTGCGTAGTAATTTACTTTCGTTCCTGGATTTTTTCGTGCAAAATAGTTCACTCTTTTCTGTATGGCATCGCCATCGACAAATATGTAATCAGACCTTTTTTCAATTAGCTGACCAAGCGCAGTTTTTCCAGCTCCAGCTGTTCCTGTAATGAGCAGAACTCTTCTCTCTGCTTTTATGTTGCCCGAAAAGTCCGAAAGCTTAATAACATAGCCGCATTGAGAACAGGTTGGATAGATTATCCTTGATTTATTCGTCATCGGAGGAATATCGCTTGCCTCAAGCAAAAGAGTGTTCAATAAATCTGTATTGCAATTTGGACAAAGCAAAACTGTTTCCTCCCATCTAAAAAAGATGAACCCATGTATCCTATTTCCAACAGTATATCATAAAAACGCGACCATTCCCACAAAATATTCACAAGCCTCTCTGCGGTCAGACGTCGCCGCCGAGGGGCTTTTCATATATACAAACCAAACAGCAAAGGAGATTTTTTTATGGCAGACCAAAACGAAACGTTGAAGCTAATCCGCATGAACGAGGTGGAGGCTACCGAGACCCAATGGCTGTGGTATCCGTATATCCCATTCGGAAAAATCACGGTCATTCAAGGCGACCCCGGCGATGGCAAGACAACGGTTGTACTGGCAATCGCCGCTGCTCTGACAACAGCCACAGCCCTGCCGGAGAGCAAGACCGCCGCCCCACCAATGAGCGTTATCTTCCAGACCGCCGAGGACGGCTTAGGCGATACGGTGAAGCCGCGCCTTGTCCAGTCCGGCGCAGACTGTGAGCGCGTGATTGTCATTGACGAGAGCGAAAAAGAGTTATCGCTTTCCGACATTCGGATTGAACAGGCCATCACGCTGACAGGCGCGAAGCTCTTTATCCTCGACCCGCTGCAAGCGTATATCGGCGCGGATGTGGATATGCACCGGGCAAACGAGATCCGCCCGGTACTCAAACGCATCAGCGCAGTTGCAGAGAAAACAGGCTGCGCCGTGGTGGTCATCGGCCATCTCAACAAAGGCGCGAACAAGAGCCAGTACCGGGGCTTGGGCAGCATCGACATTCAAGCCGCCGCCCGAAGCGTTTTGACCGTGGGGCGTGTCAAGGGCAAGCCATATACCCGCGCCATCGTGCAGGGCAAAAACAACCTTGCGCCGGAGGGTGCGGCTATCGGGTTTGAACTCGACCCGGCTACCGGCTTTCGGTGGATTGGCACTCTCCCCATCACCATTGACGAGCTGCTGTCTGGCGTCATGCCGGAGCGCGACACCACCTATGACCGGGCGGTGGATTTTCTCAAAGCAGAGTTAGCGGATGGTGAGAAGCCTGCCGCCTTTCTTTTTGAAAAAGCAGCTTCAAAAGAAATACAGGAACGCACGCTCCGCAGTGCAAAACAAGCCCTTGCCATACCCTCATTTAAGCGTGACAAAAAATGGTTTTGGGGCGCGTTGCCACAACAAAAAAATGAGCAAATTTAAGGTTGCAACATTTCAAGGCTGCAAGGCTCTACTATTAGCATCTTGCAGCCTTCCTTTCTTGCAGCCTTGGAAAGGAGCTGCCTATGGCGGATAAATGCGTTGTCCGAAACGTGGCGTATCCCCGCGAAAAAGTCAGCAACATGGAACGGCACAACGAGCGAAAAAACGAGCGTTACGGCAACGGTGATGTTCAACTTGACCGCATTGCCCTCAATGTTCACTTCAAGGAATGCGAGGACGGCTATTTGCAAACCTTTGACAAGCTGATTGAGGACGGTGTCATCAGCACTCGCGGCTTGAAAAAAGATGCCAAGATTATCGATGAAATGGTTTTCGATGTGAACACGGAATATTTTGAAAACCACGGCGGCTACAAGTACGCCAAATCCTTCTTTGAAGAAGCATACCGTATGGCGGTCAAAGAAGCCGGGGGCGAGGAATATGTCTTGTCGGCTGTCATGCACGCCGATGAGCGCAACAAGGCGTTGTCTGAACAGCTTGGGCGCGATGTATACCACTACCATCTGCACGTCATGTATATTCCGGTGGTTGACAAAGAGGTTTTGTGGACTAAGCGTTGCAAAGACCCTGCACTTGTGGGCACGGTCAAGGAAGTCATTAAACAGGTCAGCAACAGCAAAAAGTGGAAGTCTGAAAAGGCGATGGGCGAGAACGGCAAGGAGCGTCTTGTCTACTCATACTCCTTGCTTCAAGACCGTTACTTTGAGCATATGCAGACTGCGGGATTTACCGATTTTGAACGTGGGGAACGTGGCAGTACCGCCGAGCATTTGGATGTTTTGGCGTACAAAAACAAGCAGGAGACGGAACGCGCCGCCGCTCTCGGCAAGGATGTTCAGAAAAAAGAGGCGCGGCTTGGCAAGCTTGATGAAAAGATTACCGTAAAAACCAAGGCGGCGGCTACGATTTCCGAGATTGACGCGATGGGCAAGCCCGCCCTGCTCGGCGGTTTCGGCGTGTCGGCTGACGAAATGAAAACGCTGAAAACACTCGCTAAAAAGTCCGTAAAGGCTGATGAAAAGGTTGCTGACATGAAACGCAGAATGACCGCCGCCGAGGGCGAGCGTGATGCGCTGAAAACACAAGTCGAAGCGGAGAAAAAAGCCCGTTCGTCAATTAAGCAAAATTTATCGTGGTTTGACAAGTTTACGGCGGCGATGAAGCGCGCCCCGAAGCGGCTGATGGCGGTCATTGAGGACATTTTACGCCAGCCACCCGAAAAACAAGAGCATGAACAGGCTGCGCCGGAGCGCAAGCGCAGTCAGGGCTTGGATATTTAAGGAGATTATGATGATAGATGAAAAAACAATAGAACAAGCAAGAAACGCCGATGTTGTCGTGTTTTTAGAACAGCGGCACGGCTTCACTTTCGCCCATCGTGGCGATGCGTACCGTTGCCGGCAGCATCCCAGTCTTGCCGTGAAGAATGACCGTCTTTCTTGGTACTGGCACAGCCGGGGCGCTGGCGGTCACGGCGCGATTGACTACCTGATGAAAATGGAGCATATGCCCTTTCGTCAGGCGGTGGAAGCTGTGAGCCAGTGCGCAATCCCTCGCCCCGCGCCGTGCGCGACATTGGGTGCAGCGTCACGCTGCCCGAAAGCCCTTGTATTGCCCGAAAAGGCAGGGATGACCTTGCGGCTTTACGATTACCTTTGCCGCAAGCGTGGCATTGACAGCGGCATTGTGAATACGCTTATTCAAAAAGAAACGCTGTACGAGGACAGGCGCGGCAATGTTGTGTTTGTCGGACATGACGAACACGGCAAAGCGCGGTTTGCCAGTCTGCGCGGCACTTATGGCGACCCGCCGTTCCGTGGTGACTGCGCGGGGAGCGACAAGCGGTACAGTTTCAGCATGACGGCCTGTGCGCTCTCTGAACGGCTTTATATCTTTGAAAGCCCCATTGATGCCATGAGCCACGCAAGCCTTGAAAACGCCGCTGTGGGCGATGCCGGGGCAGGGGAACGGCACAACCGCCTATCGCTTGCGGGAACGAGCGACACGGCCTTGCCTTTCTTTTTGAATCAGCATCCCACTGTTTGTGAACTCGTGTTCTGCCTCGACAATGACCCGGCAGGACGAGAAACTGCTGCGCTTATGGCGCGGAAATATGCCGACAAAGGCTACCACACAAGCATTATACTCCCTGCGGGTAAAGACTTCAATGAGGATTTACAAGCCCGTGTGAAGCAAATCCGAGCCGAAAAACAGCCTAAATCGTCACACCGGGATGTCACGATTTAGCCCCTCAAAAATCCTGTTATATCAACGTTTTTCAGCCCTGTTTTCGGCATAGTAAGGGTTTTATATTACCCACCCCCGAAACTGGGTTTTGCGCGTTTTAAGGGCGTTTACAGCCCGGAAAGGAAATGACTATTGAATACTGCAAATACCAATACAGCGGCCACACAGGCCGAACAGCCTGCCCTTGTGAAGCAGATCGGCAAGACCACCTACAAGGTCAAGATTCATTTCAGCGAAACAAGCAAGGAAACCATGAGCGACAAAATCGTGCGTATGCTCAAAAGCGAGATTAGCCAGATGCAATCATTATCGTGAGTGAAGCTATGCCCCGTAGGAAACTGCGGGGCATTCTCTATGGAGTGATGAAAAAGTCCTTGACAATTCGTTTCAGGCAAGACCGCAAAATCCATTCTGATTTCCTGCGGCGCTCGCCTTGCGCCGTTTGACATTGCGGAGCTGCGGGAGGTCACGGCCTACGACGAATTGGAGCTGGACACGCTGGGCGACCGCAAAACGGCTCTTTTCCTCATCATGTCCGACACCGACGACACGTTCAACTTTCTGATTTCCATGTGTTACACCCAGCTTTTCAATCTGCTCTGCGAAAAAGCGGACGATGTATACGGCGGGCATCTGCCGGTTCACGTGCGGTGCCTGATCGACGAATGTGCAAACATCGGCCAGATACCAAAGCTGGAAAAGCTCATGGCGACCATCCGAAGCCGTGAAATCTCCGCCTGCCTCGTTTTGCAGGCACAGTCTCAGCTCAAGGCATTGTATAAGGACAACGCCGATACGATCATCGGCAACTGCGACAGCTCGATTTTCCTCGGCGGCAAGGAGCCGACTACATTGAAAGAGCTGTCCGCAGCGCTGGGCAAGGAGACCATCGATACCTTCAATACCGGCGAGAGCCGGGGCCGTGAGACTTCCCACAGCTTGAATTATCAAAAACTCGGCAAGGAACTGATGAGCCAGGACGAACTGGCGGTCATGGACGGAGGCAAGTGCATTTTACAGCTGCGCGGCGTCCGTCCTTTTTTGTCGGACAAATACGACATCACAAAGCATCCGAACTACAAATACCTGTCCGACTATGATCCGCGGAACGCCTTTGATATTGAAAAATATCTGTCAGCCAGGCTCCGGCCAAAGCCGGACGAGGTCTACGACGTTTACGAAGTGGACGAAACCAAACACGAAACGACCGACTGAAAGGACGGCCTTTTCATATATTCAGACAACATCCGTAAAGGAGAGACAACTGACAATGCAAGACACAAAAAACGAGGAATTGCAAAGTCGGGACGAATCATCAACCAACTTAAAAATTGAAAGGAGAATGCCGGAATCGGGAGCCGCGACAGCGGTCTCATTCCGGCTTTGCTTTTCTCGGGAACGAATCTTACATCCCAAATGATTCCGGCAAAATCAATATGGATTTCTTTACAAGCGCTATTAACGTTCTTCAGACTCTTGTTATCGCTCTCGGCGGCGGCCTCTGCATCTGGGGCGGCATCAACCTCCTTGAGGGCTACGGCAACGACAACCCCGGCGCGAATGCTCATGTACGGTAAGGAAGCAAGCAACCGAAAACAAGAGATAGACCGCCAGCACT
This sequence comes from Oscillospiraceae bacterium, assembly GCA_034933305.1. Classification (GTDB taxonomy): domain Bacteria; phylum Bacillota; class Clostridia; order Oscillospirales; family Ruminococcaceae; genus JAYFNU01. Next base: position 94,687 of record JAYFNU010000001.1, on the reverse strand, counting down.
ACACTATTCCGAACCAAAGACCAAAAAATAAGCATTGTGGGAAAATCTAAACTTTTGGATTTTCCTACAATGCCGACTACGGCGGAATCCCTCCCACTCCTTATACCTTTCTTTCCGTATACATTGAATTTGTATTTAGTAACTGCTATAATGTCCCTATTCAAATTATAAATGTGTTGAATTAGTTACATGTACATATTTTTTGTACCGGAGGAAGTGAAATGAAACAAAAAATTTATCTCATTACAGGCTTAATGGCTTCTGGAAAATCTACAGTTTCCGATTTACTGGCAAAATCAATAGAAAAATGCGTCCATCTTCGTGGTGATGTGTTCCGAAAAATGATTATTTCAGGCAGAGAAAATATGTCAGCTACCCCATCAGCGGAAGCAGTCCGCCAGCTGTACCTTCGATACAAATTGACTGCTGATGCGGCAAGGTCATACTTTGACAACGGCTTTTCTGTAGTGATCCAAGATAACTACTACGGTGATGAATTAAACCGAATGATAAATTATCTGCATAAATACCCTGTTGAGGTTGTCGTTCTTTGTCCAGATGTGGAAACAATAAAAGAAAGGGAACGATACAGGGAGAAAACAGGCTATTCCGGCTTTACGGTTGAAACCTTATACGATACATTTATGCAGACAACACCACGGATCGGCTTTTGGCTGGACAATTCCAATCAAACACCACAGCAGACAGCAGAAACCATTCTGAACACCAGGAAGCCGGTATGATTGTTACATATAAGGGGAAGAAAAATTTCTTTTAAGTACTTTCTTTCCTAAAACTGATGTGATATAATAGCTTCATTCCAGAAAAGGAGTAAAAAATATGCGGCAAGGTATTCTTAAATAAAACTATAATCAAATAGTGGGAACAAAGAATTATGATAGCTCCTTTTGTGGGGGCTTGGTTTTTTGTACCCAATTTAAGAATACTTTTGCCTTATCAATTTTGACATATTCAAAAAACAGCATTCACAAACAGGTGTATGCTGTATATGTGTATGTCCGCAAATTAGAATCCCCAGTGGTAAAAGTATTTTACTGCTGGGGATTTTTATGCCCTTTGGGGCTGTAAAGGGAGGACAATCACATGAAAATAATCAATATCGGCATTCTGGCCCATGTAGACGCAGGAAAAACTACATTGACAGAAAGTCTGCTATACACCAGTGGAGCGATTGCGGAACAGGGAAACGTGGATAAAGGGACCACAAGAACAGACACTATGATTTTGGAACGGCAACGGGGAATTACCATTCAGACAGCGGTTACTTCTTTTTATTGGAATGATTATAAAATCAATATCGTGGACACTCCCGGTCATATGGATTTTTTAACCGAAGCATACCGCTCTTTATCTGTCCTTGACGGAGCTGTTTTAGTCATTTCAGCAAAAGACGGCGTACAGGCACAAACCCGTATATTATTCCATGCGCTTCAGAAAATGGACATTCCGACAATTATCTTTATAAATAAGATAGACCAAAATGGGATCGACCTGCAGTGTGTTTACCAAAGCATTAAAGATAAACTTACCAGTGATATGATTGTCATGCAGGAGGTTTCCCTGTCGCCAAAGATAACCATGACCGATATTTCTGATTTAGACAAATGGGATATGATTATTTCCGGAAGCGATGAACTATTAGAACGATATGTTGCAGAGGATTCTTTGGATATACAGGAATTACAATATGAAAAGTGCAAAAGAACCAGATGCTGCTCTTTGTTTCCTGTTTATCATGGGAGTGCAAAAGACAATTTAGGAACAGAAAAACTGATTGAAGCGATTACAGAAACTTTCATTACAGAAACGGACGATATTCAGTCTGAATTATGTGGATATGTTTTTAAGGTTGAGTATACAGAGCGGAAAAAACGGCTTTCTTATTTACGCCTGTATCATGGGACGCTCCATTTACGGGATACCCTGCTGCTGTCAAAAAAGGAAAAAATAAAGATTACAGAAATGTGTATTCCGTCAAATGGTGAAATCGTCCCGGCTGACCATGCCTGTCCGGGAGAAATTGTTATTTTAGCTGATGATACTTTGAAACTGAACGATATCCTGGGAAATGAAAAACTCCTGCCTCACAAAACACGGATTGATAATCCCATGCCATTACTTCGGACAACGGTAGAGCCGCAAAAGCCGGAGCAAAGGGAAGCCCTGTTAAATGCCCTCGCAGAGATTGCTGATACAGACCCTCTTTTGCATTTTGACATTGATACTGTTACCCATGAGATTATGTTATCTTTTTTGGGAAAAGTACAGTTAGAAGTTATTTGTTCGCTATTAGAAGAAAAATATCATGTGGGCGTGGCTATGAAAGAGCCTTCGGTTATTTATCTGGAAAGACCGCAAAAAAAAGCGAGCTGCACGATTCATATTGAAGTGCCGCCGAATCCGTTTTGGGCATCTATTGGTTTGACTGTAACACCGCTTCCTGTTGGAAGCGGAACACAATATAAAAGCGAGGTATCTCTCGGCTATTTAAACCAAAGTTTTCAAAATGCCGTCATGGAGGGTGTGCGTTATGGAATGGAGCAGGGCTTATATGGCTGGGGAGTGACAGACTGCCAAATTTGTTTTGATTATGGAGTTTATTACAGCCCGGTCAGCACCCCCGCTGATTTTCGTTTTCTTGCGCCTGTCGTGTTGGAGCAGGCATTGAAAAAAGCAGGGACACAACTGTTGGAACCATACCTTTCCTTTACCCTTTTTGCACCGCAGGAATATCTTTCACGGGCTTATAATGATGCACCAAAGTATTGCGCAATCATTGAATCAACCAGACTTGAAAAAGATGAAGTTATTTTTAAGGGTGAAATCCCTGCCCGTTGTATCGGTGAATATAGGAATGATCTGAATTTTTATACAAATGGAAGAAGTGTCTGCATTACAGAATTAAAAGGGTATCAGGAAACTTCCGGCGAGCCTGTATTTCAGCCACGCCGCCCGAACAGCCGTTTAGACAAGATCCGGCATATGTTTCAGAAGATAATGTAACGTCCTGCGCAATGCAAGCGTTCATTGCTGGCTATTGCGAAATATCATTGATAAAATCAGCATCAGAGAGGAGGAACCATTTTGAACCAGAAACAGACGGATATTACAACAGGAAAGCAAATACGTCATCTGCGAACACAATCGGGAATGACACAGGAAGAACTGGCTGGGGAATTGAATGTTACCCGGCAGGCGCTATCGAATTGGGAGAGAGATGTTAATGAACCCGATTTAAATACGTTGAAAAAAATTTGTTTTCTTTTTGGCGTCCACATGGACGATTTTGCGAAGGAGGTAATAACAAAAATGGAAACATGTGAAAAAAAAGAGAAACGACAATTTAATAAGTATGATATGGCAATTGGACTTTTTTATGGTGTCGGGATATTTCTTGGCATTGGTATTTTCTTTGTTGGCGGTTTTATGACAATGTCGGGTGCAGGGTGGGGAGCATCACTATTTGGCGGTGGCTGTTTTTCTTTTGTATTTGGCTTGATATGCCATGCAGTTATTACATTGAGAAGAAATGACAAATGATGACATATCCTGCTTTCTAGACTTTTCGGTCATATCGCGTAAAAAAGCCGCTGCTTTTGGCTTTCCAATAGCGGCGGCTTAATGCAAGCGGCGGCAAAGAGAAATATCCTTTGAATACCTTACAGAAGAAAAGTTTTGCAGCATTACAAAAATAAAAGCCTATACCATTTTGGAAAGAAAAGATACATAATAGTCAAGACGGCAACAATCAGAAGTTATGGAGGGTAACAATGGAATATAGTAAGGAAGATTTAATGGAAGCAAAAAGGCAAATTTTGGGAGTGGGAGAGAACATGGGAACAGAGGAAAGTAAAAAAATCTGGGAGAAAAACGCACAGTTTTGGGATAATGCAATGGGTGACAAATCTAATGAATTTCACAGAGAGGTAGTGCGTCCCAAAGTAACGGAACTTCTATCTCCTAATCCTGCGGATTACATTTTGGATATTGCGTGTGGCAATGGAAATTATTCTTCGTATCTTGCACAAAGAGGCGCTTCGATTGTCGCTTTTGATTACAGCAAAAAAATGATAGAATTGGCTAAAAGACGGCAATCACAATATGCAAAACAAATTGAATTTTGTGTAGCGGATGCGACCAATAGAGAAAGTATATTAGAATTAAAAAGAAATCGAGCCTTTACGAAAGCAGTTTCTAATATGGCAATTATGGATATTACGGATATTGAACCACTTCTTATGGCTGTTTATGAACTGTTGGAGGAAAGCGGAATTTTTGTCTTTGCAACGCAACACCCTTGTTTTATCACGTTGACTGAAAAATATATGACACCGCACAGTTACTATGGTATAGCGATTGAAGGGCAACCGGAGGAGCAGATTTATTATCATCGTTCCATACAAGATATTTTTAACCTTTGTTTTAGAGCTGGATTTGTCATTGATGGATTTTATGAAGAATGTTTCAAAAACAACAAAGAAATTCCTATGGTAATGATAGTAAGGCTTAAAAAGGTAAAACGTGATAGCTTAAAATAAATTCAAGTTTGCCGGATAAATAGCAAACCTGGCCGAGCCAGTCAACGGTCAAGATGAACGGGCTTCGCCCGCCGTTGACAGCCCCGCCCGGTTTTGCAGTTAGGCAGTCAAGGAGCGACAGCCTAAAGTGCTGCCGCCCCTTACTATCATAAAAAGCAACTACTAACCAGCCACAGCCCTTTTGGGAGGAAAGGGGGATTTTCCTTGACCTGTACAGAAGAATATCGGGAACATATCGAGTACACTTTCCATGCCTTTTGCAAAGTCGTTATCCGAAATGCAACGATCAACGCAGCGAGGACACGGAGCAGGAAGCACAAAAGAGAAATATCCCTTGAATACCTCACAGACGAAAAGCACTACCCTTTAGGCACGACAGATGAATATTTCCAAGCCCCGGAGCCGGACGAGGAATACATACTTACCCTTTGCGGCGATACGGTCATTTTCAGCAGCGGCTTACTTGCGGAAGCCCTGTCACGGCTGGACGAACGGGAGCGGGAAATGATTTACCTGTCCTTTTTCAAGCGTATTCCACAGCACGAAATTGGCAGACAGTACGGGCGCAGCCGCAGCACAGCGGGCTACCATATCCGAAAAGTCCTACGGCAGCTCCAAGCGGAAATGGAGGGAATGGCATATGAGAAATAACAGGCTTCTCCCCTATGAAACAATCGTCCAAGCCACCAGCGGGGAGCCGGAAGCGGTGGGAACTGTATTGCAGTATTACCGCCGCCGCATACAATGTGCCGCCCGTGTGAATGGACGGGTAGACCAAGATACAGAGGACTACATCACCCAGACGCTTCTCACAGCTATTTTCAAGTTCCGCTTTGGGAGATAGCCCTACCGCCTACAACTGAATAACCGCCGCTTCGCCGGCAACCAGAAAGCAGTAAATCTATTCAACAGATTTGCTGCTTTTTTTCGTTCCTGTTTGGCATTTTTGAAAATCCCCAGTATGAAAAAACAAAAGGGAAAATTGCCGCCGCAGTTGGCAAAATCCCTTACTTATCCGTGGAGGGTATCAAAGAAAAAAATACTGCCATTGTCCGCCTTTTTCGGCTTGCGTGGTGTTGTAGGGAATAAGGGGAAATTCTAAAAATCTCCGTCCATTTTGCTTTGCGTGGTGTTGTAGGTAGTGAAAGGAAAATTTTCAAGATATGCCGGAATAGCGGGTAGCAAAGCCCTTTTGAAACGTCTTGTTAGCGGAAAGGACGGGAGTCGGGGAACGCCGGAGTTTTTCAGAGCAAGATTCTACCACAGTACCAAATTTCGCTTATCGCTCATTTTGTCCTGCGGGAATCTTGTTGGGGTTGCCACCCCAAGCCCGCCTTATTGCGGCTTGCGCCGCTTGAAAAAATCCCGCAAAAACTTTTTCGGATTTTTTCAAAAACACTTCCGCTTTTGCCCCTGTTTTTCTCCCATTAGTGAGGGGGACACCATGAACAGAAAGGAGGTCACAGACCATGCGAAAAAAATATAACACGCCCCACCGAAGCCGGGTAATCAAGACACGCTTGACTGGGGAGGAATACGCCGAGTTTTCCGAGCGTGTTTCCTTTTGCCAGATGAGCCAAGCCGAATATATCCGGCAAGCCCTAACCAAGTCAAGGATACGCCCGGTCATTACCGTTTCCCCGGTCAATGATGGAATGCTCTCTGCCGTTGGGAAACTCACAGCCGAGTATGGCAAGATAGGCGGGAATTTGAACCAGATTGCCCGCTGCCTGAACGAGTACGGCGCACCCTATAACGCCCTCTCCAATGAGGTACGAGCCGCCATAGCGGAGCTTGCCGCCTTGAAGTTTGAAGTCTTGCAGAAAGTGGGTGAAGCTGTTGGCAACGTTCAAACATATCAGCTCTAAAAATGCCGACTATGGGGCTGCCGAACAGTACCTAACCTTTGAGCATGACGAATTTACCATGAAGCCCACACTGGACGGAAACGGGAGACTTATCCCCCGTGACGATTACCGCATTTCCTCTCTGAATTGCGGCGGGGAAGATTTCGCCATAGCCTGTATGCGCTCCAATCTGAAATACGGTAAGAACCAAAAGCGGGAGGACGTAAAGAGCCACCACTATATCATTTCCTTTGACCCCCGTGACGCACAGGACAACGGCTTGACCGTAGACAAAGCGCAGGAGTTAGGCGAGCGGTACTGTAAAGAGCATTTCCCCGGACACCAAGCCCTTATATGCACCCACCCGGACGGTCACAACCACAGCGGCAATATCCATGTGCATATCGTAATCAATTCTTTGCGGATTGAGGAAGTACCCTTGCTTCCCTACATGGACAGACCAGCGGACACAAAGGCAGGCTGCAAGCACCGCTGCACGGACGCAGCTATGGAGTATTTCAAAGCGGAAGTCATGGAGATGTGCCACCGGGAAAACCTCTATCAGATTGATTTACTGAATGGGAGCAAGAACCGTGTCACCGAGCGGGAATATTGGGTGAAACGGAAAGGACAAGCCGCACTGGATAAAGAGAACGCTTCCCTTGCCGCCAAAGGAGAGCCGCCCAAACTTACAAAATTTGAAACCGACAAAGAGAAGCTGCGCAGCGTGATCCGTGCCGCCCTGTCTTCTGCCATTTCTTTTGAGGACTTTTCCGGGAAGCTGTTACAACAGGGAGTGACCGTCAAGGAGAGCCGGGGGAGATTGTCATATCTCACGCCGGACAGGACGAAGCCAATCACCGCCCGGAAATTAGGTGATGATTTTGACCGTGCCGCCGTACTGGAAACACTCACCATAAACGCACAGAACGCCGCAAGAGCCGCCGAAAAGCCTTTACCCCAACAGGAATACCCCCGCAGCCTAAAAGACCGTTTACAGCGGAATAAAGCCGCCATAAACGCCCTGAAACAGGACAGCGTTCAACGCATGGTAGACCGGGAAGCAAAACGGGCAGAGGGGAAAGGCGCAGGATATGACCGCTGGGCGGCAGTCCACAACCTAAAGCAAATGGCGGCGACCATGAGCATTTACGAGGAATCCGGCTTTTCTTCCCCGGAGGAACTGGAAGCCGCCCTTGCTACTGCCAGCGCAGAACTGAACAGCGTCCATGCCGAACTGAAAGCCGTGGAAAGCACTTTGCGGGAGAAAAAGGACTTGCAGAAACAGCTATTAGCCTACATCAAGACCAAGCCCGCCCGTGACGGGCTGAAAGCACAGAAAACGGAGAAAGCCCGGAGAGCCTACCGGGAACAGAACGAAAGCGATTTTATCATAGCCGAAGCCGCCACCCGGTATTTCAAGGCAAAGGGCATTTCCAAGCTGCCAGCGACCAAAGTGTTACAAGCCGAGATTGAACAGCTAATGAGGGAGAAAAACAGCTTATACAACGAATACCGGGAAAAACGGGAGCGCACCACAGAATTACAGACCATAAAGAACAATATCGACCAGATTTTAAGGCGTGAGCCGGAACGGGGAAAGGCGAAAGACCATGAAAGATAAGATACCAAGAATGGACTACCAGCAGCACCGAGCGGCGTGTCGTCTTGTGCATGAGTGCTGTAATTACGATAACGGCAACTGTATCTTGCTGGATAGCGGCGAGCCTTGCGTATGTGTGCAGAGTATCAGCTATTCGCTTCTCTGCCGCTGGTTCATTGCCGCCGCCCTGCTCCACCAGGCAGACAGGAAACTCTGTACCGAGTGCGGCGGGTATTTTCTCCCCAAATCAAACCGGGGGAAATACTGCCCGGATTGTTCCGCAAGGGTGCGCCGCCGGAAAGAAGCCGAGCGTCAGCGGAAAAGATACCACCTTTCTACGCATTTAGGCTATGAAAGAAGCCCGTAAATCAAGGCTTTTTTGACCGCCCTCAACGGGTATGCGATACATTTATCCTTTATCCCCGGAAACGGCGTTCTAAAGCGTAACAGAAGCCCAAAACAGAACCAAAGGAGGAACAATGTCAGACAACCGCAAATATTACTACCTAAAGCTGAAAGAGAGCTATTTTGACGAGGACGCTATCGTGCTGCTGGAAAGTATGCAGGACGGTATGCTCTACTCAAACATTCTCCTGAAGCTGTACCTAAAATCACTGAAAAACGGGGGAAAGCTCCAGCTTGACGAGAATATCCCCTACACCGCACAGATGATAGCCACAATCACCCGCCAGCAGGTCGGCACAGTCGAGAGGGCTTTGCAGATTTTTATGAAGCTGGGGCTTGTAGAGCCTTTGCAGAACGGGGCTTTGTACATGAGCAACATAGAGCTTTTAATCGGTCAGTCCTCTACCGAGGGGGAGCGCAAACGCCGTGCAAGGCGGGCTTTGCAGGAGCAGAAGGCACTCCCGGAAGCCGTGGCGGACAAACGTCCACCATACAGGGCGGACATTTGTCCACCAGAGATAGAGATAGAGAAAGAGATAGATATAGAGTTAGAGATAAAGAGAGAGGGAGAGATAAAAAGCGGACAGACCGCCCGCACCCCTTTGGGCAGATACGAAAATGTATTCCTGTCAGAGAAAGAGCTTGCAGAGCTGCAAACGGAACTTCCCGGCAAATGGGAGTATTACATAGACCGCTTATCCGGCTATATCGCTTCCACCGGGAAGAAATACAAGAACCATGCCGCCACTATCCGGCGCTGGGCGGCTGATGATAAGGCAAAGGGGAAGCCGAAAAAGGGAATCCCCGATTATTCCTGCAAAGAGGGCGAGAGCCTTTGACAACTGAAACAAAACGCCCCGTAAACAGGGCGTAAAAGACCATGAACAAGGAGGACGATTTTATGAGTGATTATAATAACGCCATTTTCCGGCTTGCCACGGAAGCAGAGCCGGAGGACTACACCGGGGAGGACGGGCTTTTATACTGCGGGAAGTGCCGCCAGCCCAAAGAAGCCTACTTCCCGGAGGGCAAGAGCCTTTTCGGACGTGACCGCCACCCCAAAGAATGTGACTGCCAGCGGAAACGCCGGGAAACACTGGAAGCCGCAGACCGGGAACGGAAACACCGGGAGGAAGTGGAACGGCTGAAAAGAAAGGGCTTCACCGACCCGGCTATGAGGGAATGGACTTTTGAGAACGACAACGGGAAATGCCCCCAAATGCACAACGCCCATTCCTATGTGGAGCGTTGGGAGCAGATAAAGGAGGAAAACCACGGCTTGATTTTGTGGGGGAATGTCGGCACGGGCAAGAGCTATTTTGCCGGGTGTATCGCCAATGCCCTTATGGAGCGTGAGGTTTCCGTGTGCATGACAAACTTTGCCTTGATACTCAATGACCTTGCCGCCAGCTTCAAAGACCGCAACGAATACATATCCCGCCTTTGCAGCTTCCCTCTGCTTATCCTTGACGATTTCGGCATGGAGCGGGGAACTGAATACGGGCTTGAACAGGTCTACAACGTGATAGACAGCCGATACCGATGCGGAAAGCCGCTGATTGTCACCACAAATTTAACGCTGGAAGAATTACAGAACCCGGAGGACACGCCCCATGCCCGGATTTATGACCGCCTTTCGGAAATGTGTACCCCTGTCCGTTTTACCGGGGAAAATTTCAGAAAAGCCACCGCACAGGCGAAAATGGAACGTCTTAAAACGCTGCTGAACAGAAAGGAGAGCCTATGACCGACACCCCAAACAGAAGCACCACCACCACCCGCCGCCCGGATTGCGTTACAGAGATACGCAGAGGGAACACTGTACTTGTCGTGTCCGGCTACTTCAAACAAGGCACTACCGCTACCGCCGCCGACAAAATGATGAAAGTGCTGGAAGCGGAAACTGCCGCCGGGGAAAGAGCCGCCAGTGCCATGTAGAGTGACATTCCTTGTTAAAAACCAAGCGACATTATGTGACATAAAGTAGCAAAAAGGACTGTACAGCCAGCCCCGCCCTATGGTATAATAGACCTACGGAATAGTGGGCTGGCTGTCGGAAACGGAGGATATTATGTCAGGACAGACCACCCAAACACTTATTACCGCCCTTTATCCGAGATTATCCCATGAGGACGAGCTGCAAGGCGAGAGCAATTCAATCAGCAACCAGAAGCGAATCCTTGAAAACTACGCCAAACAGAACGGCTTCCGCAATCTGAAATGGTACACGGACGACGGTTATTCCGGGGCAAATTTCCAAAGACCCGGCTTTCAATCCATGCTTGCCGACATTGAAGCGGGGCTTGTGGGAACGGTCATAGTAAAAGATATGTCACGGTTAGGGCGCAACTACTTACAAGTGGGAATGTACACGGAAATGATTTTCCCACAGAAAAATGTCCGTTTTATTGCTATCAATGACGGCGTTGACAGCGCACAGGGCGACAATGATTTTGCCCCTCTGCGGAACATTTTTAACGAATGGCTGGTGAGGGATACGAGCAAGAAAATCAAGGCAGTCAAGAGGTCAAAAGGCATGAGCGGGAAGCCCGTCACAAGCAAGCCCGTATATGGCTACCTCATGGACGAGGACGAAAATTTCATCATTGACGAGGAAGCCGCCCCGGTAGTGAAGCAGATATACAGCTTATGCCTTGCCGGGAACGGACCGACCAAGATAGCCCGTATGCTTACGGAGCAGGAAATCCCCACGCCGGGAACGCTGGAATACCGCCGGACGGGAAGCACACGCCGCTACCACCCCGGTTATGAGTGCAGGTGGGCGACAAACACCGTGGCGCATATCCTTGAAAACCGGGAATACACGGGCTGCCTTGTGAACTTCAAGACCGAGAAAGTGTCCTATAAGGTCAAGCAGAGCAGGGAGAACCCGGAAGAAAAACAGGTAATCTTTGAGAACCACCACGGAGCAATCATTGACCGGGAAACATGGGAGCGTGTGCAGGAGTTACGCAAGCAGCGCAAACGCCCCAACCGCTATGATGAAGTGGGCTTGTTCTCCGGCATAGTCTTTTGTGCCGACTGCGGCAGCGTCATGTACCAGCAACGCTATCAGACGGACAAACGGCGGCAGGACTGCTATATCTGCGGCAGCTACAAGAAGCGCACGGCAGACTGTACGGCGCACTTTATCCGCACCGACCTGTTGACCGAGGGAGTGACCGAGAGCTTACGGCAGGTCACCAGCTACGCCGCAAAGCATGAAGCCCGGTTTATGAAGCTCTTGACCGAGCAGAACGAGGACGGGAGCAAACGCCGGAACGCCGCCAGGAAGAAAGAGCTGGAAGCGGCAGAAAAACGGATTGCGGAACTCTCTGCTATCTTCAAGCGGCTGTATGAGGACAGCGTGACCGGGCGCATATCGGACGAGCGTTTCACGGAACTTTCGGCAGACTATGAAGCGGAGCAAAAGGAACTGAAAGAAAAAGCCGCCGTTCTGCAGGGGGAGCTTTCAAGGACGCTGGAAGCCACGGCAAACGCTGAAAAGTTTATGAAAGTCGTCCGCAAGTACACCAGCTTTGAGGAACTCACCCCTACCCTGTTACGGGAGTTTGTGGAGAAGATAGTCGTCCACGAATCGGAAGCCCTTGACGGGAAACGCCGGGGAAAGCTCCGCAGACAGGAAATCGAAATCTATTATTCTTTTGTCGGCAAGGTAGAGCTGCCCGATACATAAAGCCCGACCTGTCCGGCAGTCAGCCGGATAGGAACGGCAAAATTTTTTACACTTCTTTTACTTCTTTATCTCACATGAGCAAAGTCTCAGGGCATCAAGCAGCTCATGGCCGGCGGCGGCGTCGCCCTCATTGGTCTTGTACTCGTTCCTCTGCTCGCCAACCTGCTCCACACCTGATTCATTGAACTCAACACAAATCTAATCCCTTCCCGGTTCTCCTGCCAGTCAGGAGAACCGGGAGAAAGGAGGGGGTCAAAACGTGGATATTATTATTCAGGCCATTACGAACTGGCTGAAAGGAATACTTGTCGCCGGCATCGTCAACAACCTGACCGGGCTGTTCGACAACGTAAACCAGAAGGTCGGTGAAATCGCCGGCCAGGTAGGGACGACCCCGCAGGCGTGGAACGGCGGCATCTATTCGATGATCAAGAACCTGTCCGATACGGTTATCATGCCGATTGCCGGCGTGATTCTCGCCTTCGTCATGACGCTGGAGCTGATCCAGATGATTACGGAGAAAAACAACATGCACGACGTGGATACCTGGATGTTCTACAAGTGGATATTCAAAACAGCGTGCGCGGTCATCATCGTCACCAATACGTGGACGATCATCATGGGCGTGTTTGATCTCGCGCAGCGGGTGGTCAACCAGGCATCCGGCGTGATCGTATCAAATACCGCCATCGACATAAGTTCCACAGTCGCAGATCTTCAGACCAGGCTGACGGCAATGGATCTCGGGCCGCTGTTCGGCCTGTGGTTCCAGTCCCTGTTCGTCGGCATTACGATGTGGGTGCTGACGATCTGCATTTTTGTGATCGTATACGGAAGAATGATCGAGATTTATCTGGTCACTTCAATCGCGCCCATCCCAATGGCCACCATGACGAACCGGGAATGGGGCCAGATGGGCCAGAATTATCTCCGCTCTCTTTTCGCGTTGGCATTTCAGGCATTCCTGATCATTGTCTGCGTGGCGATCTATGCCGTGCTGGTACAGACCATAGCGGTTGATACCGACATCAGCAAGGCGATCTGGAGCTGCATGGGTTATACGGTTCTGCTTGCCTTCACGCTTTTCAAGACCGGCTCCCTGGCCAAGAGCGTCTTCAATGCTCACTGATAACAGACGGAGGTGATGAAAAATGGCTTATGTACCTGTTCCAAAAGATTTGAGCGCGGTCAAGACCAAGGTCATGCTCAACCTGACCAGACGTCAGCTGATCTGTTTCGGAAGCGGCATTCTTATCGGAGTGCCGCTTTTCTTTTTGGTCAAAAGCAGATCGAGCATCAGTGCCGCGTCCATCTGTATGATTCTGATCATGCTTCCGTTCTTCCTGCTCGCCATGTACGAGAAGAATGGGCTGCCCCTTGAAAAAATCATCCGCAATATCGCGCGGGTCTACTTCCTGCGCCCGAAACAGCGGCCGTATGAAACCAACAACTTTTATGCCGTACTGGAACGGCAGGAAAAACTTGATAAGGAGGTAAATGAAATTGTCCACAAAGAAAAAGCTCACCCGCGCAGACAGAAAGCAGATTGAAGCGGCAATCGCCAAAGCCAAAAAGCAGGGCGACAGGAAAAAGCAGTCCGCCCAGGACAGCATTCCCTTCCAGAGAATGTTTCAGGACGGCGTCTGCCGTGTGACCGACAACTTCTACTCGAAAACCATCCAGTTCCAAGACATCAACTACCAGCTGAGCCAGCCGGAAGATCAGTCTGCGGTATTCGACGGGTGGTGCGATTTTCTCAACTATTTTGACCCGTCCATCCGCTGCCAGATTACCTGCTTCGACGCCTCGGCTACCAAAGAGAGCTTTGCCCAGAACATCATTATTCCCGGTAAAGGCGACGATTTTGACGATATCCGGCGCGAATACACCGAAATGCTCCAGAATCAGCAGGCCAAGGGAAACAACGGGCTGATCAAGGTGAAATATCTGACTTTCGGCATTGAGGCCGACAACCTGAGAATGGCAAAGCCCCGGCTGGAGCGAATCGAAACGGATATTCTCAACAACTTCAAGCAGTTGGGCGTTGCCGCGGAGGTCCTGGACGGCTATGAACGGCTCCATCTTCTCTATGACATTTTCCACATGGATGATCAGACGCCGTTTCGCTTTTCCTGGGACTGGCTTGTCCCATCCGGCCTTTCCGTCAAGGACTTCATTGCCCCTTCCTCTTTTGAGTTTGCCAAGGGCAACACCTTTGGTATGGGCAGAAAGATCGGCGCGGTATCGTACCTTCAGATTTTGGCCCCGGAGATGAATGACCGCATCATCAAGGAATTTCTCGACATGGAAAGCAGTCTGATCCTGACGATGCACATCCGCTCCATCGACCAGATGAAGGCCATCAAAACTATCAAGCGTAAGATCACCGACCTCGACAAGATGAAGATTGAGGAACAGAAAAAGGCAGTCCGCAGCGGCTACGACATGGACATCATCCCGTCCGACCTGGCTACCTACGGAACGGAAGCCAAAAAGCTGCTTCAGGACCTTCAGAGCCACAACGAGCGTATGTTTCTTGTCACATTCCTCGTCCTGAATACGGCGGAGACCAAGCAGCAGCTCGACAACATCATCCTTCAGGCAAGCTCCATCGCCCAGCAGCACAACTGTCTCCTGACCCGGCTTGATTTCCGGCAGGAAGAAGGACTGATGAGCAGCCTGCCCCTCGCTTACAACCAGATCGAGATCGAGCGCGGCCTGACCACTTCCAGCACGGCGATCTTCGTACCGTTTACGACACAGGAACTCTTTCAGCCGGGGAAAGAAGCTCTTTACTGCGGTCTGAACGCCCTCTCCAACAACCTGATCATGGTTGACCGAAAACTCCTGAAGAACCCGAACGGCCTGATTCTCGGTACGCCGGGAGCCGGCAAATCCTTCAGCGCCAAACGTGAGATCACCAATGTATTTCTGGTGACGGACGACGACATCATCATCTGTGACCCCGAAGCAGAATACGGTCCGCTGGTTAGGCGGCTTCACGGCCAGGTCATCAACATTTCCCCAATTTCCAACGACCATATCAATCCAATGGACTTGAACCTGAATTACTCTGACGATGAAAACCCGCTGAGCCTGAAATCGGATTTTATCCTGTCACTCTGTGAGCTGATCGTCGGAGGCAAGGACGGGCTGCAGCCGGTGGAAAAAACCATCATCGACCGCTGTGTCCGCATGGTGTACCGAAACTACCTAAATGACCCGAAGCCGGAAAACATGCCGGTTCTGGAAGATCTGTACAACGAGCTGCGCAGGCAGGATGAAAAGGAAGCCCAGTATATTGCGACAGCGCTGGAAATCTACGTCACCGGCTCCCTGAACGTCTTCAACCACCGCACCAACGTAAACGTGGACAACCGTGTCATCAGTTATGAGATCAAGGAACTCGGAAAGCAGCTGAAAAAGATCGGCATGCTGATCGTTCAGGACCAAGTCTGGAACCGCGTGACAGTCAACCGCGAAGCACGCAAGGCAACCCGCTACTACATCGACGAAATGCACCTTCTGTTGAAGGAGGAGCAGACTTCTTCTTACACAGTCGAAATCTGGAAGCGTTTCAGGAAGTGGGGCGGCATCCCGACCGGCATCACCCAAAACGTGAAAGACCTGCTGTCTTCCCGTGAAGTCGAAAACATTTTCGAGAACAGCGACTATATCTACATGCTGAACCAGGCTTCCGGCGACCGGCAGATTCTCGCAAAGCAGCTCAACATCAGCCCGCATCAGCTTTCCTACGTTACGAAGTCGGCTGAAGGCGAAGGGCTGCTTTTTTATGGAAGCGTGATTCTGCCATTCATCGACCACTTCCCGAAGAATACGCAGTTGTACGGAATTATGACAACCAAGCCGAACGAAGTTTCGGAGAACAACGGATAAGAAAGGAAAACGATATGAACAACATGGAGATTTTCAGAAGCAAGGAGTTTGGAAGTGTCCGCGTCCTGAAGGACGGCGACAAATATCTGTTCTGCGGGTCCGACGTGGCCAAAGCGCTCGGATATGCAAGGCCCAATGACGCTCTCTCGCGGCATTGCCGGTATACTGCGAAACGCAGTATACCTCATCCCCAGGCGGCAGGAAAAACCATTGAGATGGCTTTTATCCCGGAGGGCGACGTCTACCGTCTGATTATCGGGAGCAAGCTTCCCTCTGCCGAGCGCTTCGAGCACTGGGTATTCGATGAAGTGCTGCCCTGTATCCGCAAGCACGGCGCGTATATGACCGATTCCTTTGCAGAAAAGGTGGCATCCGATCCCAACGTCGCCTTTGTGCTGGCTGAGCAGCTCCTGCGGGAGCATGAGGAAAGGAAGCGCCTGTCTGCGGAACTGGAAAAGGCCCTCCCGAAAGCCGAATATGTGGATGCTTTCATAACCCCCGGCAACTGCACAAACATCCGCACCACTGCGAAAGAGCTGGGTGTGCCGGAGCGGTGGTTCTGCCGGTTCCTGATCGAAGTGAAGTTTGCGTATCGGATGCAGCCGTATGGAAATCTTCTGCCTTACGCAAGACCGGAGACCAGCGGCTTTTTTGTTGTGAAGGACTACACCCGCAACGGCCATTTCGGCTCGTATATGCTGATCACACCCGAAGGAAAAAACCATCTGCGCCGGCTCATTTTTACCGAATCCGCCGTCGCAGCGGAATAAACGAAAGGAGAATTTACTATGGATGACGAAACCATGTATCTGATTCACGGAGAGGATTATCTCACGCACATCTATGAAAAGGTGGAAATGTACCTTCTGCTGAAGCAGCTGATCTCAGAGGTAGACGAAATTCCGCCCTGCCCCGCGAACCACGACGCGAAGGAAATGGCAATGGCCCTGCGCGATATCAGCGACAATATCTTTGCGGATTGGAACATCCCGGAGAGCTTCCTTTCCGACGGCGATGAAGACGATCTTTGCGATCTGATGGACAGTGAACTGTTCGCGCCGGAGGAAGCCGGTTATGAACTGAGCGAGGACATGCGGGACGACGATGACGACGGCAGTGACGAATACTTTGAATATGACGAGGCGCAGGCCGCGGAGCTTCAGAAGATCTGCGGCGAGCTTGCCGCCATTGTGGCACGTCTCGTAAAATGCAGCGCAGGAAAGGCACAGGATGCCTGACCTAAAAATACGGTGGCAGCCAGGAGGTGACCATTATGAGCAAACGAACGCCGCGCCTTCATTTTACAGAGGCAGAGCTGTCCGCGCCGGAAGTGAAAAAAGCTGCCAGGAAGGCCGGCAGAGCATACGACCGGCTGGATCAGGCTGAGGCGAAGATACCAAAATATCAGAGGTCTGTGCGCACCGTTGACCCGGAAACCGGGAAAGTGACGGTGCGCCTTTCTTTTGAGGAGAAAAAGCCGCCGTCGAAGCTGATTCATGCCGCAAAGACTGCGCCGCTGAACGCTGCCGTTCTGGAAGCGCATCGCGCAGTCCGTGAAAACGAGGATGACAATGTCGGCGTGGAAAGCGCCCACAAAACGGAAATGACCGCGGAGGCAACCGCGCGAACCGGCATTCACGCTCACCGGAACCGCAAAATGAAGCCATACCGTGACGCTGTGAAAGCGGAGAACAAGGCCGACAGGGCAAACCTTGACGCACTCGAAAAGGACGCGGCTGAGCAAAATCCGCAGTTTTCCAGTAACCCGTACAGCCGGTGGCAGCAAAAACGCGCGATCAAAAAAGAGTATGCTGCTGCCAAAGCCGGGAACAGCGCCGGTGCCACCACAGCCAGCGCGCAGGAGATCACGGCCAAGGCGACCGAGAAAGCCGCGGAAAAAACAAAACAGGCCGGAGAATTTATCGCAAAGCACAAGAAAGGGTTCCTGATTGCCGGCGGGATCATACTGGCTCTGATTCTTCTTTTGAACATCGCGTCTTCTCTGTCGGTTCTGCTTCAGGGCAGTCTGAACGGTGTTGGCATTTCCTCTTATCCGAGCGAGGACAGCGACATGCTGGCAGCCGAATCTCAGTATGCCGGCAAGGAAGCCGCTCTTCAGAACGAACTGGATCATTACGAATCGCTTCATCCCGGCTATGACGAATATAACTATGATCTTGACACTATCGAGCATGACCCCTATGTTCTGATTTCCATGCTGACGGCCATGCAGGGCGGCCAGTGGAAGGTCAGCGACGTGCAGGGGCTGCTCCAGACGCTTTTTGACAAACAATACACTCTTACCCAGACGGTTGTGACGGAGGTCAGATACCGCACCGAAACAAGGACGGGAACGACGACCAGCACGGACCCTGTGACCGGCGAAACAACCGAGAGCGAATACGAGTATGAAGTGCAGGTGCCCTATAACTACTACATCTGCAACGTAAAACTTGAAAACTTCAACCTGTCCCACGAACCGGTCTACATCATGAATCAGGATCAGCTTTCTCTTTATTCCGTGTATATGGCGACCCTCGGCAACCGGCCGGATCTGTTCCCATCTTCTGAGTATGTCACCCGGTACGATACGACAACGTATCCGAAATATGAGATACCGCCGGACGCGCTGAATGACGCGACTTTTGCTGCCATGATCACGGAAGCGGAAAAATATCTCGGATACCCTTACGTGTGGGGCGGCAGTTCGCCGAGTACCTCTTTTGACTGTTCAGGTTTTGTGTCCTGGGTAATCAATCACAGCGGCTGGAATGTCGGGCGGCTCGGCGCGCAGGGGCTATACAACATCTGCACTCCCGTTTCTCCGGCCAGCGCCAAACCCGGCGACCTGATCTTTTTCCAGCACACCTACGACACCACCGGAGCATCGCATGTCGGTATCTACGTCGGCAACAACATGATGATTCACTGCGGAGACCCGATCCACTATTCCAACATCACAGAAAGCTACTGGCAGCAGCATTTTCTTGGTTTTGGCCGTCTGCCCAGCCCGTAAGGAGGATACGAATGATTGCAAAAATCGTAAAGCTGAAAACAGAACGTGAGAAAAACAGTAATAAAATTTCCGAGCTTCAGGCCCGGAACAAGAAGCTCGATGGTGAAATCACAGAGCTTGAGAACACCGATATCGTGGGTATGGTGCGTGAGCTTGGCCTGACCCCTGAATCTCTGGCGGAACTCCTCAAAGGTATCAGGAAAAGCCCTGTCGAGACATTCAAAAACAATACTGAGAAAACGGAGGATGAATCTGATGAAAACAACTAAACGCCGCCTTGCGGCTGTTCTGCTTGCCGTGATGCTCAGCGTCACGGCTTTTTCCATGCCAGCATTTGCGTATTCGCAGGAACCGATCACGGACGGCACACCTGCCGAAACGACCGCTCCGGAAACCGGGACTGCATCGACGGATGCAACCGCCGGCAAGGACAGCGGCAGTTCGACTGCTGCGCTGACTCCAAAAGGCAATCTGACGCTTGTGGATGATGTGAACACCACTGATTCCAGCAGCAAACAGTTTATTACACTTCAGTCCAAGAACGGCAACTATTTTTACCTTGTGATCGACCGCTCCGGAAGCAAGGAAAACGTCTATTTTCTGAATCTCGTGGATGAGTCCGACCTGATGGCACTGATCGATAAGGATTCCAGTTCCAACACGGTCAAAACCTGCACCTGCACCGACAAATGCACAGCCGGAAACGTGAATACTTCCTGCCCTGTCTGCAAAGACGATTTGAGCAAGTGTATCGGCAAAGAGAAGCCCGTGGAAACGGCATCTTCCCAGACTGCAACCAGTTCTGAGCCTGCCGGGGCATCTTCAAGTTCAAGCGGAAAGTCCAGCAGCGTCCTGATGGTCGTGGCACTTTTGATCGTGCTGGCGGGAGTGGCTGTCTTCGCCGTATTCAAATTCCGTAAAAACAAGCCCAAGACGAAGGGCAGCACCGATCTCGACGATTATGACTACGGTGATGAGGAAGACCAGGACGAGGAATACGAGACTGACGAGGAGCCTACCGAGCAGGCAGAGGAAAAAGCTGAAGCAAAAGATGCTTCGGGCGATTCGGGAGACAGTGAAAAATGAGATATTTCACAGACAGCCCTTTTGAAAGAATGATGATGCAGGTCCCTCAATCCTTCCATGATTCTGAAGAACAGCCGGAACGCCAAAGTTCCGGCTGTTCCCTTGATCCGGGAAGCTGCGGAAAATCCTGTGATAACTGCAAACGCACAAAAAAGGAGAAAAATGAATACAAAACTTGTAATCGCTGAAAAGCCCTCTGTCGCTCAGTCCATTGCCGCAGTGATCGGCGCGAAAACGCGCAGGGACGGCTATCTCGAAGGAAACGGCTATCTTGTCAGCTGGTGCTTCGGCCATCTCGCGGAACTGGCGGAGCCGGAGCAGTACGATGAGAAATACGGAAAGTGGCGCTATGACGACCTGCCGATTGTCCCGGCGAAATGGCAGCAGGTCATTGCCAAAGACAAGGCATCGCAGTTTGAACTTCTCTCCGGCCTGATGCGCCGGGAGGACGTCACCGAAGTGATCGACGCCTGCGATGCCGGGCGCGAGGGCGAGCTGATCTTCCGGAATGTCTACTATCTTGCCGGCTGCACAAAAACAATGAAGCGTCTGTGGATTTCCTCAATGGAAGATGAGGCTATCCGCGCCGGCTTTGCCGATCTGAAACCCGGCTGCGATTATGACGGCCTGCATCAGTCGGCTGTCTGCCGTGCGGAAGCCGACTGGCTTGTGGGAATCAACGCCACAAGGCTGTTTTCCGTGCTTTACCACAGAACGCTGAATGTGGGGCGCGTCATGACCCCGACGCTGGCGCTGATCGTTCAGCGCGAAGCCGAAATCGACGCTTTCAAGCCGGAACCTTTCTATACGGTCAATCTCGACTGCGGCACCTTTGCCGCCGTATCTGAGAAATTCAAGGATAAATCCAAAGCCGACAGTACGGCAGCTTCCTGCAAGGGGCAGTTGGCCAGGATTGTCAAAGTCGAGCGAAAGGAAAAGAGCGAAAAAGCGCCTCTGCCGTATGATCTGACCACCCTTCAGCGCGACGCCAACAGGCTCCTCGGATATACGGCGCAGCAGACACTCGATTATCTGCAAAGCCTTTACGAAAAGAAAATCTGCACCTATCCGCGCACGGACAGCCGCTGCCTGACCGACGATATGGAAGCCCAGGTTCCGGCATTCGTAAAAGTGGCCGCCTCCATCTGCGGCGTCAGCGAACCGGCAGCCGTCAACGCCGCGCAGATCTGCAACAGCAAAAAGGTCAGCGATCATCACGCGGTTATCCCGACCATGAGCGCCGGAAAAGCCGACGTCTCTGTCCTCCCCGCGGGAGAACGGGAAATTCTGAAACTGGTTGCCCGCCAGTTCGTCATGTCAGTCTGCGGCCCTTACCGCTATGCTGAGACTGCCGTTACTCTCGACTGTGCCGGAACGGCCTTTTCCGTCAAGGGAAGAAACGTAATTGACCTTGGCTGGAGAGCTTTTTCCACGCAGGAAAAGGCGGATAAGCCCCTTCCTGACCTGAAAGAAGGAGACAATGCCGCGGTAAACGACATCGAAGTGAAGGAAGGACAGACAACGCCGCCGAAATTCTATACCGAAGACACGCTCCTGTCCGCCATGGAGACCGCCGGTGAAAAAGAAATGCCGGAGGACGCGGAGCGCAAGGGAATCGGCACGCCTGCGACCCGCGCCGGCATTCTGGAAAAGCTGGTAGCCGGTGGCTTTGTGGAGCGCCGGAAAGGCAAAAAGACGGTCAGCCTCATTCCGTCTCATGCAGGTGTTTCGCTTGTCACCGTGCTGCCGGAGCAGCTCCAGTCTCCGCTTCTCACCGCAGAATGGGAACAAAAACTCAAGCAGGTGGAACGCGGCGAAATGAGCGCGGATGCTTTCCTCGATGAAATCACGAATATGATCACGGAACTCACGAAAACCTATCAGGTCATCAAAGGCGCGGAAGTCCTGTTCCCCTCCGGGCGTGATGTGATCGGCAAATGTCCGCGCTGCGGAAGCGATGTTACTGAAAGCAGAAAGGGGTTCTTCTGCGAGAAAAACGACTGTCACTTTGGCCTCTGGAAGGATAACCGGTTCTTTTCCGCGAAGAAGATCACAATGACGAAAAAGGTCGCCGCCGCGCTCCTGAAAGATGGCTGTGTGAAACTGACCGGCCTTTACTCGGAGAAAACCGGCAAGACCTATGACGCCACGGTGGTTTTGGAGGACAACGGCGAAAACGTCCGATTCCATCTCGATTTTGACAGGGAGGGTCGGAAGTGAACCTCTCGTCGTATGAGAAAGAGACCATCATCCTGTACAATCAGGAAGAAAAAACGGCGAATGTTTACACGCATGACCCAAAGCTGATTGCAAAGCTCCGCCGCCTCGCCCACAAATACCCGGAGCAGATTTTCGAGGCGCGGAAGGAACCGCGCGGCGCAGCGGACTACACCGTACCCAAGAGCTGCGTGATTCTCCATGAGCCGTACAGTGAAGCGCTGCGGAAAGCCGCGAGCGAACGGGCCAAAAAGGCGGGATTTAAGCCGCCGTCAAGGGGCGCAAGTCCCCAGTCAGAATAAGGGAACGCGCCTCCGTACAAGGTTCAGCCGAGCCTGTGCGGAGGCGCGCTTTTTGCGTATTACGATCCAAGAAAGGAGATCAATATGCCAGAAGTAACGGAGACCATGACAGGCAAAGACCGGCTGAAGGAAATCACCGAAAGCATAGAAACGGGAATCCGGGAAATGTTCCAGTCGGACAAATATCAGCAGTACCTGCGCACCATGAGCCGGTTCCACAAGTATTCGGTCAACAATACCATGCTCATTTTCATGCAGAAACCAGACGCCACCCTTGTGGCTGGCTTCAATAAATGGCGCGACCAGTTTGGCCGCAGCGTCCAGAAGGGGCAGAAAGGAATCAAAATCATCGCGCCCACCCCGTACAAAAAGACGGTTGAGAAGGAAAAGCTGGACCCGGACACCAGGCTTCCGGTGCTTGATGAAAACGGGAAAACCGTCATGGAGAAAAAGGAAATCCAGATACCCATGTATAAGGTCGTATCCGTCTTTGATGTTTCCCAGACGGACGGGAAACCGCTGCCGACCCTCGCCTCCGATCTTGCCGGCAACGTCCAGAACTATGATGTTTTCATGGAAGCGCTCAAACGCTCCGCGCCGGTTCCGCTGGCTTTTGAGAAGATGGCGTCCAATATGGATGGCTTCTTCTCCCCGGACGACCAGCGCATCGCCATCCGCGAGGGCATGAGTGAGGTGCAGACTGTCTCCGCCGCCGTCCATGAAATCGCACACTCCAAACTCCATAACAAGGAACTGCCGGAGATCAAAGATCAGTGGAAACTTGTCATGGTAAGTGACGGCGGAGAGAAAAAGGATTTCAGAAGCGGTTTTGACAGCCTGGAAGAAGCGGAGAAAGCCGCTGATGAATTGCATTGGCAGTATGTCGATGACAACCATTATGTGTGGCAGCTGGAAACCGGCGAAGACCATTCCATCGCGGAATTTGTCAAAAAAAGCCGCAATACCGAGGAGGTCGAGGCCGAAAGCATTTCTTTTGCGGTCTGCGCCTATTACGGTATCGCCACCGGCGAGAACAGCTTCGGCTACATTGCCGCCTGGTCGAAGGATAAAGAACTGCCGGAACTGCGCGCCTCGCTGGAGACCATCAACAAAACCGCGTCCGGCCTGATTACAGACATTGACCGGAACTACGGCGAGATCATGAAGGAACGCGGGCTGGATAAAGAGCCTGTCGCCGATGAAAAAGAACAGCCGGCGGAAGAAGCAGCTCCCAGTCCGGCACAGGCGGCGGTTCCGCAGACGCCGGAGGAACCGGCAGCAGAAAAAGGTGTCATGGAGCAAGCTCCCGAAAAGGCACCGGACAACGGATATATGCCTGACCCCGCCATGACGATTGAAGCCATGAACGCCTATGGTTATACCGATGACGATATGCTCCCTCTCTCGAAGGAACGGGCCATGGAACTCTTTGAGCGCGATGTGCCGGTCTATATGCTCTATGAAGGAAACGGCGCGGGAATGGCGTTTGAACCGGAGGACATCCAGATGCACACAGGAATCTGCGGTGTGACGAAGGACGACTGGGACAGTGCCCGCGACAGGATACCGCCGAAAAATGTGCAGACGGAAGCTCAGCGCGATGAAGCGTTTCTGAAAGAGCCGGCGGATAATTACGCCATTTATCAGCTTCGACGCGATCAGGGGCTGGCAGATTACCGCTTTGCCAGCCTGGCAGAGCTTCAGCATGACTGGCTTTCGGTTGACCGTCAGAATTATGAACTGGTCTACACCGCACCGCTCACGCCCGGACAATCGCAGGAAGAAACGCTCGACAAGCTCTATGAGCAATTTAACCTGAATCATCCCGCTGATTTCACCGGGCACTCTCTGTCGGTCAGCGACATCGTTGCGCTGAAACAGAACGGAGAGGTATCCTGTCATTACGTGGACAGCGTTGGTTTCGCGGATGTGCCGGCGTTTATCCAGCCGGAAAATTACCTGAAAAACGCAGAAATGGCGACGGAGGACGACTACGACTCCATTGACGGCATCATCAACAACGGGCCGAAGGAAACGGTGGCGGAACTGGAACAACAGGCAAAATCCGGTCAGCCCATCTCCCTCCTTGACCTGGCGGAAGCCGCACACCGGGAAGATCAGCAGGAAAAGAAAAAGTCTGTACTGGAGCAGCTGCACGCCCCCACGCAGCAGGAGCCGAAAATATCAGCGCCGAAAAAGAGCGCGGAAAGGGAGATTTGATATGAACGATTTCACCCAGGACGAATTGACCCTGATGAGCATTTACAACGGTTCGGGAACCAGACAGGGCTTGATCGACGAGATGACGGCCATGCGCGCCTATCTCGATGCGGATGAAGCAGAGCTTCGCACGCTCACGGATTCCGCAATCAAAAAGCTCGGCGCGGTTACCGATAAGGAATATGCTGCATTGGAGCTTATACCCGATTTTGAAGAATAACAGCTACTTGGAGAGAGCAGCCTTTTTGTGGGCTGTTCTTTCCTTTTACCTTAGCAAGAAGGAGGAAAGATATTCATGCCGACCAAAGCAGAAATGTACGCGCAGATGGCCAACAGCGTGGCTACGCGGCTTACCGGAAGCTGGCAGGACTGGGCAGCCTTTTTAACAACTGCCGCGCGGTTATACAAGTACCCGTATCAGGAGCAGCTTATGATCTATGCCCAGCGGCCGGAGGCGACGGCCTGTGCGGAATATGACCTGTGGAATGACAAAATGGGCCGATATGTGAAGCGCGGATCACAGGGCATTGCGCTTTTGGATGATTCCGGCGACCGGCCCCGCCTGCGGTATGTCTTTGACATTTCAGACACCGGAACACGCCCCAATTCCCGCGATCTGACCCTATGGTCTATGGAACCGGAGCATCACGAGATGGTGTCCGCCATGCTGGAAAACCGGTATGGCATTGCCGACCAGAGCCTGCCACAGCAGATTGCAAATATTGCCGGAGTGCTCGCAAATCGGTATTGGAACGATAACCGCGATGACATTCTCCGCATCGTTGACGGCTCTTTTCTTGAGGAGTACGATGAACTCAACATAGCGATGCAGTTCCGTTCAGCCGCCGCAATCAGCATCACCTACGCGATTATGTCCCGCTGCGGACTGGAGCCGGAACAGTATTTTGGCTATGAGGACTTCATGTCGATTTTCGACTTTAATACCCCGGAAACCATAGCATCCCTCGGCACAGCTGTCAGCCAATCCTGCCAGGAGGTGCTTCGGCAGATCGGAATTACCATTCAAAACGCGGAACGCGAGAAAATCGCGGAAAGGAGCCAGAACCATGAGCAACAGCCTGACATACACGAAGAACGGGGATTATCTGATTCCCGACCTGAAGCTGAGCAGCCAGCCGGAAACGCCGCTGGGCAAGTACGGGAGGATGCGCAGGAACTACCTGAAGGAGCACCATCCCGTGATATACAGCCAGATGCTTCTCTCGGAGAAGCTGTACCCGCACCTGCTGGAGATCGAGCAGACGGCCCAGAGCCGCCTCTCGCAGATGATTCCGGAACTGGCGAAGGAAGCGGGAGCGACGGAGCAGCTGAAGGCGTCCGACCCGATGAAATGGACCGGCCTGATGAACAGCTGCAAGGCGCAGGCGGAGGAGATCATCCAGAACGAACTGATTTTCAGCTGAGTTTATTTCCTTCGGAAGACGAACAGATTAATAGCATAGACGAAGCGGAGAGCGTGAAAGCGCCCTCCGCTTTTTCTGTCTCGCAGGCGGATATTGACAATGCCCTCCGAAACGGTTCCGGCTTTGAAGACGGAAAACTGCGGATTTACGCCATGTATCAGCGTGGGACAGACGAAAAGGAAGCCGCCGCGTTTATCAGAAATGAATACGGAACCGGAGGCCGCAGCTTTGATTTTCTGAATGGTACGCACGGTTTTGTAGATTATCGTCCTTCTTCCGGCATAATTTTCAATCCCTACGGTGACGGCGGGAAAGTCACGCTCAAGTGGCCGGCTGTTGAAAAGCGGCTCCGCGAAATCATCCGCGAAGGTTCCTATCTCACCGAAGATGAAAAAGCTCAGTATCAGGAACTGGAAAGCAGCTATGCCGGGCTCGGCAGTATTCCCATGCCGCAGCCGCAAACCGCGTTTCCACAGCCGCAGGCTCATGCCATGCCCGAAAAAGTGGAATCGTCTCCTGATGAAGCAATCACGCAGTCAGACATCGAAGCAGCCATCCAGCGCTGGAACGGTGACGATGACAGCAGGCAGCGCGTTCAGGCTTATATGGCGGAACATGCCCGCGACAAGCAGACTGCGGCCTGGCTTGCCGGTGAATACGGCGCACCCGGAACAAAAGCGCTTCTCGTTACCCGTACAGGCACCGATCAGGCCGCGGAAATTCCCTGGGCGAAGGTTCAGCGGCTGCTTGCCGGCATGGTGAAAGACGGAATCTTTTATTCCGAACCTCAAGCGGAGATCCCGCAGGAGCACAGCGAGGCTGCCGAAGGTGCAATAACGGAACCTGCTGAAGCCCGTTTTCCGTACTCTGTCGGCGACACTGTATATCTGGAGAATGGCAAGCCTTTTATTGTAACGGAAGTCCGAGATTCTTCCATCCAGCTTCGTGACCCGACGATGATCTATCCCATCTTCCGCGCGGAAAGCATGGAAAGCTTCGCAAGACTAATGGAGCGTTATCCCCAGCCCGAAAAAGCAGCGCCGGAGGAGCAAAAACCGGTTCAGCCGGAAATGACTTCGGAAACGGTTGCAGTTTATCCGGCGGAGCAGAACCAGCTTCCCTATGACATTGTGGTGGAACGCCTGCACACAGAACCAGAGCATACCCCGCCGGAACCGCAGAACTTTCATATCACCGACGACAACCTCGGCGCTGGCGGCCCCAAAGCGAAATACGCCATGAATGTGGCGGCGATCCGTACCTTGCTGGCCGTGGAAAAAGAGAACCGGCAGGCCACACCAGAGGAACAGGCAGTCCTCTCCCGCTATGTCGGCTGGGGCGGCGTTCAGGACGCCTTTGACGAGAGCAAACCGGCATGGGCCGCGGAATACAAAGAACTGCAATCGCTGCTGACGCCGGAGGAATACGCCTCCGCGCGGGCATCGACGCTCAACGCGCATTTCACCAGCCCGACAGTCATCAAGGCCATCTATGAAGCGGTCGGAAACATGGGCTTCAAGGCCGGAAATATCCTCGAACCGGCCATGGGCGTCGGCAACTTCTTCGGCCTTCTGCCGGATGAAATGCAGAACAGCCGGCTTTACGGCGTGGAACTGGACAGCATCACCGGGCGTATCGCAAAGCAGCTTTACCCGAAAGCAGACATTACCGTGGCCGGTTTTGAAACGACGGACAGGCGGGATTTTTACGACCTCGCGGTTGGCAACGTGCCGTTCGGCAGCTATAAAGTTCCGGACAAAGCCTATGACCGGCTCGGTTTCAGCATCCACGACTATTTCTTTGCCAAAACGCTGGATCAGGTTCGTCCGGGCGGCGTGGTGGCTTTCGTCACTTCCCGATACACGATGGATAAGCAGTCCCCAGAAGTCCGCAAATATATCGCCCAGCGGGCAGACCTGCTGGGTGCCATCCGGCTGCCCAACAACGCTTTCCGCGCCAACGCCGGAACGGATGTTGTCTCCGACATCCTCTTTCTCCAAAAGCGTGACCGCCCCATCGACATTGAGCCGGACTGGGTGCATCTGGGGCAGAATGAGGACGGCTTCGGCATCAACAGCTATTTCATCGACCATCCGGAAATGATTCTCGGACGGCAGACCTCCGAAAGCACCCAATACGGCAAACAGGATTTCACCGTGGAGCCGATTGAAGGACTGAACTTCGCGGATCAGCTCCATGACGCTCTGCAGAATATAGGCGGCAGATACACCGAAGCGGAGCTGCCGGAGCTGGGCGAAGATGAACCCATCGACACTTCCATCCCGGCAGACCCCAACGTCAAAAACTATTCCTACACAGTGGTGGACGGCAGCGTCTATTACCGCGAAAACTCCCGCATGGTTCGCCCGGATCTGAACGCCACCGCGGCCGAGCGCGTCAAGGGCATGGTCGAGCTGCGGGACTGCGTGCAGAATCTCATTAACCTCCAGCTCTGGGAGAGCGACCCGCTTGCCATCCGCGGCGAACAGCAGCGTCTGAACAGGCTCTATGACAGCTTTACGGGAAAATACGGGCTGATCAATTCCCGCGCGAACAGCCTCGCCTTCGCGGACGATTCTTCCTATTACCTGCTCTGTTCGCTGGAAGTTCTGGATGAGCAGGGCGAGCTTGCACGCAAGGCGGACATGTTTACCAGGCGGACGATCAAGCAGAACAGTGTTATCACCTCGGTGGATACGGCGATGGAAGCGCTGGCCCTCTCCATCTCGGAGAAAGCCGGCGTGGACATGAAATATATGTCATCTCTTACCGGCAAAGATGAGGAAACGCTTGCGTCCGAACTGAAAGGCGTGATCTTCCGCGATCCAGGCGATACGGCACCGGAGAATATCCCGCTGGCCTTTTATGATGCCGGCAGGCTCCCGTTCGTCACCGTGGATGAATACCTTTCCGGCAATGTCCGTCAGAAGCTCGCGCTCGCGGAATTTCTCCATGACCGGCTTCCGGCAGGCCAGGCGGAACAGTTTGATACCAACGTAGAAGCCCTGAGAAACGCCCAGCCCAAAGACCTGGACGCTTCCGAAATTGAAGTGCGCCTCGGGGCGACGTGGATCAGCAAGGAATATATCCAGCAGTTCATGGAGGAACTTCTGGAACCGCCGTTTTACCTCCGTCGGAGCATCCAGGTGAACTTTTCAGAGTTTACGGCGGAATGGAACATCACGGGGAAAAGCAGCGTGGGCTACAACAACATCAACGCTTATGTCACCTATGGCACGGAGCGCGCCAACGCCTACCGGATTTTTGAGGATTCACTGAATCTGCGCGACATCCGTATCTATGACACCGTAACAGACCCGGACGGCAAGGAGCGCCGGGTGCTGAACAGCAAGGAAACAACGCTCGCGCAGCAGAAGCAGCAGGCAATCCGGGAAGCTTTTCAGGATTGGGTATGGAAGGACCCGCAGAGGCGGCAGGACCTTGTAAAGCGCTACAATGAAATTTTCAACAGCACCCGGCCGCGCGAATATGACGGCAGCCACATCCGCTTTTCCGGCATGAACCCGGAGATCACGCTGCGGGAGCACCAGAAAAACGCCGTGGCGCATATCCTCTACGGCGGAAACACGCTTCTCGCGCACGAAGTGGGCGCGGGCAAAACCTTTGAGATGGTCGCCGCGTGCATGGAATCCAAGCGTCTCGGACTCAGCCACAAAGCCCTTTTTGCCGTGCCGAACCATCTGACGGAACAGTGGGCATCGGAATTTCTCCGGCTCTATCCGTCTGCCAATATCCTTGTCGCCACCCGGAAAGACTTTGAAACACGAAACCGCAAGAAGTTCTGCGCCCGGATCGCCACCGGCGACTATGACGCCGTCATTATCGGCCACAGCCAGTTTGAAAAAATTCCCGTGTCCCAGGAGCGTCAGGAACGGCTGCTTCAGGATCAGATCGAGGAAATTGAAGAAGGCATCGAGGAGCTGAAAAACAGCCGCGCGGAGAACTTCACGATCAAGCAGATGGAGCATACCCGGAAAAGCCTCGAAGCAAAGCTGAAAAAGCTCCAGGACAGCACCCGCAAGGACGACGTGGTCACTTTCGAGCAGCTGGGCGTAGACCGGCTCTATGTCGATGAGGCGCACAATTACAAGAACTGTTTCCTCTACACAAAAATGCGGAACGTCGCCGGCCTTTCGACCAGCGATGCGCAGAAGTCTTCGGACATGCTCCTGAAGTGCCGGTATATCGACGAGATCAGCCAGAACAAGGGCGTCATCTTTGCTACCGGCACGCCTGTTTCCAACAGTATGACAGAACTCTACGTCATGCAGCGTTATCTTCAGCACGAAACCATCCAGCACAAGGGCCTCGCCCACTTTGACAGCTGGGCCTCCACCTTCGGCGAGACAACGACCGCCATTGAACTGGCCCCGGAAGGAACCGGTTACCGGGCGCGAACCCGTTTCGCCAAGTTTTTCAACCTGCCGGAACTCATGACCCTGTTCAAAGAAGTTGCGGACATCAAAACATCAGATCAGCTGCACCTGCCGACCCCCGCCGCCGTGTATCACAACGTGGTCGCGCAGCCGACCGAAATCCAAAAGCAGATGGTGCAGGAACTTTCCGAGCGCGCCGCGGTCGTCCATTCCGGCACTATCGACCCGACCAAGGACAACATGCTCAAAATCACATCAGACGGGCGGAAGCTCGGCCTTGACCAGCGCATCATCAACCCGAACCTGCCGGACAATCCGGACAGCAAGGTCAATCAGTGCGTGGACAATATCTATCACATCTGGGATCAGGGCCAGCCGGAGAAGCTGACGCAGCTTGTTTTCTGCGATCTTTCAACCCCCAAAGCGCACGGACAGTCAGATCAGATTGCGGCCAAGGCGGCGGAGGGCGGCATCAACGGAGCCGAGGTAAAAGCCGTTCTGGACGCGGTGGACAAAGAGGCGGGGCCGGATGAACCGGCGTTTTCCGTGTACGACGACATCCGGGAAAAGCTTGTGGCGCGCGGCATCCCGCGGGAACAGATCGCCTTCATCCATGAAGCCAACACAGAGGTGCGGAAGAAGGAGCTTTTTGCCAAAGTCCGCAGCGGCCAGGTGCGTGTTCTCATGGGCTCCACCTTCAAGATGGGGGCCGGCATGAACGTCCAGGACAGGCTCGTCGCGCTTCATGACCTGGATGCTCCGTGGCGACCCGGCGATCTCGAACAGCGCAGCGGCAGAATCATTCGTCAGGGAAATCAAAACAAGGAGGTGCATATTTACCGCTATGTCACAGAGGGCACATTTGACAGCTACCTCTGGCAGACACTCGAAAATAAGCAGAAATTTATCTCGCAGATTATGACCAGCAAAAGCCCGGTCAGAAGCTGCGAGGACATCGACGAAACGGCGCTGTCCTTCGCCGAGATCAAAGCGCTCTGTGCCGGCGACCCGCGCATCAAGGAAAAGATGGATCTGGACATTGAAGTGGCGCGGCTGAAGCTGATGAAAGCCAACCACCAGAGCCAGCAGTACCGGCTGGAGGACTGCCTGCTTAAAACATTCCCGGAACAGATTGAACAGTACAAAGGATATATCGAGGGTTTTGAAGCCGACATGAAAACGCTGGCCGAGCACCCGCATCCGGAGGACGGTTTTGCCGGCATGGAAGTCCGCGGAGACAAGCTGATCGACAAGGACAACGCCGGCGCGGCCATCCTGGAAGCCTGCAAGGAAGTCAAGTCCCTTGAATCGGTTCCCATCGGAAGCTACCGGGGCTTTGCCATGTCCCTGTCCGTGGAGAACTTCGGAAAGGATTATACGCTCACGCTGAAAGGCCGAATGTCCCACCGCGTAACGCTCGGGACAGACGCCCGGGGCAATCTGACCCGTATCGACAATGCGCTGGCGGCAATGCCCGAACGGCTGAAAACGGTACAATCCAATCTTGAAAACGTGTACCGGCAGGTCGAGACGGCCAAAGCCGAGAAAGGCAAACCGTTCCCGCAGGAGGAAGAACTGAAAACGAAGTCGGCCCGGCTTGCCGAGCTGAACGCGGAACTGAATATCGACGAACGCACGCCGGTGGAGCAGCTGGCTGATTCCGAACCGGCGAAGTCCGAGCGCATGTCCGTTCTTGACCGGCTCAGGACGCCCGGTGTGCCCGGAAACACAGCAAAGCCAAAATCATACGAGGAGGTACGATAACATGTCTGATATTATTGGAAGAGCGACATACGCAAACGGCGAGCGCCAGATATTCACCGACCCCGCCGAGTTTCTCAAAACGATCCGGGAGGAACTGCCTGACCGCAGTTCCTCCGGTTTTGCCTATGAGGTTTTGACGACCGATCCCAAAACCAGAAAGGCAGTCGATGATCTCGTTTATAACGAGGCCGGTGAAAAGAATCCGCATGATCTTGCTTTTTATGAAAGCGCCCAGCGGAACATTCCCCTCTATCAGAATACGGGTTCCCACGCAAGCAAATACGGCGAGCTGGAGCAGTACCGGGCGTCGTACAAAGCAAATGTGGCCTGCAAGGAAGCTATTGAGGCAGCCATCTCGGACAATTACAGAAACAACTGCCTTGATCCCGCCTGTGTAAAGCAGGTCGTGCGGGACTTCGGATATGACCGTATGCTCTATGTTCTTGCGAATACCGTCCGGCACAAAGACTGGGATGGGCGCATATCGCGTGAAAACAAAGATTGGGCGAAAACCATACCCGTCTGCGAAAACCCTGACGGTTTTGGCGGCGACCGGAACGTCTATTTTGTGGTGGACAGGTCGCATCCCGGCCTGACCGATCTCTTTGTGACCCAGGCGCGGAAATCCTATCTACTGACCCAGCCGCTGGCAAAGGAGGACGTGCAGAAGGAAGCGGAAAAACTGCTGAGCCGTTTTCAGTCTGAAGACCGGCCCAACAGTCCCAGCGGCACACACTACATGGCGCAGATCTCGCAGGATTTTCTTCAGCGCGCGTCCTCAAAAGACATGGATAGCCTGCTCGACAGGATGCCGTTTCGGAGCGCCTGCTTTACAAACTTGAAAGACAGAAAAGGACTGTTTGCCGTCATCAGCGCCGACGAGGACAGATTTCAGCCGCTGCGGCAGCCCAAGTCTTCCGTCCGGGAGAAGCTGCAAAAGAATCCGACAGCCGCAAAGCTGCCTGTTTCGGGAAAAAGCAAAGAGCAGGAGCGTTAAGTTATGGCAAATCGCAAACGCAGCGTCGAGGTCAAATTCCGCGTGACGCCGGAGGAACGTGCCATGATCGAGCAAAAAATGCAGCAATTTGGAACTGCCAACATGGGAGCCTATCTGCGAAAAATGGCACTGGACGGATATGTCGTGAAGCTTGACCTGCCGGAACTGGCAACCATGATTTCGCTGCTTCGCCATACCGGCAACAACATCAATCAGCTGGCGCGAAGGATGAACGCTTCCGGCCGCGCCTACGAGACGGACATGGATGATATACTCCAGAATCAGGAGCGTATCTGGCGGGCGGCGAATGACATCCTTACCCGGCTTGCGAACATCCGATAATGGGTTCTATGCTCCATCCTGCGGGGACGGTTTGCGGAATTGCAGATCGTCCCCGTATCTTTTTTTGACATCCTTGCAATCGCTCCGGGATTTCGATATGCTCAGTTCAAGAGAAAGAACAGGAGGTCTTGATGATGAAGTTACTGCTGAAAATTCTTTGCGCGCCGGTGATTGCACTGCTGTGCATTTTTGTCTGGCTCTGTTCCGGCCTGCTCTATTGTACCGCCTGGGTCTTCGGAATTATCTCCGCCCTGATCGGTATCCTGGGCATAGCGGTTCTGGCAACTTACTCTCCAAAGAATGGCATCATTCTTCTGGTAATCGCTTTCCTGGTAAGTCCGGTTGGCATTCCAATGGTAGCCGCGTGGCTGCTGGGCATCATCCAGCATATCAGGTTTGCGATACAGGACAGGGTTTATCAATAATCAGGCTGTCAGCAAAAGACGAGAGGTGTGAGCCTCCCGTCTTTTTTACATATCCGTTTTGTAATACATAAGGAATTCCTGCCAGCTTTTCTGCGTGTCGATTTCTGAAATTTGCGTTGGGTCCCGTTCTATGAGAACCGTCATAGCCTCCATGATTTCTTCGACTGAAAAAATATCGGGGCCGTCAATGTCCTGACGCAGCAATCTGCGAATCTCATCGCTCTGCATAACACGAAAATCGTATTTCATCGAAATCGCCTCCAATATCTATATGTCTTTTGGAGGCTGTTTCTGGACAATTATTTTTGAAAGAAGGGAAAGAAAAAAGTGGCGACCACTCGAATTATCTCCATGCACGTGAACAAAGGAGCCTCTGTCGCTCAGTGCCTCAGCGACCGGACGGATTATGCCAAAAATCCGGAAAAGACCGACGACGGAGCCTTTATATCTTCATACGGGTGTGATCCTCATACTGCCGACGCCGAATTTCTTTTTGCCAAAAGGCAGTATAAATCCATTACCGGGCGAGAGCAGAAAAGCGACGTGATCGCATATCAGGTGCGCCAGTCTTTCCGTCCGGGAGAGATTACGCCGGAAGATGCAAACAAACTCGGCTATGAATTTGCCTCGCGTTTCCTGAAGGGGAAGCACGCGTTCCTGGTCTGCACCCACGTTGATAAACACCACATCCACAATCACATCATTTGGAATTCCACGACGATTGACTGCCGGCATAAATTCCGGGATTTTCTCGGTTCCGGCCGAGCCGTGGCAAAGCTCAGTGACATTATTTGCTTTGAACATGGGTATTCTGTCATCGAAAAGCCGAAACGTCATACGCGAAACAGCTACAATAAATGGCTCGGTGAACAGGCAAAACCTTCTCACCGTGAACAGCTGCGCAGCGCCGTTGATGCGGCACTGGCCCGAAAGCCGGAATCCTTTGAAGCTTTTCTTTCGCTTATGCAGACTGACGGCTATGAAGTGAAACGAGGCGCAAATATTTCATTTACCGGCCATGACCAGAAGCAGAGCATCCGGCTCCGCTCGCTGGGCGACGGATACTCGGAAGCCGAGATCAAGGCTGTCATCGCAGGTGAACGGCAGCACACACCCAAACAGAAGAAATCTTATGAGCAGCCGGCGCGTTCGTTCAATTTGCTGATTGATATTGAAGCGCAGATGCGAGCAGGAAAAGGCGCAGGTTTCAAGCGTTATGCTGGCAAGTACAATCTCAAGGAAATGGCCAAAACGGTCAACTACCTCACCGAAAAAAAGCTGTTGCAATATGATGACCTTGCCGCAAAAACCGCTGAAGCGGTTGATCGCTACAATGCCTTGGCGGCGCAGATCAAGTCGGCAGAAAAACGTATGGCGGAGATTGCTGTCCTGGAAACGCATATCGCCAATTATGCGCGCACACGCGCGGTCTATGACGGCTACAAGAAGTCGGGGTACTCGAAAAAATACCTTACTGAGCATGAGGCGGATATTCTTCTGCATAAGGCGGCAAAGAAAGCATTTGATGAGCTGGGCCTGAAGAAATTGCCGACCATAAAAAGCCTTCGCGCCGAGTATGCGGAACTGCTGTCCGCAAAGAAAACGGCATACCCGGAATACCAAGCTACCAGAAAAGAAATGAAAGAGCTGACAATGGCCAAAGCAAATATTGATCGAATCCTGGGGAAAACGGAACGGGTCGATGAAAAGGAACCAGAGCACGGAAGGCAATAAGCCATTGAAAAAAACGTGGATGTCTGCATCAGAAATGATACAGGTATCCACGCTCTTTTTTTGTTTTTCTCAGCTCAGTAAGCTCAGCATTTTAGCGTCCGAAGGATGCGCAGCCGCATGATGAAATCATGCGATCAGAGGGGATTGGGGGCATCACCCTCAACAAGCAAAAAGCAAAGTGGGGCCCGCTTTGCCCTGCTTGCAGCTTTTGTTTTGCACATGTTATAGTTGTGCAGATTACTCGGAAATTATGCCAATTGCGTTAAGCGCACTTGACAAATCACGCTTTGGCTTCTTTATCTTTCCTGTCCGGTGCAAGCAATTGATAAGGATGTCCAAACATTCTTCATCAGAAAGAGTTGTAACTATTTCAAGTTTAATCCTTGCACGAGATGTTCCAACATAGAACAACAAAACATTATCGGAGTTAAATGTATCCCCGTCAACATCAATGAGGATAATTACATCAGCTTCAAGGCCTTTAAACTTTCTGCATGTTGTAAACCTGTATTTATTGCGGTAAAGGCCGTTCACGGTTTTCCTTGATAAAAAGCTGGCTTCTTCCGTTTTACATGTCAGCAAAACGATGTCTTTGTAGCCGTCGGCTTTCAAAGCATCAATAATGGAGTCAATACGTTCCATTGCATTCGCTTCATCAACGCAGAAGTATAACTCCGCTGGTGCCCCTTTTACACATCCTTCAAGAAGTTTAGGCTTCTGTTCTGTCAAAGGACGCAATGAAGTAGTAGCTATATTCTCAGTGTTTCTACAGTTTCTAAACAGTGTTAACTTGCAATCAGCATCTTGGATGAAACGGGGAATATGTCTAGCTTGGACTAATTGTAACTTGTCATAAAACACATAGAATGTTCCGCCGATGCTGTCAATGTCAGAGATAATTTCTTTGATGCTCTGTAAGATGTCCGCTTCTTCAATTACTTCGTTACCAAAATCCTGTCCTTCATCAACAATCACATGTTGATACGGAAAGCGTTCCGAAAGATACATATCTTCTAGACTCATTTTTAGCATAGCATAATCTGGAACGCTGGTATTACAAACCTTACAAGCAAATCCAGATATTGTGTAATAGTCAATATTACAGTGACCATAGTTCTCCGCGAGGAAGTTTTTTAATTGTACATTGTAGCAGAGAAACAATACTTTTTGCCCATCAGCGGCATGGCGCTGTGCCTTTTCGACCGCTATCATTGTCTTGCCCGTTCCTGCAGCACCATTTATCACGGCTGTTTTTTGATCTTCAAGAAAATTGAGAATACCCGCTTGTTCTCTCAACAAGCGATGGAACACTATTTTTTTTAAGTCAGCTTCAAAGGTGGCAGTAGGAAAGACACTAAACTGTGGGCATAATACTTCTCTGATAAACCGATCACTTTCCATAGGGCTGATTGATGTCTCTATTTTGTTTGGTAACTCAATAGAAAATACTTTTTCAATATAGGGTAGAGGGTCACTTAAAGCTTCCTTGGTAAGAATTATTGCTCTGTCGGCTTCCGAAGGTAAAGTCATTGTTCTTAATACTGCTTCTGTCACAGTTGGGAACCAAACAGCATGGAGAAACTTGCAATGACTGAGCATATCGCGCATTCGGCTTTCTTCGATATACTTTAGTAGTTTCCATTTATTTGAACTGGCCTGATTAAACGGACCGCCATTAT
Source organism: Oscillospiraceae bacterium (assembly GCA_034933305.1). GTDB lineage: Bacteria > Bacillota > Clostridia > Oscillospirales > Ruminococcaceae > JAYFNU01. Next base: position 57,076 of record JAYFNU010000001.1, on the reverse strand, counting down.
GCATTGGAATGCCGCTTGCGTAGTACCAATACCCGTTTTCGTACCTGACGAGTCCTGCTTTAGCTTCAATGCATACTATTCCTTTTTCACGATGATAAATAATAAAGTCGGTTTCGCTTTCATGGAAAGTATTGTCCGTTACTTCCGAAATGCGAAATGAGTGAAAGACATAGAAATCATCAGGCAGTGAAGACAATGCTTCAAACATCGCCCCTTCCTGACTGGCAGGTTCAAATCTGTGTGGCTTTTCCGGAATCATTATGGCCATTATTACGCCTCCTTTATTGCATGAAGCAAGTCATCCACGCACAACAAAGCGTCATTACCACAGAAACATGACCAATCGGTATTCACTGCGACATTATAGTATTCCGCATTTTCCTCTGTGAAAAAAGCGACTTTTGAGGATTTCCACAGCAAATCACATTTTAGCTTATCTGTTGATCCTGACAGCATAAAATCGCAATCTTGTATAGGCTTTTCCTTTCCAACAAAGTCGGCTTCTCGGGCTATAAGATTCTTGAGCAACTCTTTTTCTTGCTCACAGGTTGACCATTGCAGCAAAGACTTCCAGATGTCCGAAAACGGAACATCCCGCATATCTGTTCCTATACCGATAATCAGTGTGCTGAGTTGTTTTAGCGATGGCTTTGCATCTTTTCCTTCTGTAACATGCGTAGCAGGTTTGTTCCATCCGTCTGCTTCAAAAAGCTGTGCTGAAAAAAAGCCAAAATTATGATTACTGAAAGTGCCGACAATCATTCCTCTGTCCAAAAACACATTGAATTCCTCGCAACTTGTTTCAGGGATAAGAGTGCAGGAATAGCATGCAGACATATTTAAGGAGTCACGCCCTTGCCCACCGCTTAAACTGCACACAGGATCATTTGAGCATGTAAGTGCAGATTCAATTGCTTTCCTGAACATTCTTGGAAATGTATCTGGTCGGCCTTGTCTTACCAGTCCGCCCATAGTACCTTCAGAATCACCACTTGCTGTATATAACAGCAATCCCGCCATTTCTTTCCCTTCCGACGCATCGCTACAATATACTCTTTCTTTAATCGATGCGATGCTATAACCACACTCAAAACTCAGCTGCTTAATGAGCAAATGAGATATGGTATGGAGCAAAACAAACTTCGAAGTGATTATCCGTGGGTTATTGGAGCCTATAAAAGACTTTTTGTAGTTCTCATTCAAAACTTCAAGTCTTCGTTGAACCTCCGCATTATCGCTTCTCCAACGATTGATGGCATCTTGATCAAACTCAATAAAGATTCCTTCTCCATGCACTTGATAAGCTGGATACCAATTCGTAGCTTCATCTTTGACAGATACGATGTTTGGCTGATTAGATGGCGTTTCGGTTTTGTCTGCTGGTTTCAGCCTCGAGAAGCCAGTTAACGCTTGAACCTCGCGTATTTTGTGGATAAGAGATATCCGTTTCACAAATGGCAATCTGTATTCAGCGATATTTGTAGATTCACGTTGGAAATCGCCGTAATCATCTGTACCAAGGGAGATTTCTCCGCTGAGCGCATCATATTCTTCAGCTCGGTATCTAACACTAAGTGTACTATATTCTTCGCCTTCTGGAGTTTGCCATTTCCGTTTTAAAACTCCAATGACTTGTGCTTTTGGCGCACCGATTTCAAGAGCAACGTCATTAGCAAAGTTTTGAATCTGAGCATCAATGATTGTGTCTTTAATCTCTTGGGTTAACCCTGGGGTCTTAACAAGGCTAGCGATGGCAATCTTACAATTTGCGAAAGAACTGCTGGTTTCAATCCGTTTTGTAAGGATGTTTGAGTACGGGGGTATGACAAGAGAACTGGAAATGACGGGGAAATAAACAGAGGAACTGCCTCTTTGCAAAACTCGAGGGTACAGCCCACATGCCTCGTGAGTGTGCTTCCACGGATGTTTTCCTGCACAATGAAAATCATACTCCCCGTTATGCACTTTATCGAGGTATTCAAACTTACCTTGGTCAAACGCTCCCTTGAGTGTCGCTTTAGCATGGCAGGTCTCACAGGTTATCTCAAGACCCTCAAGCCCTTCAGTTGATGAAGCACCCGTCTTAAAGGTGAGCGAAGGATGGTCGCAAATTTTTTTTGCGCCTCCTATACTCTGACAATGCACCCATTTAACCCACGGAAAATCATCGATGTGTCCGTGCTCGCAAACCGTAATAACACGTGCCACAACCAAATCCTGATGGCATATTGGGCATTGCATGTGCTTCACCATGTATGGATCTTCATCTTTGGCTTTTTGCCTTCCCTTTTTAATGTAATCCTCAACCCACGAGGCAATAGGTTGAAACTTTCTGCATTTGGGGCAAAAATACCACTCTGGGAATCGGACATACGAAATACCTTCACTGAATTTGGCTTCATCCTTATTTCCCGGCATTCCGAAATAATCCACATGAAGAACCTTCTCAAGACGTTCATCGTGAATTTGCTCTACCCGTTCTTGCCAATACTCAGGTGCTGCTGTCATCAGAGTTTGGTCGGGAAAATCAACCATAGCTCCGACACCGTACTGTAGCACCGCCTGAGAAGCTCGTACGGAATGAGTGTATTTGTTCAACCAAATTTTATCTTTCTGTATTTGCAAACTCATCTCATTCCCCCCAAATCAGTACATTACCTGCGACAGTCGAATCGACATTTCTCAAGGAAGTCATTGTGTCAAACGCATTAACATCATGTGGGTCGGTGTTGAATACCTTCATTAAACGTCCATAGCTTTCTTCAGGATGCGAGAACATATACTGCTCTCCGTATGCGAAGTGATCCTCATCATAATTCTCGGCAAGGCGCTCCCATTTTTCAAGGATTGTGTCAATTTCATCTGCAATAGCTGCACTGTCATCTACAAGTCCCGCGTTTGCTCTCCGGACAATATCACTGCTTCTCCCGGTAATAAATGACTTAATCAAAGAAATACGTTCGCTGTATTTGTCTCGCGTAAACCTAGAAGCATCCGCTTCATCAGCCAAATCTGGTTGCAACAGCCGCAGCAAAGAAATTACTATCGCATGTAAGGCTCTGTCTCTTGCAGGCTTAGAAAATGGAGTTGCGCCCGTTGGCTCAACGTATTTGTAGAATGATTCATGATACGGTTTAAACTGCTCATAGTGAGACCTGTCTCTGCTCTTTGAGCCGTCGTACAATGCGAAAGCAACACCAGGATATTTCCTGCCTATACGACTGGAAGCCTGTATATACTCACTGGTAAGTTTTGGCTGGCCGACGAGAAGCATAACATTGAGACGTTCCACATCAATTCCGACTGAAATCATATTAGTTGCAAGGAGTATGTTTGAAGCATACTTCTTGTTTTTTATATTCTCTTTCGAGAAAACGAGCTTTTCAAGTTTATCTAGTGTTTCGTTAAGCTCAGTTGTTGAAACACGACTTGTTAATTCGTCGGCTCTCGCAATCATTCGCGCATCGCGGGCTGTTCCCAGTCGGTAAGCAGTACGTTTAATGAAATCCTTGACGTCATCATCTACAAGAGTAGAGCATTTGCCGAGATCTCGCAAACTGTTGAAATAGACTGTTAGCGTCCAAAACTTATCCTTAACCGAATCATCGAGTTTCATTGTGTTGATTTTCTGCATCAGGGCCGCAATGGCCCTAACTTCCATCATTGCTTTCGTTTTCCCTGACGGCATCAATCCAATGTATTTTCTTCCAAATATGCCAGACTCATAGTCAATCTTTGACTCTCTTGCGAAGAAAGAATCATCAGCATCAAGCCCGGGATGAGGAAATTGCTGAACTTCTCTGTCATATAAAGACGAACATTGTTCTTTGGCTCGCCGAATTGTTGCAGTTGAGGCAACAATTTTCGGTTTGACACCTTTCTCTCTGCAAAGAGCGTCAATGACAGTTTCGTACAACCCGACCATAGTTCCCAACGGGCCAGAAATCAGATGCAACTCATCCTGAATTATCAGTTCTGGCGCTCTATTAGTTGTACCTATTGCAAAAAATGAACCAATTTCTCTTTTCCAAGGAAGCATAGCAAATTTGTCCACAGTGCCAAACAAAAGCGTTGGCGGAGAGGAATACAGCTCTTGATCAACAATTTGAACCGGTAGTGTACCGATTTGATTAAAAAAGCACGCCTCTTGAGGACAGAACAACTCGAAATGACGATTGTTGCGCATTCTATACCCGAAGGTACCAATCAAACGAGCGTCCTGACGTTCTTTCACAAGTTTTGTGCCGCACCAAGGACACTTGAGGACTTGAAATTTATTGTGTTTGTCTTTTGCATCGCGCAGATTACTGGAATTGGCATCTAGCAGTGCTTTCAATTCTTTTTTTGCTTTATCGTTAGTATTGGGGGTGTGATCACCGCCAATCCAGAGACCGATGGTAATTGGCTCATTACCTAACGAATACTTGGCGTACAAAGGCTTTTTAGATATGGAATCTCGGCGAATATACTCACAAGCGCATATCAGAGTAGAGGCTCTTGTAAACTGCTGCGCCGCAAGCAATCTCAAGGTATACCTCATGATTACTGTCGTGCCGGTAGCGGATTCGGCATACCTTAATCTACGATAGAAAATCGTGAAAGCCGTAAGCCCTAAATATGCTTCTGTTTTGCCACCTCCAGTTGGAAACCAAATAAGATCAACAATGTCCCTATCAACGCAAGTGTCGTTCGTAATAGACTTTATGCTCATCAACAAGAACGCTATTTGAAACGGACGCCAGGAGTATCTGTCATGTATGAGAGAATCGATTGTTCTGTAATCAATGTTAGTTAACATTGCTTCAAGCTGTTCATCACCTGGAAACCGGTCTTTGTTTGACAGGCCTGCTTGAAGCTGTAAATGTGCTCGTTGCATGAACATGGCCCTGTTTGCTAGTTGAAAAGCAGACCAAGCTGCTTCGTCATTTTCGAGAATATCGATTCCAGCGTTCATCCGCTGCATTGAGTGGAAACATCCAGATATGTTCTTCTTAGCTATATCATCAAAACGATCCCCATACTTTTCAGTAAGTTTACTTAGTCTAGTGCTTAATCCATCAATCCACTTACCGTAGGCATTTACAAGCAAACGAAGGCTTGTAATTTTATCCGCCTTTGGATCGGAGGAAAAATCGGAAAGATACTTCATGGACAGTGCATTTTCGGGGACATTTGAATCCAAAGGCAAATTGAAATCCATATTCGGTACTTCTGATTCTGGGAAGAAATCATTAAACAGAACACCGTTTCCATCGTCGGAAATAGTCCAGTTAACTGATGTTCCCAATCCCGTTGCATAAACCTTTTTGTTCCTGTATTGCAACTCAAGCGACTTTTCTTCATCATCTAATGTAGAAAAATCAGCCACGCCGCCATACTCTCGAAATACAAAGCTGTTATCTTTCGTCTCAATCTGTATCTTCGGCTGGAAAATGCATCTTGTCCCATTAGATTTTTCGTTGCTGTCATTCACCAGCATCACAGTTACGGCATACAAATCGGAACTGACTTTGCGACGCAATGCCGTAAGTTTCGCAGTTGTACCAAACAGTTCATGATTACTGTCTATGTAATCAGCTCCACCGAATTCAAGAATGACTTCACCTTCATGCGGCTCTCTAACATACCCGTTCTTCAGCTGAGTGCAAAGCTTATAAAGCGCATCAAAAATACCAAATTCATCAACATCTAGGATATCTTTCTCTCTTAGTTCCGAAATATGCTTTCTAGTTACGCCGCCCGTGCGGAGGTATAAGCAACCTAATTCTTTGCTATACTCAACTATATTTGAAAGCTCTGAAGGGACGCTATATGCTTCAGGGTCTCTCGGATAAAACGGGATGCGGCAGTCTTGGGCCAATGCATGGCGATAAGACGCAAATGAAATAGTACAACAAATCCTGTCAGTTTTACCGAAAGCAAAAAAGGTCATTCCAGCTGATGAGGGCATGTTTTGTGTTGCCAGCCCTATTTCTTCATCTAGGTTTTCTTCGTCGCTTGGAGTTGTGGCATCAGGCTTTTCCCGTCCTTCTTCAACTGGTTCACTGACATCAGGAAGAGGCTCATCTTCATCGGAGGAAACAGCGGATTCTTCTACACGAGATGGGTCATTGCTGTCAGCGTTTATTCTATTTTCTCTCGGGAACAAAATGCCTATGGAATAGCGCACATCTGGTGACGTTGAAATTAGCTCATGTTCTTTATCTGGAATGGAAATCTCAGAACCAGGGCCAAGCAACTCTCGCTTTATTAGCTCAATATAATCTTGTCGGGCTTGCAGTATATCATCCATTCACGTGTCACTCCTTTGCTGTTATTGGTCTGTTGGTCGCATTAAGCGGAACGGTGCGAGTGATGTAGGATATTGAATCTAATCTTAATATCAACGCCAAAGAATCGATTCTATCATATATCTCTGACATAAGTGTTCCCGAATCAGGGATGCGCCCACATAACTTATTAATTATTGCATCTCCGATTTTTTTCAGAATATCCCGGCGGATTCTCCTTATTACAGCACAAGCATTATAATATTGAATATAGTTTTCAAACATATCATCATCACTTACAAGCAAAGCGATTTGTTGAATGGAATCTGCATATTTGGGACCAACCGTGTGTGAATCTTCATCAAGCCAGCCACGGATAGTGATTTCCTGTACTCGTACACCGTTTTCAATCATCTTCTGCGCAATAGATGATGCGGTAGCTTGCGTGTTATTCATGTAATCTCGAAGTGCAGTTTTCCAGCGCTTTGACATGGTGTAGTTCTTAACGCTGTCCTGAGACAACTTGTTCTCTGAAACAAGCTTTTCAAGAATCATATCAACAATATCTCTCGTTTCGGAATTGTTTTGCGTGAACACAATGGAGTCACCTTCGCTGAGTTCTTCAACACCCAATTCTTTGACCTCACCACTATTATCATCAAACACATATGCTTTGTACATTTTGGTAAAAAATGCTCTTTCACCGCTTTCAAAAGTTGCTATTGCCACTGTTTCTGCCGTTGTTCCAGCGGCAGCGCCAGAATAGCCCATACTGCGATATTCCGCAATTTCATTAAGATGATAGATGTATTCCTCAACATCTGATGCCATGTGCTCAACGCTTTCAATTTCTTCATCCGTGGCGTTATCGTAGTACAAATCATCACCTTTATTATCCTCGATATACCCCACCTTAGCATGTGCATTTAGTATTGTCTCAATTCTATCCGCTTCTTTGCATTTGTGCCTGAAAAGATTTGACTCAAAAGAATAAAGAACAGTAATTATCTTGCAGGACGAACGGCAGCGGAAAGGATTAAAGCGCTTACCTTCAACATCTCCTACACTGATAATAGTGTCATACAATTGAGTGTTATCGAAACGATTCGCCGTGGTGATATATAATTGAGTTTCATCATCCACAATGGAATACAAACCCGTTTCCCTCAGGATGGATGCGTAATACGCTTTGGGTACTACGACAGCTATCTTCCCTTGCGGGTTTTTCCCCATATAATTCCATAGATAGGTTTCTTTTTCTGATTGCTCAGTCAGCAGGAGATATGCGGTTTCTAATGTGTCAATGATATACTTTGCTTTGTCATGCAAGTATGCGGGAAATCCAGTGGTCAACGAAGTCAGACTTTCCAAGCGATCGGCTGGTGATACCAGATCAAGATGCTTGTTACTAATCATTTCTTCGAGAACACTAATTTTAAAGACAGCTGTCAGGAAGAGATTCAGCAGTGAATATGCGCAAATTAAAAAGTCATCTTTTTCTGGGCTGTCGTATTCGGAACCCTTTATGGCAAACATTGCTCGCTTAAAATCCTTGAATTGTTCCCATGAAAAATGTCCATGCAGAATTACTGGAGAACTGTCTCTGTCAATGATTGCGTTTACCTGACTTGTTAGCTCATTTGTCAGCGGATTATGTATTCGTTGAGTGGTGGTGTTCGATAAAAGAAATTCTCTAGTACATGCAAATACACTCGGGTTTTCACATTCTTTGATGAGTGCCAAACTATACTCCGAATCTATATGAACTGATACATAAACATACTTTACCGATTTTCTGTGCATCAGCTCTGGTAACTCAGATTCGCCTCTTGAAACAGAACTGTCTCCAGCAACAATGAGTCCAATATTATGGTTACCAGTCTTGTCAAGTAGGAGCTTGCGGGCAACCGAAATCTTCCCCGTGATTTTCAAAGTGGGCTCCACCTTAGCCGTGTTACCACCGTAGTAGTATTCATCGTTCTCGGTATAGTAGGAAGCCGTAACTAAATCGAGAAGTCTTGCTTCATTCTCGCCGAAACGAACTGTAAGCCCGTTTAAAAGCTGGTCAGCCCTGTCGCGAGGAATTACTACTATTACCGATGTGTCTATCACACTGGGGATGTCACATACTTTAACGCCCAAGACGGTGGTGAAAAACGATTCCTTAATTCCGCTAAGTTTTCGGATGCCCCTCCCGTCCAGTCTCGTCGATGAACCGTTATAAGGGGTAATATATCTCCACCGGGCTTTTGGAACGTAACTCTTGTTACCTTCACCCTGTGTTAGCAAAACATACTCGCCACCCTGCAATCCAGGTACTTCGGTCTTGCCAGAAAAGGTATAACGGCTTCGTTTCCGTTGACCGTACAGTACACTGCTGCCTATTTCGAGGGAATCAATTACGTCTTCGCTGCTGGTTTCGGACATCACCAAATTGGAAATAGCAGCATAGGTAAGGATAAGTGCATCAAATACCAGTGAACCGCTATGAAGTATGATGCCAACATTGTGTTTATCTTTTTCGGCAGACGAAGATAAAAACTGAGCAAAGGAACGCATTAACAGTTCTCGAGAAAACAAATCGCCATTATAAAGCAAGTCGCAATTCTCGATAACTTTTTCCATCAGTTCACTAGCTGTACTCATAATGCGCCCTCCATTTCAGTCAGCATCTTATCAATCTGATGCGAACGTATATGTCCGATCTTCATTACGAATTAGGCAATTGACGGAGCACAATTGAGCTGTAATTTGTGATGCTCTCGCCGCAGAGACTTCCAAGTATTTGGCAATATCCGTACTCCTAATTTTTGAGCCACACTTAAAGTGAAAAACAATATCAAAATACTCGCTCATCGTTTTTTCGCGCAAGGTTGAACCTAGTCGCTTGTAGATTGATGAACATATCTTGTGTTCAGTACCGTACATGCTGAAAAGACGCTTTTCTATTTCCGAGTTGTCCCACGTCATATCTGAAATACAACGAGACACAAATCCAGCCATTTCTTCTATTACTGGGATGGTTACAGAATTACCAAATTGCTTGTACCGCTGGACATTGGGTATACCTTCTGGAAAAGAAAATTTATCGGTATTGTCCTCCCCAATAAATGCATAGCTAATAAATCCTTGAAGCTTTCCCCACTCAGTTGGGGTCATCGTTCGAATGTTCTTGTTGTTTATCTTCGAGTATTTTCCTTTTACCATTGTTCCTGCGTACTTAGGCCCATTCTTAACGTCAAGAATTAGGTTTCTTTCTCTACCGGACCCCCCAGTTGCAAGAAGTGTGTTTGCTATCGGATTAGCTATTTCAGGAGAGTTAACGATTCTGTACCCAAAACCATAGCCTTTCTCCCTTTGTTTTACAATGTGCTTTTCGAGAGTTTCGAGATACCCGCTGGAGAGGAAGAAGCGATCCTCCACATCTCCTGTTTCCAACACGTCACGTAATGAAGCGTATATCTGTTTTGACCCTCGTTCGGGAGTTGAGTTAGGTAGTCGGGATACTTTGTCGCCGAAATATTCGCGGCTAAAAGCAATAATGTATACGCGAGGCCTGTTTTGTGGTATCCCGAAGTATTTTGAGTTCCTGATGAATGACCGTGGCGTATACTTTAACCCACCATCCTTATCGTTTGAAACTCCGATAACCTTATAGTTCAGGTCTTTTTCAAGTGTTTTGATAATAGTCCTGAACGTATTTCCCTTATCATGATTGACAAGGTTTTCAACATTTTCAAGAAAGACAACTTTTGGCGTTGTGCGTTCAATTATCTGCGCAATATCAAAGAAAATTGTGCCCTTAGTAGCATCCCTAAATCCTTCTCTCAAGCCAACACTACTAAATGATTGACAGGGAAAGCCAGCAAGCAGTATATCGTAGTGAAGATCAACGAGAGCGCTTTTGAATGTTTCAGAGGTTACATCATTTCTCGGGTTATCTCCAAATAAATGCTCATAAGTCTTGCAAGCAAGTTCATCAATTTCTGCCGCAGCAACATTAACAAATCCACCTGCTAGTTCAAAGCCTCTTCGAATGCCACCTATTCCTGCGCATAAATCTATTGTTTTGTACTGCATTCATTCCGCTCCTTTAGTACCTTCACAATCAAATCTGCACAGGAGTTGACATCTGTTTCTATTTCATGTCCCCAGAAGCGCAAAACCATCCATCCTTGCTCTTGAAGGTTTTTATTCACCTCGGCATCTCGTGCCATGGTACGTTCAATTTTAGGATACCAAAAATCACGATGTGACTTAATTTCCTCTTTTTTGTGTTCCCAATCAAAACCGTGCCAGAACTCGCTATCGCAGAATATTGCAATTTTATAACCAAGTATTGCTATGTCAGGTTTTCCGAGAATACTTGATACATTCTTTCTGTAGCGAATACCGCGAGACCACAATTCTTTGCGCAAAAGAACCTCAATTTTCGTATCTTTGCACTTTATTGCTTGCATATTTCGGCGACGTTGTTCAGGTGTATGTTTATCCATGTTCTCTCTCCGCAAGGGGAAATGAGCAAACAGCTCATTTTCTATATTTCATTTTACTTTTTACGCTGTCCATTATTCAGGACTATCATCTGGCACGATTTCCATAATATCCCCGACATCACAATGGAGTGCGGTACATATTTTCACAATGACCTCACCACTTATTGTTTTGCCTTTACTCATTTTTGCAAGAGTAGCAGAACTGATTCCAGCCATTTCTCGCAATTCTTTCTTCATCAATTTCCTATCAATCAGGAGCTTCCAGAGTTTGTTGTAGCTTACAGGCATATTGCTCACCTCGCAAAAGAAACACTTTATAGTTAATTATAGCGCGTAAACTTCATTACCGCAATATAACTTGCGCAAAACTAAATTTCGTGTTTAGAAAAAGCAGCGTAGGTATGAACCTGCGCTGCTTATGAGGCTTTAAGCTCGAGACAGGCGAAACGTAAAGATCTTGCGGCTGAGTCAAGCTAAGTCCTCATACCACTACAGTGCGTTCATCGCCCTGAACCCATGCTGGGATAGCAGAACACCTACAAGTGAAATACTCTGTTTTGCACCTTTCTCAGTTACAGCGATAGAGACGACAACCATTTATGATGAATATATTATAGTTGTGTTCTTGCTCCGACCTTCTGTGCTCCATTATGTACATCTATTTAGTGTTTGTTACTTGTCTGTGATTTTCCCCCTGAGGAAATCGCTCCGATGGTCCACATTCCGAAAACCGTAGCCAAGTTCATTCAGGTGAGCAATCTTCAAAGCCACCAAGTTGATATCCGTGCCCATGCAGCGGGCAATTTCTTCTGCTGAGTAATGATAATCGAAGATGTAGTCAAGCACCTCATTGCTGTCCAGAAGGATTTCCGATGCGACGATGTTCGCCTCGTATTCCGGCTTCGTCGTCATATCATAAAGCATGAATTCCTGGAGTCCATCTCCCTTTGCCAGATACCGGTGCAGCTGATCATGGCCGATTTCATGGGCGCAGACAATACGAGTCATACGCTGATTCAGGTCCTTGTTCAGGAAGATAAAACGATTCCGCTTGATTACGCGATACATGCCCTTAAGTGGGCCGAAGTTATCGCAGTATAAAACTTCTATTCCGATGTCTTCCGCAATTTCCAGCGGGTCTCTTGTACCGAAGCGCTTGACAAGTCCTTCGCCGACCTGTGTGAGACGATCCATACTCATCGCTTTACCCCCTTGTATTATAGAGTAGTAGTTTTTATAGTCCCTCTCCAAGGACTGTGTGCTACACTGTAAGGGATGCTGTGGATTGGTGTGTGCCCCCTACCACAAGATGGTTCTTGAAAGGTTCCAACCACAGCCCTTTGCAGGTTTGTTAATCAGTTAAATACCGCCAGACGGTTTATGTGGAACAAGGTTACAAGAGCAAAGTGCCCTGTGGATGCAGCATCAACATTTTACCGCAGGAGGAATTGCTATGATCTCTGTTGGAATCGATGTTGCCAAGGATAAGCACGACTGTTTCATCATCAACTCGGAGGGTGAAGTCCTCGCGGACGTGTTCACCATTCCAAACAACATGGATGGATTCAACAGCCTGCTGCAAAGGATTCGCGAGTGTTCCGCGCCTCAGGACAAAATAAAAGTAGGACTTGAGGCTACCGGGCATTACAGCTACAACATTCTCGGGTTTCTTCTTGACAACGGTCTGGCCACCTATGTCTTGAACCCCTTGCACACGAATCTGTACCGAAAGAGCCTCAGCCTTAGAAAGACGAAGACCGACCGGGTCGATGCGCGTACCATTGCGGCTATGCTTTTGTCCGATGTGGGCCTCAAGCCCTACACAGACACAGCTTACCACAACGAGGAACTAAAGTCACTTACAAGATACAGGTTTGACAAGGTGAAGGAGCGCGGCCAGCTTAAACAGTCGGTGTCCAGACTGGTCTGCATCCTGTTCCCAGAACTGGAAAAGCTGGTTCCGACGCTGCATATGGCCTCCGTATATACCCTGTTGGATGAGTTCCCAGGCGCAAAGCAGATTGCCGATGCGCACCTTACCCACTTGAAGACCGTTCTTTTTGACGCCTCTAAGGGGCGCTACGGCAGAGACAAGGCGGTGGAGATACGAGAGTCAGCCAGTACTTCAATTGGCTCCGTAATGCCGGCTAAGTCCCTGGAGCTTCGCCACACCATACGGCTTATACGGGAATTGGACACAGAGATTAACGAGATTGAAACCGCGATTGACGGCATAATGGATGAGATCCATTCTCCTATCACGACTATTCCAGGCATTGGCACCCGCATGGGTGCTATGATTCTGGCCGAAGTCGGCGACTTCTCCTGCTTCGAGTCTCCCGATAAGTTGTTGGCCTACGCTGGGCTTTCACCATCTACCTACCAATCCGGACAACTGAAAAACTGCTATGCACATATGGAGAAGCGCGGCTCAAGATATCTGCGTTACGCCATCTTTAATGCAGCCAAATATGTCTGCCTCTGGAATCCAATCTTTGCTGCTTACCTTGCCAAGAAGCGAGCCGAGGGCAAGCATTACAATGTTGCCATCTCACATGCTGCCAAAAAGCTGGTACGAATTATTTTTGCATTGGAAAAGTCCGGCCAGCCCTACCGCATGGCATCGTAACCTACACCAGATAGCCCGCATGGCGTCCTCAAGGACGTCTGTTTTGCTATAACCTTTTTGAACCATCTGCTTCTTTGCCACCATCCTCATTTTCCAGCTTGACTTTTAATAGTTAATCTCTCATGTAAAGTTCTAACATATGAGGTGTACCATATTTGGTACTTAGCATTATTTGTCGGTAGGTGTGTCCTTGAGGTACTTCTTCGGCGTGTATTTTTTATTTTTCTCTTTTGCAATCCAGTATGCCTTCGTCAGCGCCTGCATCGCGCCGTCAAGAGCTTCATCATCGAGCCGGCCGCCTGCGAATGCTGCGGTAACGTCGCTGACCATGACGTCGATGTCCCGCGCGGCTTTTGCTCCGCCCTTCTCCTGGGCTTGAACGACAAGAATTCCACTGGTGCCAAGCAGAGAATCGACCGAGGTGTTCAGAGCTTCCGCCAGTTTTTGGGCAACTTCCATATTCTGTGGCCGACGGGTACCCAACTCGTAATTCTGAATGGTTCTGTCAGATACCCCGACCTTTTTTGCCAATTCAGTTTGTGTCAGTTTTGCCTCTGATCTTTTTTCCTTCAAGCGCTCCTTGAAGCCCATAATCTACACCTCATTTCGGAATATTTATCAGCACGAACACTTTTTCTTAAAAACTTATTGACACGAACAACCGTTCGCTCTATAATTGCAATCGCAAGCACGAAATATTGTTCGTGAGCTAATATTATCACCCGAAACATTGTATGTCAACAGCTTTGCCAAATATTATTTCATTGTGTGCATGAGCGCTGACCGGAACGGAGGGCCTGTATGGAAAGATCAATCCTTCATTCGGATATGAACTGCTTTTATGCTTCGGTCGAAGCGATGTTGGACCCGGCCCTGCGTGGGAAAGCAATCGCTGTCTGCGGCAGTCAGGAGACACGGCACGGCATCGTACTTGCGAAATCCCAACTGGCGAAGAAAGCCGGTGTGAAAACCGGAATGGCTATCTGGCAGGCGCGGGAATGCTGCCGTGATCTGATCGTCGTACCGCCCCAGTACGACCAGTATCTCAAGTATTCCAGGCTTGCCCATGAAATCTATCTCCGGTACACAGACCGAATGGAACCGTATGGCATGGATGAATGCTGGCTTGACCTCACCGGCTGCCGCCTTGACCCGGTCGCTACGGCAGAGGAAATCCGGGCAACAACCAAAAGTGAACTTGGTCTTACAGTCAGCATTGGTGTTTCGTTCAACAAGATTTTCGCCAAATTGGGTTCAGATATGAAAAAGCCCGATGCAATGACAATCATCACGCAGGAAAACTTCCGGGATCTGGTCTGGCCGCTGCCAGCGTCTGATCTTCTTTACTGCGGCCCTGCCACGACCAGAAAACTTGCCAATTATGGTATTCACACAATCGGCGATATTGCGGCCACATCACCGGTATATCTGCGGAACTGGCTCGGTATAAATGGCGTCGCCCTTTGGAATTATGCAGCCGGGACAGACACATCCCGAGTCATGACGGATGGCTGGGAAACCCCGATTAAATCAGTCGGCCACGGCGTGACCTGCGTATCTGATCTCCTGGATGAGAAAGAAGTTTGGCGCGTGATTCTGGAGCTCTCTCAGGATGTGGGACATCGCCTCCGCGTGAATGGCTTTTTGGCCAAGGGCGTTCAGATCATGCTCAGGGATAACAGCCTGTTCTACAAGCAGTTTCAGACCACATTGGAAATGGCGACGCGCAGCCCTAAGGAGATTGCGGAACAGTGTTTTGCTCTTTTCAAGGCCAACTACCGTTGGCAGAACAAGGTCCGCGCCCTATGTGTCCGGGCAATCAGCCTTGTCCCTGAGAAGTGTCCGCAGCAGCTGACAATTTTCGACGATCCTGTCAGGCGGGAAAAGCAGGATAAAATGGACGCTGCCATTGAAGACATTCGCAGACGCTATGGTAAACGGGCCGTGTATAATGCCTGCCTGATGGGCGACATCAAGGTTCATGAGATCGGCGCACAAACCGTTACCATGCTGGGCCTGATGTTTGCCTGATATTCGCCTTAGGAGAAGGAGTGTAAAAGTATGGCAAGAAAAGTATTTGTTCCGGTAACGCTCAAAGTTGACAGCGATGGCCGGATTCGCCCTGTGGACATTACCTGGACTGACGGGCACACCTACGAAATTGACAAGGTAAAGGATGTACGGCAGGCCGCCGCGTCCAAGGTCGGCGGCACCGGCATCCGGTATACCATCATGGTCCGTGGGAAAGAGACGCATATTTACTGCGATGAGGGTAAATGGTTTGTGGAAGCGTATCAGTAGCTTCCGGTTTGGGCCAATGCTGTGGAGCTTGGCCTGATGAGAAGGAGGACAGGCAATGGAATATTGGGCAAGACAGGATTTGGAGAAGTTAGCAGACACAATCCTTCTTGACTGCTTCAAAGACGGTTACGAGAAAGATCATATGCCTACAAATATTGATTTGCTGGCAGAAAAATATCTGGGCTTGAACGTTTCGTACATGAGGCTGTCTGAGGACGGCAGCATTCTTGGGTTGACCACCTACGCGGATGTAAATGTCGAATTCAACCGCTATGGTCAAAATGAAATTGTTGCGGTCCGAAAGGATTCGGTCATTTTGGAAAAAGACCTTCTTACCGGTCAAAATGGAAGACGCCGCTTTACTGTCGCTCACGAAGCTGCGCATCAGGTCGTGTTTCGTGCCGACCGCAGCGGTACCGCGCAGATGAATTATCTCAAACATCTGCCAAACAAGCATAGCTATTCGCTCCGAGAGCTGCATGGAGCTGAAGACTGGTGCGAGTGGCAGGCAAATACGCTGGGAGCCGCGCTGCTTATGCCGGCGCGCACCGTGCATTTCTGGATGTACCGTTTTAACGGGAACAAGCCTCTGGTCCGCTATGGACGCAGATTTAACTATATGGATCGCGGCGTGCTGGACAACCTGATAAATGTTCTTGCGGTATCAAGGACCGCACTGGTTATTCGCCTGACACAACTGGGCTATATCTGCCAGCGTCCCGAATCGGAATACTGCGACCCTCTGGATATCTTCCCTGATCCGGGGGAGGTGTTTTGATTGAAACCCGATTTCAGCAATGGAGTACCTCAAGATGTACTTGACCGGATAAAACGGGTCAAAAAGGAAGTGATCGGTCTGGAGAGCAGAAGCCTGTATTGCCCCTATTGCAATCACCAAAGCCTTATTATTTACTCCGATGCCAAGGGCCATGTCCAGACCAAATGCAAGCGGTGCGGCCAGGTATCTGATTACAATATCGCGTTCAGAATCGTTAGTTACCGTTTGGCCTTGAATACGAGGGCCTGTTAAGCCCTCAAAAGCATTATCTTAAAACTGAATACATCATTATGAGCCCCGGAGCCGATGAAAATCGCTGACATCCCAAGTGCCGTATGAAATCTGTGTATAGTTCTACAACTATACCTGTTTCACGGCGCGTCAGCGATTTCATACGGCTCTTTTTTTAGCCTTTTCCATCTGCCTCCGGGCAGAACGGAGAAGGCTTTATGTTTTATTGGCTGCCTTACATCGGCAAATACCCTTAGACTTCCAGCTTTTTGAAACCCATCAACTTTCAAAAAACTGGAGGTCACATAAATGAAGTTCAATTACGGACATGAAAAGAAGAAGTTTAACGCCCATTGGGAAAAGCTTGCGGCAGAATACGCTGCTGCCGGCATGTCACAGGAAGCAATAGAAAAGATGAAGAAATTTGACTGGGACAGTTTCAAGCGGGATCGGATATTCAGTCAACACAATCAGAGCCTCAGCAGTTTCAATAATGACAACGTCGGATGTCCATATCTACAAAAGTTTCAGGAAAGTTTCTCCTGCCCTGCACTGGAGACCGATCCGGACAGAAGATACGGATGGGCCGATGAAATCGAGAACGAAAGCCTCTCAATACTTATAAAGCAACTGTCTCCGTCTGACATTGAACTCCTTACTCTCTTTGCTGTTGAAGGTTACAGTGTTACCGAAATAGCAACGATGCAATCGGTTAAATGGCCGACAATCAGCAAAAAACTCACTCGTATAGAAAAATATTTGAAAAAGTTTGAGGAGGTGGCTACGGATTGACCTCTCTCGCTGCCTACAAGGTGAGGGGAAAAATATACCCCCGGCACCTTGAAAATTGAATACCAGATCATCAGGTACTTTCCTGCTGCGGGCAAACCAATGCCAGCCACATCAGCGGCGCGCCGTGATCCTCACATGAGGGGAGCGATAAACGCCGGCTGAAAGTATCGGGCTGTTCCCGATATGGCCATGAAACGCGGCAGGGTCAAAGATACTTTCGTCCAGCCACAGCTGCACGCAATGGGGGCGACTCGGAGCAATCCTCGGAGGGGTTAGATTCCCATGAGGCAGGAGCATCCTGCCGCCTGATGATTTCCCATATCCCAGGGGCGTCGAGGACAAATGTGGGTGGATTCATAAAACATGTGAGGTCAGCCGGACGGTTCGCCCAACCGCAGCCGTCCGGTGAGCCTCTTTACTTAAAAGAAAGAGCGGAGGCTTTTATGTTGAAAAAAGATTGGGAATTTCATCGCGGCGAACTTTACTACGCGAACCTGAATCCGTTTTTCGGTTCCGAACAGGGAGGCAACCGTCCGGTGCTCGTTCTCCAGAACAATATCGGAAATGTTTACTGTCCCACGTTGATCGTAGCGCCGCTGACCAGCAATATCTACAAGAAAGCAAGCCAGCCTACCCATTACATACTGGAAAGCGTCAGGGGCCTGCGTGGCCAGTCGATTGTTCTTCTGGAACAGATCACGACCATCGACAAGCGCCGCGCAGACCGATATATCGGCAAACTGTCCCGCGATCAGATGGATGGGATTGACGAAGCGATCCGTGTCAGCTTGGATATTGATATTCCCGAAGAAGTGGAAGCGCCGTAACATTCCCGGCAGGTTATTTTACATCATTGCAGCCGGCAGCTCAGCTTATTACAATGGTCTTGCAAGACACCATTGGAAAAGTATTTGAGCGCCGGTGCCCACATGGAAGGAGGACACGAATGAATATGGGTGTCACCAGCTGTTCAGATACAATAATGCCCTCAACCCCGCGCACATACAGAGTTGAGGACATCGCAAAGATTCTTGGAATCGGCAGATCATCGGCCTATAACCTGATCAAAGCAAATCAGTTTCATGTAGTGAGAATCGGTTCATCTATTCGGATTTCAAGAAAATCCTTCGATGAATGGTTGGATCGTCAGTCGATTTAATCATTTTAAGGAGGTACATACCATGGCAAGTATCGTAAAGCGCAATAAGAAATATTCTGTTGTTTACAGCTACACAGATTCGGACACAGGCACTTCCAAGCAAAAATGGGAAGCCTGCGGAAGTCTGGCGGAAGCCAGAAAACGCCGGGCTGAAATTGAACTCGGCAACTATAACAATGGCAAGGTGGAACCACCGAAGCGGCATACGGTCAGCGATCTCCTGCACGATTTCGTTTCCATATATGGCAAAGACCGCTGGGGGTTGTCGGTCTATGACAGCAATACAGCGCTGATCGACAACTACATCAACCCGGTGATCGGTCAGATGGAAGTCCGCGGAATCACACCGAGGATCGCAGATAATTACATCGCTCAGCTTCAGAAAATGCCGCCCGTGTCTACTGCGACACGAAAAGCCAGAACTGCCACCATTCCGCCGAAGACCATTGAAAAAATCGTCAAGCTCCTCCGGACGGCATTCAAGCAGGCTGTTCGCTGGGAAATGACGACAAGAAATCCTTTTGAAAATGTGCTGGTGCCACGCACCAAATACACGAAACGGGATATCTGGACGGCGGAAACAATCCGTGATGCTCTGGATGCCTGCAAAGACAGCCGGCTCTATGTGGCAATCAATCTTTCGTTTGCCTGTTCCTGCCGACTTGGCGAGATTCTTGGCCTGACCTGGGATAACGTCCATATCACGGATGACGACATTGCCAAAGACGACGCCAGCATTTATATCGACAAGGAACTGGCGCGGTGTTCTCTCAAGGCACTTGAAGCTCTGAACGGCGCGGATGTCATAAAAGTTTTCGAGCCGATCAACAAAAAGGCGATTACGAGAGTCGTCCTGAAAAAGCCGAAGACAGATTCCAGCATCAGAAAGATCTGGCTCCCGAGAACGCTCGCCTATATTTTGAGAGACTGGAGAAAAACGCAGTCCGACCTGAAGGCGTTTCTCGGAGAGGAATATGAGGACAATGACCTTGTAGTCTGCCTTCAGGATGGGCGTCCGTGCGAGACCAGAATCATTGAAGAAGCTTTCCAGCACCTCAAGGAGGACGCAGGGCTGCCGAATGTGGTCTTTCATTCGCTGAGGCATTCCAGCACAACTTACAAGCTTAAACTCAACCACGGCGATCTGAAGGCCACTCAGGGGGATACTGGTCACGCGGAGCTGGACATGATCACAAATGTTTATGCTCATATCCTTGATGAAGACAGAAAGGTCAACGCGCAAAAGTTTGAAGCTTCCTTCTATGCCGACCCGAATCTTCACGCACCGGCACTTCATAAAAATATTCCGGTCCCGGAAGAAACTCCCGCGCCGGCAACGCTGGATATCGCCGTCTTGATCGACCAACTCCGGCAAAATCCTGATCTGGCGGCCACTTTGGCGAAATTGGTACTCGAACAGAAGACCGTCCGCCCCTGAAAACAGGTGATTAGCAAAATTCTTAGCAAGGCGGTTTTCATTAGCAAAAAAGTTCGTTTTTTCTTAGCAGTTTATGCAGAAATTTAATTTTTATACAGATCGCTGTCACGGAGAAAAAGCCGGAAAAAGAGAAGAAAATTTTCCAAGGAAAAGGCCGCAACCTGTTGCGGTTGCGGCCTTTATGGCGTCCCCGGGGAGATTCGGACTCCCGGCCTCACGCTTAGGAGGCGTGCGCTCTATCCAGCTGAGCTACGGAGACATATTTAGGGGTT
The DNA here is from genome assembly GCA_034933305.1 of Oscillospiraceae bacterium. Taxonomy (GTDB): domain Bacteria; phylum Bacillota; class Clostridia; order Oscillospirales; family Ruminococcaceae; genus JAYFNU01. The sequence goes on along the minus strand of JAYFNU010000001.1, from coordinate 36,711 downwards.
ATTCAATTTTTGGCGGGCGAACCTCGTCCGCTTAGGAGGCGGACGCTCTATCCGGCTGAGCTACGGAGACATCTTTCCGCGCCGACGGGCGGCGCGGTTTTTTAATTATAATGCTTTTCCGCTGCAAAATCAATTTCCGCGGCCGAATTCATAAAATGTTGTTTATGTTTTTGCGCCGCGCGCTATACTGAGAATGCACAGCCGCTGGCACTTTACTTTACAAAAAACGATGTGCTATACTAAACGTATACAGAATGCGACGCGAGGGCCTATGTTTCCCATCTCCATCCTGCGCGGAGCGCCGAACCCCGACGCGATGCCCGTGCTGAAGACAACCGAATATCCCTGGACGGACGGCAGCTTCCGCCCGCTCGGACACGCGCGCTGCGCCGCGGTCGACGGCGCGGGCCTTTATTTTGAGCTCGTGTTTTTCGAGCGGGAGCCGGCGTGCGCGCCGCGCGTGCTCGACGGGAGCTGCATGGCGGCGAGCTTCGACTTCTTCCCCGGCGCCGCCGACCGCGTGCTCACCGTCGCCGCCGCACCGGACGGCCGCCTCGAGACCTTTCTCAACGGCGAAGCGCATCCGCTGCCGCTGCAGTCGTCGGTCTTTGCCGGCGAGGACGAGCAGGGATGGTACCACGGCGTGCGCTTCTATATCCCCGAAGCTGTCCTGACCGCGGTCTACGGACGGTCAAAAATCGCCGACGGGCATAGAATGAAAGGGAATATCTACAAATTCAAGCGCGCAGGGAGCGATTCCCATATGGGAGCCGTCGCGCCGATGACGGAGGAATCCATTTTTTCCCCGCGCAATCTCAGCGATTTCATTGCGGTCCGCTGACCGCTATATCGGAGGTATTGGAAAATGATCAGAAAACTGCTTTCGCTGCTGGGCTTTATCCTGGCGTTCGTGGCCGCCTGTTTCGTGGCGGACGGCGCTTACCGGTTCTGCTCGGACAATTGCCGGAAATATATCGTCATCGACAAAACGCGCGAATAAATCCGCGCCGCGGGGCGACAATAAAGCCATACCGAACAAAGGAGGCTTTACCATGTCGAACTGCGAACATCCCAATCACTGCGTCAAATGCAGCGTGAAAAGCTGCAAAAACCACTGCGACAGGGAAAACTACTGCTCGCTCGAGTGCGTCTGCATCGGCACGCACGAAGGCGATCCGGCGATGAACCAATGCACCGACTGTCTGTCGTTCGAGAACATCGACGAACGCGAACAGGAGCGCGCCATCGGGGAAACCCGCAAAAACATGTGCGAGCGCGAAACAAACTATTGACCTGAAAAAGGCGGAGCAAAAGCTCCGCCTTTTTTTGTGCCGGACTATTCGACGATGAGCCCGCCGTTCACGCCGAGCACCTGCCCGGTCACGAACGCGGCGCCGGCGAGATAAAGGATCGCCTCGGCGGCGTCCTGCGGCTGTCCCGCGCGCCCGAGCGGCGTCTCGCCGACGACGGCGGCGCGCGCCTCGTCCGTCAGCGGGAGGTTCATGTCGGTGTCGACAAAGCCGGGCGACACGCAGTTGACGCGGATGCCCGACGGCCCGAGCTCCTTCGCGAGGGATTTCGTGAAGCCGATGACGGCCGCCTTGCTCGCCGCATAGACGCTCTCGCACGACGCCCCGACCTCGCCCCACATCGACGCGACATTGACGATGGCGCCCGCGTGCGCGCGCAGCATGTGCGGCGCCGCGGCGCGGCACATGTTGAAGACGCCGCGCATATTGACGCCGAACACGCGGTCGTACTGGTCGTCCGTCGTGTCGCCGAGCAGCGATACGAGCGCGACGCCCGCGTTGTTGACGAGCAGGTCGATGCGCCCGTAGCGCTGCGCCGCGAAAGCGCACAGCGCCTCGGCCTGCGCCGCTTCCGACACGTCGGCCCGGAAGACGCCGGCTTCGCCGCCGGCGGCGATGATGTCGTCCGCCACCGCGCCGGCCATGCGCCGGCGCGTCGCGTAATTGACGACGACGTTGTACCCGCTGCGCGCGAGCAGCCGCGCCGTCGCCGCGCCGATGCCGCGGGACGCCCCCGTCACGATCGCTGTTTTCTGCATATACATCCTCCCCCCATCGGTCAGATCAATCGTCCGCGCTTCCCCGCGCCGCGTCCTTTTCGCCTTTTGCCGCCGCGCTCTTTCGCTTGTGCTGCCAGAAAGCGTACAGCTCCTCCGTCGCGAGGGCCATCTTGGTGACGGAAAAATCCGCGCCGTGCGGATAGATATAGAAGGTGTCCTCGAGCGTGTTGAGGTCGACGCAGTCGCCGTACTTGCCGAGATACTCATACTCGATGTGACAGGAATAGAGCGACGCCGCCGTGCGCTCCATCGAAAAATCGCCGTACGCCCCGCTGCCCCGCACGCGGAAGCCGTCCATGTCGTGGATGAGCGTCCCCTCGCCGAAATGGAGGAAGCGCCGGGCGTTCGGCAGCGAATCGACGTGGCAGGCGCCCTCGAAGCGATAGGTACCCGCTTCGACCTCGCGGCGAACCTCCCCGCGCTCCCACTCGTACCAGTCGGGAATGTGGGAGAACTCCGTCGCGCCGACGAGCGCCTGCAGCTCGCCGAGCTCCGTCATGCGCCAGCGCTTGCCGCACGCCCCGCAGAACAGCTCCGCGCCCTCGCTGCCCATGCGGTACTCCGCGCCGCAGGCCGGGCACCGGTACAGCACCTTGTGCAGTCCCTCGGCGCGCCAGGGCACGTCGACGACGACACGGTTCTGCTTCTGCCACGCAAATTCATCGTAGACGAATTCGCGGCGGATGGCCTCGTTGACCTGCTCGTCCGTCGCGGCGCGCAGCTGCTCGGCGGTGAAGAGCTGCTTCATCTGCGCCGTCGTTCCCGTCACGCCGCGCTTCCGCAGGTTCCAGAAGGGCGAGTCGATGTGATGGCCGTGGCAGATGAGCGTCACGACAGGCACGCCCATCATCCGGCACATCTTGCCGAGCGAGTCGGGCAGCACGGCCGTCGTGCCGCACAGCGAGTAGCGCGCCTCCGGGTAGAGGATCAGGATGTCGCCGTTGCGCAGCACCTCGCGGATGTTCCGCACGAGCCGCACGTCCGACGTGAATTTCCGCTTGCACACGCCGCCGACGCTGCGCAGCAGGCCCTCCCGGCCGATGAAGCCGTCGATGGCGATGACGTAGTTTGCGCGATGGGGAAAGATCGCCTTCGTCGCGACCTTGAAATCGAAGAAGGCGTTGTGATTGCCGAGCAGTATGTACGGCGGCTCGAGTCCCTCGCAGTCCGTGCGGGTGATGACCGCTTTATGCCGGCGCACGTCCGGCAGCGACAGCGCCCAGACGAGCGGCTGCAGCAGCCGCGACTGGCGCTTCGGGGGCTTTTTCATGTCGAACCGTTCAAAATTCTGTTCCATGCTCACCTCGCGTGCCTGATTTATACCACTATATACGCAAAATCGCTGCGGGTCAACGAATTCCGCGTGTTTTTTGGCCGAAAGAAAAACAGCCGGAGCGAGCTCCGGCTGTCGTGCTGTTCAAGGGGAGATTATTCGCCGCGCTTCGCCTTGAGCGCCGCAATGGCGTCCTTGCGGGAGAGATTGACGCGGCCGCGCTCGTCGATGCCGAGCACCTTGACGGGGATGATGTCGCCGACGGTGACGACGTCCTCGGTCTTCTCGACGCGGTGATCCTCGAGCTTGCTGATGTGCACGAGGCCCTCCTTGCCGGGGGCGATCTCGACCATCGCGCCGATGGGCAGGATGCGCGTGACCTTGCCGTAGTACATGGCGCCCGGCTCGGGGTCGCGCACGATCGTCTCGATGATGGTCTGCGCGCGCTGGGCGTTCTCAAGGTTCGGGCTGGAGATGTAGATGTGGCCGTCTTCCTCCACGTCGATCTTGACCTCGCACTCGGCGCAGATCTTCTGGATGACCTTGCCGCCCTTGCCGATGACGTCGCTGATCTTCTCAGTGTCGATGACCATCGAGAGCATCTTCGGCGCGTACTTCGACAGCTCCGGACGCGGCTCGGCGATCGCCTTGAGCATGATCTCGTCGAGGATGTAAACGCGGGCCTTGTAGGTCTTGTCGAAGGCCTCGGCGATGATGTCGTAGGTCAGGCCGTCGTTCTTGATGTCGACCTGGATGGCGGTGATGCCCTTCTTCGTGCCCGCGACCTTGAAGTCCATGTCGCCGAAGAAATCCTCGACGCCCTGGATGTCGACCATCGTCATCCAGCGCTCGCCCTCGGTGATGAGGCCGCAGGAGATGCCGGCGACAGGGGCCTTGATGGGCACGCCCGCGTCCATGAGCGCGAGGGTGCTGCCGCACACGGAGCCCTGCGAGGTGGAGCCGTTGGAGGACAGAACCTCGGAGACGAGGCGCAGCGTGTACGGGAACTCCTCAATGGAGGGGATCACCGGCAGCAGCGCGCGCTCCGCGAGGGCGCCGTGGCCGATCTCGCGGCGGCCGGGGCCGCGGCTGGGCTTCGTCTCGCCGACGGAGTACGACGGGAAGTTGTAGTGATGCATGTAGCGCTTGTTTTCCTCGCTGTCGATGCCGTCGAGGATCTGGGCGTCGCCCTGCATCGCAAGCGTCGCGACGGTGAGCACCTGCGTCTGGCCGCGGGTGAACAGGCCGCTGCCGTGCACGCGGGGCAGCACGCCGACTTCCGCCGCGAGCGGGCGGATCTCGTCGATGCCGCGGCCGTCCACGCGCTTGCCGTCGTCGAGCAGCCAGCGGCGCACAACGTATTTCTGCAGCTTGTACATGCACTCGTCGAGCTTCGCGGTCATGTCGGGATACTGGCCGTCAAACGTCGCGTGCACTTCTTCATAGACCGGCACGAGCGCCGCGTCGCGGATGCGCTTGTCGTCGGTGTCCATCGCCGCGCGCACCTTGTCGATCACGAGGTCCTTGACGGCCTCGTACATGTCGTGGGGCACTTCCTGGCTCTCGAAGGGGAGCTTCGGCTTGCCGATCTCGCGCTGGATCCCTCTGATGAACTCGATGAGCTGTTTGATGTCGACGTGCGCGCGCTTGATGGCGTCGAGCATCGTCTTGTTGTCGACCTCGTTCGCGCCCGCTTCGATCATGATGATCTTCTCGGAGGTGCCGGCGACCGTCAGCGTCAGGTCGCTCTTGCCGCGCTGCTCCTCGTTCGGGTTGATGACGATCTCGCCGTCGACGAGGCCCACGGCCACGCCGGCGATGGGGCCGTTCCACGGGATGTCGGAGATGGACAGGGCGACGGACGTGCCGATCATGCCCGCGATCTCCGGCGAGCAGTCGGGGTCGACCGACATGACCGTCATGACGACGGAGACGTCGTTGCGCATATCCTTCGGGAAGAAGGGGCGGATGGGGCGGTCGACGCAGCGGGAGGTCAGCACGGCCTTCTCGGTCGGACGGCCCTCGCGGCGCAGGAAGCTGCCGGGGATGCGGCCGACGGAATAGAGCTTCTCTTCAAAATCGACCGACAGCGGGAAGAAGTCGATCCCGTCGCGGGGCTTCTGGCTCATCGTGACGTTGCACAGCACGCGCGTGTCGCCGTAGCCGACCATGCACGAGCCGTTGGACAGCCCGCACAGTTTTCCGGTCTCGATGGTGAGCTTGCGCCCGGCAAGCTCGGTCTCAAAAACGCGGTAATTTTCAAACATGTATCGTTTTTTCCTCCGATAATATTTATCTTCAGCGCCGCGTCTTTGGGTTTAGCAATAAATCCGGCGCTCTGCCCCGCAAAGCGCCCGATTCATCGCTAAAAACCAAAACAGCGGCGCGAAAGAACAAAAGTTGTTTGCGCGAAAGAAAGACGAAAAGGCAGACGCCCCGCGCCTGCCTTTGCCGGTCTTCTTATTTGCGCAGTCCGAGTTTTGCGATGATCGCGCGGTAGCGCTCGATGTCTTTCTTCTGAAGGTAGGCGAGCAGGTTGCGGCGCTGGCCGACCATCTTGAGCAGTCCGCGGTTGGAATGGAAATCGTGGGGATGGTCCTTCATGTGGGCCTGCAGATGGTTGATGCGGTTGGTCAGCAGCGCGATCTGGACCTCCGGCGAGCCGGTGTCGGTCGCATGGACGCGCGCGCCTTCGATGACTTCCTGTTTGTTTTGCAGCATAATAGTTTCACCTTTCTTTATATTCGCCGCGGTCACAGAAAAAGGGTGACGGTGAATCCCCGCGCGGGGCACGTGCCGCATCTCCGTGGCCGGGTACGCAACGAGTATTATAGCATAGACCGCGCTTTAAATGCAAGCGGGTGTTTCCCCCTGAAACAGCTCCGCGCGCTGCCGGAAAACCCGGCGGCCGCGCTACTTCCCCTGCGCGGCGGCGATGTCCGCCTCCACCTGGCGGCGCAGCGCGTCTTCCCCGTCGAACTTCCGCTCGTCGCGCATGAAATCGCCGAAGCCGACGAAAACGTCGCGGCCGTACAGGTCGCCGTCGAAGCCGATGATGAAGGTCTCGATGAAGACGCCGCCGTCGGCGTGCGCGACGGTCGGGCGGACCCCGACGTTGGTCACGCCGGCGTAGGTCCTGCCGTCGAGCTCTATATGCGTCCTGTACACGCCGAAGCGCGGCAGCACGATCCCTTCCGGGAAGCGCTGGTTGATGGTCGGGAACCCGAGCCGGTGCGCGAGCCCCTTGCCGCGCAGAACCGGCAGCAGAAAGCCGTACCGGCGGCCTAGCAGCGCCGCCGCCGCATCCATCCGCCCTTCCTGCACGAGGCTTTTTATACGCGTTGTAGAAACAGCGCCGTTTATGTCGGATACGTCGCGCACGACGCGCACGCGGATGCCCCGCGGCGCGCACAGCGCGCGCAGCTCGTCGACGCCGCAGCTGCCGCCGCGGGCGAAGCGGAAATCATGGCCGCAGAAGACCGCCTTCGCGGACAGCTGCCGCACGAGGATCTCGTCGACGAACTGTTCGCCGGACATCCCGCGGATCGACGCGAAATCGAGCACGGCGAGCAGGCCGACGCCGAGGTCCTCGATCTGGCGGATCCTGTCGTCCATGGGCAGCAGGTCGGCGGCGCCTTTTTTGCCGGCGCGCGCGGCGCGCATGTCGAACGTCAGCACGGCGCTGGTGCGGCCGTGCCGCTTTGCGCAGCGCACAGCCGTCCCGATCACCGCGCGGTGACCGAGATGCACGCCGTCAAAATAGCCGACGGACACGCAGGTCTCGCAGCCGGCCGGCATTTGGGGGTCGAGAATCTTCATCATCCGTTATAATGCACCGTCTTGACGAACAGGCCGCCCTCACAGCGGGCCAGTCCGAGAAATTTCTCTTCGGAAAAAACGGCGAATTCCTCGCCGCCGCGCGCATCCGCGCAGACGCGGGCCGCCTCGAAGCGGACGCCGTTCAAAAACAGGCGCAGCGGCTCGCCGGACAGTTCCGCGCGCCGCAGCCCCGCGAAAAGCGACGCCGGCGGCAGCAGCAGGCCCGCGGCGTCCGTCTGCGCGGCGAGCTGCACCTCGCCGAGCGTGTGCGCCATGCCAAGCGAGAAGCTGCCGCTTTGCGTGCGGCACAGCGCCGACAGCGCGCCGCGCGCGCCGAGGCCCTCGCAGAGCTCCTCCGCGAGCGTGCGCACATAGGTGCCCTTCGAACAGCGGACCTCGAACGAAAATTCGTCCGGCGACCAGCCGGTCAGCGCCGCGCCGTAGATCGTGACGGGGCGCGGCGTGCGCTCGACTTCCCTGCCCGCGCGCGCGTATTCGTAAAGCTTTTTGCCGTTGACCTTGACGGCGGAATACATGGGCGGCAGCTGCATGCGTTCGCCGACGCAGTCCGCCAGCGCCCGCTCGAGCTGTTCCCTTGCCGGGCGCGCGCCGCCGACGGCGGTCACGGTCCCGGTGACGTCGCCGGTGTCGGTTTTGATCCCGAGGCGCACCGACGCGCGGTAGGTCTTGGTCCGGTCCGGGTCGAGGTCGGCGAATTTCGTCGCCTCGCCGATAAAAACAGGCAGCACGCCCGTCGCCATGGGATCGAGCGTCCCGCCGTGTCCCATGCGGCGCTCGCGCAGCATGCCCCGCAGCTTCGCGACGACGTCGAAGGACGTAAAGTCCGCCGGCTTGTCAACGACGAGGATGCCGTTCAAAACGCGGCCTCGATGGCCGCCACGACGGCGCACTTGACGTCGAACATGTTGCCGGAGCATTCGAAGCCCGCCGCGCGGATGTGGCCGCCGCCGCCGAAGCGCGCGCAGATGGCCGCCGCGTCGACGGTGCGCGTGCGCAGGGAGACCTTGTAAAGGCCGTCCTTCGTCTCGCGCAGCGTGACGCCCGCCTCGACCCCCTCGATGGTGCGGGGGATGGGCGTGATGCCCTCGATGTCCGCCGAGGTGCAGCCCGTCTTGGCGAGCATGTCCTGCGTGACGGTCATGATGGCGATGCGCCCGCCGCTCGTGATCTCGAGCCCCGCGAGCGCGCTCTGCTCGAGCGCGATGCGGCCGCGCGATTTTTCCTCGAACAGGGTGAAATTGAGTTCGCCGAGGTCGATGCCGCAGTCGATGAGGCGCGCGGCGAGGCGGTGGGTGTCCGCCGTCGTGTTCGAATACTTGAAACAGCCCGTGTCGGTCGATGCGCCGGTGTACAGCGCCTCGGCGATATACTTGTCGAAGGGCACGCCGAGGGCGTCGATGACCTGCGCGATGATTTCGCAGCACGACGCGCTGTTCGAATCGCACAGCAGACGCTGCGCGTAGCGCTCGTTGGTGCCGTGGTGATCGATGCACAGCTGCGTCTGCGCCGCATATCCCTCGAGGCTGTCGCCGAGCAGGCGCGGACTCGCGATGTCGACCGCCAGCACAAAGCCGGGCGCGAAATCGCCGTCTTCCTTCGCCGCGTCGGACATATACGCGTATTTCGCGGGGATGACGCTGTCGCAGGCCGCGCGGGCGCGCTTGCCCAGCGCGCGCAGCGCGGCGCGCATGGCGAAGCCGGACCCCAGCGTGTCGCCGTCGGGATTCTTGTGCATCAGGATCAGAATATCCTGCGCGCCGCGCAGCAGCTCCGCCGCCGCGCGGACGCCGACGTCCTCAGTCATTCTTGAGTCCTTCCAGAATGGTGTTGATGCGGTTGTAGTAATCGACGGAATCGTCGGGGATGAAAATGAGCTCCGGGATCTTGCGGATGCGCAGCACCTTCGCGAGCTCCGAGCGCACATGGCCCGCCGCCTTTTTGAGCACGGCGCAGGCTTCCGTCGCCTGCGCGGCGCCGCTGAGCGAGCCGATGTAAACCTTCGCGTAGGAGAGGTCGCTCGTCACGTCGACGCGCGTCACGGACAGCAGGGTGTCGAGCCGCGGGTCCTTCATCTCACCGAGGATGGCGCTGATCTCGCGCCTGAAATCGCTGTTGAGTCTGTCCTGTCTGTGGGAAGGCATAAGGGGGCCCCCCTTTCGCTTTTACTCTCTGTATTCTTCCATGGCGTACGTCTCAAAGATGTCGCCCTGCTTGATGTCGCTGAATTTTTCGAGCGTGATGCCGCACTCGTAGCCCTGCGCGACTTCCTTGACGTCGTCCTTGAAGCGCTTGAGCGACGAGATCTTGTCGTCGTAGAGGATGATGTTGTCGCGCACGATGCGCACAAGGCTCGAGCGGGTGGCGATGCCGCTGAGCACATAGCAGCCGGCGACGGTGCCCACCGAGGAGATCTTGTACACGGCGCGCACTTCGACGCGGCCCTGTTCGACCTCGCGCACCTTCGGCGCGAGCATGCCCTTCATGGCGGCCTTGACGTCGTCGATGGCGTCGTAGATGACGCGGTACATGTGGATGTCGACGCCGGCCTGGTCGGCCATATCCTTCGCCGAGGGCTCGGGGCGCACGTTGAAGCCGATGATGATGGCGCCCGACGCCTCCGCGAGCATGACGTCGCTCGAGTTGATGCCGCCGACGGCCGAATGGATGACCGACACGCGCACCTCGTCGTTCGACAGCTTCTCGAGGCTCTGTTTGATCGCCTCGGCCGAGCCCTGGACGTCCGCCTTGATGATGATAGGCAGCTCCGCGACCTCGCCGCTCGCGATCTGGGTGAACAGGTTGTCGAGCGTGACCTTCGTGTAATGGCTGAACTGGACTTCCTTTTCGGCGGTGCGGCGCTGGTCGACGAGCTCGCGGGCGAGCTTCTCGTCCTCGACGGCGTTGAAGATGTCGCCGGCGCTCGGGACCTCGACGAGACCCGTGATCTCGACGGGGACGCTCGGGCCCGCCTCTTCGATGCGGTCGCCGCGGTCGTTGAACATCATGCGCACGCGGCCGACGGCCGTGCCCGCGATGATGATGTCGCCGGTGTGCAGCGTGCCGTTCTGGATGAGGATCGTCGCGACGGGGCCGCGGCCCTTGTCGAGCTTCGCTTCGATGACGGTGCCCTTCGCGAGGCGGCTGGGATTGGCCTTGAGCTCGAGCACCTCGCTGACGAGGATGATGCTGTCGAGCAGGCTGTCGATGCCCTCGCCGGTCTTCGCCGAGACGGGCACGCAGATGACGTCGCCGCCCCATTCCTCGGGGACGAGGTCGTACTCCGTGAGCGCCTCCTTGACCTTTTCGACGTTGGCCGTGGGCTTGTCGATCTTGTTGATGGCGACGATGATGGAAACGCCCGCCGCCTTGGCGTGGTTGATGGCCTCGACGGTCTGCGGCATGATGCCGTCGTCCGCCGCGACGACGAGGACGGCGATGTCCGTGACCTGCGCGCCGCGCATGCGCATGGCGGTGAAGGCCTCGTGGCCCGGCGTGTCGAGGAAGGTGACATACTTGTCGCGCACTTTGACGCGATAGGCGCCGATGTGCTGCGTGATGCCGCCCGCCTCGCCCGCGATGACGTTCGTCTTGCGGATGTAGTCGAGCAGCGACGTCTTGCCGTGGTCGACGTGGCCCATGACCACGACGACGGGGCTGCGCTCGGCGAGCGCCTCGGGGGCGTCGGTCTCCTCGTCGGTGATGTTGAGGCGCTCCTCGATGGTGACGTGCACCTCGCGCTCCACCTTCGCGCCGAGCTCCTCGGCGACGAGGCTCGCGGTGTCGAAGTCGATCGTGTCGGAGATGGCGGCCATGACGCCGAGACCCATCAGCTTTTTGATGACGGCGGGCGCGGTCGCCTTGAGGCGCGTCGCGAGCTCGCCGACCGAGATCTCGTCGGGAATGGAGACCTTGAGCTGCGCCTTGCGCGCTTTCTCGAGCTGGATGCGCTGCAGCTTCTCCGCTTCCGTCTCGCGGCGCGCGAACGGAGGCTTGTTCCGCTGCTGCGAGCGCTGGTTGAATTTCTGCTTCTTGCCCTGGAACGTGTTCTTGCGGTTCTGGCCGCCGCCGCCGGACGTCTGGGCGATATTCTCGTATTTTTCGTTGTATTTGTCGATGTTGACCTGCGCCGCGCTCGTGTCGACGACGCGGCTCACGCGCTCCTTCACGACGGGCGCCGCCTCGGTGTGCTGTTTCTGGCGCTTCGCCGCGGCCGCTTCGGCCGCCTTCTGGAAGGCCTCGTCGGCCTTGGGGTCGCCCGTCTTCTGCACGGGCGCCGGCTTCGCCGCCGGCTTGCTCTCGACGAAATACTGCGCGAAGCTCGGCGACATGTGTTCCTTCGTCAGCACGTTGAACGTGCGGTCGAGCTCATCCTCCGTCAGGACGGTCGTGTGCTTTTTGTCCGCGCCGTCGGGACCGAGCGCCGCGATGACGTCCTTGTTGGTCAGGTTGAGGTCCTTCGCGAGATCCCCGAGTCTGTATTTAATGATCATTCTCCTGCGCCTCCTTGTCGCTGCCGGTGTGCGTCAAAATCAGCTGAGCGAGGTTCGCGTCGTCCACCGCCGCGACGACGAACCGTTTGCCGACCGCCTGTTCTATCTGTCCACTCGTGCGGTCGATCGGCAGGATCTTCACTGTTTCACCGCACACGCGCGTTATGTTGCGCTTTGTTCTGTCGGCGATATCGCTCGCCGTCACGACGAGCGGCGCGCCCCGCCCGGCCGCGCCCGCCGCCGCATCGAAGCCCATCTTCAGCTTTCCCGCCTTGCGGCACAGGCCGAGCGCCGCGAGCAGCCTGTCATTCTCCATCGCCGTTCGCTTCGACCTCCGCGGCGAGCCGCGCGTAGATGTCCTCGCCGATTTCACACTCGAGCGCGCGGGCGAGCGCCTTCGACTTCATCGCCGCCTGCAGGCATTTCGCGCTGCGGCAGACGTAGGCCCCGCGCCCCGATTTCTTTCCCGTCAGGTCGACGGCGATGCTGCCGTCAGGATCGCGCACGACCCGCACGAGCTCTTTCTTCGGCTTGCTCTCGCGGCAGCCGACACAGCGCCGGATGGGCACCTTCTTGTTCATACCGCCGACCTCCTTTCCGTATCCCGCTTATTCAGCGGCCTTTTCTTCCGTTTTTTCGTCCGCCTTTTTGTCCGCGGCGGGCGTCTCGTCTTCCTCGTCCTCGCCGTAATAGCCGCTCTCCGGCCGGATGTCGATCTTGTAGCCGGTCAGGCGCGCGGCGAGCCGGGCGTTTTGTCCCTTGTTGCCGATGGCGAGCGACAGCTGATGGTCGGGCACCGTCACGCGGCACGCCCGCGTCTCGGGATCGAGGATCTTGACGTCCACGACGCTCGCGGGCGACAGCGCCTCGGCGATATAATATTCCGGCTCCTCGTGCCAGAGGATGATGTCGATCTTCTCGCCGCCGAGCTCCTCGACGATGCGCGCGACGCGCGAGCCGCGCGGGCCGATGCAGGCGCCGCGGGGATCGACGTTCTCGTCCTTGCTCCAGACGGCGAGCTTGGTGCGCATGCCGGCCTCGCGCGAGATGCCCTTGATCTCGACGGTGCCGTCGAAGATCTCCGGCACCTCCATCTCGAACAGGCGCTTGACGAGTCCCGGATGCGTGCGCGAGATCATGATCTTCGGCCCGCGGTCGGTCACGGCTACGTCGGAGACGTAGACCTTGATCTTGTCGCCCTCGTGCAGCGTCTCGGTGGGCACCTGCTCGGATTTCGGCAGCAGCGCCTCGCTGCCGCTGATCTCGACGACCGCCGCGCCCTTTTTCGGGTCGATGCGCATGACGGTCGCGTTGATGATCTCTCCCTGCTTGCTCTGCAGCTCCTCGCACAGCTGGCTGCGCTCCGCCTCGCGGATGCCCTGGCGGATGACGTGCTTGGCCGTCTGCGCCGCGATGCGGCCGAAATCCTTCGTCTTGAGCGGGATGTCGACCGTCGAGCCGACCTTGACGCGCGAGCGGTAGTTCTGCGCTTCCTCGAGCGTCATCTGCGTTTCGGGATCCTCGACTTGTTCGACGACCTCCTTGCGCACGGCGACCTTGAACGTCTGCTTCTCGGGGTCGATGTCAACGATGATGTTGTCCTCGCCGCCGTAGTCGCGCTTGACCGCGATCACGATGGCATTTTTGATCTTTTCGAGCAGATAATCCGCGGAGACGTTGCGCTCCTTTTCGAGCATCGTCAGCGCCTCGAAAAATTCGGCGTTCATCTGTTGTTTCCTCCTATGTTCACGTCGTCGTCCGCCTTGACGGACGCGGCGTCCTTTCTGCTGATGTCTGCGGTGCGGCCGCCGACGCGCAGCTGCAGCGCGTCCGCGCCGAACGCGGCGAGTTCGCCCCTGTATTCTTTATTTCCTGCGCCGTCCGGCTTATACAGCCCGACGACGACGGGTTTCCCGATGTAAGCGGTGAGCTGCGCATCGGTGCGCAGCTCGCGCATGAGCCCCGGCGAGCTGACCTCAAAGCGGTACTCGCCGTCGGCGATGTCGAGCGCGTCGAGCTGGGGATCGACCGCGCGCGAGAGCTTTTCGCAGTCCTCAATGAACACCCCGCCCGGCCGGTCGATGATGAGCCGCAGCACGAGCGACGACCCCTCCTTGCGGAACACGACGTCCCAGAGCGTCAGCCCCAGGTCCGCCGCGGGCGGCGCGGCGAGCGCCGTGACGGCCTCGACGACTTCCTTGCTTTTCAGTGCCATAGGTCCTCCTTCCGACAAGCAGAAGTAAATTTCCTCATGAATAATTGAAAGAGTGGGGCGCCCCACTCTTTCAACTACTCTTATATCCTTTAATAATATAGCACGCGCATCGGCGAATTGCAATATCTATTCGGCGAATTCCCACGCCGTGCCGAGGCCGATGGCGATCATGTCCGTGAGCGACTTTTCACGCTGCTGGGAGGTCATCTCTTCCTTCGAGCCCATGATGTCGGAGACGGTGGCGATGCACAGCGCGCGGCAGCCGTTGCGCGCGGCGGCCGTGTAGAGCCCCGCGCCCTCCATCTCGACGCCGACGATGCCGAACTTCGTCCAGACGGGATCCTCGACGACCTCGTCGACGGCGTAGAACATGTCGCTCGTGAGCATGTTGCCGACCGTGACCTGCTTGCCGAGCGCGACGGCCTTCTGGTACGCCGTGCGCAGCAAGTCGAAATCGGCGATCGGGCAGTAGGTGCCCGGGAAGACGAGGCGGTTGATGTTGCTCGTCGTCGAGCAGCCCTGCGCGAGGATGACGTCGCCGAGGCGCATGCCGGCCTTGTAGCCGCCCGCGGTGCCGATGCGGATGAGGTTCCTGACGCCGTACTGGGTCATGAGCTCCTGCGAATAGATCGAGATCGACGGGATGCCCATGCCCGTGCCCATGACGGAGATCCTGCGCCCCTTGTACGTGCCCGTGTACCCGAGAATGTTGCGCACGTCGGTGAACAGGACCGGGTTCTCAAAGTAGTTCTCTGCGATGAACTTCGCGCGAAGAGGGTCGCCCGGAAGCAGGATGCTCTTCGCGATATCGCCTTTTTCTGCGCGTATATGCGGTGTAGCCATGTTCCGTTCCCTCCCTTAAAATTCAATGACCGTGTCGAGCGCCAGCGTGAGCATGTCGTTGAGCGAGCGCTCCCGCTCGTCGCTCGTCAGCTCGCCCTTCGTGACGAGGCTGTCGCTCACCGAGCACATCGCGAGCGCGCGGCAGCCGTGCTTCGCCGCGAAGGTGTAGAGCGCCGCGCCCTCCATCTCCACGCCGAGGACGCCGTATTTCGCCCACTTGTCGGCGTTGAAGACTTCCTCGCCGTAGAACATGTCGGACGATTTGAGCAGGCCGACAAACGTGCGGATGCCGCGCTCGCCCGCCTTCTCGTACGCCTTGTTGAGCAGCTCGAAGTCCGCGAGCGGCGCATAGTCGCCCGGGAACACGTCGCGCAGGAAGCCGTCGTCGGTGCAGCAGCCCGACGCGAGGATGATGTCCTTGAGGCCGATCTCGGCGCGCATGGAACCGCAGGTCCCCACGCGGATGAGATTTTTGACGCCGTAGAACATCATGAGCTCCTGCGAATAGATCGAGATCGACGGGATGCCCATGCCCGTGCCCATCGCCGAAACGCGCTTGCCCTTGTACGTTCCGGTGTAGCCGTACATGCCGCGCACGTCGTTGAACTGCACGGGGCTCTCAAAGAAGGTCTCCGCGATGTATTTCGCGCGCAGGGGATCGCCGGGCAGCAGGATGCTTTCCGCGATCTCACCGGGCGCCGCTTTGATATGGGGAGTAGCCATTGATTTCTCCTTCCACTCATAAAATAGTAATTTACGCTAACCATAATTATAAAAGAAACGGCTGCGGTTTGCAACGAGAACGCCTTCCCTTTTCGATATTTTGCCTTCGCGCGCAACAGACGGGCGCCGCGCGCGCTACATACCCGACAGAACCCCCCGCAACGGGCATGACAGAAAGGAATTCGCAATGAACAGAAGATTTCTCGCCGCCGCGCTCGCCGCGCTGGTGCTGCTGACGGCCGCCGGCTGCAAAAAGAAGGCGCAGACGCTCGACCTCGAAAAGGCCGCCGCCAACATCGAGGCGACCGGGCAGTACAGCAACATGATGTCGCCGGACGACGGCTACCTGCGGACCGTCGTCGGGCTCGACCCCGCAAAAGTGCAAAAGTCGCTCATCTCCATCCCGCTCATGAATGTGAAATCGAGTCTCTATTTCGTCGTGCTGCCCGCCGAGGGCAGCGAGGCCGCGGTCAAAAAGGCCCTCGACGACTATATGACCGCCTACGACGCCATGTGGTCGCAGTACCTCCCCGACCAGGCCGAACTCGTGCGCGACCGGATGGTCACACAGCTCGAGACGTCCGAGGGGACCTATCTCGTCTACCTCATCTCCGGCGACAACGACGCCGTCTTTCAGGCGCTGACCGACGCGCTCGCCTGAACGCCGCATTTTTCACAGGACATTTCCGCCGACCCGCCCGCGAGGACGGGCGGTTTTTTTATGCATTCCTCCAAACTTTTTAATAATTTACCATGGTAGCATGGTAAAGCGTTGACACGGCGCGTTTTTTCCCGTACAATACAGAACATCAAACGGACCGCGCCGCCTACAGCGCGGACGATCGGAGGAAAATGACATGAAAAAGCTGCTTGCCCTCGCGCTGGTGCTCTGCTTCGCGCTGTCGTTCGCGGCGTGCTCGAAGGGCGCCGAAAGTGAAGATACCGCCGCCGCCAACCGCCTCGAGGAGATCAAGGCGCGCGGCTACATCGAAGTCGCGACGGAGCCCTACTGGGTGCCGATGGAATTCATCGACCCGAGCAAGACCGGCGACGCCCAGTATGTCGGCGTCGACATCGAGCTCGCGAAATACATCGCCGACCAGCTCGGCGTCGAGCTGCGCATCGTGCCGCTCGAATTCTCGGCGGTGCTCGCGGGCATCACGACGGGCAAATACGACCTCGCGATCTCGGCGCTCGCCTACAGCCCCGCGCGCGCGGAAAACATGAACATGTCGGACGGCTATTACTTCGGCGAGAGCAGCGGCTACGGCCTGCTCATCCGCGCCGCGGACGCCGGCGCCATCACGGGCGCCGACTCGCTCGCCGACAAGGTCATCGTCACGCAGAGCGGCTCGGTGCAGGAATCGCTGGCGCTCGACCAGATCCCCGCGAGCAAGGAATTCAAGCGCGTGTCCTCCATGCCGGACGGCTATCTGATGGTCACCGAGGGCAAGGCCGACGCCTGCATCTGCGACATCGCCAACGCGCAGCTCTACGTCGAGGCGAATCCCGACGCCAAGCTCGCCGTCGTGCAGGGCTTCAAGTTCGACGTCGACGAGAGCATGGAGGGGACCCGCGTGGGCATCCCGCTGGGCGAGACGGAGCTGACGGATTTCGTCAACGGCTGCATCGAAACGCTGCGCGGCGAAGGCAAGATCGACGCCTGGTACAGCGAATACGCCGATTACGCGAAGACGCTCGGCCTCGAATAAAAAAAGATCCGCGGCGGCGCCGCGGCGACGACAGGATAAGGACCGGTTGACCGTTCATGGAAAAGCTCGTAAAATTATGGTGTAAATATTACCCCGTCTTCCTGCAGGGACTCGGCGGGACGCTGTGGCTCGCGGCGGTGACGGTGCTGTGCGGCACGGTGCTGGGCATGCTCATCGCCTTCCTGCGCATGAGCCGCGTCAGGGCGCTCAACGCGGTGGCCAAAGCGTACACGGAGATCCTGCGCGGCACGCCGATCCTGCTGCAGCTGTATTTCTTCTGGCTGGCGCTGCCGAAGCTCATGCCGTTCGAGATGTCGGACACGGCGTGCATCGTCGTGGCGCTCATCATCAACAGCTCGTCCTACATCTGCGAGGTCA
The DNA here is from genome assembly GCA_034933305.1 of Oscillospiraceae bacterium. Taxonomy (GTDB): domain Bacteria; phylum Bacillota; class Clostridia; order Oscillospirales; family Ruminococcaceae; genus JAYFNU01. The sequence goes on along the minus strand of JAYFNU010000001.1, from coordinate 19,148 downwards.
TCCGCGCGGGCATCGAGGCGGTCGACAAGGGCCAGTGGGAGGCCGCGCGCAGCCTCGGTCTGACGGAAAGAAACGTGCTGCAGCGCGTCATCCTGCCCCAGGCGATCAAAAACATCCTGCCGGCGCTGGGCAACCAGTTCATCCTGATGGTCAAGGAGACGTCGCTCGCGTCGGTGTTCTTCATCGGCGAGCTGACGACGAGCTACAAGACGGTCCAGTCGACGACGTTCCTGTCCATCGAGCCGCTCATCATCGTCGGCATCATCTATCTGCTGGTCACGACGCTGCTGTCGAAGGCCGTCGCGATCTTTGAAAGGAGGCTGCAGGTCAGTGACTGACGTCATTCTGCGCACCGAAGGGCTGTGCAAGGACTTCGGCAGCCTGCGGGTCCTCAAGAACATCACCGAGGAGATCGCGCGCGGCGAGGTCGTTTCGATCATCGGCCCGTCGGGCAGCGGCAAAAGCACCTTCCTGCGCTGCCTCAACCTGCTCGAGGAGCCGACGGCCGGCAGCGTCTATTTCGACGGCACCGACATCACGAAGAACAAAAAGGACGTCGCGAAATACCGGCAGCGCATCGGCATGGTCTTTCAGAACTTCAACGTCTTCCCGAATCTCACGGTGCTCGACAACATCACGCTCACGCCGATGCTCGAAAAGAAGATCCCGAAGGCCCAGGCGCAGGCCGAAGCGCTGCTCGCGCGCGTCGGGCTGTCCGACAAGCGCGGCGAGTACCCGCGCAAGCTGTCGGGCGGCCAGAAGCAGCGCCTCGCCATCGTGCGGGCGCTCGCGATGCAGCCGGAGGTCATGCTCTTCGACGAGCCGACCTCCGCGCTCGACCCCGAGATGGTCAAGGAGGTCCTCGACGTCATCGCGGGCCTCGCGAAAAGCGGCATGACCATCCTCAACGTGACGCACGAGATGGCCTTCGCGCGGGAGGTCTCCGACCGCATCCTGTTCATGGACGACGGCATCATCCAGGAGCAGGGCAGCCCCGACGAGATCTTCACCTGCCCGCACAATCCCCGCACGATCGAATTTTTAAGTAAGGTATTATAAGGAGCGCACCATGACACAGCTCGAATTCATCGAAAAGGCGGTGGACGCAAGGGCGCCGGCCGCCTGCGCGCTCGCGCGGAAGATCTGGGGATACGCCGAGCTCGCCTATCAGGAGACGCAGTCGGCCGGCGCGCTCGAGAGCGCGCTCGAAGCCGAGGGCTTCTCCGTCGAAAAGGGCATCGCCGGCATCGGCACCGCGTTCACCGCGACGTACGTCTGCGGCAGCGGAAAGCCCGTCGTCGGCATCCTCGCGGAGTACGACGCGCTCGACGGGCTCAGCCAGCAGGCGGCGTGCACCGACAAGCGGCCCGTCTGCGACGGCGCCCCCGGCCACGGCTGCGGGCACAATCTGCTCGGCGCGGGCAGCTTTGCCGCCGCGTGCGCGGTCAGGGATTACCTCGCGGCCGAGAAGAAGGACGGCACCGTCATCTTTTTCGGCTGTCCCGCCGAGGAGGGCGCGGGCTCGAAGCAGTTCATCGCCCGCGCGGGGTATTTCGACAAGGTTGATTTCGCCTACACATGGCATCCCGGGACGCTCAACGAGATCCCCTCGAAGGGCGACGTCGCCATCATGGGCGCCAATTTCATCTTTGACGGCGTCGCGGCGCACGCCGGCGGCTCGCCCCATCTCGGGCGCAGCGCGCTCGACGCCGCGGAGCTCATGAACGTCGGCGTCAACTACCTGCGGGAGCACATGATCGACGCCGCGCGCGTCCACTACGCCTATTCCGACGCCGGCGGCACGGCGCCCAACGTCGTGCAGGATCACGTCGTCATCAAATACGAGGTGCGCGCGCCGAAGGTCAGCCAGATGCAGGAGCTTTTCGCCCGCGTCGTCAACATCGCGAAGGGCGCGGCGCTCATGACCGAGACGAAGATGAATTACGAGATCACGATGGCCTTCTCGGACTACCTGCCGAACAAGACGCTCGCCGCGGTCGCGGACGAATGCCTGCGCGAGGTGGGCGCGCCGAAATGGGACGACGCCGACTACGCGCTGGCCGCCGAATTCCTGCGCACCTACAGCAAGGCCACGCTCAAGAATATCCGCGAGGAGACCGCGGACGTCTTCGGCCCGGAGAATGCTGATGACATCCTGCGCCGCCCGCTCGACAGCGGCATCCATCCCTTCGACCCCGCCGAGAAGGGCTACAGCTCGGGCTCGACCGACGTCGGCGACGTCGGCTACGCGACCCCCACGGTGAGCATCAGCGTCGCGACCGCGTGCGTCGGCAACGTCGGCCACAGCTGGCAGAATACCGCGTTTTCGAACAGCGTCATCGGCGACAAGGGCATGCTGACCGCCGCGAAGGCGATGGCGCTCGCGGCCGTGCGCACGCTCGGGGACCCCGCGCGCATCGAAAAGGCGCGCGCCGAGCTGCTCGTCAAAAACGGCGGAAAGTACGTCTGCCCGCTGCCCGATTATGTGCAGCCGCCCATCGGACGTTATTGAAATACCGCCGCAAAAGCGTGTATAATGAAAGCCGGCGCACATGCGCCGGCTTTATTTTCACACAGAGGGCTTTGCGTATGAACGAAACGGAAGCGCTGCTCGATTCCCTTGTCCGCCGCGCCGACGAGCGGCCCGAGACCGCGCTGCGGCTCGCGGGCTGGGAGCGCGTCATCGAATGGGACATCGACGGCGAGAGCTTTTTCTGGTCGTCCGCGGGCGGGCGTCTTTCGCCCTGCGCGCGGGCGCGCGCCGATATCGTCTTTCGCTGCACGGCCGCCTCGCTGCGCAGCATCGCGGCCGGCGAGCGCGCTTTTTTCATCGCGCTGTGGGTCACGGGCGAACTCCGGTTCGAGGGGCTGTTCGGCGACGCGTACCGCCTCGGCTATGTGTTTTTGCAGGATCGCCGCCGGCGGCGCGTGCTGTTCGTCAGCCACTGCTGGCTCGATCTCAACACCATCTTCCCGGAGGGCGCCGCCTTCGCGGGGGCCAACGAGCCCGTCGTCGAAGCGCTGCTCGGCTGCGGCGTCGGCATCGAGCAGATGCCCTGCCCCGAATACCGCTGCCTCGGGCTCGAAAAGCACGACTACGGCGCCGTCTCCGGCGACGCGCTGCGCGCGGGCTTCCGGGACATCGCGGCGGGCGTCGTGCGGGACATCAAAAACTTCCGCGCGCTCGGCGTCGAGATCGTCGGCGTCATGGGCATGAACCCGAGCCCCTCCTGCGGCGTCGGCCGCACAAAGGGAAAGGGCACCATGCTCGGCACCGACCGCGACACCGCCGAGCGCGACGGCGACGGCCTGTTCATCGAGGAGCTCAGAAAGCTTCTCGATGCGGCGGGGCTCGGCGACGTGCCCGTCTTCGGCATCCGGCGCTTCCTGCCCGGGGAGCCCGATTACGCGCAGCGCCTCGAAGCGCTGCGGAATTACGCAAAGGAGAAGTCATGAAGGACATCGCATCCGCACAGGCGTTTTTTGCCGGCGACATTTTCGCCGTCGAGACCGTCGGCCTCAGCATAGAAGAAGCGCGCCCCGACTACGCGCGCTGCGCGCTCGACGCCGGCACGCGCCACCTCAACGCGCACAACACCGTCATGGGCGGCGCGCTGTTCACGCTCGCGGACTTCGCGTTCGCCGTCGCGGCGAACAGCGAGGACGTCGGCGCGGTGTCCGTCTCCTGCGACATCACCTATCACAACGCGGCCTGCCCCGGCAGGCTGACCGCCGAAACGCAGTGCCTCAAATCGGGGCGGCGCGTCTGCTCCTTCCTCGTCACGATCACCGACGAAGCGGGCGCGTGCGTCGCGACGACCGTTTCGACGGGCATCCGCACGCCGCGCGCCGAGGACACGACGGGCTGTCCCCGCTCCCCATCGATCAAGATCCAATTGGATTTGAAAGGAAAAAAATTATGATCAGACGTTCGGACGAGATCAAGACAGAGCTGCGCGAAAAGATGCGCGGCGGCGACGGCACGGTGAAGGCGCGCGCGCTGCTCAACGGCGCCGACGAGATGTACGGCAAGGGCCGGCTTTTCAGCGAGATGACGCTCGCGCCCGGCTGCTCCATCGGCACCCACAAGCACGAGGGCGAGAGCGAGACCTACTTCATCGTGCGCGGCAGCGGCGAATACGACGACAACGGCGTCCTGCGGAGCGTTTCGGCGGGCGACGTCACCTTCACGGGCGACGGGGAATCCCACGGCATCCGCAACACCGGCAGCGGGGATCTCGTCTTCGTCGCGCTCATCCTTTACCGCTGAGCGGAGGTTGACTTGACCGCGGCGGTGTGCTATGCTTTTGTCACAATCGAACAGCCTGTGAAACAGCGCGAGAGCGCGAACGCTGGTGCGTTTGGGGAACCGGATGTGATTTCCGGGCTATCCCAGTAACCGTGATGCAGACGACCGGACATTATGTCACTGCCGCAAGGCGGGAAGACGTCCGGGAGGATGAAGCTAAGCCGGGACATCCTGTTTCGCAGTATCACCTCTGGAGTTGGGGAACAAACGGCCGCGCCGTTGTTTTGATTCTGCGCTGCCTTCGCCGTCAGGGGAAGGCAGCCTTTTTTGTGCCCCTCTTTCTTCCGCGCATGGGCGCGGAAGGCACCGGTCCGCTCGTTCGGTTGAATATGATGAGAGGGGTACTTTTATGAACAGGTACTCGAAGATCCTTTCCCTTGTGCTCGTGCTCGCGCTGGCGCTTTCCTTCGCCGGCTGCAAGAGCGATGCGCCCGCGGACGACACGGCCGCGCAGGACACGTCCGTCACCGTCACCGACATGGCCGGCCGCGAGGTCACCCTCGCTGCGCCCGCAAAAAAGCTCGTCGCGCTCACCGCTTCCGACTGTGAGATCCTCTACGCCATCGGCGCGGGCGACACGCTCGTCGGCCGCGGCGAATACTGCGACTATCCCGACGAGGTGCTGAACGTCCAGGCCGTCCAGTCGGGCAACGAGACCAACATCGAGGAGATCATCGCGCTCGCGCCCGACGCCGTCGTCATGGCGACGATGGCCCAGACCGAGGATCAGGTCAAGGCGCTCGAGGATGCCGGCATCCCCGTCATCGTCAGCGACGCGCAGGACATCGAGGGCGTCTACACGGCGATCGCGATGCTCGGCGCGGTGACCGGCAAGGACGCCGAAGCGGCGGCGCTCGTCTCGGACATGAAAACTTCGTTCGACAAGATCACGGCCGATGCGGCCGCCGCGAAAACGGCCGACAAGACCGTCTATTTCGAGGTCTCGCCGCTCGAGTACGGTCTGTGGACCGCCGGCAGCGGCACATTCATGGATGAGATCGCGAAGATGCTCGGCCTCACGAACGCTTTCGCCGACGTGAACGGCTGGGGACAGATCTCCGAAGAGCAGGTCATCGAGCGCGATCCCGACTACATCGTGACCATCGCCATGTATTACGGCGAGGGACAGACCCCGGTCGATGAGATCGCCTCGCGCGACGGCTGGCAGGGGCTCAAGGCCGTCGTCAACGGCGACATCTTCAACGCGGATTCCAACGAGATCTCCCGCCCGGGTCCGCGGCTTGTCGACGCGGCGCAGGCGCTGTTCGATTTCGTCTATAACGAGCAGGCCGCGGCGGCGTAAGCCGTCCGGCCGACGGGCGGCGCAGGCCGCCGGAAAAGAAATAACGCAATGGAAAAAGTGCGGTCCGAAAAGTTCACAGCGTTTCAGTGCGCGGCTTTCGCGGCGCTGACCGTCGCGTGCGCGCTGCTGTGCGTGTGCGCCGGCAGCGTCGACATCCCCGTGCGCGACACGCTGTCGGCCATCCGGTCCGCACTTTTTTCCACGGCCTACACGGGCGGCACGGCGCAGTCGATCATCCTGTCGGTGCGCCTGCCGCGCGTGCTGTGCGCGGCGCTCGTGGGCGGCGCGCTGTCGGTGTCGGGCGCCGCGATGCAGGGGCTGCTGCGCAACCCCCTCGCGGACGGCTCGACGCTGGGCGTCTCGTCGGGCGCGTCCCTCGGCGCGGTCATCGCCATCGCCTTCGGCGTGCAGCTGCCGGGCCTCCCGTTCGCGGGGACGATGGGCCTCGCCATGCTGTTCGCCTTTTTGTCGCTCGCGGCCATCCTGTCGCTCGCCTACCGGCTCGACAGCTCGCTGTCGACAAACACGATCATCCTCACGGGCGTCGTCTTTTCGATGTTCGCGAACAGCATCACCAGCCTCATCGTCACCTTTGCGGGCGAGCACGTCAAGTCCATCATGTTCTGGACCATGGGCTCGCTCAGCGGCAGCAACTACACGGACGCGCTGACGCTGCTCGCGGGCTTCGCGGTATGCGGCGGGCTGCTGCTGTGCCTGTCGCGCGAGCTCAACGCCTTTTCCGTGGGCGAGGACAACGCCCGCCACGTGGGCGTCGACGTGCGCCGCGTCAAGCTCGCGGTGCTCATCGCCTCCTCCGCGCTCATCGGCATCTGCGTGTCCGTCAGCGGGACCATCGGCTTCGTCGGCCTCGTGGTGCCGCACGTGGCGCGCCTGCTCACGGGGCCGAACCACGCGCGGCTGCTGCCGGCGTCGGCCTTCGCGGGCGCGATCTTTCTCATGCTCGCGGATCTCGCGGCGCGCGTCGTGCTGCGCCCGCGGGAGCTGCCCATCGGCGTCGTGACGTCCTTCATCGGGACGATCGTGTTCATCGCCGTATTCTATAAAGCGGGGCGGTCGAAATGAAGCTGCTGGACATACGCGGCCTGACGGTGCGCTACGGCGCGCTGACCATCCTCGACGGCGTCAGCTTCGGCGTCGACAGCGGCGAGTGGCTGATGCTCACCGGGCCCAACGGCGCCGGGAAGAGCACGGCGGTCGCCGCCGTTACGGGGGGCGTTCCCTACGAGGGGGACGTATTGTTCGAGGGTGCGGACGTCGCGCGCATGCGGCCGTCCGCGCGCGCGAAGAATATCGGCGTGCTCGCGCAGAGCCACCACGTCTCCTACGCCTTCACGGTCGAGGAGATCGTGCGCCTCGGGCGTTACAGCCACGCGGGCCCCTTTTCCCGCGGCGGCAGCGACGAGGACGCCGCCGCCGTCGAGCGGGCGCTCGACGTCACCGGCCTTCGCGGGCAGCGCGGGCAGTCGGTGCTGACGCTGTCGGGCGGCGAGCTGCAGCGCGCTTTTCTCGCGCAGGTCTTCGCGCAGGAGCCGCGTCTGCTCATCCTCGACGAGCCGGCCAACCACCTCGACCTCATCTACCAGAAGCAGACCTTCGAGCTGCTGCGCGAATGGCTCCGCCAGCCCGGCCGCGCCGTCATCTCCGTCGTGCACGACCTGTCGACGGCGCTCGCCTTCGGCACGCGCGCGGTGCTGCTCGACAAGGGCCGCGTGGTATCGCAGGGCGCCGTGCGCGACGTGCTGACGCGGCGCAATCTCGAGGACGTCTACTCCATGGATGTTTACGCCTGGATGCATTCGATGCTGTCGGCGTGGGAGGATATGCAATGAAGCTGCTGCTCACGGGCGGCTCGGCGTGCGGCAAGAGCACCTATGCGGAGGCCGCGGCCGTGCGCCTGCCGCTGCCGCGGTATTATATCGCCGCCATGCGCCCGTACGGGGACGAGGGCGCCGCGCGCGTCGCCCGCCACCGGGCGCTGCGCGCGGACAAGCAGTTCGTGACGATCGAGCGCTACACCGATCTCGCGGGCCTGCGGCTTCCCTCGCGCGGGACGGTGCTGCTCGAATGCCTGTGCAACCTGACGGCGAACGAGATGTTCGACGCCGACGGCGCGGGCGCGGACGCGGCGGAGGACGCCGTGCTGCGGGGCGTGCGCGCGCTCGCCGCGCAATGCGACGACCTCATCGTCGTGACGAACGACGTCGGCAGCGACGGCGGCGGCTACGACGCGGCGGTGATGCGCTATGTCGGCGCGCTCGGCCGCGTCAACCGCGCGCTCGCGGCGGAGTTCGACCGCGTCTTCGAGCTGTGCTGCGGCATCCCCATTCCGCTGAAGGGAGAGCTCCTATGAAGATCCTGCGCTCGCTCGCGCTGTGCATCTCGACATTTTCGCGCGTGCCCGTCCCAAAGCCCCGCTGGCAGGACGACAACCTCGCCTACGTGCTCGCGGCGCTGCCCGTCGTCGGCGTTTTTTCGGGTCTCGCGCTGTGGGGCTGGTGCGCCGTCTCGGCGGCGCTCGGCTTCGGCGCTCCTCTGTTCGCGTCGGGCCTCACGCTCGTTCCGCTCGCCGTGTCGGGCGGCATCCATCTCGACGGCTTCGCGGACACCGCGGACGCCCTCGCGAGCCACGCACCGCCGGAAAAAAAGCGGGAGATCCTGCATGATCCGCGCTGCGGCGCCTTCGCCGTCATCGCGGTGGGGGCGTATCTGCTGCTCTATTTCGGCGTCTGCACGGCGTTTGCGCCGAACGGGCGCACCGCGCTGGCGCTGGGGCTCGTGCAGATCCTGAGCCGGTGCGCGGGCAGCTTCGCGTCGCTGTGTTTTCCCTCGAGCGGCGCGGGCGACATGCTCGACATGTTCAAAACGCCGGCCGGGCGCGGCGCGGCCGGCATCTGCGCCGCGATCTTCGCGGCGGCCGGCGCGGCGATGGTGCTGCTGTTCCCCCTTCCCGGCGCGGCGGCGCTCGCCGCCTGCGCGCTGTGCACGGTCTATATGTACTTTATGTCCAAAAAAGAATTCGGCGGCATGAGCGGCGACCTTGCGGGCTGGCTCATCCAGGTCGGCGAGCTCGCGATGCTCGCGGCGTTCCTGCTCGCCGGGAAGGCGGCTGTATGATCCTCGTCGTCGGCGCGCACGCGTCGGGAAAGCTCGAATATGTGAAGGCGGCGTACGGCTATACCGACGCCGACATCGCCGACGCCGTGCTCGACGGCCGGCCCGTCGTGTGCAACGTGCAGGCGATGGCCGCCGCCGACCCGGCAAACGCGCCGGCGCTGCTGCCGGCGCTGCTCGAAAAGCAGGTCGTCGTCTGCGACGAGGTCGGCAGCGGCGTCATCCCCGCCGGGCGCGCGGAGCGCGAGGGCCGCGAGGCCGCGGGCAGGCTGTGCGTGCTGCTCGCGCAGCGCGCCGAGCACGTCGTGCGCATCGTGTGCGGGCTGCCGGCCGTCCTCAAATGAACGCCGGCCGCCGGAAAGAATAAAAGAAGCCCCGGATGCGCTGCGGAATCCTTTCCGCAGCCCGTCCGGGGCGTTTTTTATGTGGGCGCTCGTCTATTCGGTCTGCGCGCCGCCGAGCAGGCGCTTCGCCTCCTGCGGCTTCGGCAGATGCAGCGTGAAGCGCGTGCCGACACCCTCGCTGCTGACGATGTCGAACCAGCCGCCGTGGCTGTCGGCGACCCATTTTGCGACCGACAGGCCGAGCCCCGTGCCGCCCGCGCTCTTCGCGCGCGTCGCGTCGGCCCGGAAAAAACGCTCGAAAACGCGCGGGACGTCCTCGGCGCGCATGCCGATGCCGCCGTCCTCGACGACGGCGCAGGGCCCGCCGGTCTCATCCGCCGCCGCCCGCAGAAGGATGACTTCCCCGGCGGGCGTATATTTCACCGCGTTGTCGACGAGCACGCGCACGGCCTGCTTGAGCATCGCGGCGTCGCCGTACGCGGTGACCTCGGCGTCCGCGCGGATCGCCCACCTGTGGCCGGGATCGATCATCGACGACTCCGCGTAGACCTCCCGCATCATGTCGCTGAGCGAAAACTCGGCGAAATTGAGCTGCGCGCGGCCGCTGTCGCCGCGCGCAAGGAACAGCAGCTGCTCGACGAGACGGTTCATGTGTTCCGCCTCGCCGCGGATGGCGGCGATGGATTCCCCGAGGACCTTTTCGTCCTTCGTCCCCCACCGGTCGAGCATGTCGGCGTAGCCCTTGATGACGGCGATGGGCGTGCGCAGCTCGTGCGAGGCGTCGGAGACGAAGCGCGTCTGCTGCGCATAGCTCTCGCGCGTGCGCGCGAGCAGGCTGTTGACGGCATCCTCGAGGCCCTTGAGATCCTTGTCGTCGGTGTGCAGCTGCGCGCCCGGCGCGCCGGGGCGCAGGCTGTCGATGGCCGTCTCCAGCTTGTGCAGCGAGCCGTTCTGGGGCGCGCGCGGCTGCGCGGGCTGCCGCGGCGGGACGTACCGCTCCTGCGACAGCTTCTGCGTCTGTTCCGCGAGGCGGTAGAGCGGCTTGAGCTGGCTTTGGATGTCGGACAGCGCGAGCGGCTCGAACGCCCACACGACGATCCCCTCGAGCAGCCACGCCACGGGCACGCACGCGAGCGCCGCAAAGGCGAAGCCCGTCGCGTCGACGGCCGTCTGCCCGAGCGCGGGCGACGACAGGAGATAGCGGACGTGCGGCAGGCCGGCCGGGGCGCGCTCGAAGGCGACGCGGCGGGCGATCGTTCCGAGCAGCACGGCGGGATCGTATTCCCCCGCCCACGCGCTCTCCTGCAAATAGCACCAGGCGGCCGCCGCGAGCGCGAGCAGCGCGAGGTTGATGAAAAAGAGCATGGCGAAGATCCGCCGCCGCGACAGCCGCTGCAGCCGTTTCGCCGTCGTGTCCCCCTTCTTCATCGCCCGCCGTCCCGCAGCACGTAGCCGACGCCGCGCACCGTCCGGATGAGTTGCACGCCGAACACGTCGTCGAGCTTCGCGCGGAGATACCGCACATAGACGTCGACGACATTGGTCTCGCCGACGTAATCGTAGCCCCACACCCGCTCGAGGAACGTCTCGCGCGACAGCACGATGTTCTTGTTTTCGAGCAGCAGCTCGAGCATCGCGAACTCCCGGCTCGTGAGCTCGACGGGGCTGCCGGCGTAACTGACCGCATGGCGCGCGCGGTCGAGCGACAGCGCGCCGCACACGAGGACGCTCTGCGCGCCCGCAGCGTCTGCGCGCGGCTTTTTGCGCAGCAGCGCGCGGATGCGCGCGAGCAGCTCCTCGATGGCGAAGGGCTTCGTGATATAGTCGTCGGCGCCCATGTCGAGGCCCGAGACCTTGTCCATGACGGCGTCGCGCGCCGTGACCATGATGACGGGCACATCCGAGCTTCTGCGCAGCCGGCGCACGATCTCGATGCCGTTGAGCGACGGCAGCATGATGTCGAGCAGCACGAGGTCGAACCGGCCCGACTGCGCGAGCTCCAGCCCCGCGCGCCCGTCGGCGGTCTTTTCCGTCTCATAGCCCTCGTGCTGCAGCTCCAGCTCGACGAAACGGGCGATCTTCTCCTCGTCCTCCACGATCAGAATGCGCTGCGCCATAGCCGCCCCTTCCCGCGCGAAAAGGGGGAATCGCTTCCCCCTTTCGCCCGTTTACTGATTGTTCTGTTCGCCCTTTGCGATCTCCGACTTGATGCCGTCCGCGACGTCCGTCGCCTTCGCCATCGCCTTGTTGACCTTGTCCTTGCCGAGATCCGGCCCGCTGAACGCGAACCGGCAGCCGAGGAACAGTCCGACGATCATCAGCGGCACCACGATCCAGAAGCCGATGCACAGCAGCAGCACGAAGACCGTGACGGGGACCGACAGCTGGCGTTCGTCGTTGCGGTACATCTCGAGGCAGTTGGTGTTGCCCTTGTCGATGACGCCCCGCAGCCACGCGCCGAAGCTCTTCGCGCCCTTCCTGAAGTTCTCCGCGCCGGCGCTCTTTTTCTTTTCCCCTGTCGAATACGCCGTCGTGCGGCCGCGCTCAAGCTTGCCGTCCTCTTCGAGCCAGATCATCGCGTCGAGCATGTTCCAGTCGCTGGATTCCAGCGCCCGCTTCGCATCGGCGTAGCTGACGCCCGTTTTGGCGACCAGCTTTTCGACGAGCTCCAGATTGTTTTCATTGTTGTCCATGTGTGTTGTTCCCACCTTTCCTGTGATGTTCCCATCCTATGTCCACAGGATTAAAGTGTCCTTTTGCCCCGATTAAAACGGGATTAAAATTCGGCCTTTTTCCGCAGCCACGGCTGGCGCGGCACAAAGACGTCCGGGCCGTCCGGCTGCGTATAGCCCCAGCCGGCGACCTCGGGATCGGCGGCCGCGGCCTGCGCGTACTTCACGAGGGCCTCGACGCCCGTGCGCAGCGCGCTCTCGTCGACGTCGAACCGCTCGTTGTGGTGCTCCGCGCAGCAGCCCTTCTCCTCGTTGCGCACGCCGAGGAAGCCGAACGCGCCGCGGTAGCGCGCGAGATACTTGGAAAAGCTCTCCGTCGCATACCAGGGGCCCGTCTCGGCGAGCGCGCCCGCGGGCAGCAGCTCGCCGATCCATGCGCGCGCCTTGGCGGCCGCCTGCGGGTCGTTGATCGTCGGCTCGAAGAGGATGTTCATCATCGGCGCGAATTCGGCGGTGCACCTGTTCATCGCGGCCGTGTGCGTGCAGACGCTCTTGAGGATCTCGAGAGCCTTTTCGCCCTCGGCGCGGTTGAAATAGCGCATGGTGCCGAGGATGCGCGCCGTGTCGGCGAAGATATTGTTCGCCGCGACGTTGCCCACGATGGAGGTGATGCCGAGCGTCACCGTCTCGCCCGCGCCGATCTGGTTGACGAAGGCGACCGCCGCATTGGTGAAGACCGACGCCGCGCAGAAGACGGGGTTGACCGACAGATCGGGGCGCGAGCCGTGCCCGCCGCGCCCGCGCACGAGCACGTCGACGGGGATGTATCCCGCAAGGCGCGCGCCGTCGCCGATGTTGAGCCGGCCGTGCTCAAGCGCCGAGGAGACGTGCAGCGCAAAGGCGGTGTTCACCGTCCGCTTTTTCAGCTCCCCGAGGATATCCGCCCAGCCGTCCCCCATCTCCTCGCCCGACTCGAAACAGAAGCAGACGCTGCCGCACAGGTCGTCCTTCATCGCGCACAGCACGCGCATCGCGCTCAGCAGCATCGCGGTGTGCGCGTCGTGGCCGCAGGCGTGGCAGGCGCCGGGGTCGTCGGCGACGCACGCGCGGGGCCCCTTCATGTTCTCCGGATTCTCCCTGAGCGGCAGCGCGTCGATATCGGCGCGCAGCGCGACGCAGGCGCCCGGGCGCCCCGTGTCCAGCGTGACGATGAGGCCGGTGTCGCCCGCGCGCTGTGACGGCAGGCCGAGCCTGCCGGCTTCGGCCTCGATAAACGCGCACGTTTTCTTCTCGAGCCCCGACAGCTCGGCGAGGCGGTGCAGCGCGCGCCGCGTCTCTATCGTGTAGCCCTCGGTCTCCCCCGCGAGCTTTTGGATCTTTTCGTTCACCGTCATTGTGCGACCTCTCCCGTTCTGCAGCGATATTTTTTTCTTATCATACACCGAACGGACTTTTTTTTACAATAGAAAACATGGCGATGCGGCGGAAGTATGCTATACTGTATAAAATAAGTACACGAGCAAAGGAGCACACGATGGCCGCAATCAGCGAACGGGCCGCCGCGCCCGACTTCGACGAGATCATCGACCGCGCCGGCACCAACAGCATCAAATGCGAAGCAGGCGCCGCCGGAAACCCGTATCTGCCGGAAACGTACATCCCCATGTGGATCGCGGACATGGACTTCGCCTGCCCGCAGCCGGTGCTCGACGCCATGAAGGCGCGGCTCGACCGGCGCATCCTCGGCTACAGCGCGCTGCTGGAGCCCGCCTACTTCGACGCCGTCGCAGGCTGGATGAAGCGCCGCCACGGTCTCGACGTCACCGCCGACATGATCGTCTTTTCGAGCGGCGTCGTCAGTGCGATGCGCGCGGCCGTCGAGCGGCTGACGAAGCCGGGCGACGGCGTCATCATCAACACCCCCGCCTATCACCCCTTCGACGACGCCGCGAAGCGCGCCGGCCGCACGCCGGTCTATTCCCCGCTCGTCAACGACGGCGGCCGCTTCACCTTCGATTTCGAGGATCTCGAGAAAAAGGCGCGCGACCCGAAGAACACCCTGTTTTTCCTGTGCAGCCCCCACAACCCCACCGGCCGCGTCTGGCGGGAGGACGAGCTGCGCCGCGCCGCGGACATCTGCTTCGACAACGGCGTTTTCATCTTCTGCGACGAGATCCACGCCGACCTCGTGCGCGGCGGGCAAAAGCACGTCTCGCTCGGCACGCTGTACCCCGACCGGAAGAGCGGCTACCTGACCGCGACGGCGCCGAGCAAGACCTTCAATATCGCCGGCAACGAACTGTCGAACCTCCTCATCCCCGACCGGGCGCTCGCGGCCGACTGGCGGGATCACTACGTCTGCGGCATGCCGAACCCGCTGGCCATCGACGCGTGCATCGCCGCGTACACGCAGTGCGACGCCTGGGTCGACGCCCTGTGCGCTTACCTCGACGGCAATTTCGCCTTCGTCGCGCGCACGCTCGCCGCGCATCTGCCCGCCGCGCGTTTCCGCGTCCCCGAGGGGACGTATCTCTGCTGGATCGACCTGCGCGGCACCGGCAAAAGCGACGCGGAGCTGCGCCGCATCATCTCGGGCGCGGGACTTCTCATCGAATACGCCGACGAATTCGTGGCGGACGGCGAGGGCTTCGTGCGCGTGAACATCGCATGTCCGCGCGCCGTGCTCGAAAAGGCGATGCGCATCCTGTGCACCGCGCTCGGCGGCAGCCGGGACGACTGAAGCGCGTTCCGCGCGTTTTCTCCGCCGCGGCCCCGCATACCCGTTCCGCCGCAACCGCACGAAAAGGAGTTTGTCATGAAGATCGCCGTCATCACGGGCGCCTCCTCCGGCATGGGGCGCGAATTCGTCTATGAGCTCGACAAGGCGGAGGCCTTCGACGAGCTGTGGGTCATCGCCCGCCGCCGCGAGCGGCTCGAGGCGCTGCAGCAGAACGTCCGCGCGAAGATCCGCGCGCTGCCGCTCGATCTCACCGACCCGAAAAGCATCGACGCCTACAAAGCGCTGCTCGAGCGGGAAAAGCCCGACGTCGCCGTGCTCGTCAACGCGAGCGGCTTCGGAAAATTCTGCCGCTTCGGCGATGTGCCGCTCGAGGAGTATTACGCCATGATCGACCTCAACGACAAGGCGCTCGTCGGCATGACCTACGTGACGCTGCCGCACATGCAAAGCGGCGCGCGCATCTATCAGCTTGTGTCCCAGTCGTCCTTCCAGCCCGTTCCCTACATCAACATCTACGGCGCGACGAAAGCGTTCGCGCTGAGCTTTTCGCGCGCGCTCAACGTCGAACTGCGCGCGCGCGGCATCCGCTCGATGGCCGTCTGCCCCGGCTGGGTCGGCACGGAGTTTTTCGACCGCGCCGTCAGCGACGACACCGTCAGCTTCTTCAACAAGATCTACGGGCCGAACGAGGTCGTGCGCACGGCGCTGCGGGACATGGCGCGCGGCAGGGACGTCTCCGTCCACGGGCTCTTCGTCAAATTCCAGCGCGCGGGCAGCAAGCTGCTCCCCCACAGGCTCATCATGCGCGTCTGGCTGCGGCAGCAGCACAAGCGCTGATCGCAGCGGCGGTCGCATGGCGGCCGCCGCCTTTTTCTGCCCGTTTTTTCGTGCGACCGGGGCCGGTGACGATGTAACTTTCCGCCCTTCCTTCACAAAAAATCTCTTTAAAAGGCACATGCAGGTGTGCTATAGTAGATGCATTCTGCGGCGCGGCCGCATGTCAAAGCGAGAGGTACAATATGAAAAAAATTCTTTGCATTCTGCTCGCAGGCGCGCTGTCCTGCGCGCTCGCGGGCTGCAAGCAGGACGCCGCATTCACCTACAGCGGCGGGCTGACGGACGACGGCTACTTTGAGGGCGTGAAGGCATCGAAGTGCGTCACGCTGCCCGACTACGCGAATCTCGTCATCCCGGCGGAAGAGACCGCCGTCTCCCGGGACGAGGTCGACGCGGAGGTCCAGAAGATCCTCAGCCAGTTCTCCGCAAAAGAGCAGATCACCGACCGGGCGGTCGCCGACGGCGACACCGTCAACATCGACTACGTCGGCAGCATCGACGGCGTCGAGTTCTCGGGCGGTTCGACGGGCGGCACGGGCACCGACGTGACCATCGGCGTCACGAACTATATCGACGATTTTCTCCAGCAGCTCATCGGGCACATGCCCGGCGAGACGGTCAACGTCGAGGTCACCTTCCCCGAGGATTACGGCAAGGAGGAGCTCAACGGCAAGGACGCCGTTTTCGTGACGACCATCCACTATATCTGCGGCGACGACATCACCCCCGAATGGAACGACGCCTTCGTCGAACAGAATCTCAAATCCTATTACGGCTACACGACGACCGCCGAGGTCGAATCGCTCATCTCCGCGTCGCTCGCCGAGCAAAAGCAGAGCACCTACGTGAAGGACTGGCTCGTCGACAACAGCACCTTCAAGAGCCTGCCGAAGCAGATGATCACCTACGAGGAAAACTCGATGATCGACTACTACGAAAAGGCCGCGAAGCAGTACAACATGGACCTCGAGACCTATCTTTCCTACGCGGAGAACGTCAGCTCGACGAAGGAGCTCATCGCCCAGAACAAGGATAAGATCGAGGACAAGGTACGCTTCTACACCGCTGTGCAGGCCGTCGCGGAGGCCGAGGGCATGACCGTTTCGGAGCAGGACGTCGCGGATTATTTCCTGCTGTCGATGGGGACGACCGATTACAGCAGCTACATCTCCTATTACGGCGCGCCGTACATCCGCTGGTACGTGCTCCAGAACAAAGTGATCACGCAGCTCACGGAGGGCGCGGCGCAGGGCTGAGCGGCGCGAAAACAGAAAAAAGTCCTGAACGGAAGTTCAGGACTTTTTATTTGCGCTTGCGCGGGGCCCGCCGCGGCGGGGCCGGGCTTACGAATACATGTTGCCGGATTCCTCGGCCCACTTCGCCATCTCGGCGGCGTGGTCGCAGACGTCCGGGTAGACGCCGCGCTTGTACCAGCCCGTGAGCACCTCCGTGCAGGCCGGGCCCGCGAGCAGACCCGTCTGCTTGCAGAAGGACAGCGCGATGACGTTGTCCGACGTCGGGAAGGTCTTGTACGCAAGGTCGGCGCTGATGGCGGCCATGACCTGCTTGAAGGCCGCGCCCGCGTATTTGCGCTCGGACATCGGCATGTACTGCGGCTGGTCGTAGCCCTGCCAGCTGGCCGTGACGTAATAGGGGTTCATGCCGATATACCAGTAGTCCTTCGCGTCGCTCGTCGTGCCGGATTTTCCGGCGTACGGAAGCTTTCCGCTCGGCGTGAAGGCGTAGCCGGTGCCCTGATAGGCGACGCCCTGCAGCAGCTTGTTCATGATCATGGCCGTGTCGTCCGACAGCGCCTTGATGGTCTGGTTGGTCTTGCCCGTGTCGAGGATGACCTCGCCGCGCGCGTTGACGACCTTCGTGTAGCAATGGGGCGTGATGTAGGTCCCGCCGCTGCCGAAGACGCAGTAGGCGGCGCACATCTCCTCGACGGAGCAGCCGAACGTCAGGCCGCCGAGCGCGAGCGACAGCGTGCGGTCCATCATGCGCTTGCCCGTGGTGTAATCGTAGAGCTGGTCGGTCGTGTCGACGAGCGTCGTGATGCCCAGGCGCGTCTCCACGAAATCGAACGCGTAATTGTAGCCGATCTTGTCGAGGACGCGCGCCGCGATGGTATTGTAGGAGGCGCGGATGCCCTCGTAAACGGTCAGATACACGCCTTCCGCGCCGTAGGCGCCGCTGTAGTTGCGGGGCCACGGATTGCCGTTGTTGTCGTGCTCGAACGCGTCGTCCTTGAAGGCCGACGAATAGGTGATGGCGTTGATCTCCAGCGCCGGGGCATAGGCGGACAGCGGCTTCATGGAAGAGCCCGTCTGCCGCAGCGTGCCGTCCTGCTTATAGGTGCCGTCGCCGTTGAAGGTGATGGAGCCGACGGCGCGGTTGAGCACGAGGCTCTCGGTCTTGCCGCGCACGCCGCCCGCGATGCCGACGATCTCGCCCTTGTAGTTCATGACGACCATCGCGCCCTGCAGCTGGTTCGCGAGCTCCTTGCCGTCGGCGTCGACGGCGGGCTCGCCCCACAGCGTGCGGTCGGCCGCGACGCGCTCGACGGTGTCCTGCACATCGGTGTCGACGGTCAGATACACCGTCAGGCCGCCCTTGTAGAACAGGTCGCTCGCCTCGTCGTAGGTCATGCCGTTGTATTTCTGCAGATCCCCGATGACCTTGCGGATGACGGTGTCAGTGAAGTAGCTGTAGACCTGATCGTTCGCCGACGTGTTGCCTTTGGTGAAGGTCATCGTCGCGCTCTCGGCGAGCGCCGCCTTGTAGCCGGCGTCGTCGAGCAGCCCGTACTGGTTCATCAGCCACAGCACGACGTCCTCGCGCTGGTGCTTGTTCTCCTCCGGATTCTGGATGGGGTCGTACTTCGTCGGATATTTGGTGATGCAGACGATGGCGGCGCTCTGCGCGGCGGTCAGCTGCGACGTCGTCTCGCCGAAAAAGTAGTTCGCGGCGGACTCGATGCCCGCGAGCTGCCCGCTCAGACGGATGGTGTTGAGGTAGGCCTCCATGATCTGCTCTTTTGAGTAATTCTTTTCAAGCTGCACGGCGCGGTAGATCTCGCGCACCTTGCGCAGCACGCCGCCCATGCCGCCGACCTCTTTCTCGTCGGTGATGTTCTTGACGAGCTGTTGGGTGATCGTCGAGCCGCCCTGCGTGTTGCTGTACAGCCGGAAGACATATTCGTTGACAAACGCCGCGAGCGTGCGCTTCCAGTCGACGCCGCGATGGCTCCAGAAGCGCTGGTCCTCCGACGCGACGGTCGCGTCGATGAGGCACTGCGGCATGTCGTCGTAGTCGACCCACACGCGGTTCTCATCGCCGTAGATGCGCTCGTATTCCTCCCACTCGCCCGTCTTCTTGTTCTGCGCCATGAGGATGGTCGAATAGCTGAGCTTGAGGGAATTGAGGTCGAGCAGCGTGTCGTCGTCCTTCGTCACGTCCATGAGATAAAACGCCAGCGCCGCGGAGACAAGCACGCCGATGACCATGACGACGCACACGAACACGAGCAGCACGCGCAGCACGGCGCGCAGGCCCCTGTTCATCTTTTTCCGGCGGTGTCCCCTGACGGGCTTTTCTTCTTTTTGTATGCTGTCGAGCTTTTCGTCGATTTCGGAGACGTACCGGCCGATCTTGTCTTTTTCTTCGCTCATGTCCGACGCGTCCCCCTTTTCTTTCTGTTCCATTCCATACCTTACTTCTTAATGCAAAGCGGCCTTCCCGCCGCGGTATCCTTCATTGTAATCTGCGCGCGGTGCGGTGTCAATAGAAGCGGACGGGGAAAAAACGC